>NC_008278.1:4998622-5623450 GCF_000058485.1 Frankia alni ACN14a
GGTAGGCGAAACCGGGCCGGTCCGGCACGGTGGCCGGCAGCGTGATCGCGGCGAGCAGGACGGTGACGACCGCCACCGAGACGGCGAGCCCCGGACGCACCGTGATCGGCGGAAACCCTCCCCGCCTGGTGGCGTCGTGGGTGGTCATGTCCGCTCAGACTCCTCTCCGTTTCCCCGTTCCCCGGCCGGGGTCGCCGACCGGGTGCTACACATGCTCAACGTCTAGCGTGCCCTTCAACGTCCCGGCAGACACCGCACGGACTCCGCGACTTCGCCTATGATTTTGCTGCCGAGGCTCGGCAATCAGGAGCGGGAGGCGAGGAAGTGGACGAGGCGGACGAACCGGCCGGGACGGCCGCGGTCGACGACGACGCGCCGGCCGGTCTGCCCGAGACGAGCCTGACCCGGCTACCCCGCGCCGCCGTGCTCGCGGCTGCCGACTCCCGGCTGCATGCCGGCCTGCTCGGCGACTATCTCGACGTCCTCGCCTCGGCGGCGGACAGCGGCCGGCGGCTGACCCGGGCGGAACTGGAGGCGTTTCGCGACCTCGGCCAGGCGGCGGCGGAGTCCGGGGCGTCGCTGCGTGCCCTGGTCGACCTCTACCTTTCGGCGACCTGGCGGGTGTGGCCGTCGCTGCCGGCGGTGCGGGCCGCCGACCGCGCCGCCCGCGAGCTGACCAGGGCGTCGAGCGAGCCGGTGGCGCCGCGGCAGCTCGCCGACGCGCTGCGCTCGGCCGGGGAATCGGTCGGGGCGGTCTCGCGCACCCGCGCCGCCGCCTCCGCGGTGCTGCGGGCCAGCGACGACGCCGTCGCCGCCGTGTGCGAGGGCTACGAGGCGGCCCGCACCGCCCGGGCGCGCTCCGAGGAGGCGCTGCGCCGCGAACTCGTCGACGACCTGCTCACCGGCACGTCGGCGGTGAGCCAGTTGCTGGAGCGGGCCGGGGCATTCGGCCTGCGGCTGGAGGCACCGCACACCGTTCTGGTCGTCGCCGGCAACCGGCGCTTCCTCGACGGGCGGGCGCTGACCCGCGCGGCCGAGACCATCCTGCGCGAGCACAGCCTCACCGATCCGCTGGTCGCGACCCGCGACGGCCTGCTCGTCTGCGTGGTGCCCGAGCAGGGCGACCTGGCCCGCGGCCCGCAGCCGCCCGTTCGCGGCCGCGCCCCGGCCGGCCGGTCGGCGGCCGGGGTGGACGCCGCCGGCGGCGTCGCGGCGGCCGGGCAGGCGCGCGGCGCCGCGCCGGGGCCGCCGGGATCACCGGGATCACCGGGCCCGTCGGGATCACCGGGGGCGCGGGCCCGGCCCGCGGCGGCCGCGGGCAGCCGTCCGCCCGGCCGGCGCCGGGCGGACGAGTCGGGGGCCGCGGACGCGGGTTTCTCCCCGCTGCCCGCGTTCGCGCCCACGCCGGAGGCCCCGGCCGCGATGGCCGCGCTGACCCGCCGGCTGCGGGCCGAGCCCGGCCTGCTGTGGCGGGTGGGGGTCGGCCGCGCGCGCAGCGGCGTCGCCGGGGTCCGGATCGGTTTCGAGGAGGCCCGCGGCGCCGCGGAGCTCGCCGGCCGCCTCGGGCTGGAGGGAGCCGTCGTCCACACCGACGACCTGCTCATCTACAAGGTCCTGCTGCGCGACCGGGAGGCGCTGGCGGAGCTGGTCGAGGCGGTGCTCTCGCCGCTGCGGGCCGCCCGGGGCGGCGCCGGCCCGCTGATCGACACCCTCGACGCCTACTTCACCACCGGCGCAGTGGCGCTCGCCGCGGCACGTCGGCTGCACCTGTCCGTGCGGGCGTTGACCTACCGGCTCGACCGCATCCACGCGCTGACCCGCCACGACCCGACCTCCCCGACGGATCGGTACGTCCTGCAGACGGCGGTGCTCGGCGCACGGCTGATCGGCTGGAACCCGGCTGGCGGGTGAGCCGCCGGTGGCCGGTCGGAAACTGTCGGAGGGCTGTGGTGTTCTGGTAGACGTGAGCACAACGTTCGAACGGCCCAGCCTCGACATCGAGCGGACGCGCGCCCCGTTCGAGGTCGTGTCCGACTTCTCCCCGTCGGGCGACCAGCCCGCCGCGATCGACGAGCTGGCCCGGCGCGTGCGGGCCGGCGACACCAACGTGGTCCTGCTCGGCGCGACCGGCACCGGCAAGTCGGCGACGACGGCGTGGCTCGTGGAGCGCCTACAGCGGCCGACGCTGGTGATGGCGCCGAACAAGACGCTCGCGGCGCAGCTCGCCAACGAGTTCCGCGAGCTGCTGCCGCACAACGCGGTCGAGTACTTCGTCTCGTACTACGACTACTACCAGCCCGAGGCGTACATCGCGCAGACCGACACCTACATCGAGAAGGACTCCTCGATCAACGAGGAGGTCGAGCGGCTGCGGCACTCGGCGACGATGAGCCTGCTCACGCGGCGGGACGTCATCGTGGTGGCGAGCGTGAGCTGCATCTACGGCCTGGGCACGCCGCAGGAGTACATCGACCGGATGGTGCGGCTGCGCGTCGGTGACGAGATCGAGCGGGACCTGCTGCTGCGCCGCTTCGTCGACGTCCAGTACACCCGCAACGACCTGGCTTTCACCCGGGGGACCTTCCGGGTCCGCGGCGACACGGTGGAGGTGTTCCCGGTCTACGAGGAGCTCGCCGTGCGGGTCGAGATGTTCGGCGACGAGATCGAGCGGCTGACCTACCTGCACCCGCTGACCGGGGAGATCGTCCGCGAGGTGGAGGAGATCTTCGTCTTCCCGGCGACGCACTACGTCGCCGGCCCGGAGCGGATGGAGCGGGCCATCGCGGGGATCGAGGCGGAGCTCGCCGAGCGCCTCGCGACGATGGAGCGCCAGGGCAAGCTGCTGGAGGCGCAGCGGCTGCGGATGCGCACCACCTACGACATCGAGATGATGCGCCAGGTCGGCTTCTGCTCCGGGATCGAGAACTACTCCCGGCACATCGACGGCCGCGAGGCCGGCACCGCGCCGCACACCCTGCTGGACTACTTCCCCGACGACTTCCTGCTGGTGATCGACGAGTCGCACGTGACGGTCCCCCAGATCGGCGGGATGTACGAGGGCGACATGTCCCGCAAGCGCAACCTCGTCGAGCACGGCTTCCGGCTGCCCAGCGCGATGGACAACCGCCCGCTGCGATGGGAGGAGTTCCTGGAGCGCATCGGCCAGACCGTCTACCTCTCGGCGACGCCGGGCCCCTACGAGCTGGGCCGGGCCGACGGCGTGGTCGAGCAGATCATCCGGCCGACCGGGCTGCTCGACCCGGAGGTCGTGCTCAAGCCGACGAAGGGGCAGATCGACGATCTCGTCCACGAGATCCGCCTGCGCGCGGAGCGCGACGAGCGCGTCCTCGTCACCACGCTGACCAAGAAGATGTCCGAGGACCTCACCGACTACCTGCTCGAACTCGGCATCCGGGTGCGCTACCTGCACAGCGAGGTGGACACCCTGCGCCGGGTGGAGCTGCTCACCGAGTTGCGCCGCGGCGACTTCGACGTCCTCGTCGGGATCAACCTGCTGCGCGAGGGCCTCGACCTGCCCGAGGTGTCGCTGGTGAGCATCCTCGACGCCGACAAGGAGGGCTTCCTGCGCTCCGACAAGTCGCTGATCCAGACCATCGGCCGCGCCGCCCGCAACGTGTCCGGCCAGGTGCACATGTACGCGGACAAGATCACCCCGTCGATGCGCCACGCCATCGACGAGACGAACCGGCGCCGCGAGAAGCAGATGGCCTACAACGCCGAACGCGGCCTCGATCCGCAGCCGCTACGCAAGAAGGTCGTCGACATCCTCGACGACATGGTCCGCGAGTCGGCCGAGGGCGAGCTGATCGGCGGGGGCGGGCGGTCACAGTCACGCGGCAAGGCGCCGGTGCCGGGGATGAAGTCCCGGGGCGGGGCGCAGGGCACGGTCGGCCGGTACGCCGCCGAGCTCGCCGGGATGCCCTCGCACGAGCTGGCGCAGCTCATCCGCCAGCTCGACGACCAGATGCACGAGGCGGCCAAGGAACTTCAGTTCGAGCTGGCGGCCCGGTTGCGCGACGAGATCGCCGAGTTGAAGAAGGAGCTGCGCGGCATGGGTGCCGCCGGGGTGCAGTAGCCCACGCACCCGGCCGCGACGTGCGTTGGTTACGGGGTGGCGGCCGGGGGGTGTTCGGTGGCGGCCCGGGCGTCGCGGCGGGCGAGCAGCTCCCGCCAGACCTCGTCGAGGCGGGCGTCGAGCTCGTCGAGGCTGCCCCCGTTGTCGATGACGATGTCGGCGGCGGCGCGGCGCTGTTCGTCGCTGGCCTGCGTGGCCATCCGGGCGAGTGCCTGGTCGCGGGGCAGGCCGCGGCCCTCCAGCCGCACCAGCCGCAGCTCGCGCGGCGCCTCGACGACCAGCACCAGGTCGTAGTTGCCCTCCGCGTGCACCTCGACGAGCAGCGGCACATCGTGCAGGACGATCCCGTCCGAAGAGAGCTGCGCGATCCGCCGGCCGGTCTCGGCCCGGATGAGTGGATGGATGATCGCCTCCAGGCGCCCACGGGCCGCGGCATCGGCGAAGACGATCCGGCCGAGTGCCGGGCGGTCGAGGCTGCCGTCGGGCGCGGCCAGCTCGGCTCCGAACTCCGCCAGCACGGCGGCGAGGCCCGGGGTGCCCTGAGCGACCACGTCCCGGGCGATCTGGTCGGCGTCGATCAGCAGCGCCCCGCGAGCCGCGAGGCGCGCCGACACCGCGCTCTTGCCCGAGCCGATACCACCCGTCAGACCCACTGTGAGCACGATGCCGAGTCTGCCAGCCCGTGCCGGTAGATGTTCCGCCGGGCCGTCGGGCGCGGCAGCTGCACTGATCGGGCACTTTACTGCTCGGCCACCTCGGCCTACCGCCTTCGCCGCGCGGGCGGCGGTTGGCAGACTGGTCCGTGTGGGGGTAGCCGAGACGGGGCGGGCGCAGTCCGTTCCCACGCCCGCCGTCCCCAGGCCTGCCGTTCCTGAGCTGCCCGGTGGCGCCGACGCGGCACGGGCCGGTGGCGCGGGAGGAGCAGGACGGGCCGACGGCCCCGCACGGGCGGAGCCGGTCGAGGACCCGGCAGGAGTGAGCCCAGCCGAGCACGCCACAGAGGCGGGGCCAGCCGAGCACGCCGCAGAGGCGGGGCCAGCGGAGCACTCGTCCCGGGCGGTACCGGCCGGGCGACGGCTTGCTCACCGATTGTGGCCGGTGCTGCTCACCGGCTCGCTGCTCGGGCTCGGCGCCCTGGGGCTGGCCCTGGTGCCGGCGCTCGCCGGCCGGGCGCCGCTGCTGCTCATCGCGCTGCGGCCCACCTGGGCGATCCTGCTGCTGGTGGGCGGGTCGGTGCCGTTCGTGCCGGCTCTGCTGGTCGCCGCGTTCTTTCGGGCCCTGGTCGACGTCGGCTACTTCGGGCTCGCGCGCAACAACATCCGCTCGGTCCTGTTGCGGCGTCTCGGCGACAGCCGCCTGGTCACGGCCCTGGGCCGACCGGGGACGCAGACTCCCCTGCTGTGGTTCTGCCTGGTCAACACCAACGCGGCGGTCGACGCCGCGCTCGGTGCGGGTGGTGTGCCGATGCGTCGATTCCTGCGGTTCCTGATTCCCGGTTCCCTGCTGTCCGCCGCGCTCTACCTGACCGCGGCGCGGGCGGTGGCCCCCGGGATGCGCGGCGCCGTGAACTGGCTGGACGCGCACATGACCTACCTCGTGCTCGGCGGTCTGGCGCTGGCCCTCGCGCAGGCGGCCGCGCGGGCCGGGCTCCGGCAGTGGCACGGCCGGCGGGGCAAAGTACCGGAGGACCAGCTTCGCCGCCATGGCGATGACACGCCATAGCGCAACAACCACACAACACAGACACGCCAGCACACTCTGGACATCCTGCGCCGCAGGTAGCAGGGTCGGTGGCCAGGAGTCACACCACCCGTCGGAGGCACGCCGGGCCTCGGTCCCGGCCGCCGCCGCCACCCTCCGGAGTCGATCATGCCCTGCCCCCGCCCCACCGCGACGAGCCCCGTCTCCCCGGGCGCCACCGTCCCCGGCCCCACCGTGCCCTGCGCCGTCCCGCCGCACGTCCTCGAACGCATCGTCCGCAACGGCAGCGACGACCAGCGTTCCTGGGCGCTGTCCACCCTGCTGCAGGACAGCTCGCACCGCACGATCCGCCTCCACAACGCCCAGCTTCGCTCGGCGCAACGCGGAGTCGTACCGCCGCGGCTGGACCCGGACGCCGGTCCACGGCGCACGGTCGCAGACGCCGCCGGCACCGAGTCGCTGCCGGGCAGAACGGTCCGCACCGAGAACGAGCCTGCCGTCGACGACGTGGCGGTCAACGAGGCCTACGACGGCCTCGGTGCCACCTTCAGGTTCTACTCGGAGGTGTTCGGCCGCGACTCGATCGACGACGAGGGAGTGGGACTGCTCGCCAGCGTCCACTACGGCGACCACTACGACAACGCCTTCTGGAACGGCCGGCAGATGGTGTTCGGCGACGGCGACGGCGAGCTGTTCCAGCGGTTCACGGTGTCGCTGGACATCATCGGGCACGAGCTGACCCACGGCGTCACCGAGGACGAGGCGGCGCTGATGTACGTCAACCAGTCCGGGGCGCTGAACGAGTCGGTCAGCGACGTCTTCGGTTCTCTGGTGAAGCAGTACGCGCTCGGGCAGACGGCAGAGCAGGCCGACTGGCTGATCGGCGACGAGCTGCTCACCGACGCGGTGCAGGGCGTCGCGCTGCGGTCGTTGAAGGATCCCGGCACCGCCTACGACGATCCCGTGCTCGGCGACGACATCCAGCCCGCGCACATGACCGGCTACGTCCAGATGACCGGTGACAACGGTGGCGTGCACATCAATTCCGGCATCCCGAACAAGGCGTTCTACCTCGCCGCGATCGCGCTCGGCGGCTACGCGTGGGAGCGGGCCGGCCGCATCTGGTACGAGAGCCTGCGCGCCCCGCAGGTGCGGCCGAACGCGACCTTCCGCTCGTTCGCGGCGGCGACGCGCCGCCAGGCCGGCGTGCTGTTCGGCGCGGACGAGCGCAAGGCCGTCACCGAGGCGTGGCGCGAGGTCGGCATCGCGGTCTGACGCCGCCGGGCCCAGAGCCCCACGAACCGCATGAAACACCCAGCCTCGGCACAGGCTCCCCACAGCGGGGCCCGGCAGCGTGTCCTCCAGTCGCCACACCGGCGGTCCCGCTGTCCCGAGGAGGAGCATGAACCACGTCAGGATGTCCCGGTTCGCGGGCCGCAAGGGCGCCGCGACGCGACGACACCGGCTCATCCTGCCACTGCTCACGGTCACCCTGACGGCGGTGCTGGCCGGATGCGGGGGCGCCGGGAGCAACGCGGCGGCCGGCGCGGCCTCGTCGGGGACCGCCCCGTCGGCGACCCCGTCCACGGGGGCGACTCCGTCCACGGGGGCGACTCCCGCCACGGGGGCGACTCCCGCCGCCGGCGCGTGGGAGGCGATGGTCGCCTACCGGACCTGCCTCGCGAACAACGGGGTGACGCTGCCGACTCCGGGCACCGGCACCCCGAGAGACGCCCCGGCGCAGGGCGCCCGTCCGACCGGCGCCCCGCCGTCGGGCGCCCCGAACGGCGGCGGACCCGGTGCCGGCGGCGGGACGGGGGCCGGCGGCGGATCTGGCGGTGGTGCGGGGCCGGGCTCTACCGCGGCCCCGCCTGGCGTGGATGCCGACACCTGGCGTACCGCGCGAACTGCCTGCGCGTCGCTGGCGCCCACCCCCCCGGCGACCGCCCCGGGGACAGCGGCCGCACGCTGACCCGCGCGCGATGGTGGGTCCGGGCGGTCAGCCGTGCGAGGTGGTGGTCCGTGTGGTCAGCTGCGCGACGGGGGTCGACCCTCGATGCGCCGGCCCGACCGGGCGGGCACTCCCTGCTGCTGGCCGCGTCCCCCCGGCCCGGCTCCCGCCTCGTCCCCGGTCGGGAGCGAGTCCGGCCGCCCGGCCTCCGCCGACCCCACGCCCCCGGCCACACCACCCCCGGCCGTCTCACCCCCGGCGCGCCCCTCCCCCGGCACCTTGCCACCGTCCGTCAGTCCGCCACGGGGCAGTCCCCCGGCCCACTCCGCGGGGGCGCGTTCCGAGGCCGGCAGGGTCGTGGGCGGCAGGGTCGTGGGCGGCAGGGTCGTGGGCGGGGCCGACGGTCGTGCCGCGGCCCGGGAGCGGAGCAGCTCGGACATCTTCGCCGCCGGCAACGGCACCGAGATCGCCTCGCCCTGAAGCAGGTCGCAGCCAAGGTCGATCATCATCGCCAGCGTGCGCTCGTCCTCGATCCCCTCGCCGACCACCCGCAGCCCGAGCCGGTGGCCCAGGTCGAGCACCGATCGGACGATCGCGGCGTCGGGCAGGCTGCCGCGGGCATCCGTGACGAAACCCCGGTCGATCTTGACCTCGTCGAAGGGGAGCGTCTTGAGGATCTCCATCGAGCTGTAGCCGGTACCGAAGTCGTCCAGGGACAGCGAGACTCCCTGCGTCCGCAGTTCACTCAGCATCGTCGCCGCCCGGGTCGGCTGGGTGACCAGTGCGCTCTCGGTGATCTCCAGGGTGAGGACGTCGCTGGCCAGGCCGTGGGCCGCCAGTGAGCCGGCAACGACCTGGGGCAGGTCGTCGAGCACCAGCATCCGGGCGGAGAGGTTCACCGAGACGGGCAGGCGCAGGCCCTCGTCCGCCCAGGCGGCGCACTGGCGCAGCGCCTCGTCGAGGACCCAGCGGGTCAGATCGGCGATCAACGGGGAGCGTTCGGCGACGGGCAGGAACACGCCGGGCGCCAGCAGCCCCCGCGTGGGGTGGTGCCAGCGCAGCAGCGCCTCCGCGCCGACGATCCCACCCGAGCATGCCGACTGCAGCGGCTGGTAGTACAGCACCAGCTCGCCGCGAGTGATCGCGGTGCGCAGCTGCGCGTACAGCGCGATCTCCTCGGGCCGCACGCCGGTGATGCCGGGATCCCACAGCCCGACGCTCTCCCCCACGCGCTTGGCCCGCAGCAGCGCCGAGTCGGCGCAGGTCAGCAGCCCGCTCATGGTGGTGCTGTCGCGGGGGGCGACGGCGATCCCCACGGAGGCGTCCACCTCGACGTCGACGCCGCAGACCTGGAAGGGGCCCTGGATCTGGCGCAGGACCCGCCGGCCGAGCACCCGGCGCCGCTTCGTCTCCGCCGCGGTGGGCACCGGCAGGGGCGCTCCCGGGCGGCTGGCGGCCATCGCGACCGTGGAGGGGACCGGCATCCCGCGGAAGACGAGGGCGAACTCGTCCCCGCCGGCCCGGCCGACGAAGGCCGGGATCGGCCGCAGCCCGGACAGCGTCCTCGCGATGATCTGCAGCAGCCGGTCCCCGCCGACGTGCCCGAGCGCATCGTTGATCTCATGGAAGCGGTTGATGTCGACCAGGATCAGGATCGCCTCCCGACCCTCCGCCTGGATCTCCGCCACGGCGGTCTCGCCACCTTCGAGGGTGCCGGCCCGGTTGGCCAGGTGCGTGAGGGGATCGGCGTGGCTTTGCAGCAGGCCCGCCCGGAACAGGCCCTTCACCACCGCTCCGGCCACGACCGTGCTGAGCGCCGCCGACATCGGACCCGCCGTCTGACCCAGGTCGCCGCCGGCCGCCACGCCCGCCACAAGCGCGCCGGTGATCATGGCGATCACCAGGACCGCCATGGGAGCCGTCACCAGAGCGACATACGCACACAGCGGGGGGAACCAGACCAGGTACATGTCGGCGTCGCTGCCGGCGCTGGCTCCGGCGAGCGCGAGGGCGAGGGCGGCTGCCAGCGAGGCGGCGGCGAACGGCGGCACCCAGCTCCAGCGCGGCCTCGCCACCAGTCCCAGCACGACGTTGGCCGCCGCGACCAGCAGGCCGACCCAGCTCTCCCAGCGCAGCTGGCCCGGTGAGCCGGGCAGGACGGCGGCGAGCAGGAACAGGGCGGCGGCGCCCGTCGGCGCGGCGACGAGGAACCGCCGACGGTCGGCGAACGTACGACCGCTGTGCACGAACCGCATCCCTCCCCGCCGCTCCGGCCGGTCCACAGGACGTGGCCCGGACCGCCCATTCCGCCACGGTCCCACGGCGGGCTATTCGGCTGGGTCGACATATCCGGCGGAGAATTGCGGGCCGCACCAGGGCCACGGTGACCCGGTGCCGAGGTCACCACCCGCGACGCTGACGAGATCCAGGTCAGGCTTTCTTCAACATAGCCGGTGCGGCGCAGCGGCTAACATCCGCGTCCGATACCTGCACCGCCACCACGCGACCATGTCCGGACATAGCCCGCCGCGCGTCCACGGAAATCCCGGCCGGAACGTATACAGACCATCGGCACAACCTCCCCGGGAATGGGCGTTTCCGGCATTCAGTGGGCGGCGTCGTCCCAGGTCCGGCCGGCTCCGACGCTGACGTCGAGGGGCACCGACATGGTGTATGCCGACGTCATCTCGGCGCGGACGAGCGCCTCGACCGCGTCGTACTCGCCGGGAGCGATCTCCAGCACGAGTTCGTCGTGGACCTGGAGCAGCAGCCGGGAGGCATGCCCGCCGGCCCGCAGCGCCCGGTCCACCCCCAACATGGCAATCTTGATGATGTCGGCGGCCGAGCCCTGAATCGGGGCGTTGAGGGCCATCCGCTCGGCCATCTGCCGGCGCTGGGCGTTGTCGCTGGTCAGGTCGGGCAGGTAGCGCCGGCGGCCGAGCATCGTCTCGGTGTAGCCGTCCCGGCGGGCTCGTTCGACCACGCCGCGCAGGAAGTCGCGCACCCCGCCGAATCGGCCGAAGTAGGCGTCCATGTGCTCGCGCGCCTCGTCGGGGGCGATCCCGAGCTGGCTGGCGAGTCCGAACGCCGACAGCCCGTACGCCAGCCCGTAGGACATCGCCTTGATGCGCCGCCGCAGTTCGGGGTCGACCTCGCTGACGGGCAGGCCGAACGCCTCCGCGGCGACGAAGGTGTGCAGGTCTTCGCCGGACCCGAACGCCTCGATGAGGCCCTCGTCGCCGGACAGGTGCGCCATGATCCGCATCTCGATCTGCGAGTAGTCGGCGGTGAGCAGGGTCTCGTAGCCGGGGCCGACGACGAAGGCGCGCCGGATCTGGCGCCCCTCGGCGGTGCGGATCGGGATGTTCTGCAGGTTCGGGTCCGTGGACGACAGCCGGCCCGTGGCGGCGATCATCTGGTTGAACGTGGTGTGGATGCGGCCGGCATCGTCGATCATGGGCAGTAGCGAGTCGACGACGGTCTTGAGCCTGGCCACGTCCCGGTGGCGCAGCAGCACCGGCAGCAGCGGATGGTCGGACTGCACCGCGAGCCACGCGAGGGCGTCGGCGTCGGTGGTGTAGCCGGTCTTGATCTTCTTGGTCTTGGGCAGACCGAGGTCGTCGAACAGGATCTGCTGAAGCTGCTTGGGGGAACCGAGGTTGAACGTCCGGCCGACGATCTCGTGGGCCTGCGCGGCGACGGCCGTGACCTCGCCGCCGTAGTGCTTCTGCAGCTCGGTCAGATGATCCTGGTCGGCGGCGATGCCGGCCCGCTCCATCCCGGCGAGGACCGTGACCAGCGGAAGCTCCATGTCCCGCAGCAGGACCGCGGCGGAGCGGCGCTCCAGGTCCGCGTCGAGCTCGTCGGCGAGCTCCAGGCACGCGCGGGCCCGCACCGCGTCGGCGTGGGACTCCTCCGCCTCCCCGGAGCCGTCGAGGGTGAGCTGGCCGTTGCCGGCCGGCTCGACGGCCAGATCCCGGTGCAGGTAGCGGGCGACCAGATCGGCCAGGTCGAACGAGCGCTGGCCGGGCAGGGCCAGGTAGGCGGCCAGCGCGGTGTCACTGGTGACGCCGGCCAGTGTCAGGCCCAGCTCCGCGAGAGCCAGCATCGGACCCTTGACGTCGTGCGCCGCCTTCGGCTGGTGGGCGTCGGCGAGCCAGCCGCCGAGCGCCGCCAGGTCCGCCGGGGTGAGCTGGGTCGGGTCCAGCCAGGCCGCGGCGCCGTCGGCCGAGGCCAGCGCGAGGCCGGACAGCACGCCCGTGCCCCGCCCCCAGGTTCCGCGGGGATGCAGGCCGGTACGGCCGACGCCGCGGGCGTGCTCGTCGAGCCACTGGGCCACCTCGTCGGGGCCGAGGGTGGTCAGCTCGACCTCGAAGCCCTCCTCCACGGGCGGCGGGGCGGTGGCCAGGGCGGCGTAGAGGCGCTCACGCAGGACGCGGAACTGCAGCGTGTCGAACAACTGGTGGACGGCCTCGCGGTCCCAGGGACGCAGGCGCAGCTCGTCCGGGCCGACGGGGAGCGGGACATCGCGCGACAGCTCGGTCAGCGAACGGTTGCGGATGACCGACGCCAGATGGGCGCGCAGCGACGCCCCGGTCTTCCCGCCGATCTCGTCGGCCCGGTCCACCAGCTCGGCGAGGGACCCGAACTGCTGGATCCACTTGGTCGCGGTCTTCTCCCCCACCCCCGGCACGGAGGGCAGGTTGTCGGACGGGTCGCCGCGCAGCGCCGCAAAATCCGGGTACTGCACCGGCGAGAGACCGTACTTCGCCTGCACCTCGTCCGGGGTGAAGCGGGTCATGTCGGAGATGCCCTTGCGGGTCATCAGGACCGTGACCCGCTCGTCGACGAGCTGCAACGCGTCCCGGTCGCCGGTCACGACCAGCACGTCCATCCCCACCGCGGCGCCCGCGGTCGCGAGCGTGGCGATC
The DNA here is from genome assembly GCF_000058485.1 of Frankia alni ACN14a. NCBI lineage: Bacteria > Bacillati > Actinomycetota > Actinomycetes > Frankiales > Frankiaceae > Frankia > Frankia alni. The sequence continues at coordinate 5,011,302 of NC_008278.1, forward strand.
ACGTCGTCGGCCTCGTAGCCGGCGGCGCTGACCCCCGGCACGGCGAGCGCGTCGCACACCTGATGAATGAGGCTGACCTGCCCGACGAAGTCGGCCGGGGTCTCCGAGCGGCCCGCCTTGTACTCGGCGTACTGGGTGTGGCGGAAGGTCGGCGTCGGCAGGTCCCAGGCGACCGCCACGTGGGTCGGCTTCTCGTCGCGCAGGACGTTGATGAGCATCGAGGTGAATCCGTACACGGCATTGGTCGGCTGACCGGTGGTGGTGGAGAAGTTCTCCACCGGCAACGCGTAGAAAGCGCGGTAGGCCAGCGAATGCCCGTCAAGCAGCAACAGCCGCGGGACCGTGGCTGCGGCTGCGGCTGCGGCCTTCTTCGCCGCGGGCGCCGCCTTCTTCGCCGCGGGCGCCCTCGCCGGCCGAGCCGCCGCCGTGGGCTTCGCCGCCGCGGCCGACCCACCTGCCGCGGGCGCGCTCGTCTCGACGGCATCGCCGGCTCCGGCAGCGAGAGCCGCGTCGGTCGACAACTCGGCCCCGGCGGACCCCGCCTCGTCGGCGGATCGTGCTTGGCCAGCGGATCGTGCCTGGCCGGCGGACCCTGCCTGGGCGACCGACCCCGCGTCGGCGGCGGACCCCGCCGGCGGAACCTCGGCGGCGGACGGAGCCGACTGGTCGGCGGGCGAGTTCGACGTGGTGACGGACACGCGGCGAGTTTAGGCCGTGCGTCCGACAGTTTCGTCGCCTGTGGGCGGTCCGCCGCGGCGCGGGGCCACTGCACGCCCGGCACCACGCGGTGGTGACCGCGACCTCCGCACTGTTCGGGCGGCCTGCCCTGCCCTCCCTCCGCAGCCTCCGGGTCGCCTCGGCGCTTCGACGCCCGTGGGTGCGTTCCCCTGCACAGCGGTCGCGGGGCGGTTCCGGTGGCCGTCCGGCGGCGAGGCGAGCGCCGCGCTGCCACCACAGACCGTCACCGGACACCGCAAGGAACAGGTGAGCGGCTGCACTAGGCTGATGGTCATGACCGCTGCCGATGCCGCGCCCGCGGCTGACGACATCGCCGCGATCCAGAGCAGCGGCGCAGGCGCCGGCACAGACGTCGGCGGGAACGGCGGTACAGACGCCGGCGGTACAGACGCCGGCGGCGACCGGCGCGCCGAAGCCGACGCGGTGCGGCTCGCCGCGCAGATCAACGCCGCGCGCGGGGAGATCGAGCAGCGGATGGGCATCGTCCTCACCGAGGCGAGCCCCGACCGGCTGGTCGCCACGATGCCCGTCGAGGGCAATCGGCAGCCCTACGGTCTCCTGCACGGCGGCGCCTCCGTGGTGCTCGCGGAGACGCTGGGCTCGGTCGGGGCGAACCTGGACGCGCCGCCCGGCTCGATGGCCGTCGGCATCGAAATCAGTGCCTCGCATCACCGGTCGGCGACCTCGGGCACCGTCACCGCCGTCGCCACCCGGATCCGTGGGGGGCGCACCCTTGTCACCTACGACATCCGGATCACCGACGACGCCGGCCGCGTGACCTGCACCTGTCGCCTCACCTGCATGATCCGCGGCGGCCTGTCGGCCGGTCGGAACGAATCCGACCCACGCTGACCGGAGTGGACCGCCGCCACCCGGGACACAAAATCCGGGCAAGGATCGCCCTGATCGCAGTATTTCCCGTTTCTCCTGCCCACCAAAGAGGATGCCCGAACGGACACACCGGACCACTCCGGTGCATTGACCAGATGCATGGACCGGCCTAATCTCATCGCCGGTGGCACCCGGGAGGGGCGAGTAGACAACGCCCGGACGCGGGGAAGGTCCGGACGGCACCAAAGTCGATCCCGGGTGCCTCAACCTTGAATCCCCGGTCGTGCGAACCCCGACCGGGGCATCGACCCTGGATCCCCGTCTGCGGCCTACAGCCACCCGAACGTCACAGCGACCCGAACGTCACAGCGACCCGAACGTCACAGCGACCCGAACGGCACAGCGACCCGAAGGTCACAGCAGCCCGGACGGCAGACCGCCGGGTCCGCCCCGCGTGACGCGGACGGACCCGGCGCAGGCGCGGCGGTGCGGGACCGGGGACCAGCCGTGGCGTTACGGCTTGATGAGTGACTCGACCGGGCCGAGCACCGTCCGCTTCCCGTCCCGCACCTCGTAGAGGTAGACCGTCGCCCCCTCCACCTCGCCGTTCTTGCGGAACCGGATCTGCTTGGTGACGCCGGGGACGTTCACGGAGCCGAACGCGGCCGCGACCGACTCCCGGGTGGCCCCCGGGCCGATCTTGCGCAGCACCTCGATGATCGCGTTGGTGGCGTCGTACGCCTCGCCGGAGTACGTGCCCGGCCGCGCCCCGCTGTTGACCGTCCGGTACTCGGCGACGAATTCGGCCGCGGCGGGATCGCTGTTCGGATCTCCGCAGGCGCAGGTGAGCAGCGTGCCCTCGGCGTTGCCGACGCCGGCCTCCCGGATGAGCTGGTCGTCGTTGGACCCGTCCCCGCTGACGATCTTCCCGGTGAAGCCCTTGCTGCGCAGCGTCTTCGTCAGCGCCGCGAGCTCCGAGTAGTAGCCGGAGTAGTAGAGCACGTCCGGATGCGCATCGATGATCTTCGTAGCCTGAGAGGTGTAGTCCTTCGTCGGGTTGATGCCGTCGTGGACGACCGTGACGTCGTGGGCGGTCAGCGCCTGCTCGAGCGCCCCGGACAGGCCGATGCCGTACTCACTGCGGTCGTCCAGCGAGTAGACCTTCGTCGCCTTCAGCACCTTCGTCAGGTATTCGGCCGCAGCCGCGCCCTGGACCGTGTCGGGGGCGATCACCCGGTAGAAGGTGAGGAAGCCGAGGTCGGTGAGCGCCGGGTTCGTCGCCGACGGACTCACCGACAGCAGGCCGGCCTGGGAGTAGAGCGGCTCGCTCGACTTCGTCGGCCCGGAGAAGACCGGACCGACGACGGCGACGACGCCCGGGTTGTCGAGGAGCTTCTGCGCGGCGGTCGGGCCCTGGTCGGGGTTGCCCTGGTCGTCCGAGGAGACCAGCCGCAGCCGGAACGGCAGATCCTCGCGCCGATTGGCCAGGTCGACGGCGGTCACTACGCCGTCGAAGGCGTTGATGCCAAGTTGCTGGTTGTCGCCGGACAGCGGCCCCTGGAAGCCGATGACGAACTCCTTCTTGCCGACCTCGGCGGTGGAGCCGCCGCACCCGCCGAGCGCGGCCACGGCCGCCAGCACCCCCGCGGCCCCCAGCACTGCCCATCGCCGTCCAGGACCGCTCATGACACGTCCTTCCGCAGCACTTCGCCGCTGGTGTCGGCACCCCGGGCACCGGAGTCCGCCGGAACCGTCGTCGCGAAATCAAGTAACCGATCGACGACTTGTCGCGACGAAACCTAGCCTGCGATACCGACCAAGGAAAGCCCGTAGTGAGCGTGTCGTAGCCTTGAGTAGTTCCTTGGAGTGGAGGCGGAACGTAGGGCCGCGCGACCACACCCGCTCGGCGGGTACGACGACCGGCGGCGCCGCGGGAACCGACTCGCGGGTCAGGCCCGGGTTGTCAGGGCGACGAACCGGCCCCCCAGCACGGTGTAGAGGACGACGCTCGGCGTGCGCGTGTCCCCCCACCGATCGAATCCAACGGAGCCCGTGACGCCGGCGAACGAGCCGCGGCCGATCGCGGCCACGATGTCGTGCCGGGCGGCCGCGTCGACGGCCGGACGGCCGGGCAGCACCGTCGCCGCCGCCCGGATGATCGTCCGTGCCGCGTCGTAGGCGTAGGCGGCCACCGCGGGAACGGCCTCGGCGCGACGCTGGGCAAGCTCGACGGCGGCGTCGTGGGCCGCCTGCCGGCGCTGCGCCGCGGCCGCGTCGCCATCGGCGGCGTCGCTTCCGGCGGCGTCGCTTCCGGCGGCGTCGCTTCCGGCGGCGTCGCTTCCGGCCGGGTGCCGTGCCGCCGGATGGCGGCTCTCCCGCGGCGGCGCTGCCGGCTGGCCGCCCGTCGCCGTAACCGCGGCCGCTTCGGAAGGGCGGGCGGCGGACGAGGTGCGGGTGGCCGGCGAGGTGCCGTTGGCGGACGTGGTGCGGGTGGCCGGCGGAGTGTGGGTGGCGGCCGACGGGGTGGCGTGCTCGCGGTTCCGCTGGCCGGAGTCGGACCCGTGGGTGCCGTCGGCGCCGCTCGGGGTGGTGCTGCCGTCGTCGTCCGCCGGACCGCCGAACCGCTCGGAGTAGTCCGCGACGAAGGCACCGGCGGCCGGAAGCCTCGTCGGCGGGACCAGCAGGCTGGTGATCAGGTCGCCGTCCGCGGCCGACTTCGCGTCGTCGGTGTAGCGGCGTTGCAGCAGTGCGTCCGAGCCCATGACCTGGATCGACGCGCCCGCCTCGGCGAGCCGGGTCCGCAGCTTCCCGGCGAAGGCCGCGCCGGTGGCGACGTAGACCAGGTCGGGGGCCTCCTGCTCGATCGCCTCGACGGTCGATTCCAGCTCAGACCCGTCGGGATCGTCCCCCTGGACCTGGTAGACCGACGTGACCGTCGCCCCCAACGCGGCGGAGCGCACCGCGAACCGGCCACCGAGCGTCGTGCCGTAGCGGGGTTCCCCGTCGACGACGGCGATGCGGCGGCGGCCGAGTGTTCGCACCGCGTACTCGGCGGCCACCCGCGCCTGCAGCTCGTCGGTGCCAGCGAGCCGGAAGTAGGTCGGGTAGGGGCGGGTGCGCGGGTCGGTGCCGACGCCGGTCAGGGCGGGGTCGGCGTTGGACGGGGAGACGACCGGGATGCCCCCGGCGCTCAGCGTGGGCAACGCGACCCTGGCCACGAGTGAACTCAACGGTCCGACGACGCCGATGAGGCGGTCGTTGGCGGTGAAGGCGTCGGCGGCCTGGGCTCCCCCGTCCGGGCGGGACAGGTCGTCGCGGGTGGACAGCTCCAGGCGCCAGCCCGGGATCGCCCCCGAGTCGTTGGCCTCGTCGACGGCGAGCGCGACCGCGTTGCGCACGCTCGTTCCGTCGGCGGACAGATCACCCGAGAGCGGTGCCATGACACCGAGGGTTGCCACCCTGGTCACGGCGACGTCGGCGCCGCGGTCGCCGTGCAGGACGGTGACCAGGACGAGCCCCAGCGCCGACGGCACGGCCAGGATCAGGGCGACGGTCGCGGCGAGGATCGCCCGACCGCGCCCGGTGCGCCACCGGGCCCGGGCCCACCGGCCGATTCGGCCGGTAACCGCCAGGAGTGCGATCCGCGCATGACCCACGCGGGCCCGCCACGACCGAGCGGACCCCGGCGTCGCTCGCCGGTCGGCCTCGGTCGGCTCGGGCAGGGGGGCGGATGAGCCCGTCGCCTCCGACAGGGGGGCGGATGAGCCCGTCGGCTCGGGCAGGGGGGCGCAGGCGCCCGGCGGGGCGGGCTCCGGTGCCTGGGGGGACGGCTGCGGCGCGTCCTCGGGGCCGGGGATCGGCGCTGATCCCGGCGTGGAGGGGTCGCTCACCCGGTCCCCGGCCGGCGCGTGGCCGGGGAGGGCCCGAACGGGGACGTCACGAGCCTGGCAGCGCCTCGCCCGACAGCACAGCCTCGGCGACGGCGCGCATCGTCCTGCGCTGGTTCATCGACGTCCGCTGGATCCAGCGGAAGGCGTCCGGCTCGGTCATGCTGTGCTCGGTCTGGAGCACACCCTTCGCCCGCTCGATGATCTTCCTGGCCTCGAGCCGGCCCTGCAGGTCCTCGACCTCGGCCTCCAGGCTCACGATCTCCGTGAACCGGCTCATCGCCATCTCGATCGTGGGCAGCAGGTCCTTCTTCTGGAACGGCTTGACGACGTAGGCCATGGCGCCGGCCTCACGGGCCCGCTCGACCAGCTCCCGCTGACTGAACGCGGTGAGGATGACCACGGGGGCGATGCGGTCCTTGGCGATCTTCGCGCCGGCCTCGATCCCGTCCATCCTGGGCATCTTCACGTCGAGGATGCACAGGTCGGGCCGGAGCTTGCCGGCGAGGTTGACGGCCATCTCGCCGTCGCCGGCCTCCCCGACAACCTCGTAACCCTCCTCTTGCAGCATCTCCCTGAGGTCGAGCCGGATCAGCGCTTCGTCCTCGGCGATCAGAACCCGGCGCGGGTTCGAGGAGGGTTGGCTCATCGAGTCGTACTCCTGGTCTCGGAGGTGTGACCCTAGTGTGACAGGGCAGGGGAGTCAGATTGACATCCTGCCCGAGCAGAGGAGGGCGGGAGGTCGAAACGCACCCTACCCGGATAGAGTCGTGGACGAGACGTTCCGGACCGGATCGATCACGATCCCTTCGTCCAGCTCCGCCCGGTCGTCTCCGCAGCGGCCCCGCCCGCTCGACCACGCTCCACCCGCCGGCCCCGGTACTCCAACGGCAGAGAGACGGTGCTCAAACCACCGACAGTGTGGGTTCGAATCCCACCCGGGGTACGTACAGCTTCCACGCGCCGTGGATGCCCAGTGGCTGCCGGGTGCGGTCCGGGGGCGGCGGTCACTTCCGCCAGATGGGCAACCTTGTCGAGGTCTGCCACCGGAATCTTGATCATCATGTGCACCTCCTGCCTTTCGTGATCGAGGTGGACGGTGAGCTGAGTTCGGCGACCGACCACTGGCCGGGTCCCCGGTCGGTCAGCGCGGTGCAGGTGCCGCGGGGGTGGTGGGCTCGGACGCCGAGCCGGCGGGTCAGGGTCAGGATTTGGCCGGGGCCGAACCGGTTGGTGCGTTTGGGTGGGCGAAGGCCGTCGGTGTTGAGCTGGTCGGCGATCTGCCGGCTCGACAGGCCGCGGTCGGCGAGCTCGGTGACGCGCCGGACCAGCTGCGGGTAGTAGGACAGCTGGTCGAGGCGGGCGACCGGGCGGACGGCCTGCCCGGTGGTGTGGTGGCCGCCGGCCCAGGTGATGGTGACGTCGACCCGTTCACTGTCGCCGACGACCGCCACGGTGATCGTGTCGATGACCGTACGCAGCAGTTCCTTGCGTTCGGTCGCGGTGGTGGTCGGGGCGCGCCAGACCGCCGGGAGATCATTGGCGAGGGTGCGGATCGCGTCGCGTTCCCGGGCGGTCAGGGTGAGCGGCTGGGTCTCGGTGAACCGCCGATACTCGACGTCCAGGTGGTCGACCTGCGCCAGCGTGGCCTCCCAGTCGGTTTCCAGCTGTCGGGTGACCAGCCGGTTCTCCGGCTCGGCCAGCTGATATTGGCGCCGGGCACGGTCGGCGGCGTACCGGGCGCGCTCCAGCCGCTGACGCCACAGCGTGTCCAGGGTGGCCCGTTCGGCTTCGGCCTGCCCGGCGGCCTGGACGGAGACCTCCAGCGCGGCCGGGGCGACCGCGTCCAACAGCTGGGTGGTCACGTACCGGTCCAGGGCGGGTCCGGCGATGTGCTGACACACCTCGCCGGTGCCGTAGTTGGCGTTGTCGTAGCCGCAGACGTAGCTGTGGGCGGGGCTGCCGCCGGTCGGCGTGTGGTAGCGGACCGTCATCCGATGGCCGCCGCACAACCCGCACCGCAGCAGGCCGGCCAGCAGCGCCGGTCCCGCCCGCGGGGCATCCGGAGACTCGGCGATCTGCCGGTTCGCAGCCATCCGGGCAAGGTTCGCCTCGTACCGTTCGGCCGTGATGTAGGCGGGCATCCGATCCGGGAGAGCCACCAGCCACTCGTCCATCGCGCGCACCACCCGTCCGGTACTCGGTCGGCCGGGCATCTTCCGCCGCGGATCGACCCGGCGCCGCCCGTAGGCGTAGTACCCGGCGTAGATCGGATTGTGCAGCATGATCTGCAGGGTTTCCCGCGACGGGCGACGCCACTGCAACTCGCCTTTCTCCAGTCCGCTGTGGGCCCGCACCGGAAGCCGCACCCCATGGTCGACGAAGTAGCGCAGCACGGCGTTGAGCGTCCCCAACCGGTCGAAGGTGTCGAAGGCCAGCCGTACCACCGTCCGGGCCTGGGAGTCCGGGTCGACCACGACCTCGCCCGACGAGCGGCGCACGTAGCCGATCGGCACCGGGATCGCCAGCTCCCCCCGTTCGGCCTTCGCCAGCCGCCCGGAAGCCATCCGCTGCCTGATCAGGTAAAGCTCCGCCTCGCCCATCGTCCCTTTCAACCCCAACAGCAGCCTGTCGTTGTAGAAACCAGGGTCATAGACCCCGTCGGCATCCGCGAGCAGGGCACCCGACAACGAACACAGTTCCAGCAGCTGATGCCAGTCCCGGCCGGTCCGGGCCAGCCGGGACATCTCGATGCCCAGCACGATCCCGACCCGTCCCATCGTCACCTCGGTGACGAGCTTGGCGAAACCGGGCCGACAGTCCGCGATCGCCGCCGAACGCCCCAGATCGTCATCGATCACCACGACCTTCGAGCGTGCCCAGCCCAACGCCACCGCCCGCTCCACCAGGGCGTACTGCAACCGCGTCGACTCCCCGTGGTCGAGGACCTGCTGCTTCGAGGACTGCCGCACGTACACAACCGCCGCGAGATCACAATGTTCGGGTCGGATCTTCCCCTCGGATTGTCCCCACGGCCGGCACGTCGTCACGTTCACCACGACCGCCCCCGCCCGCTGCCACCGCAGCTCGGGCTGCCAGCACACCCAGCAGACGTACCGTCGCCATCCGCCGATCGACCGGGATCCTCATCCACACCCGGGGCTGGGGGGCTCGACTCCGTCACCGGACATCCAGACCCACCCCCCGCCTCATCCGCCGGGGACCGCAGCCGCTCGACCAGATCGACCAGATCGACCAACCGCAGCAACGCCTCCCCATCGATTATCGCCCCATCCTGCGAGGAGGTACCCGCTTCAGGGGCGTCATGGGTGGCGCACTGAACACGACTACCGCGAACTGAAAGACGGCCTCGGCCTCGACCACTTCGAAGGCCGCACCTTCACCGGCTGGCACCACCACGTCACCCTCGTCTCCCTCGCCCAGGCGATCTGCACCCAGCTCCGCCGCGACCCAAAAGCCCCTGCGCCGGCCTGACCCTCTACGGAGTCCTCCACACCCTCCAGGCCCTGCTCGCCATCTGGACCGGCGCCTGACCCACCTGCCAACGATCCTTCAACCACACACCCAACGTCACCCCGCAACTATCAGGAGCCACCTAACGAAGTCCTACTAGAGGAGCGCCGGGTCCGGAAGTCTTCTGTCGCCTCCCTGACACCAGTGCAACCCTCAGTGACGCGTTACCGCGGACATCAACGGATACGGAGGATGAATCCCAACACAACGAGCTACCAGTCGATCATGGAACCTCACCATGCGATGCGATTTACCTGCGGAGATATAAAGTGGCAACACAAAGGAGGTGCGGCGGGATGCCACTTCCGAACACGCACGGTGATTGCACAAAGTTGCATACTCAAGAAATCTGACCCGAGCCCATCGCCACAACGACCACTCTCTGTAATCTTGCGATTTGACAATCTCTGCCCCTCTCGATTCCTGCCGGTTGACAGACACTTGCACCGCCTCGTAGAGTTTATTCATGTTTCGCCCGATGCTGTTTGCGCCGAAGCACCATCTCAAAACGAGCGGCCCTTTCCCTGGAGGGTCGACACCCCTCGATCAGCAGCCATCGTGAGACGCCACCAACCCCGTATCAAGGAAAAATCTTCCCGGTTTCCGTGTCGGCCGTAGCGGGATTTCACGAGATCCCGACGATACTCTCGCCCATATTTCGCCGAGAGCAGGAGACGACCGCGGCGGGATCATTCGAGTCAACATACCGTAATCATGCCGATCGACGGACCTTGATCGACAGTCAATGTTGATCGATCAAGATGGAAACCAAATTACTGCGGGTGACCACATGACAGGGAATGGCGACGTACTAGCGATGTCGACAGCCTGGAGAATTGTCGCCGTCCTGAACAAGAAGGTTGAGTTCGGCCCGCTTCTGAACGTACTTGGGCACCTGATGACAGGGCTGGCGGGCGGCATTCCTGACAGGACCGGCCTCGACCTGCAACAATATTTCGATGGAGATGGCGATATCCATCCCGACATCAGCTGTCATCCGGTTATCGTGCTGCGGGCCGACCGCTCGAACCAACTGCGGGCCCTACGCGCGCGGCTACGCGACGTCAAATATTCGGGTAGTCGATTTCGTCCATACCATGACCGAGGGCGGCACAGCGACGCAGCTCGCCCGTACGCAGGAAACTCCGGCCGCGGAGCTGGAGTATCTGGGCATCGCCTTCATGGGCGATCGCGCCACTCTGGACTCGTTTACCAGGACGCGAGGCACGGACCGACGAAATGATCAGGGACGTGCTGGAACGGCTCCTGCCGCGGCGGAGCAGTGTGCAGGTCGCGCTCGACTATCTCGCGGGGCTGGCGGATCCGCCGCCCGATCGGCCGTGACCACAACAACCTGACCTTCTACCTGGCCTGGGCGCCGTCCGACCGGCCCGCGACCAGGACCTGCGTCATCACCATCACCATCACCATCACCATCGCCGACGCCGGAATCAGGCCGTCGCACGCTGGCACCACTACAGCGCCCGGCTCGCTCTCGTCGCCGGCCCGGACTGACCGCCCGACGACCGGAAGTAGGTAATGCAGTGTGACTCTCATTCACCCGCGCCACATCACGCTACGCGGTAGTGGCATCCCGAAGCGGAGAACCGAGACTGCAACAGGACGTCCGCCGTTATCCGCCGTGAGGAGTCCGACCTCGACGGCAACCGCCTCACCAAAGGATGCACCTTCATCATCACCAGCCCACGCGGGAACCGCACCGCTCCGGCCGCCATCCACATCTATATTCGCCTGCACCGACGAATCGAAAACCGCGTGCACTGCGTCCGCGACACCGCCTGGCAGGAGGATGCCTATCACGCACATCGAGGAAATGGCCCACGAAACCTCGCTGTCTCCGCAACCTAGCCCTCAGCCTCCTTCGCCTCCATGGCGCCACAAAGATCAAGGAGACCCTGGAATACATTGCCGGGGACGGTAACCGGGCATTCCAGCTTCTCGCTACCAAGAGTAGCCGATTCCTATGCTGAGCAACCTTCATACATCCCTGCGACAGCGCTGTCCGGGTGCCGCCGTGCCGCGTAGTAATTCACCAGTCAAATAGCCGCAGATGTATCGCATCCTGGATGAAGATGATACTCTTGGGACATCTGCACGACCGGACTGCCGCAGGCCGTGGTCAGGTTGTCCTTTGCGCTCAGGCCTGCGACTGGTTCGGTTGGTCGAGAGGCAAGGGAAAGGGGTTGTCGGCCGGTACGGATGATGCGGTCCCGGAGATAATGGCCGGTGGTCCGGTCGGATTCGCCGGAGTGAACTCGACCTTTATCGATGTGCGTGTTGCGGTAGCTGTCGCGAACTGCCATGCGGACCGGGGACATCGATATGCCGCGAAAGTCTGGTCCCGCGAATCACTTCTTGGCTGCTCCGCGCTCCGCGCACAACCTGAACCTTCGTGGCAGCATGCCCGGGCAGTGGACCTCCCTCGGTATAGAGACTGTAGCTCTCGATACCAGAAATGAGATTCCAATGCAGCGATTCGCCAATGATGACACGCAGCGCGGAGGTGCGCGCTCCGGCGCGAACTATCGGAGGAGCGGTCTGTCGAATCGCGCAGATGGGGCCCAGATCCTCACCACGCGAGTCGGTCTGCGGATACCAGGCGCGCTCACCTTCGAACGATGGCAGGATACCGGTTCCCAGATCTCCCGTCTAGTCGATTCCTCGGCTTGGTGTCTTGGCGACTGGCTGGTCTACGGCCAGAAAGAGTTTTCGGACCGCTACCTGCGGGCCATCGAGGTCTGCGGCCTCGATTACCAGACCCTTCGTAACTATGCCTGGGTTGCGCGGAAGTTCGATCTTGACCGCCGCCGTGAGACGCTGAGCTTTCAGCATCACGTCGAGGTGAGCTCCCTGCCGCCACACGAGCAGGACAGATGGCTCGATTTGGCCGACGAGTTCAACTGGTCGCGCAACGAGCTTCGTCGAAACATCCGTGCCCACCGCCAGCCCGACGAGAAGGGGGCGGCACGCCCGAGCGGCTCCCTGCCCAAACTCACGGTTCCCGCCGAACGCCTTCTTCAGTGGCGCAGAGCGGCCGATCTCAGCGGAGAGAAGTTCGAGCAGTGGGTACTCCGGGCACTCGATGAGGCGGCCACGGCCAGTCTTCACGAATCGGGCCCGGCCTCCTGACCTCTCCGGTGCGCTCGGCGGGTATCCACCGGCCCTGTTCAAGGCGGTTCAGGGGTCGAGTGCGGCGCCTGGCCAATGGCCATGCTTTAGCTGATCGTCGTGCGGGTAGGGTTGTGATGTGCCGCATGACGCGAGTGAGGGGCTGTCGCCGGAGGGCTGGTTGCCGGACCGAGTGACGGTGGGGGCGTTGACGGGGGTGTTCCCGCCGGAGCTGGTGGATGGGGTGCTTGATCGGCCCTGCGTTTTCCGGACACATTCTATCAGTCGGTTTTAGGCCGCATCATTGCGGTTCAGGAATTCGTTGTGGACTTCTTGCGGTGTTCTGTAGCCGAGTCCAGAGTGGAGTCGGCGGGTGTTGTAGTGAACTCGATGTACCGGGTGATGTCTCGGCGTGCGTGTTCGCGGGTGGGGTAGGAGGTGCGGTGGACCCGCTCGTTCTTCAGGGCGGCGAAGAACGACTCCGCCAATGCGTTATCGTAGCATATTCCGGTTCGTCCGACCGAGTGTCGGAGGCCGAGTGTGACAAGGGTCCTCGCGAACTCCTCCGAGGTGTAGTTACTCCCTCGATCGGTGTGGAAGATCGCGCCTGGGGCGAGCGGGATGGTGCGGACCGCATTGATGATCGCTGCGGAAATCAGCGGGGTTCTGTAGTGGTCATCCATGGCATAACCGATGATCGCTTTGGTGTGGCAGTCGATGACGGTGGCGATTCTGCGGAATCCGGCTTGTCAGGTGTGTCCTGGTTTGGCGTTTCGGACGTCGACGATGGGGAGGAGGTTCGCCGCTGGGCGGGCCGCGAGTTCGCGTGGTGTGGCGCCGGCTGGGGTCGGGACGTCGGCGAGGCGGTCGAGTAGCGCGTCGAGGGCGGTCTGGCCGTCGTCGACGGCGGCGCGTTCGTCGTCGGTGAGGGGGATCGTGGCGAGCATGCGTTGCAGGTTTTCCATGGCTTCGAGGAGCTGGGCCTTGCTGGAGCCCTTCGGGGTGTAGAAGTCGCAGCGGGCGCAGGCCATCCGGTGAGGGCACTGCTCGAAGAACGTGTAGGTGCACCAGCCGTGGCCGAGGTCGTAGTGCTGCCAGGGCTCGCCTGACGCGGCGGTGCCGGCGGTGACGGCGTCGCGGTCGAGGAGGACCTCGATGGTCCGGACGTTGCGGGCGAAGTAGCCGGCCTCGGTGTATGCCTTGGTGAGAGCGTTCGGGGTGATCTTCGCGTAGTGCTGGGTGGTGTTCGGGGTGCGGTGCCCGAGCCAGGCCTGCAGCTCGAACAGGGTCATCGGCTCCTTGGCGTTGTAGAGCTGGCTGGCGATCGTCGACCGGGCGCGGTGGCTGGTGATGTTGCCTCGGATGTCGGCGGTGGGGACGCCGGCCTTGCGGCAGAGTGCCGGGATGATCGTGCGGTTGATGTAGTACTTGGCGACGGGGTGGGCGCGGACGCTGAAGAGCAGGTCGACGTACTCGTTGGTCTTGCGATCCAGGCGTTGGGGCTGGGCCGGCCGGAGGGCCTGCCGGGCCTCGATGGCGTGGCCGACGATCGGGTCGACCGGTTTGGTGAACGCGGTGCCGGTCTTGTGGACGGGCACGTCGAGCAGGCAGACGGCGTCCTGGGCGAGGACGTCGCGGGAGTCGCCGGGCACCGGAGAGCCGTTGTGCTGCCAGCGGATGCAGCCGAGGCGCAGCCGGGAGATCTCGTCGCTGCGCAGGCCGCTGAACAGCCAGGTCAACGTGACAGCGCGGATCAGTTCCAGGGGTAGTAGCTGCCGGCGGAGGTGCCGGGCAGGTCGGTGGCCGCCAGGTTCAGGCCGGCCCAGAGCAGCTTGGCCCACACGTCGTCGGCGATCACGCGGGGGTCGGTGCCGGTCAGCGCCGCGACGCTGCGCGGGACGGCGAGCGCGCGGGCGGGGTCGAACCGGCGGGGGATCCACTCCCATTCCTGGCAGTCCCGGAAGAACGTGCGGGTGTCCATCAGGATGTGGGCCTTGGTGCGCGGGGCGATCGGTGTCCCGGCGCGGCCGACGAGGGCGTCACGGCGTTGGACGTAGTCGCCGACGGCCATCCGGTCGACGGCGGCGACCCAGGCAGCGCAGGTGACCCGGGTCCACTGGCCGGGTTCGGTGATGCCCGGGTGGTCGGCGGCCAGCCACCGTCCGGCCTTGGCCATCAGGGTGCGGATGACGGCGCGGACCTTCGGGGTCAGCGTCGAGGTGGCGTGCCAGCGTTCGACCGACGCGGTCCAGGCCGGGTCGGCGCAATGACCGGGGCATGGTTGCGGCCTGGGCGCACGGGTGCCTGGCAGTGGCCGAGATCGGCGACCACGCGCTGCAGCGCATAGAGCGCCGAGTGGTGGTGGGCGCCGGTGGCCGGGTGGGCGTGCAGCCGGTCGAACGCCTCGGTGGTCAGGTCCGCCAGCGCGGGGCTGCGGTTGAGCAGGAGCGCCTGGCCAGGCACGCCCGGGCAGCCGGTGACGGTGCTCGTCGCGGACCTGGCTGCGGTAGCCCCACCGGTCCAGGACCAGGCTCCCTACCTGGCCCGGCTGAACCCGGCCCGTAAGACCGACGGCCCGGCGCTGACCGTCCGGGTGATCGAGTACACCGTGCACACCACCGGCCCCGGTGGCACGGCCAGCTCGGAGCTGTTCTGCCTGGTCACCGACCTCCTCGACATCGAGAAGTGGCCGGCGTTGGACCTGGCCTGCGCCTACCGCGACCGGTGGGGCGTGGAGACCGTGATCGGCCACCACAAGACCGACCTCGGCGAGGGCCAGGCGGTCCTGCGTAGCCGCGACCCTGAGGGCGTCGCCCAGGAGATGTGGGCCCTTTTCGCCGTCTACCAGGCGTTGCACCGGCTCATGGGCACCTCCGCCGACGCCACCGGCCTACCCCCCTCAACGATCAGTTTCCGGCACACCCTGACCGCCGCGACCGACTCGATCGGCGCGGCCTTTCCCCCCTGACCAGGCACTCCTCAGCTTCCTACTCCAACTCGTCGAACCAGCCTTCACCCTCCGCGACCGGCCCCCACGCACCACACCCCGCACAAGCAAAAGACCCGGCGCCTACCCCACCCGCCAACCCGGCGACCCAGGCACCAGCCCAGTCGAACACCGCCTCGAGCTCCACTGCCTCCACCCCAGACGGTCACCCTGAACACAAATCTCCAAGCAATCCCTTAAAGCATGTCCATTGGGCGGGCGCCTCGCGCGGCGAACGCGTCCGCACGGCGACGGCCGCCCTCGACCACGTTGCAGATCACCCATCCCACGCATCGCCTCATCAGTGAATTGACAAAAACGGCCGATACGCGTGGCGATGCTCTGCCTGCTCTCGGGTGAGTGGCGCCGTCGCTAGTATGTGAATGCATGTCCGGAGTTGCCGCCGCAGAGTGGAGGACCTGTCAGATGACAAACAAGGAAACACGCGTCGCCGTGGTGACCGGCGCAGGCCGCGGAATCGGCCTTGCAATCGTGCAGGCCCTGGTCAGGGAGGGCTATGCCGTCGTCGCGGCGAGCCGCACGATCACCGGCGCGCTGAAGGAGTTGGCGCCAGACGCCCTCGAAATGGACCTTGGTACTCCCGAGGCGCCGGAACAGCTGGTTCGTCACGCTCTGGACCGACACGGCAGAATTGATCTGCTTGTCAACAACGTCGCGGGTACCTCGACGCCTCCGGGCGGTTTCCTGCAACTCGACGACGACGCGTGGCAGCACACGTTCACCATGACGCTCATGCCGACGGTCCGGACCACACGCGCGGCGCTCCCGAGCCTGCTGGAGCACCGCGGCGCGGTGGTGAACATCAGCTCGGTCAACGCCAGGCTGCCGCAGCCGCGGCTCGTGGCACAGTCAGCGCTCAAGGCGGCGGTGTCGAACCTGGGCAAGGCGCTGGCGGAGGAGTTCGGCGGCCGCGGGCTGCGGGTGAACACGATCTCTCCCGGTCCGGTGCTGACGGACCTGTGGACGGCGCCGGGCGGCCCGGGCGACATGTTCGCCCGCCGGGCCGGCGTCCCGCTTGAGGACTACATCGACCAGATCCCGTCGTCCATCGGTGTATCGACAGGCCAGTTCACCCGCCCGGAGGAGATCGCCGACCTGGTGGTCTTTCTGGCCTCAGGACGGGTCGCCAACATGAGCGGCACGGAACTTGTGATCGACGGTGGCATGCTGAAGTCCGTCTGACACAGAACCGTCCGACCATGGAACCGCCGGCTCCGAGAGAACTCGCACCCGGGGCCGGCGGCCTTTTGCGTCGATATCCCTCTCGCCGCTTCCTACTGGAGGTTGGCGAGCCCCAGCCGGGGCCTCGTCACCACGTACAACCCCTGCCCGCCCTGCGGAACAGGCCCCAGCACCCGTTGCATGGCGGTGTCGAAGAACCGGGCTCGGGCCGCCGCCAGCTCGCGTTCCCCCGGCGCGAGGGAATCAATGTCCTGGGAGCCGTCCAGCGCCTTTTTCCACTCTGATTCGGTCAGCTCGGAGTGGTTGAGTGCCGATGGGTTCCAGTGCCAGCCGTCCCACTGAGCCATCGCCATACCTGTGGCCTCGACGGCGGTGTCGAGTGTCGCCTGGGCGTCGCGCAGATCCTCGATCCCGGACACGACGTCCACGAACGCCTGCTTGATCTCGTCCGGGTTGGCGTCGCGGAGAGTGAGGCGTTGCGCCTCCCAGAAGTACGAGTCCTTCCCCTGGTTCTGCTGGTACAGGTTCGACACGACCACGAGCAGGCGAAGGTACGCCTGGCGGTACGACCGGTCATACAGGTCCCGTGCCGCCTCCTCACCGAATTCGCCACGTAGGACGCTTGCCAGGCTCGCCGCCGCGAGCAGCGCGCTGTACATGGCGAGGTGCACGCCCGTGGACAACAGCGGGTCCAGAAAGCAGGCAGCATCACCGACGAGAAAATATCCCGGCCCGGAGAATCGCTCAGAGGTATAGGAGTAGTCCTGCTCGGCGCGCAGGGAGGACACCAGCTCGGCGGAGGGTAGCAGATTCTCGATCACGGGGCTCTCCCGGATCGCCGCGTGATAGATCGACTCAAGGCTCTCGCCGTTCTGGCGCCTGGAGTTGAAGACGTCCCGGTGCGTCACCAGGCCGACGCTGAGCTGCCCGTCACCGAGAGGAATTCCCCACAGCCAGCCGTCGGGTACATAGCAGATCGCAATCGCGCCCTCCGGCCCGGCGGGGAGCGGCGTCGCATTTTTCCAGTAACCCCAGACCGCGATGTTCCGGAACACCTCGTGGTAACGGCGGGTGCGGAGATGGCGTGTCGTCATGAGGCCGGAGCGACCCGAGGCGTCAATGACGTGATCGAAGGTGATCTCGGCGTTGGTGATTCCCGCGCCGGGCTGGGACCAGACCGCTGACCGCGGCCGATCACCGTCGAACGTGAGGCGCTGTACCTCCGCTCCCTCGAAAGCAGTCACTCCGAGCTCCCTGGCGTGCTCCAGCAGCACCTGGTCGAAGTCCGAACGCAGGACCTGATACGAGGAGGCACGGTCGTCCGTCGGATCCCCGAACGTGACGTCCCATTTCTCTCCCGCCCAGTCGAAATACGCTCCACGCTTGCGCTGGTAGCCTCGGCTCTCCACCTTCTCCCGGACGCCGAGCAGCTCCAGGATGGGCTGGCAGGAGGGTAGCAGGGACTCGCCGATGTGGTAGCGCGGGAACGTCTCCTTCTCCATCAGGGTGACGGAAATCCCTTCGCGGGCGAGGAGGCCGGCGGTGGTGGCGCCCCCTGGACCTCCACCGATCACAAGAACCTGCGTGGAATTCTCCATGTTGCTCCCTTCGACAGCCTGTCCGAGAGGAACTGGGGTGATCTGCGCTGGGCGACAGAGCGCTGCCGGCAGGGCGGAGATCGCCCGGGAACCTCATCACGACGCATATCGCGATTTCGGTTTGTTCAGGCTATGAGTCCCGATCGCATTTCTCAACCTGCGGCTGTGCGAGACCGTGCAGGCGGCGCGGCCGGAACGGGGCGCTCCGGGTGTGACGACGGCACCAGGACGCGACGGGGCGGCGCTACCGACTCCGGGAGCACAGCTCGACAGAACGGGATGGGCGGTGACGGGAACGAGCACAGGGCCTCTGTGGGGGAGCCGTGTCCCGCCGGCGAGACACGAACCGGTACCGGCGCTCTCCACCCGGCCCGGGCCGAACGAGCAGGCCGGGCCGGCTGGGAGCGAAGGCCGTGAGGCGGCCGGCGCCCCGATCGGTGCAACCGGGGCGCGACGGTGGCGCCGTTATCCGGGAAGCTCGATCGACTGGGAGTGACGGAAGACGTTCTTCGGATCCCACCGCGCCTTGACCTGCTGCAGCTTGGGATAGTTTTCCTTGTAGTACAGGTCGTGCCAGGGGACCTTTGAGGAGTTGTAGGCCGGATCGGACAGGTCGGTGTCCGCGTAGTTGATGTAGCACCCGTCGGTCCGGTCATTGGGAACGGGCACGCCACCGGTCGCGGCGTAGACGTCGGAGTAGAAACCACGAACCCAGGCAAGGTTCTT
This sequence comes from Frankia alni ACN14a, assembly GCF_000058485.1. Taxonomy (NCBI): domain Bacteria; kingdom Bacillati; phylum Actinomycetota; class Actinomycetes; order Frankiales; family Frankiaceae; genus Frankia; species Frankia alni. The sequence continues at coordinate 5,029,934 of NC_008278.1, forward strand.
GGCGTCGTCGGCGGGGTCCGACCAGAAGCTCTGGTACAGCGCCTGCATCACGGAGCTACGATGCGGAAAAGCGGTTGCCGATGGCTGTGTCGCGTTGATGTTCCCGCCGAACGGCAGGAGCAGCAGCATCGAGTTCGGGTTGGTGCTGTCGCTCGTGAGGTACTTGTAGATGGTTGCAGTCTCGGCAGCGGTGAACGATTTCCGCAGGTAGGCCGACTTGTGGTCGGCGCGAAGTGTGGGATTGGTCAGCACCGGGGAGTTGGTCGCGAGATAGCGAACAGACTGCAGCCAGGGCAGGTGCTGGGCCTTGACGATCTCCGGCATGGGGCCGAGCTCGCCGGTCGGCCTGATCATCGGTCCCGTCTCGGCGGCAACCCCGTTCCGAATCTCGTTGATGAAATCGGTCAGCACCTTCTCCGGGCTCGGTATGCTCCCCTCCACCAGGGTGAAGATACTCACGCTTCCGTTGGATTTGTGGTTCAGGGCGAGCGAGCTGACGACCGCGACGCCGGGCGAGTCCGGGGCGCTGTTCCGCTCGTGCCATCCGCCGAAGTTCTGCAGGAGCCTGCTCAGCTTGTTCTGGTCGAGGTCGGACCAGGAGAAGGAGAGACCGTTCATGAGCATCGTGGCCGGCGGCTTCGGCAGCAGGGAGCCTGGATCGTCGGATTTTGCCGCGGGCGAGCGCATCCAGTAGCGGGTGACGATACCGTAGTTCCCGCCGCCGCAGCCGGTGTGCGCCCACCACAGGTCACGATTGGGGTCGTTGTCCTCCCTGGTGGCGACGACGCTTCGCGCCGTACCCGACTTGTCGACCACCACGATCTCGATGGCGTACAGGTGGTCGACGACTATGCCGAACCGGCGAGAAAGCGGGCCGTCGCCGCCACCACAGATGTGCCCGCCAGCGCCCACGGAGTAACAGCGCCCACCCGGTATGGTGACACCCCAGCCTCGGTACAGTGCCTCATACACGTTGAGAAGCCTGGCTCCGGCCTCCACGGCGAAAGCCTTCATTGCACTGTCGTAGTAGACCGCGTTCATCGCGGACATGTCGATCACTACCCGTACCGCGGAGTTGGCGACGAAGTCCTCGTAGCAGTGGCCGCCGCTTCGTACCGAGAGCTGCAGCCCGTTCCGGACGGCGGTCTGGACGGCGTCCACCACCTGTTGGGTCGAGCCGACCAGCTGGATGTAGTCGGGAGAGCCGACCCAACGCTGGTTGTCTCCGGTGATGAGAGCGCCGTAGCGTTGATCATCGGACTTGATCGTGACCGGTCCGAATCCGTGGCTCGTCGAGGTCGGTGCCGCGGGGGCCGTGCTGGCGGCCCGCGCCGTCCCGGCATCGACGAGCGACAGCGCACCAGATCCCATGGCAAGCCCCGCGGAGTTGCGCAGGAACGCGCGTCGATCCCGTATTTCGCCGGCGGACTTCTCGTTCATTATGGTGGCAGCTCCATTGTTGGCGAAGAAAGCTCGTGAGGGCATGAGAGCTGCCAGGGTCTCGCTGCCCGGCGCTCCGCCACGTTCGCGGACGTCAGACGCACCGCAAGGCTTTGTGAGACTCGCGACCACAGCCCCATGCGACTCCAGCCAATCGCAGTCTCAGGCGGTTCGGCAAGAAGCGGGTGAACGCTGCGCGCCGCCGCGCGAGTGGGGCAGCACGGACGAGCTCGCCGCCATCAGCGCCCGTGTGCCCGGTTGCCGAGAATGCGTTCGGTCAGATCAGGGCGCACTGAAGGAGACCGGCCCCCGGGGTCATCGACCTACCCCGAACCCGGGCTACCCAGAACCCGGGAGATGATGATCGAAAGTTGTGTTGGATCTCGTTGACACCCGGCTTTCCGGGTGCATGTTCGCCCGATGGGCGGCGCCGGCCCGGGCCGTTCAGGGCCGGGCGGGCCAGCTTGGACCCAGCTACCCCTCGTCCTCCTCCAGCGACGGCTGCCACCCGTAGCGAGTGGCGATCTCTACTGCCCGGGGATAGTCCTCGGGTCCCCAGCGCGGAATGGGCCTGCCGGGCTCGGCCGGCTCGCCGGCCTCCACGAAGAAGTTTTCGAAGCCGCCGGGCGTGTAGAGGAAAACCATACGAACGGCGTGCACACCGTTATTCCGGAACGAATGACCGACTCCGCGTGGCACATGGATGAAGTCGCCCGTGCCCACCTGCCGGCTCTGCCCGCCGCTGCGGAACTCCAGACTGCCGGAGAGGATGTAGAACGCCTCGTCCTCAAGGGTGTGGATGTGCGGCGGCGGCCCGCTCCCGGGCGGGATCGAAGCTTCCAGAAAGGACAGCGAACCGCCGGTGCTATCCCGGCTCGCCTTGATGGTGTAGGCGTCGCCGTCGAACCAGGTTGTCGGCCCCTTTCCGGCGGGTACATGGTTGATCCGCAGTTTCTGTTCCGACGCCTGGTCATCCATTGTGCGCCACCGGTCCCTCGTTGTTCCATGGCTGATCCGGGCGGTAGAGGCGGGCCCGTACCTGCTGTTCGTAGGGGATTCCCACGGGCAGGTTGATCAGTTCCATCTGCATTCCCCACGGCGTGAGAAAGTACACCCAGCGGTCGCCCGCGATGGGACCGTCGGTGATGGTTTCCGGCTCACCGAGTACGTGCACTCCAGGCCAGGAGCGCAGGTAGGCAGCGGCGAGGTCCACGTCCTCCACGTGTATCGCCAGATGATGTCCGCCCCAGTCACTGTTGCGGGGAATCTGCCTGCGCTGGTCCGGGGCGGTGTACTCGAAGAGCTCCAGGTTCGTCACGGCGCCGAGACGCAGCATGGCGACATGCGCACGGGCGTCCGCAGCCACGCCGAGCTTGCGGGTCATCCAGTCACCCGTGGGGTCCTCCACCGGTCCCTGGACGTAGAGAAGCTCCGCGCCCAGGGCCTCGGTGAAGAATCGGACCGCCTGGTCGAGATCGGGGACGGTGTAGGCGACATGGTGAACCGCGTTCGCGCCCGGGATGCCACGGGGCCGACCGGATGGTGCGACGGCGCTCCGCCGCGGGCTGATGTTCACGCGACGCCTCCCCCGGCCGATGCCTCGTCCGGCCAGATGGTGGAATTGAGCAGGCCGTGGAACTCGAGCAGTAGCCAGTTCAGATCGTCAGCGCCGTGATTTCGCACGTGGTGCACTGCCGAGGGCCCGGCGACCACCAGATGGCCCGGACGGAGCGGATGCGACTCCTCGCCGAGGAGCAACTCGCCCTCGCCGGCGAGGATGAAGTAGAGCTTCGGCGCAAAGCCCGGCGCCTTCTCCACGCAGGCGGCGCCGGGAGGCAGCGACGACCACCGGATGCTCTCCCAGACGACGCTCGACGCGTCGCAGGCGATCACATGGTCGCGGTGCGCTGCTTCGGCGCCGTCAGGCACGTCGCCGAGTTCGCCGATGTCATACACGTCGGTGACGATGGGGTGGCCGTGCCCGCCTACGTCCGACAGCCGCGGGGCCGCGCGGGTGGGCAGGTCGAGGTCGCGGAGAACCTCGGCCGCTCGTGTGACCTCCTCGTGGGTCAGGTCACTGACGAAGCGGGCGTCGCCGATCCCGACCGGTAGCGGGATGCGCTGCAGCCCGTCGCGGTGCCGGGTGGTCTCGCGCAGCGCGTGTGCCAGCAGGTCCGTCCCGCACAGCGGATGCCAGACCGGCAGGCGGAGACGTTTCATCAGGTTGAACACCCGCGCGCGATCCGGCGCGGAGATCAGACCACGTCGTTCGGCGACAATCGTGGTGAGCGCCATGTCGACGCTGACGGCCTCGCCGTGCAGCAGCGCCGGCAGGGCGCGCATCTCCAGTGTGGGGCTGAAGGAATGCCCGTAGTCGACCCGGCGCTCGAGGTTCCTCTCCCACAGGTTCGGCTGAAGCTCCCTCAGCATGCCGTCGACAGCCCGTCTGATCACCTCGCGGCCGACGGCGTCGCCGACAGCCGTCCGTCCCGTGAGACGCTCGGCCAGCAACGTCTCGGCATGCTCCTCGAGAAGGTCGAACAGATGCGCGTCCAGGACAAGGGAGATCTTGAGGATCTCCGCCAGCCCGTTGCTCACGTAACGATCGCCAAGGGTTGCCAGGAAACCGCGGTCCAGCAGAGCGACGGACGGCGCGAAGTAGCTGCCCAGCCGATTTTTGTGGCCGTTGAAGTTCACGCCCGTCTTGATCCCAACGCCGGCATCGACGAGTCCGAGCAGTGACGTGGGGACGCGGATGTAGGGAGTGCTGCGGCGGTAGAGGCTGCTGGCGAGGCCGACGACGTCCAGGATGATTCCGCCACCGATGCCGATGATCGGCTCGTTCCGCCGGGAGATGCCGAAGGAGTCCAGCCCCTGCACCAATGTGAGGACGGACTGCATGTTCTTGGCCTCTTCGGAGGCGGGCAGGACACACAGTTCGTAGTCGCAGTCGTTGCTGTCAAGATATCGATGAATATCACGCCCGTAGAGCGCGTGGATGTTGGCATCCACGACCACGAAGCGGCGGACGCGGTGTACGGACCCCGGGGATCCCGCTTCGATCAGTGCCCTGTTCTCCGGATCGAGAACACCGTCGGTGATGCGTACGTCGTAGCTCACGGTCAGTTCGTTCCGAACCGTCCAGCGGGGGAACGGATCGGCTGGCCCGGGCCCGTCCGGCTGTCGTCCCGTAGACCCAGGGAGCGCCGGAAACCGGCTGTCCGGGGACCCGGTCATGTCCTCCTCTTATCCGCGACCGGCTTCTCAGTCACTTCGTTGACGGCCGTATGCAGGGCATCGGCGACGGAGGCGATGTCGTCGGCTGACGAGAAGGGATCTATGCCGAATCCGGAGCCGAGGTAGGAGTCGACCACTCCGACCGACAGGGCGACCGAACGGGCCAGGATATCGTCCGTACGCGGCAGCATGTGGGCACGGTAGCGGTGGGCCGTGGGATGTGCGGCGCACCCGAACGGGCATTCCGTTTTCGTCGGCATCCGCCGACCGAGCAACTGGGGCATGTTCCCGTAGTAGTGCCGCCCCGAGTTGATCAGGGTGGTGGAGCCGATCCGGGAACTCACGGCCTCGGCCACTGTGATCGACTCGAATCGGAGCACCAGGAGGGAGCAGCAGTCGCCGGCAGGGTCGTTGAGCCGCCGGCGGGCCACACCCGGTATCTCGCCGATCGCGTCGGTAAGTCGCTCCTTCTGTCGCCGGAGCGTGGCGAGGATGGTGTCGATCTTGCGGAGTTGGGCCAGGGCGACCGCTCCGCTCAGCTCGTGCATCCGCAGGTTCATTCCGAACAGCGAGTCAGCGTCGACCACGCCCTGGCGAAGAGGACGGAACCCGTGGTCGTGGAAGGCGAAGGCCCGCTCGTACACCTCGTCGTCCGCGCAGGTCAGCAGACCGCCGTCGCCGCCTGTGATGACCTTGAAGGGGTTGAGCGAGAAGGCGCCCGCCGCGCCGATCGTGCCGAGGCTGCGCCCCCGGTAGGAGCCGCCGCAGGCCTGGGCCACGTCCTCGACCAGGGCCAACCCGTGGGCGTCGGTGATTGCCCGCAGCTCGTCCATGGCGCAGGGCGCGCCCAGCATGTGCACGGCGATCACAGCCTTCGTCCTCGGAGTGATCCGACGGGCCACGTCCTCGGGGTCGAGGGTGAGGGACTCGTCGATCTCGGCGAGAACGGGAACGGCCCCGCGGTGGACGACGGCGGCGATGGTGGCGACGAAGGTGTAACCGGGCACGATCACCTCGTCGCCCGGGCCAACACCGAGGGCGGCAAGCGATGCGAGGATCGCGGACGTTCCACTGTTGACGGCGATGCAGTGGCGGGCACCGAAGCGGTGTTCAATCTCGCGTTCGAGCGTGAACACCATCGACTCGTCGCCCGGATCCGCGACGTCGGAACGGTACCGGCTGAGGCGGCGACTGGTTAGCACGCGCTGCACCAACGCGGCCTCCTCCTCGCCGAGGAAAAACTGCCCTGGACCCGACATGTGCTCTCCTTTCTCCGCGCCCGGGGTTATCCGGTCGACAGGAGTCGATGACCGTTGTCGATGCTCCGATGGGTGTGGGAGAGAATGCCCCGGGCCGCCCGCAGCGCCATGGCCACGCTGGTCAGCGTCGGATTGCTTGCGCTGCCGGTCGGGATCAGGCCGTTGCCGCCGAGATACAGGTTGTCAATGCCCCAGACCCTCGCGTCGGGGTCGACCACGCTCGTGTCCGCGTCTGTTCCCATCCGAACGGTCCCCGTGACGTGCAGCGGCGGTGCGGGCACCACGAAGCGGGGCGGAGAAGCCGGCAGATGACCCCCGAGAGCGCGGGTCGCCCGGCGGAGATCGACCATCATCGACCACTGGCGCGCCAGATCATTGCTGCTGAGAGAGAACTCGAACTCCGGCTGCGGCATCCCGAAGATGTCCCGGGTGGTATCCGAGAAGAGCAGCCGGTTCTCGGGCCGTGGATCGACGAGCCCGAACCACCGTAGATCGACGACCGAACTGCTGTCGATCCCCCGGTGCGGTTCCACGTCGTCGTAGGGCAGGTCTCGATGGATCTGGCAGTGCCAGGGACGTCCCTCGGAGACGGGGATCCACACATTGGGGTCGGGGTCCTGCTCCGGAGCCGTTCCCGGATCACTCGGGAGTACTGTCTGGGCGAAGGCGACTGGCTGCTCGGTCAAATAACGCCCGAGCGCGTCAGGGCGGACACCGGAGGCGTACAGCAGCTGCGGCGTGAGCACGGCGCCACAGGCGATGATGTACGTTTCTGCCTCGACCCGGATGTTCCGCCAGCGCGTGTGGTCCTCGATCTCGGCGTACTCGATCCGCGTGCCGCCGGCAGCCGGCTGGAGGCGGCGGCACAGATGCTGCTCACGTAGTGAGAACTCGCCCCGTTCATGGGAGCCGTCGGCGAGCGGGCCCAGAATCGTGTCGGCTCCGCTCCACCGCACCAGCCGGGGATTGTCGGTGCGGCGCTGCGCCGCCAGGGGGAGATGCTGGACCCCGTAGGGTTCGGGCAGGTCGCTGTACTCCCTGCTGAGTGCGTCGAGCACAGTCTGGTGGCCAACTGAATCCGCCGACAGATCAGTGCGCGTGCCCAGCAGCATTTCCGCCTGTCCGTAGAACTCCTCCCAGTCGGCAGCCGGGATGCAACCGGCACGTTCCACGGTCGGGTGGTGCCGCGGAGTCACCCCGGTCCAGTGCGTGGCCATCCCGCCGACCGCGTAGGTCACGAGGGCGGAGTCGATCCTGGCCGGGAGGTCTCCCGGCTGGTCGATGCGATCCGGTGGGGAGGGCGACAGTCGCTGCAGATGGCCGCTGACCAGGTTGCCGTATCGCTCGACGTCCCGCTGGTAGAGGAAGGTGTTCCGCAGATGCTCTCCCGGCCGGCCGGACAGCTGCGGTCCGGCGTCGACCATGAGCACGCTCTGACCGCCCTCGACGAGGATCCGGGCGAACGTACAGCCCACCGGTCCGGATCCCACGATCAGTGCATCGACCCTGAGGCGGTCGTCGCGCTGTTGTGCCATCGGACGTCTCCTTTCCTCTCGTCGGTCGGGACTGGTTCACGAGACGGGGGCGCGAGGCGGCAGGCTTCGGCTTATCGAGGCGGGCATCATCGCGAGAAGCAGCAGCTCCAGCGGAGTATCAAAAGGCGCGCGCCAGTGGCCGCGGGCCGTCTGCGGACAGATGAGCAGGTCGCCCGTGTGCACCGGCCGGGCACCTGATCCAGCGTCAAGGTACGTCCCCTCACCGGCAAGCACGAACCAGACCTCCTCGATCTCATCCCGACCGCGACCATCGAGGGAGGCACCCGGTGCGAGCCGGGCGTAGTCGAACGACTCGCACTCGCTGTACAGCATTCCTCGCCGACCAAGGCAACGCCAGGCGGTCTCGCCGATACCGTCGTCCACGGACAGGGTGAGGCCGCCGGAAATGCTGGACACGATCATCTTTTCCTGCCCGGTGTCAACTCGACGGCAAGACTGACGACAAAGAACTCCAGGCCCTCGCGGCCGGCCTCCACCCTGATGCTGCCGTGGAAGGGCACGCTCACCGAGACGCCCTGCCGCAGGCGAACGGAAGTCGAGGCGTTTGCCGCTACTCCAGCGCCGCTCAACGTGTACAGAACATGTTCCTCGGCGTCGGCCAGGAGTGATTCGCTCGCGCCCGGATCCAGCCGGACCAGTCTGGCCCGGCGCAGCGGGCCGGAAAGCACTTCCGTAGGGTCGATCTCGCCGGCCTCGCGCATCCTGATCACAGCCGCTCCAGCGCCGGGTGGTCCGGGTCGTGCGGTGCCCAGCACCGGACCCGGCACTTCCGTTACAAGCCAGACGAGCTCGTCCGAACCCGCATTGCGCAGACCATGCCGGGTTCCGAGCGCGGTCAACACCACGTCACCCGCGGTGACGAACCGATCTCGGCCGTCGATCGTCATCACGCCCGCGCCAGAGACGATGTAGTCGAGTTGCTCGGTGCGGCTGTGCAGATGTTCTCCGCTGGCTCCCCCGGGGGGCAGCCAGGCCCATTCCACCGCCTCCCAGGGCCCGAACATGTTGTTGCGGCGGGCCAGACACTTCCACTGCGCGCGCTTTTCGCCGCCGTGCATTCCGTAGACGAACGAGGGGTCGTCCACGGTGGTTGTCACGACCCGGTCAACCATGAGGGCCTCCAGTACGCGGGGTTCGAGGACTGCGCACGGGCAGTTGTCGGGAGACGGCGGCAGGCAGGACCGCGAGGCCCAGAAGCTCGAGCGAGCTCTCGGTGTCGCTGCGCAGCCAGCCGCCCGGGCCGCCGGCCCACAGGACGAGATCGCCCGGACGCACCGGTATCCAGCGGTCAGCGTCATCACGGAAATGACCATGACCATCGAGCACGAACCACGCCTCCTCGACGCCGCTGCGGCCGCGGCCGTCACGGACGGCGCCGAGTCCCAGCCGCATGTAGTCGATGGCCTCGCATTCGCAGTGCAGCATTCCGCGGCGGGCAAGACAGCGCCAGCCGATGTCGCCCGCGGTCGTGCTGAGACCGAGCACGGTCGAAACAATCACGTCGACCTCCGGTGTCTCAGGGCACGCTGAGGCTGGCGATGAACAGCTCCAGCCCCTCCGCGCCCGCCTCGGCGGTGACACTGCTGCCGAGCGGCAGAGTCAGGGCCACGCCACGCTTCAACGGCACGGTCGTGGAGCCGGTCACGGCACTTCCGCTTCCGTCGACCGTGAACAGGGTGTGCTCCTCGGTGTCCGCGACCAACGTCGTGCGTTCACCCGGCGCAAGCCGGGGCAGACGGATCCGGCCCAGCGGCCCGCTGAGGAATTCACCCGCGTCGATCTCACGCACCTCGCGAAGATTGATCACAATGGAGTTTGCCACCGTTCACCCCTCAGATCGGTACTACTGCCGGAAACCAGACAGGGCCGCGGTCGCCGCCGGCCCCAGCACCTCGATGACGAGCCAGCCCAGTTCGTGTCGGCCCGTGTTCCGCAGGCCATGGACCGTGCCGAGACCGGTGAGAACAAGGTCGCCAGCACCGACGGGATGATTTTTCCCGTCGATGGTCATCACACCAGTGCCAAACACGATGAAGTACAGCTCCTCGGTGCGGCTGTGAAGATGCTCGCCGCTGACCCCGGCGGGGGGTAGCCACGCAAACTCCACCGCCTCCCAGGGCCCGAAGAGACTGCTTCTGCGGACAAGACACTTCCACCGCGAAAGCCCGGCGGCACCGTGGACACCATGGACGTATGACGGTTCGTCGAGGTCCGCAACGACTGCTGCCTCGGTCAATTCCTTTTCCCTCCTTCGGACGCTCGCGGAAGGATGGTGACTAGCGCGCCCGCAGGCTGTCGAGATACGCAAGCCAATCACTGAGAGTGGGCGCGGAGGCCAGTTCCTCGAAGGCCACGGGAAAGCCCGCGCGACGCCAGCGACCTACCATGCGCATGATCTCGATCGAGGTCAGCCCGAGCAGGATGAGATTGACATCAGGCGGGACGTCCTCGGGCGGGCTCCCGATCAACTTCGCGATCATCTCTCGTAGCTCCGGCTCGCCCGGCAGGTCCGTGGTTGCCTTGGAATTGGTCGCCATGTTCGCCCTCCTCGTGGGCTGTCGATGGCCGGTCCCGGCTGGTCATAGACGCCAACGCCTTCTTGTCGATCTTTCCCAGCGGTGTGACGGGGAGTTCGTCGACGAACTCGACCTGGTCGGGAAACTTGTACTCGGCCAGTCCGCGCTGCTGAAGACCCTGGTTGAGCTCGTGCCGTGACGGGCGCGTGCCGGCCGTGACGAGAAAGGCGCCGATTCGTTCGCCAAGCAGCTCGTCGGGAAGGCCGACGACGGCAGCACGCAGTATCCCCGGAAGGGTGAGCAGGTGTTCCTCCAGCTCCGCCGCCGAGGTCTTGTTGCCGCCGCGGATCACGACGTCCTTGATCCTTCCTTCGATGACCAGATCGCCGTTCGCGGTCAGGCGGGCAAGGTCACCGGTGCGGTAGAAGCCGTCGGCCGTGAATGCACGGGTGTTGTGCTCGGCGGCGCGGTAGTAGCCCCGCAGGGTGTACGGCCCGCGGACAAGGAGTTCACCCACCTCTCCGCCGGGCAGATCCCGCTCGTCCTCGCCGACGATCCGAATCTCGTCCTCCTCGGACAGCGGCGTGCCAGTCGTACCAAGGACCGTCTCCGGAGGATCGCCCTGCCTGGTGAGGGTAAGCAGACCCTCGGCCATGCCGAAGACCTGCTGCAGCTCGCAGCCGAAGGCGGGGCCGATCCGTTCGACAAGAGATCGCGCAGGCCGCGCGCCGCCGAGCTGCACCAGGCGCAGGCTCGACAGGTCACGGGTGTTCCACTCCGTCGCCTCCAGCCACAGCTGGGCGAGGGTGGGGACCAGAGAGGTCACGGTGACCCGGCATCGCTCGATCGTGGCGAAGCAGTCGTCGGTGGTGGGATCGTCTGCCAGCACGACGGTGCCCCCGGACAGCAACGTTCCGATGACGCCGGGACAACCCCAGGTGAAGTTGAACTCCAGCGGCAGCACCGCCAGGTAGACGTCCGCCGCGGTGAAGCCGATAAGGTCCGCCGTCGCGCGGCACTGGTAGGCGTAGTCGTCGTGCGTGCGCGGGATGATCTTCGGGATGGCCGTCGTTCCGCCGGAAAGCAGGAAGAACGCAACATCCGATGCGTCCTGCTCCGGAAGCCTCCCGGCTTCGCCGTCCACAGTGGACAGATCGATGAGGTCGTCACCCGCGTCGCCGAGGGCGAACAGCAACCTCAGGCCGTGTGTACCCGCCCGAATCTCCCGGGCCAGCGCTGGGTGATCAAATCCTCGGTGGCGCCCGGGAAACACGTAGGCGGCGGCGCCGGTGATGTCGCACAGGTACGCGATCTCCCGCGACCGGTGCGCCGTCAGCGCGAACACGGGCTTGGCCCCGAGCCGAAACAACGCGAAGCAGGTGGCCACGAACTCCGGCACGTTGGGGAGTTGCACCACGACCCGCTCGCCGGCGCGCAGGCCGTGGCCCGCGAAACCGCCGGCCAGCCGGTCGACCCAACGGTCGAGCTGGGCATAGGAGATTCGGCGCCCGCCGTGCACCAGGGCGGGAGCCGGCCCGTGCCGCTCCGCCGCGGTGCGCAGCAGCCCGCCCAGCGACTCCCCACGCCATAGGCCCCGTGACCGGTAGCGCTCGGCCGCCTCATCCGGCCACGGAATGCATCCGGCCAGCACGTCAGCCCTCCACGATCGGTTCACAGGGCGTGAGGATCTCCACCACCGCGCAGCCGGCACACGCACCGGCGCCCGCGCTGACCAACAGCACACGGTCGCCAGGGACCACCTGGCCGGTCGTCCACAGGTGTTCCAGGCCGAGGAGGACCTCCGTGACGCTGGCGTGTCCGACCTGGCGGATGTACTCCCAGACCCCGCGATCGAGATCGACGCCGAGCGGTTCGAGGAACAACGTCTCGAGCCCGTCCCGGTTGAACCCGGGATGCGCGACTCTGGTGATCTCGTCGAGAGTGAGACCTGCCTCCTTCAGTGTGAGCTCGGTGACCGCGGCCACCGCGTCGCCGAAATGACCGATTGGCGGTGCGATTCCCTGTGCCCACTGCTGACGCATGAAATCGCGGCGGCTCTCGAAGTCGAGTGGCCGCCCAGTGGTTATGCCGGGCGGGAACAACGGCTCGTCCCCTCGATCCAGAGCCTCCATCCGCGACTCGGACATCGACCTGATGGCGAGAAGCCTGGCGAAGCCGTCGATCCGGGACAGCACGACGGACGATGCGGAATCGGCCAGCACGAAGGCCGATGACGACCGCCAGCGGTCGACGAGCGGCGTGGAGAAGTTGTCCGCCGCCGTGACCAGCGCGGCGGGGTGGGAGGAGTTCGCGACCAGTCGGTTCGCACCAGCCTCGATCGCGGCCAGCATGCCCAGGCAGGCCTGCCGGATCTCCACGGCCGGCACCGGGCGGTCCAGGGTCTTCCGCAGGATGTAGTGCGACGGTGACCATCCTTCCGGACCCTGATGGTGGGTGTAGCTGTGCAGGAGGATCCCGAAGTCGTCCTCGTCGAGTCCCGAGCGGCGGACTGCGGTACGGGCGGCAGCAACGGCCATGTCGGGGGCAGGCACCGACCCGCCGACCGCAACCGAGACGATGCCCGACCTTCGCCGGGTGGCCTCCTCGTACCAGCCCTGTGCCACCGCGTGATCGGTACTGACCCGCTCCGGCACGATGCTGCCGATTCCGGCGAGGTAAAGGCCCTCGGTCCTCATGCATCGACCTCTTCCCTGATCTCGTTGGCAACCAGGAAGCGCGCCACGCTGTCGAGCTTCTCGCAGGTCTCCTCGAATTCCCTGGCTGGCTGTGACTGACCGACTATCCCGGCACCCGCACGCAGCCAGGTGCGACCGTTCTCGCGGAAGACCGTGCGCAGGACCAGTGCGGCGTCCAGCGCGCCGGAACTGTCGACGGTCAGGACTGCGCCGCCGTAGAGGCCGCGACGGTCCCCCTCGTGGCGTCGAATCGCGGCGAAGGCCGCTTCCTTTGGTACTCCCGACACGGTGACCGCGGGAAAGACAGCCGTGAAGGCGTCCCAGGCGTCCGCCCCGGCCGCCAGCTTTCCGGTCACCTGGGAGGCGAGATGCTGGACGCTACCCCTTTCCTCGACCGACATGAGGTCGCGAACTCCCACCGAGTTCGGTTCGCAGACCGTGAGCAATTCGTCATGGCCGATCTTGACGGAGATGGCGTGCTCATAGATCTCCTTCGCGGACGACAGGAGTTCCAGGCGCCGGCGGGTGTTCTCCGCGGCGCTCTCCGTGAATGCCCTCGTGCCGGCAAGCGGGTGGCTGACGACCGTGCCGTCCACGTCGACGCTGACCACGATCTCCGGGCTGAAACCGGCTGCTTCCAGCCCGTCCAACCGCAGCAGGAAGGACCGGGCGGGATTGTTCCTACGCCTGCCAAGAACATAGGAGGCGGCCAGGTCGATGTCGCTGTCAATCTCGATCTTCCGCGACAGGATGACCTTCTGCAACACATCTGCAGTGATCTCCTGGACGGCGCTCGCGACTGACGCGCAGTACTCGTCTCGGCCGATGTTCCGCACGTTGATCGGCGCCGCCCGGCGGTGGGCACTGTCCGCCCGCGTGGAAAGCAGGTCGACGAGCGTCGCAAGGGTGCCGGGGTCGCTGGAACGCACGTGAGCCACGCCGGCGTGCAGACGCACCTCGCTTCGCGGCACGATGAGGTGTAGAAGCCGCTCGTTGTCTAGACGCTCCCGGCTGCCGTCCCTCGCGTAGGAAAGTTCGAACGCGGCCCAGCCATACACTCGCCACTGCGGCAGCGGCAGCATGGCGAGCAGCTCACTGACCCGCCGCAGCGGCCGGCCGTCCCAGGCAAACTCCGCCTCCCGCACACCTCGCAGCGTCGCGCCGTCGCGGTCGAGGCGAATATCGGCGAGAATGCCGCCCGCATAGCACCAGATGCTCTCGTTCTCATAGACGACGAACTCGTGGTGGGGACCGGACTCGGCCAGTCGGGCCATGACGGCCAGGGGATCTTCCGATGTCTTGACTCTGGCTTCGACGTAACACGGCGAGCCCATGTTGTCCATCCCGGCTGACCTCGATTCCGTGAGCGGCGGCGGCAGAAAGGGGAGATGGCCGATGCGGTGGCGGGCAATGCCCGGCGCGGGGGAACTGCTTCTGCGAGCTGGCGAGTAGGGCCCTGAATGTCTCGCCGGCGAGACAGACCGTCCGCCGCAGCCAAGGATAGTGCAACGGTGTCGGGTGGCGTCAAACGACGCGGACATGCAGAAAAGGCGAGACGGGCGGCCCGCAGCACCGGATGACAGAAGACGGGGCATCGGTGGACGTCTCAATGAGCAGTGCAGTCGTCCTGGCGTCGGCGGCGAATTACTCTCGTCCACCACACAGCCGGCGTGATTGTTGTGGCCGGTGTGGTCGTGTGGTAATTCAGGCGGCACACGAGCAGGCGGACGGAGTCCGACCTGGTATAGCCGACCTGCTCGCTCGGCGCAGTCTCGTTGATTTCCGTGCTGGCCCGGCAGATTTTCCCACCGCGGGGTGCCATGGGTTGCCGTGACCGATCCACGGGCGGCGCTTCGGGGGTCTTCGAAGTTACTGATCTTGAGTTCGTGGGGTGACGTCCGGATCTTGTGGGGTACCCCAGGCATGTGAGGTATCCGGATGGCGGTGGATTGACCGCCGCCGGTCGTGCACGACGGGAACAGATCCGGCTGCGGGCCGCGGACCTGTTCGCCCGGGGGATGTCACCACCGGAGGTGGTCAGGCGGCTGTGGGTGTCCCGCACGTCGGCGTATGCCTGGCATCAGCGGTGGGAGGCCGGCGGTCCGGACGCACTGCGTTCGGTGGGGCCGGGGTCACGGTGCCGGCTGGACGACGAGCAGCGGGTCCGGCTGGCGGCGGAGTTGGATCGCGGGCCGGTGGCGCACGGCTGGACCGTCGACCAGCGGTGGACCCTGGGCCGGTTTGCCACGCTGATCGCCCGGCTGTTCGGGGTGTCCTACACCCTGACCGGGGTGGACAAGCTGCTGTACCGCATGGGGTATTCCGCGTAGCGGCCGGTACACCGGGCGGTGGAACGCGACGAGACCGCGATCGTGACCTGGCGGCGGGAGGTGTGGCCGGAGGTAGAACAACGGCCGCGGCCCGCGGCGCCTGGATCTGCTTGCTCGACGAGACAGGCCAGGGGCTGAGGCCCCCGAAGGGACGGACCAGGTCCCGGCGCGGACATACCCCGATCGTGACCGTGGCCGGGCGGCGTTCCCCGCGGATCTCGATCGCCGGGATGGTCTGCGTCCGCCCGGGTCGCCGGCCCCGGCTGATCTATCGGCTGCTGGTCCACCGGGGCCGCCGCGGTGAGCGGAAGGGCTTCGTCGCCCGGGACTTCATCCGGTTGTTGACCGCCGCGTACCACCAGCTCGACGGGAAGATCATGGTGGTGTGGGACAACCTGCCCGGCCATCATGCCCACGTGGTCGGTGAGTTCATCGACAGCCACGCGGACTGGTTGAGCGTGTACTGGCTGCCCTCCTACGCCCCGGAGATCAATCCGGTGGAGGGCCTGTGGGCGCACCTGAAGACCGGTGTCCTGGCCAACCTCGCCGCACGCGGCCTGGACCACCTGATCCGCGTCATCAAGACCGCGCTGAAACGCGCCCAGTACCGCCCCGACCTGCTGTGGGGTTTCCTGGCCGAGACCGGACTCAGCCTGGAACCCCCGTAGCCTGTCACCCTACGAATTCAAGATCAGTAACCTCCGCCACTTGGCCTGACGATGCGACCCCGATACAGCACGAAGCCTGACAACTCCCTCGCGGGCTCCCCGTGGCCTCAGGCTCGACCATGAACCTGCACGGTTACTCACCGCGTTCGAAGGGTAGCTCAACGTCTGATTTCGTACCTTGTTTGTCCGATTTGCTGGTCGAGAACCATGGCGATGAGGAGCGCCAACGGGTCCTTGGTCAGCAGCTCGTCCGCCTCGTCGATCTGGCTCAGGTGAAGTCCCACGTCACAACGGTAGCTTCCTGGACTGCGGATGATCTCGTCCGGGTCCCGCCCGATCTCGGCGCAGTGGGACTTGAGGAGATCGTCGCGCTGCCGAAAGTGCTCCAACGGCGGGCCGGGGTAGTTCCCACGCAGACCGCACCCCTCAGACGGATGACCGGGCCGTCGTGGTCGAACGGATCGGCTTCGGCCCACACCCGGCGATGATCACGCGCGATTCGGCGAGGCCGCGGACAGCCTGACCGGCCGAGACCAGGGGCACGCCGTAGACCTCGAACGACTATTCAACGGCCCTGTGGGAACTCGTACGCGTTGTCACACACGGCGAGGTTCGGGTGTATCCCGTTGCAGCCCGCAGCGCGAGGACGCGGCTGCTTCTTCTCGGGAAGCCTGGCGTCCGCGACACGTCGGCGCCAGAAACTCGCCGACGCCAACACCATGCTCTTCAGGGTCAGGTCAGATAGAGGTCAGTCTCCTCCAGAGCTCGAAGCTGTCGGTAGTCCCGGTCGACCGCCTGCGGGTCCGACGCGGCCAGATAGACGAAACCGGGGGAGCTGGGAAGATCAATGGTGGCGCCGAGATGCTCCCCTGGCCGGAGGTGATGGCTGAGGGCGACGAAGGTGGGCAGCTCCTCCAGCCGAGCCGCCCACTCCAGCGAGCGCACGGTCCCGGCGGTGCGGCTGATCAGGGCGATGTTGCGCAGCGCCCCCAGCGAGCGGACTGTCCTGTCGTCGAACGCCGCGACCCGGTCGGGGTCGAGCAGGGACTCGGCCAACAGACTGGTCTGGGAGACGCCGCAGTATTTCTCCACCACCCACGGCAGGGTGCCGCCGCCCAGCCGGGCGCCGGACTCCACCAGGACGGGCCCCCGGTTGGTGATCATTACCTCGGTGTGCGCGGCGCCGTGCCTGACGCCGAGCGCGTCGAGCACTGCCGGAACGAAATCCCGCAGCGGCGCGGATTCCTCCGATCCGGCGGGGACGAGATCTTCGTGATCGTAAACAGGTCGACGGTCTGGACCGAGGCGCTTGGAATAGCGCCAGACCTCGACGATGCGGTGCCGCCCGGCATGCGACACGGTGTTCGCGTAGTATTCGACCCCTCGCAGGCGCTCTTGGACCAGCACTGTCGGGTTCGGCTCGCGATAGAGGTTGCGCGCGGCAAGCACCCGGGTGCAGGCCGTCCGCACCTCGTCTGGCGTCCGGCAGAACCACACGTTGTCGCTACCGGCGCTGCTCGGCGGTTTCACGACGACGTCTGTCAGCCGACGCCGCGCGTACCAGGTGCGTGCCTCGTCCGCGTCCGTGAAGCTCCAGGTGCGCGGAACCGTCAGACCCGCCTCAGCCGCCGCCCGACCCATCGTCGCCTTGTCCCGCCTGGCCGCCGACGTGGCCGGGTGATTGCCGTCGAGGCCCAGGTGGTGGGCCAGGATGTCGGCGAGCACGACCCCCGACTCGGTACCTGCCACCACGCTGGTCACCCCGAGTGCCGCCAGCTCCCCGGCCAGCCGGGCGGGGTCGCCGGCGCCGGTCAGGCAGGCCTCGTAGTGCGTCGGATCGAACCCGTCGGTGAAGAACGCGGGCATGTCCTCGGAGCTCTGCACGTGCACACAGGACGCCCCGCGTCGGGTGAGCGCCGCGACGAGCGCCCGACCCGTCGAGTGGCCGTCGACCACTGCCACCCGCGCCTGCCCGCTCACTGGTATGCCATCCTCGGATCGGACATCACCAGGCAGCTCACGGGCGCTCCTCGTGAAAGCAGCAGCCGACCCGGGCGCCGCCCGACATGCTGACGACACCGACTGCGGGGTCGGTGCTGCCGCGCACAATGCAGCCGCCGTAACCATCGCTGGCCCCGGTCACGTCAGGGTCGGACAGGAACACACCCCAGTTGAGGTACAGGTTTTCCGTACCGCGTCCGTCACCGTCCGCCGCGGCGAAGGGCTCCGGGCGGGGGCGTACCCGGCGCTGGAGCACGTAGGGCTGGCCCATCGCCTCGGTGACCCGTGCTCGCCACTGCTCGGGCGACACGGTCCAGCCGGGGACGATACCGTTTCCGCCATGTAGCAGGGTCGGCTTGAGCACCAGATCGTCCTGGTCCGCGGCTGCGAACGTCATCAGCTCGTGCTCGGAGCCGTCGGTATCCGTCACCGTCGGTTGGACGGGGCGGGTCCACGGAAGAAAACGATCAAGACAGTCGCGTTCGGCTGGAGTGCAGGTCGCTCGGAACCGGTCGCCCGACAGCAGGGCCAGGGCGCCCTTGTTGCCGTACAGCTCGGCATCGAGCCGGCTGAACAGGCCGAGCGCGCCCCGGGTCGCGGCGTCCAGGATCGGCTCCACCGCGGCGAGATCGTCCTCGGTGACGATCTCCTCGACCAGGAAGAAGCGGAACACGACGTCGATGACCTGGTCTTCGAGCACCAGCCGGTCGCCTCGGGACCGCAGCTGTCCCACATGGCACGGAAGGGCGTCCAGGCCCATCTCGCCGAGCAGGGCCGCCATCACCCGCAGCCGCGGCTCGTAGGTCACGAAACTCGCCGGCCAGTCGGTGAGTGCGACAACCGGCCGCCGGCCGTCCGGGAGATTCGCCGCGCATTCTGCGCGCAGTGAGTCGACGATGTGCTGGAGCGTGTCGATGTAGCCGAGCCCGTGTTCGTCGGTGAACTCCCGCAGGGCGGGATGCTTGAGCATGGCGCGGTTGATATCGGCGTTCTCAAATCCGCCCAGGGCGCTTGTGATGTTGAGTTCGAGGAGCTTGAAGCCGTCGTTGTCCCGGTAGAGGTCGGACCGCGCCAGCGGGACCAGGGGCGCGCCGGTGTTCGCGCCCCGCAGCACTGCCGAGACCTGCTGGGGGTTCATGCCGACGGCCTGCGCGAACTGGCGCAGGTCGCCGTCGTGGAGCCGGTCCGGGATGTCCATCAGCATCGTGTAAAGGCAGCGCAGGTCAGCCGCTAGGCAGTCTCGTTCCGCCGCCGACAGGAAGACCGGCGAGGGCAGGAAGCGCCCGCGGTAGGCCACGGCCAGCAGTTCCGAGGCGTCCGCGTCCGAGGTGAGCGCCGCTGGATCGACGGTGAGCCGCACGAGATGGTCGAGGTACTTCCTGCCCAGATCGGCTGCGGGCAGGAAGTCCGTCGGTGATCGAACGGGCCTGTTCAAGGTCGAACCTCCGACGCTGGGTGCGGACCGATGTTCCGGAGCCTGTCGGGCGGAATCCCCGCGGCGTCCGCGAACAGGAAGCGGGCGAGCGCCGCGTGGCAGGCCGCCAGCTCAGCACCGCTGACGGTCTCGCGGCCGGTGTGGGCGAGCTCGGAATCCCCCGGACCGAAGTTGACGGCGGGAACGCCGTGGGCCGCGAACCGTCCGACGTCAGTCCAGCCGAGTTTCGGTCGCACGTCCACCCCGGCGCTCGCTCGCAGCGCCGCGAGCAGGGGATGCTCCAGATTGGGTGGCGCGGGCGGCGAGGACAGGACCACCTGGGTGCCGTCGGCGTCCCCGGCGAGGCCGACCACTGTGCCCAGCGCCTCCTCGCTGCTCAGGTTCGGCGCGTGCCGGAAGTTCACCCGTACCTGACAGGCATCCGGCACGACATTGCCCTGCACGCCGCTGCTCACCCCCACGACGGAAAGGGACTGCCGGTAGGTGAGTCCGTCGACGACCGCGGGGCCCGGTTCAAAACTCCCGAACCGGGCCAGGGCGGGAGTCGCACGATGAATGGCGTTGACGCCCCGCCATGGTCGCGCGGTGTGGGCGCGTGAGCCGTCATAGCGCAGCTCGACAACCAGATTGCCCTGGCAGCCCGCCTCGAGGAGGCCGCCGGTCGGCTCGAGCAGAATCGCCAGGTCGGCCTGGAGGAAATCCTGGTACCGGTCGAACAGCAGGGTCATCCCGCTGCGACGGGAGCCAACCTCCTCGTTGTCGTAGAAAACGAACGTGAGGTGATGGTCGGAGTCCTGCGCCCGTTCGGCCAGGACCAGCATCACGGCGAGACCGCCCTTCATGTCCACCGCGCCAAGCCCGGATACCGTTCCCGGTATTGCCGTGGGGTAATTTTTCGCTGCTGGCACCGTGTCGAGATGGCCGGCCAGCACCACGTGCCGATCCCGCGCGGGTTTCCCCGCCTGTGCACCCCGCGTCGTCGCGATGATGTTGTTGCCGTCCCGGATCATCCGCAGACCGGGTGCGCGGGCCCGCAGGCGGTGCTCCACCAGCCCGGCCAGCAGGTGCTCGTCGCCGCTGACCGACGGCACCTCCACCAGCGCCGCGGCCAACCGCAGCAGGTCCGTGCGCTCGAGCACCTCGACGCCGGCGGTCGGGTACCGCCCTGACTGCGAGTACATCCAGTTCCTCTCTGTGTCCGAGTCTGTGTGCGAGCTCTGCGTCTCTGTGTGCGAACTCGGCGTCCGAGAGCTACCGCGGATCGGAGATCCACCGGCGGCGGGCTCCCTCGGCGAGGCAGGCCGCGATCATCGTCATCAGCACCGCGCCGGCCGCGAACACGCTCGGCGTTCCGAACGCGGTGGACAGCAGCCCGCCGAGGGCCGCCCCCACGGGCATGGCCCCCCAGGCGACGAGTCGATAGACACTGTTGACCCGGCCCTGCAACGGCCGGGGGATGCGGGTCTGGCGCAGCGCGACCACGACCACGTCCCAGGTCACCCCCGCGCAGGCGGCCGCCGCCAGCGCCAGGCCCACCCCTGTGCCCACCGGTACCAGCCAGACGGCCACATTCGCGGCGGCCATCGTGGCAGCCACGCAGACGAGCGCCTGCTCGTCGCCGAGCCGGCGCACCAGCCGCGGGGCCAACCGGGCGGCGAACACCGCCCCGACTGCCTGGCAGGCCAGCAACAGGCCGTAACCGATGCTGCCGAGCCCAAGCACGGTATGCGCGTGCACGACCATCACCGCCAGCCCGGCGGTGAGCACCAGGTTGATTCCGCCGGCGGCCAGCGCCAGGCCTCGCAGCAACCGGTCCCGCAGCAACCACCGGGCGCCTGTTGTCATGTCGGCCAGCAGACCCGGCCGGGTGGCGCTGACCGGACCCGCACTGTCGACACCTGACCCGGGGGCTGCCGGTAGGTCGGCCGGCCGCTCGCTGGTCGATGGTCCGCCGGTCCGTCGGGTGCTCGGCTTCGCCGAGCGGACGCCGAGCAGGCTGGACAACAGCAGTGCCGACAGCAGGAAGCTGGCGGCGTCAATACCGAACGGCACCGCTGCGGCAATCGCGAACAACACCGAGCCGAGCAACGGGCCGACGAACTCGTTACCAGCCGTCTGCGCCGCGAGGAGCCGGCCGTTGGCATCGACGAGCAGCTTCCGGGGCACGACCGAGGGCACGATCACCTGCGACGCGTTACGGAAGAACGTCTCGCAGGTGCCGATCAGGAAGAAGCAGATGTACAGGACCAGTAGATTGCCCCGGTCCAGGGCGACAGCCACCGCCAATGTCAGCAGCAGTAGCCCGCGGAACAGGTCGATGCCACGCATGGCGCGCAACAGGTCGACCCGGTCCACCAGTACGCCCGCTGGTAACCCGAACAGGACGTAGGGGAGGGTGAGCGCGGTGGTGACTCCGGCCACCAGCCGCGGGTCGTCGGTCAAGGTGTAGGCGAGCAGTGGCGCCGCCGTCAGCGACATCCCGTCGCCGACCGCTGAGAGCGTGCTGGCGGTCCACAGCCGCGCGTACCGCCCGCCGAGCCCAGCACGCGCCGACGCCGGCTCTGTCTCGACGGCACCCGCGGTCCCGGGGCCGCTCACGGCTTCGGACCGGGCCACGGGCTCGGCGACCTCCGCCCCCGTGCACTGATCCGCCGGTGTCGGCGGTGTCCTGTCGGCGGGTGCCCGCGCTGGGCCAGGCGGCGTCGAGCCACTCGCCGTCCGGGTCACGCGTGGTTTCCCGTTGGCTGTCGAGCCGCCAGGTTGTAGCCATGCCGCTTCCGCGCGTCCCGCAGGCGGCCACCTGCTCGGACCTCCTCGAGCACCTGTTGTTCCATGGCGGCGATCCGGTCAACCGATGCCGCGACCTCAGCCAGGGACGCCGCCGGTACGACCGTGACGCCGCTGCCGTCGGCACAGATGATGTCGCCGGGACGTACCGTGCGAGATTCCTCGCCCCGCCCAAGTTCCACTGCCTGCTGTACGGCGGCCATGCGCAGCCGGTTCTTTCCACTGCGCATGAAGGCACCGTGCGCCCACAGAGAGTAATCAAACTCGCGGATCCCGTCGATGTCCCGGCAAAGGCCGTCGATGACGGTGCCCGCCACCCCTCTGGCCAGTGCCACCTCGGCGAGGATGTCTCCCCATACGGTGCAGGTGGCGCTGCCAGCGGCGAGAACGACCACGGCGCCGGATGGCACATCGTCGAGAAAGTCCGCAGCCGCGGCCGGCGTTCCGGGTTCGACCCGCTCGAACCGCACGGTGAAGGCCGGGCCGACAACCGGACCGTGCCCGGAGAGGCGTCGGGGGCCCCAGAGCTGCCCGTCGATGCCGGCCAGGTCAAGCGCGTCGCTCACCACCGCCGTACCGTGCGCCGCCAGCACCCGGAGGTATGCGGCGTCGTGCAGGGTAGCCGATGGGACCGATATTTCATCGCTCAAGGTGAACCTCCCGCAAACACGTGAACGGCCAGTTTCCGACCCCCCTGGAAGATGTTGACTTTTGCGTTGTGACTGGCCTTGGACCCGAATCCGGCCAACTGACCGCCGAACAGGAAGGAATCGAGGCTGATGGTCATCGACTCCGCCCGCGGCGATCCCGCGGTGAGCACGGGATACCGCAAGGGTGTGACGCGCTTCTGCGCGACAGCGCCATCGGCGGCGGCCCGAGACAGGGCCGCACACCAGGTGCTGCGACTTACGTCGGCGCCGATGGTGACTCCGTCGCCACGGATGTCGTACGGCTCCTTCAGCACGTAGCGCGTCTGCTGCTCCTGCAGTTCATCGAGCAGCGACGTCTTCCCGTCGGCTGCCGTGGCGACGGGGGTGATCCGCCGGGTCCATGGCAACAGGGCCGCCGCCAACCGCCGCTGGCTGTCCGTGAACAGGTCGGCGAACTGTGGATCCTGCACGAAGGCCAGGCAGAGTTTGCTCTCCGCGACATACCTGGCCGCGAACGGGTTGACATGAACCAGGGGCGTGTCGCGTAGCGCCCGCTCCCAGGTACGCACGAACCCCGGGTCGGTCGCCATGTCGTTCCAGCGCACCGTATTGACCTTGTTCCAGCACAGGTCCGCGGCCCGGTCACCGAATCTGGCCTCCCCCCGGTCCACCCGCAGATCACGTGGATCGGCCAGGTACGCGTCGAGTCCGCGCGACCGGAACTCCGCCACGATTTCGCGGCTCTCCCGGCTGGCGGCATCGCTGGGTTGCAGCACCGCCACCCCGTCGAGCCGCGTCGACTTGCCGGTGACCCGGCTCGCCGCGGCGAGCGCCGCGGCCCGCAGCGCCGCCAGGAACCGGTCCTCACCCCGCGTCGGCAGGTAGGTCAGGTCGGACAGCTCGGGTGGCGCGGCGCCCGGGGTCTCGATCGCAAGCAGTTCGGTGACCTGCCGAACCGTGGCGTTGACCCGCGAGGTGAACAGGGTGCCGGCCGGTGCGTCGGCATTGTTTTCGAGCAGGACGAGTCGCTCCGTGTCCTGATCGAGATATCCGTCCAGTCGGCACACCCACGGCGCGTCGGATGGGCCGAGATCGGCGGCGATGAGCCGTTCAGCGCTTGCTGGCAGCCCGAACCAGGCCCGAACCTCGGCATGTTCTCGGAAGTGGCGGACCACGTCACCGAGCAGGGCCACGTAGTCGGCGAGTGGCTCACGCAGCGACTCCGCGAAGGCGCTGTCCAACAGGACGGGCAGCGGAGCGAACGGGAAATCACGGTTGCGGAAGCAGGGCGCCTGCGCGAGCACAGCGGCGGTGACCTCTCGCAACCGCTCCGGTCGGCCGGCCAGCTGGCTGGCCGTCACGAGCGCGCGTGGCCAGTCGATGGACGTCGTCAGCATCGCCCGTATCCGGGCTGCCCGACGGGGTCGGCCTGTTCGTCCGGCCCCGTGACCAGCCCATCCGGCCCGTCCTTCACCGACCAGGTGACCAGGTTCGAGGCCGCCGTCCCCCGGACCTGGTCGAAGTAGGCCGCGACGAGCTGGGCCGTGGCGGGCCGCTGCGGCCACCGCGCGGGTGTGTACCCTTCGACCTCACGGACCGGGCCGAACTCGATCCCGGTGCCGCACAGGAAGACCTCGTCCGCTTGGCGAATTCGGTCCGGAGTGACCGCCTCCTCGGCCACGCTCAGTCCGAGCCTGGGTGCCGTCGCCAGCACCCAGGCCCGGCTGATACCAGGCAGCACGGCGTCACCAAGTCTCGGGGTCACCAGCCGGGTGCCCTCCGCCAGAAACACCGTGGCGGTCGGAGCTTCGCTGACCAGCCCCTCCGCCGTGCACAGCAGGCAGGAGTCGAACCCGGCGGCGACGGCCTGCGCGAGCGCGAGCCGCGGTCCGGCATAGGCGGAGATGTTCTTGGCCGCACTGGGGAAGACCGCCGACGAGGGACGCTGCCACGAACTGACGGTGAGCCTCAGGCCTTCGCCGTCACGTAGCCAACGCTTGCGGCCCGATGGCGTGACGGAGACTGTCAGCGCCGCCTCCGAGCCGTCCCCGATGCCGCCGGCATCGACCGCACTCACCGCGATGCGGGCGTAACTGTCCACCTGCGTATCGTTCACCGCGACCAGTTCGTCGATGATTCGCGGAACATCGTCGCAGCAGGTGTCGTCGAGCAGCATCAGCCGACAGGAGTTCCGCAGCCGGTCGAGGTGCTGGTCGAGCAGCCACGGCCGTAGTCCCAGCCCGGGCGCCTCTTGGCGGTACAGACGGACACCCTCGAAGACCGAGATGCCGTAGCGCAGCGCGATGCTTCCCACCGGCAGCGTTGCCGCCTGCGCCGGAACGAGCTGCTCGCGGTGGTAAACGAGCGGGCCGGCGGGGGCGGGGCCTCCCGCCCCCGCCGGCCCAGCCTCACTCCCCATGACGAAAGACAGGTTCGGTGGGGTCGTAACCGGTGGCGAGAATCATGTCGAAGTGCCGGTGCCGCAACTCCAGGGACGTCGCGAGGGCGTCGACGGCCTGCGCCCGCAGGATGTCCGTGGTGCAGTAACGATGGAGCAGGTCGCGGACCGCGTCCGCGTGCTCCTCCTCCAGCTCGCTCACCGCGTCCCGGCCGACATCCGTCGAGGCGTGGTGCACGAAGAACTCATACCCCTCCGGCGGAAGGCCGTACACGTCCCGCATCACCGCGAGCATGCTCGAACCGTCGGGGTTGACGATGGGGGGCTGGCCCTCCATCAGAAGCAGGACCGCGGCCGCACCACTGGTGAAGTGTGCCTCGCGGCCGTTACAGACGCGGATGTTGTGCGCGACGAGAGCGGCGGTCTCCGCCGCCAGCGGAGCGGCCTGAAGTTCCTCGGCGCTTACTCCGACAGTCCGACCGAAGGCGGCAAAGGTTTCCAGATGGCGGCCGGAGCCGGAAAGCGCGCCGGTCTCCTCCTCGTACACGTTCTCGACCAGATGCCGGCGGATCTGATAGTCGTCGACATCCGACGCGACACCGAGAACATTCCGGGTCCACATACTCTTGATGGGCCAGCGGTGCACCACGAATTCACGCAGAAGCCGCCGGGTCGCCTTACCACTGAGGATAAGCTGGTAGAGGGGACTCGTCATCTTCTTGCGCTCGACGATCATTCGGTCCAGGGTGGTGACGATGTCGGACATCGGGATCCTCCTTGGATCTTGTTGCCGGCTCCTGCGATCGTTCGCCGGGCGGTCTGCGGCCTAGACCTGGCCTGCCACCTGCGATGTCTCCAGGACGGACTGGCCACGCAGCAGAGCGTCATAGCCATGCCGGGCCGTCTGCTCCCGAAGCAGGCGGGACTGGTCAAGGCTGACGTCGAGCAGGCCGGAGAGCACATTCTCCGCACTGAACTCCGCGAGCATCCGAATTCGGGTCGAGACGGTGCTCTGGTCTTTCACCAGTGGGTCGAGCGAGAAGTCCGCCCCAAGGTGGAGCGTGAGATGTGCGGCGATCAGCTCGAGTCTGAGGTTGCCGCCGCCCTTGCCGATACCTCCGATTGAGGCATCCAGGGCGGTCGCCCCGGCGTCCAGCGCCGCGCACGAGTTCGCGAAGGCGAGACCCAGGTTGTCGTGCGCGTGAAAGCCGATCACCGGACCGGGACCCTGCTCCGTAGCGGCGTGCACCGCGGCGGAGACTCTCCGGGTCACGTCCTCCGGGTAGAGGCTTCCATTCGAGTCAGCGAGGTACACCAGCCCCGCCCCAGCCTGGGCCGCCCGGCTCACGGCGAGCGCAAGCCGGGCGGGATCCGCTCTGCTGGTGTGGGTGAGGTTCACCGCGGTGAGCAGCCCGGCGTCGCGGGCCGCCGCGAGGTACGGCAGCGCGGGCACGAGGTCGAGGCCCGGCGCCAGCACCCGGACCAGACCGACCCCGAGATCGCCGAGGGGCGCCAGCGCGGCGGGATCGACCTCGCCGGGCCGTACCATGACGGCGAGCCGCGTTCGGTGTACCTCCGCGGCGAGCGTCCGCAAGTAGTCCGGCTCGCATCGGGCGGCGGGACATAACGCGTTGCCCGTCGGGGTTCGGAGATATCCGACCTCCACGAACGGAATCCTGGCTTCTTCGACAGCGCGCACGACGGACGACGCTTCGTCAACTGACCATCGATGATCGTTTACGTATCCACCATCTCGGAGAGTCACGTCGAGAAGGATGGGTCGTCGGCTGGCCTCATTGCCACGTTCTTCGTTTGGAGTGCTTTTCGGGGTCACATCGGCACCCTTGCTTCGAAGATTCCCGAAGTTTCATTGCATCATCGCGGTCAGAACGGAAACGGATTGTCTGCGGCATGCAGCCACTTTTAGCGGACGCAGTCATTCGTGCCACATCAAGCCGCACAGATTGGTGCAACGGCCGGCTCCGATATGTACCACCTTGAGGATATATCACCGCGCGAAAAGGTGTCAACCGCAGCCGACGGGACGCCGCGACCATGGGACCCCGAGCAACGGAGAGTGACCAAAATAACCGGAGTCGGGGCGATCGTTCACCCCGACTCGCACACGCGGCCTATCACGCTGTGTATACAATTTTATTCGACGGCGGCGGCAGGTCCTCCGCGGAGAATCAAGTCCTTCCTGGTCTACGGCGTCGATCCGTATGACCCGAGAAAGTTCGGGAAGCTCTCAGTATTCGCTTCCTGTGCTCTTGTTGTAGAATCAACTAAATGATCGTTGTATACAGTGGTTGTAACTGGTCAGGTGTCTTTTGATCGACAGTGACGGTTAGTTACGCGGTAGCAGTGAGGGTCGGGCTGGTTTCGGGCAGCCAGGGACGGCCCGCGGTGAGGCGGGCGAGGGCGTCGAGCATGCCGAGGTCGTTCTTGCGGGCTGTCGACAGGTAGCTGCGCAGCGCGCAGAAGTGCCGGGCCCCGGCGAGCGAGCGCAGGCAGCCGGAGATCTTCTGCCTCAGCTTGACCATCCGAATGTCGCGCTCCGACCCGTTGTTATCGGCCGGTACGGCCAGGTCAGTGAGGAACCGCAGGTAGTCGGCCTCGCGGGAGGCGAGGCGGTCGGCGAGGTTGTTCTCGGTGCGCATCGCCTTCGTGGCGCGGGCCGCGGTCTGGCTGATCCCGGCCTGCACGGCGCTGCGCAGCCGGTGACGGCCATCGGCGCTGGTCGCGAGGTGGATGGCACCAAGGCCGGCGGCGCGGGCGTCGGCGGCGAGTCGCTGCAGGTCGACGAGGGCCTCGATGGCCTGGGTCGCCCAGCACCAGGCCGCGGGGTCCTCCCGCTCGGCGACCGCGACCAGTTCACGGACCACGTGTGCGCAGCAGAGCTGGTGGTCGGCGCTGAGGAAGACGTCGTAGGCCGCCCAGCAGTCGTGCACGGGCGTGCCGGTGAACGCGGGCAGGACGTCGGCGGCGGTGATACCCAGCCGGCCGCGGCGCGGGTGGATCGTGACCAGGGTCAGCCTGTCCGTACGGGCGCAGTGCACCCAGTGCAGCTTCCCCTCGACCCGCAGGCCGGTCTCGTCGGCGCCGAGCACGTCGGCGCGGGTGAGCAGGTCACGCAGCAGCGGCAGGAACGCCTTTTCGAGCGTGGCGATCGCCCGCGCCTGGATCGCGACGATCGTGCCGGCCGACAACCGGATCCCGAACAGCTCGGACATCGCCTGCGCGGTGCGGTCCTTCGAGAGGAACTGTCCGCCGTACAGATAGAGGGCCAGGGCGCGGACCTGTTCGCCGTACTGGACCGGCGCGTCCACCCCGTGCGGCGCCGCCGCCCTCGTCCGGGCACCGCAGCCGGCGCACTCCCGCTCGAGCAGGGCGGTGTTCGGTGACCGTCCGGCCCGCCGGGAGCACCACGTCGACGACCTGGCGGCGCTCGAGACCGGTCACCGGCGCGAGCAGCAACGCGTCCCCGCACCGCCGGCAGCACTCCGGCTCGTGCAGCACCGTCCGATCCGGATCCGCGACCAGCACGAGCGTCGAGCCAGGATGACCGGGCTGGCCACCCGGCGACCGGGCGCTCTTCTCCCGGCGCGACTTCGGCGCCGGCTTGGCCAGCCCCTCGCTGCTCGGAGGCTTCGAAGAGTTCCTCGAGTTCTTCCCGAGCCGCGCCTTCAGCTCCGAGATCTCCGCCGTCGCCTGCGCGAGGGCCTCCACCGCGTCCGCCGCCTGCCGGCGTGCCTCGGCCACTTCCTGACGCAGCATGCCGATCAACGCCACGAGCTCGTCATACGACGGCGCAGGCTGATCGGCGGATGACACGCGATCAACCTACAGGGCGGTCACTCACCGCGAACATCCCGCCCGCCACAGCGGATGCCGCCCACACGACCCGACCTGCGACAACGCTAAACGAATGAGATACCTGACCAGTAATCGGTTCCTATTGTGGTGCGTTAGGTCCACAAGCTGGCCCGCCGTGGTCGCTGGACCTTGTCCAGCTTCCCGGTGGGCCGCGATGTTTTCGGGGGGGGCGACCCTCCGGTCCCCCCGTCCGGCCGGCGTAGGTCTGGCTTGGTGATGGTCGGTGCGGTGGTGTCAGGCGAGCCAGGGGTTGGAGTCCCCTCAGCTATCTCGGCGTGTCGCTGCTTTCTGGGCTCGAACCGAGATCCTCACTTGTCAGCGGCTCACGTCTCGGCGTGGGTGGCGGGGCTGGAGCGGGCGTGACCTGCGCCGTGAGGCACAGGGCAGCGTGATCGCTGAGGCCGCGCGGTGGCGGGGGACATGGACGTAGTCGCAGCCTGTCAGCTGGAGCCGGCCGAAGGTGAAGAAGGTGACGCTGCTGGCCGACAGCGCCTGAGGCGCATCCCATGTCTTCCGACCTCAGGGCCATCGTCCGACCGCGGCGAGCACACCCGATCCGACCGGCTGCATCGGACCGAGGCCGACCACGTCGACACCGTCCGGATCGCTATCCGACGAACCGACCGCGGGTGGATCGGCTACAGGCGGATCGCCTTCGGGCGGATCAGCCGTCGGAGCTTGCTCTTCCAGTATCCGGTGGGCCTCGGCGCGGAGCTGCACGACCAGACTCCGGGCCCTCTTCGACCCGACCCGCAGCCGCTTCCGTAGCTCGTCCGCCGAGATCGGCCGGCGATGCTCCTCCCAGTAACAGGCATCCTCGCGGCGCGCCCGGTCAAGAAGCGCACCGTCCACCACGGCCGCTGCGCGTCGGCCGGACTTACGCTGCGCTGGCACAGCCGACGACGCCACACCGGCGCCATGAACGCCGTCCTGCTGCTCCGCCAGGACCTGAACGGGTGCCACCCGCCCACCAGCCACTTCCGGCTCAGACCGCGAAACCGGGACGACCGCGAAACCGGGACGACCGCGAAACCGGGACGTGGACGTTCGCGCGGACGCCATCGGACTCGTTCGTCTGACCCGCGCCACCCGCCGAGATCGACTGCTTGACCGATGGCGTGGAGCCTGCCTGGCCGGCCTCGTGCATGGCCTGAAGCAGACCGGGGCCGACATGGGCCCAGCCGATCAGCAGCCAGCACCCCACACTGTCGAAAGCGGCCTTGCCGCACTCCCCCGCGATCATCGGCTCGGACACGTTCAACGCCAACGTCACCACGCTCGCGAACACCAGCAACCTCCCTGCCGGCCGCAGTTGCCCAGGATCGGCATCGTGCGCGGCCAGGAACCGGATACCCAGAAGCAGCCCGGCCACGGACAGATCGACCGCCGGAGCAACCAACGGCGCCACATAGACGGGCACGCCGAGCCGTAGCGCGAGCAGCCACACATTGCCGAACGCGAACAGGAAACTCAAAGCGACAACCACAACCATGATCGCCGTGACCAGCCGGACGGTCACCGCCCGCGCCTCCGCCGGCCCTCCCCCGCCGGCCGTCAGAGCTTCCCGCCTGCACCACCGACACCAGCAGGATCACCGCCGAGATCCTCACGGCGACGGCGACCCATCTGGATCTCCGCCCGAGCAGTCACAATCGGTTCAGATCGCTTACCGGACCATGAGGATGTCGAACGAACCTCACCCGGGGTACACAGAGTGTAGCCACCGAGTCACACCAGCATCCGAATCGGAGATGATCGCCCACGCCGCCCACCGCAGGGAGTCGACCCGTAACCCTCGGCCGAGCTTAAGGTTCAGCTCTACCAGCTCTCGAATATAAGATCTTCGTTCGGTTGTGCGGGTTCAGACGGCTGCGCTCAGACTCGATCCGACTGCTAGCCCGGGGGCGCGTCGACATGGTGGGCGGGAAGCTGTCTGTCGAGGACCCGCGGATAGACCGGAGCGCCCGACGGGTCGTCACGTCAAGCCGGTCGGCCGATACAGGCAGACCCCGGCCGACGACTTTCACCGACGTCTCCTCTTTGAACCACCTGCCCCGGCGAGTGCCTACACGGCCGGGCAGCGTCGTCGAGCAGCAGGGTGAGCCACCGCGCCCTTGAGTGAGCAGCGTCGCCGACGTCCAGACCACGTGCGCAAAAAGCTCCCCAAGGTCGCAGTAGGAACCGCACCAATCGGTTCGTGCATCGTGTAATCAGCGGGCAATTGTGTTGATCCGGCCCGCGGGGTCGATTTTCCGAATTCGCTTGTTTCCCTCGTCCGCTATATAGACGCTACCGTCACTGCCGACCGCTATTGCGGAGGGTTGATTCATTTGAGCGCGGGTGGCTGGACCGCCGTCGCCGGAGAACCCGCCAGTACCATTGCCCGCGAAAAGGGTAATCCGCCCGGAAGGGTCGACCTTCCGGACATCATTGGCGTCGTCAAGAATGTAGACACTGCTATCCGGACCGACCGCCACCTGAAGCGGATACATCATCTGGGCTTGGATGGCGAGGCCGCCATCGCCAGCGAATCCGAGGCTCCCGTTACCTGCGATAGTGCTGATCCGTCCCGCCTGGTCGACCTTCCGGATTCGGTTGTTGCCCTCGTCGGCGATGTAAACGCTGCCATCCGCGCCGACTGCCACCCCGCAGGCGTTCCCACAGTCCAGCTGGGCACGGGTGGCTGGACCGCCGTCACCGAAGAACCGACTGGGCGAGGGGCTGGTGCCGGCACCGGCGAAGGTGCTGATCAGCCCGGCCCGGTCGACCCGTCGGATCCGGTTGCTAGCTTCGTCGGCTAGATAGACAACACCGTCAGCACCGACCGCCAGCGCACCCACTCCAGACAGTGGAGAGTCGAGGGCTGGGCCGCCGTCGCCGGAGGACCCGGACTCGCCGAGGTCAACCGCCCTGCCGTTGCCAGCGATAGTGCTGATTCGTCCTGCCCCGTCGATTTTACGAATCCGGCTCTCATCGAGGTCCAGGTTGCTGTCGACCATGTAGACGCTGCTGTCAGCACCGACCGCAAGTGCCGCCACCCAGTTCACCTGAGCTCGATTCGCTGGGCCGCCGTCGCCGGAGAACCCGGCGGTGCCGGTACCAGCGAGGGTGCTCATGCGCCCGGCCCGGTCGACCTTCCAGACCCGATGTTCCTCGATGTCGGCGATGTACACACTTCCATCACCACCAACAGCCACTCCTGCCGGCCTGCTCAGCGGGCCCACCGCAACCGCCGCAGGTCCGGGTGCGGGTGTGGGTGTGGGTGTGTTGAACGTTCCACTACTGGTAGGGCTGGACCCGTTGTTCGATCGCAGGGCGACAAGCGTGCTGGTCGCCGCCAGTGCTGCAAGGGCAACCGCCACAACCCATCGGGGGCGGAAGCGAGTCCGGCCAACGGCCGGACTGCTGCGATGGCGAGACGCCATGCCAGATGGCGGCCTGATCGGTGCGGGCATGAGGTTCGCGGTAGAGCGGATGTCCGCGTCAAGACGCAACGGGATCCCGGCCCAGCCGGGTCCGTAGACGGTGGCGGCCGCGGCGGCCAGTTCCAGCGCGAAGGTACGAGCGTCGGGCTGGCGGTCGGCTGACTTCTTCGCCAGGGCTCGCAGGACCACGGCGGCGAGCGGAGCAGGAACATCGATCATCGGAGGAGGCGGGTCAGTAAGGTGCTGGCGCCACAGCCGGCTCACGGATTGCCTTGGATCGAAAGGCGGGGCGCCGGTAAGCAGCTGGTACATGACGACTCCAAGCGCATAGAGATCGGTAGCGGGGCCGAGCCGGCCGCCGTCGATCTGCTCGGGTGCCATGTACATAGGAGTGCCGGATCGGCTGCTGGCCGTGGCCCCGGAGCCTTCGAGCAATTTCGCGATGCCGAAGTCGGTGACCTTCGCGATGCCATCGGCGGTGAACAGGATGTTGTCGCCCTTGATGTCGCGATGCAGCACTCCAAAGCTGTGAGCATGCTCGAGTGCGGCGGCGACGGCCAGTCCCACCGCGCAGCCAGCCTGCGGCGTCATACCCGCACGTCTGCGGCTGAGAGTGCCACCGGCGAGCAGTTCCATCACGACCAGACACAGGCCCTCTGCTTCGACATAGTCGTACGCCTTGACCACATGGGGATGGTCGAAGCCGGCGAGCACCCGGGCCTCGGCGGCGAAGTCCAACGACCTCCCCTCAGGCCCTTCGGCCTGCATCACCTTGATCGCGACCGGACGACCCAGCCGTCGATGCTTCCCAGCCAGGACCAGGCCGAACGCCCCCGAGCCCAGCTCGGCGCCGAGGGCGTAGCCCGGCAACGCCTTCTGTACCCGCCTCCGGTCAATGATCATGTCCGGTGGGAGCGGACCCGCCGCCCCGCTCCTGAAGTCCGTGTCACAAGCGAGCAAGCCTAACCAAGCTGCCACGAACGGTTACAGAACCGTCGCATGCGGGACAGGTGGACCGGCCGTTACGCAGTATCGGTTGATCCATTTTCGTCCAGCCGCAGGACCTCCAGGGAGCTCGACGTGGCGAGCCGCTTCACGACCGCGGGGCGGTCTCCGGTAACGGTCTGGCCTGAAGGAGACCGGGGCCGACGTGGGCCCAGCCGATCAGCAGCCAGCACCGCACACCGTCAAAGGCGGCCTTGCCAACTCCCCCGCGATCATCGGATTGGACACGTCCAACGCCAAGGTCACCACGCTCGCGAACACCAGCAACCTCCGGGCCGGCCGCAACTGCCCAGGATCGGCACCGCGCATGGCCAGGAACCGGATACCCAGAAGCAGCCCGGCCACGGACAGGTCGACCGCCGGAGCGACCAACGGCGCCACATAGACAGGGACGCCAAGCCGTAGCGCGAGCAGCCACACGTCGCCGAACGCGAACAGGAAACTCGAGGCGACGACCACCACCATGATCGCCGTAACCAGGCGGACGGTCAGCGCCCGCGCCTCCGCCGACGGCCCTCCGCCGCCGGTCATCTGACCTTCCCGCCTGCACTACCGACACCGGCAGGATCACCGTCGAGATCCCCACGGCGACGGCGACCCATCTGGATCTCCGCCCGAGCAGTCACAATCAGTTCAGATCGCTTACCGGACCATGAGGATGTCGAACGAACCTCACCCGGGGTACACGCGATGTAGTCTCATGATCACAATTCGCTTCGGCTGAACGCAGACTTGCGCCCCCCTCTTCGCGAAGGTGGCCTCCACTCTCCGTTGAACTCAAGGCGCCGGCTCAGATACTCGATCGGATGAACCGCCATTCGGCCCTGTGGCTTCGCGCCCGATCCCCCCTCGACGCACCAAGCGCCCGGGGCCGGCTTGATCCGACGGCACCCGGCGGCCGACAGTGACCGCTGTGGTTAGCTTCGCTGGGGCCGCCGCGCTGATGCTGGTCGTCGACACCGGCACCACTGGCAGGGATCGCGGCTGCCTGACGTTCCGCCCGTAGAGACGACCGTCCGGGCGCCGCGGACCGGGGTCCGCGGCATCGGTCCTCCGTGATCCAGAGGCAAGGTGGTCGGCGAATTTCGGCAAGTCGCTCGATTCGTGTCGCCGAACCACGCCTTGGCGCCGACACCCGGCACCACGCCACCAGGTCCTCGGACGTGAAGGTCACCTGTGCGATCTTCGGGACGGGCATCCACTGCGCGGCCAGCAGGATCATCTGCGCCCGCCGCCACGGCACCACCGACCGGCTGCCGCGGCGCACGACGCTTGACAGGCGCGGGCCCTCCTCGTCGTCGATCGCCCGCACCTGCACCCGTTCGCCACCGGCCAGCCTCAACCACCCCGCCGGCCCACCAGCGAAACCCCCGGCGTGTCCTCACGACAGGTCCACGGTAGGGCCAACCTCCCCAATGGGGTACTAGCTTGTCGGCGGCTCCCAGGGCGGCGGGCCAGGGGTGGCCCGCGCGATCCGCGGGGCCGGCTGGGGCGACCGCGAGGCCAGCCGGACGGCCTAGCCGACCGGTCAGCGTGGCGGGCAGGTTTGGGCCCGCGCCCAAGGCGCACCACTTCAGGTAGGTGTCCGATGGGCCGCCCACGCGGGTGTCCTCGTCGAGGGGCTTGCCTGCGGCGTCGAATCGGTTCACCGCTGCTGTCACCTGCTGAGGAGCGCCTCATGGACACGAGCGAGCTGCGCAGCCTGTATGACTTCGATGGTCCGGTCGTGACCGTGTACGCCAGTACAGATCATGCCCGTGAGAACGCCGCCCGGCTCTACGACCTGCGGTGGACCGACATCCTCGCCGATCTCGAAGGCCAGGGAGTCGGTCCCGCCACCCGCGACGCGCTGCTCGCCGAGCGGGGCGACTCCCATTACCGTGACAGTGGGACGCGCGTGGTCGTGGCCGTCGGCGAGGGTGGATCCGCCCACGTCCCGTTTGCGCGATGGCTTCCTGGGCGGTCGGATGTCGACGTCGTCGCGGTCGGACCGCTGCCACACCTGCTGCCGCTGCTCGACTGGGCCGACGGTCGGATCCCACACGTGATCGCCCTGGTCGATCGGCGCGGGGTCGATGTGCTCGCCTACACCGACGGTCCCCTGCCGGCCGGCGGCGTCTCCCAGGACACGACCAGGCCGCCATGGCACAAGGCACACACCGGAGGCTGGGCCCAGCGACGCTATGAGAGCCGCGTCGAGGAGCATTGGAAGCACGGTGCGAAGGACGACGCCGATCGCATCGTCCGGGCCGCGCACGACATCGCCGCCGAGGTGGTGATCCTGGCCGGCGAGCCGAAGGAGCTCTCGCTGGTCCGCGAGAAGCTGCCGGTCGAGGTCGCGACCAGGGTCGTGGTCGTCGAGGGTAGCCGCGCCCGGGACGGGTCCGACGACCATCTGGCCGGTCGCGTCATGGACGTGCTCGCCGAGCAGCGGACCCGGCGGACGGCGAGCCTGCTGGCCGAGTTCGAGCAGTATCGCCGCCGCGCGACCTCGCTGGTCGGGGCGGCGAGTGGGACGGTTCCGAGATCCCTCGGATCAGTGTCCGCGGCGGGCGTCGGCCACCTGGAAGGGTCGGGTGTTACGGACAGGAGCGGTGGACCGCGATCCGGAGACCGGATCGCGTTGGATGCCGCTGACGGGCCGCGGGCCACGGTCGCTGCCCTGCGTCTGGCCCAGGTGAGCGACCTGCTGCTGGCCGAAGGGATCCCCGCCGGCGCGCCGGCCTGGATCGGGCCGGACCTCAGCGAGGTCGCGCTGGATCCCGCGGACCTGCCGGCGGTCGCCCACCCGATCCGGGCTGGGCGGGTGGATGCGCTCATCCGGGCCGCGTTGGGCACCGGAGCCGCCGTCCACAGCGTCCCGGCCGACGTGCCGGAATCACCGACCGAACGGGTCGGCGCGCTGCTGCGTTACACCCTTTCGACGCCCGGCTGAGGAACGACGCCCGGCTCTCGTCGACATCCGACCGTAAAGGGCATGCGGTCGCAGGCCGGACAGGGGCCGCTGTTCTGATCAGCGAGAGCTCAAGCACGCAAGCCGGGCGGTGGCACGGCCGTGGCGGCGCCGGCGGCGATCAGCTCGTCGATCGTTTCGCGGGCGATCCCGACTTCGGTGAGCACCTCGATCGTGTGCTCGCCGAGTACCGGCGGGGCCAGATGCAGCTGGGTCGTCAGGTCGCCCAGGTCCCACAGTGCGCCCGGCTGCTCGAAGCCGCCCCAGTCGTGGTGGCGGTAGCGGGCGATCAGTCCCGCGGCGTCGTTGTCGGCCGAGTCGAAGAACGCGTCGCGCTGGTCGAGCCGGACCTCCTCGGCCGCCACACCCGCCCCGGCGAGCAGATCGAGCACCTCACCGGCCGGGCGGACGGCGGCCGCCGCCGCGAGCTGCGCCGCACTCCCGCAACCGAGCGCCCGGCAGGCCGCCGCGACGTCGCTGTCAGCGGTCGCGGCCATCGCGACCCACCCCTGCGCGCAGGCCAGCAGGCGCCGGCCCGGTGTCGTGGTCAGCTGCGCCTGGTCGAGCATCGGCACCGGGGCGAGGGCGCCGTCTGGTTGCAGGTAGGTCTCGCTCGTGGTGAGCACCCCGGCACCCAGCAGGGACGCGGCGACCGAACTCGCCCGACCGGTCCGGTCCCGGGCCAGGACCGCCCACAGCGTCGCGGCCGCGGACGACAATGCGCACTGGTGGTCCATGAACCCGAAGCGGTGCCACATCGGCGGGTTGCCCTCGCCGCCGCCCATCTGCTCCCATCCCAGCGACGACTGGAACAACTGGTCGTAGCCGGGCCAGTTGGCGCGTGCGCCGTCCGGACCGTACGAGCTCGTGTGACAGAACACCACGTCCGGATTCACCGCACGGACGGCCTGCTCGTCCAGGCCGAGCCGGCGGGCGGCCGGGACGCGCAGGTTGTGGTGCACGACGTCGGCCCAGCGCAGCAGGGCTTCGACGGCCGGCCGGGCGGCCTCGGACTTGAGGTCGAGGGCCACGGCGCGCTTGCCGCGCTGGCAGCCGACAAACGGCCAGTCGCCCCAGCGGCCGGGTTCGCCGGCCACCGGTTCGACCTTCACGACGTCGGCGCCCAGGTCGGCGAACAGCATCGGCGCGAACGGCCCGGCCAGGAACGCGCCGAAGTCCAGCACCCGTAAACCCTGGAGCGGGAAACGCAGCGACTCGACCGGCCCGCCTGCCGCGGAGTCTGCGTCGCCGTGGCCGCGGTCGCGGTCGGTGGCCGTGCTGCGGGGCGTCCAGTGCCTGGCGGCCACGTCCTGGTGCTCACCGAGCCGGGGGGCCGGATTGCGGACGGTCGCAGGCGGGTCCAGGGTGACGGGATGGCCGGGCACGGTGATGCGGCCGGCCTCGGGGTCGTCGAGCTGGGTGACGTACCGGTTGACCTTCGCCTGCTCGTCGTCGAGGACCGCGCCGAGCGGCAGCACGGGCTGCGCCGGCCGGTCGTTGGACCACAGCTCGGCCAGCCACTCGGCCGCGGGCCGGCGGCGGAACGCCTCGACGTTGGCTCCCCAGTTCGGGAACGCTCTGGCCATGATCCCCCCGGCGTGGCGCCGGTTGGCCTCGGCGACCGCGTCGGCACCCATCTCGTCGAACACCCGCTTCGTCAACGGCAGGTCGTCGGGGCACGGCGGCATGACGTGGATCCATTCGCCGTCGGCGCACTCGAACAGTGGTGTCACCGCCCCGTCCTTGGGCATGCCCGCCGCGAGCAGGGCCGACGGCGCCTCAGCCCGGTGCCAGTGCATCATCATCGGAGCGAGCGCGCCCTGGACGAGGCTGGTATGCACCGGCCCGCCCCGGCCGGTCCGCCCCCGTGCCACCAGCCGGGCCGCGATCCCGGTCGCGCACAGCCACATGGCCCCCCAGCTGCCGAGCGGGAACCGGACGTGGACCGGCCCCGGCCGGTGCCCCTGCTGCTCGTCGAGGATGCCCAGTCGCGCCAGCGCCAGCAGGTCGTCAACCGGACGGTCCGCGTCGACGTGGTTGGCCGGCCACGCGAGCACCGACGAGACGACCAGCGCGGGGTAGCGGCTCCCGACGGTGGCGTCGTCGAGGCCGAGCCGGGCCGCCGTCGTGGGACCGTATGAGTGGACGAGCACGTCGGCGCCGCGCAGCAGCTCGTCGAGCCGTAATCGCCCCTCGGGGGAGTCGACGTCCAGCACCAGCGACTGCTTGGAACGGGCCCAGGTACGGAAGCCGGGCAGGGCCCGGTCGGGGTGGCCGCCGGGCGGCTCGACCAGGACGACCTCCGCGCCCGCCTCGGCCATCAGCATCGTCACCGTCGGCCCGGCGACACCGGTCGACAGGTCGACGACCCGGATTCCGTCAAGCAGTGCTTCGGGCATGCGGGCTCCCCTTTTCCTCGGGCTCTTCTCGGACGCGGGTGTCACAGCCAGCTGGTCAGACAGTCGAGCGCGTGGTCCCAGGACTGGTCGCGGATCGTCTCGTCGAACCAGTCGTTTCCCTCCTCGTCCACATCATGCGACCAGAACGCGTGGGTGACGCCAGGGTAGAGCTCGACCTGCCAGTCGACCTACCAGTCCTCGATCCGCCTGCGGAGCTCGGCCAGCAATCGTGGCGGCATGATCGGGTCCTGGTCTCCGTGGACGACCAGGGCGGGTGCGTGACTGTTCCAGATCAGGTCCATCGGGATCCGACGAACCGACCGCGGGTGGATCGGCGGCAAGCGGGTCGCTCTCGGGCGGATCAGTCGTCGGCACCACCACCTCGACGGTGCCCTGATCGAACCTGCGCTGCGGAGACACGGTCAACGACGGCGCGCCCTCGTCGCCGGCTCGCTGTTCCGCCGGGACTTCGGCGGGCGCGACGGGCACACCAGCCGACTCTGGCTCAGCATGCGAGACCGGGACGTGGACGGTCGTGCAGATGTCATCGGCCGCCTTCAACTGACCCGTGCCACCCGCCGAGATCGACTGCTCGACCGATGACGTGGAGCCTGCCTGGCCGGCCTCGTGCATGGCCTGAAGCAGGCCGGGGCCGACGTGGGCCCAGCCGATCAGCAGCCAGCACCGCACACTGTCAAAGGCGGCCCCGCCGACTCCCCCGCGATCATCGACTCGGACACGCCGAGCCGTAGCGCGAGCAGCCACACATTGCCGAACGCAAAAAGGAAACTCAAGCCGACGACCACGACCATGATCGCCGTGACCAGCCGGACAGTCACCGCCCGCGCCTCCGCCGGCCCTCCCCCGCCGGCCATCAGAGCTTCCCGCCTTCACCACCGGCACCACCGGCACCACCGGCAGGATCACCGTCGAAATCCCCACGGCGACCGCGACCCATCTGGATCGCCACCCGAGCGGTCACAACCAGTTCCGATCGCTTACCGGACCATGAGGATGTCGAACGAACCTCCCCCGGGTACGTACATGGTCCTCGCGCTGAAGTAGCTGCGTGGATGCTTCCTGTGATGTTGCAGCGCCGCCGCCGCCCGGGGCCCGTCGGTTCCAGGCCAACAGCGGCACCCCAGCCCGTTCCAGCGCCCGCTCGACGGAGAGGTTCCCGTACATCCGCCGGGCGATACGGGACATCGACTTGTAGATCACCACGTCGAACCGGGCGACGTCCGCACCGCGGCCCCGGACAGCCGGTTCCCCACGATCGGACTCGACATCGCGGCAATGCGCGGCGATCACCCAAGGACTCCGGCGACGCCGACGTGGCGTGGCGTGGTCTAGTTGCCGCATCAGCGACTGACGCGGATCCTGGTGCTCCTCCGTCGGGGTTCGGCCCGCGAAGGCCACCCTCACCTCACCACGGAGCAGGCTCAACGGCATCCCGAGCGACGAATCCGCAAGATCCGAAAGGCCACTCAGCCCAGGCTCCACCGGGTCGATGCCGGAACGCCGCGCCCGGCTCACGCCGCCCGCCCCGCCGTTCTCCCCGCCGTCGGGCCGGAGCCTCAGGCGACGTTCGCCTGTGCGACGACTGACCACGTCGCTTCCGCGAAGGAGGTAAGCACCTCACGCCTCATGCGGGCCGCCGAATCCGGGTCACGGGTTGGCCGCCCACAACAGTCGAATGTCGTGCTGCGTCCGACGCGCCATCACACGCAGCGCGTCGTTCAGAATCACGGCCCGATCGTAGACAATCGGCGTGCCGGCCGAGTCGAAGGTCGTGCGCTGGGCCACCATCGCCACTCCGCCGCCCGGAACTCCCGCCGCCCGTGCCGTGT
The DNA here is from genome assembly GCF_000058485.1 of Frankia alni ACN14a. NCBI lineage: Bacteria > Bacillati > Actinomycetota > Actinomycetes > Frankiales > Frankiaceae > Frankia > Frankia alni. The sequence goes on from NC_008278.1 coordinate 5,070,415, forward strand.
TCCTGGGCATCGGCTTGGCCTGGAAGTCCTCCTCGGCCGTCGCGAGCAGCAGCGAGCACCGGCCGCGGAGGGACTGGTAGAGCGAGTGTTGACTGAAGTCGACGTCCCTGAGCTGTTCGGCCCAGGGCAGCGGCACCCACGACACCTGGTGGACGACGGGTCGCCGACCAATCTTACGAAGGCGCTCGAGGCGCAGGGCGCGTTCCCCGTACTCCCGGGACAGTGCCAGCGCCGCTGGCCTGGTCATCGGCCGGAATCCGTCGGTCAGCACCTGCGTGGTCAGGTCGACGCCCTGCACCCGCATGTCGGCGGCGAGGCTGTTCAGGGAGCGCAGATCGAGAACGGCCGGCCCGGGCGTGACGAAGGTGCCCCTTCCCCGCGCCTGGACGATCAGACCGTCCTTCTCCAGGCTGTGCAGCGCCTGGCGAAGGGTCATGAGGGTGACGCTGTAGTGGCGGCTCAGTGATGCCTGGGAGGGGAGTGCCTGGCCCGCGGTGAACTCCTTCCGCTGGATGCGGTCGAGCAGGTCGCTCTTGATCTCCAGGTATCTCGGTACTCGCGAGCCGGGCAAGTCGGGGCCCCTTCCGTCTGATGGCAATGCTGCAGCCTGCCAGCTTCCACGAGACCGTTGCGGGCGCACCATCGTGCATAGGGCAAACACCAGTGGCTTCGGGTGGATACGTGTGGTTCGAGGAGGATCGCGGTCCACTGTCCCCGGGCCCGCAGGCACGAATACGCCTGCCGTCGCCGTCGGACACCTGCGCTTCCGGCGGACGGACCACCGAGCAGATCACAGACGAGATGCTTCGGCGGGAGTCGAGCTCTCGACCCCGCAAGAGTTCTAGATGTGTTGACGCGCAGGCTGCTACGATCGCGATCAGCAGTCGAAGAGTTCTAGAAGACTTTGGATCATTGGCCTGCGGCAACCCCGGCCGGCGAGGCCTGGTCCTGTGGCGGCGCGGCGCCTGGCCGCGCCAGACGGGCGGAGGTGCCATGACGCCGGCGCTAGGAACCGGACGCACGATTCACGAGTCCGCCGCACGAGTCGGCGGTCTGAGCAGGCTCGCGGACCGTGAAGCCACGATCATTCTCGGCGCCGAGTCGGCGATGTCCGACCCGGGAGTCTCCGGACGCTTCGGCGAGTTCGGCGGGCGATACGTGCCGGAGGCACTCGTCTCGGCATGCGAGGACCTCGAAGCCGCCTACCGTGACGCTCGCTCGGACCCGAGTTTCACGCAGCAGTTGGATCATCTGCTGTCCGTGTACGCGGGCCGCCCGACGCCCGTCACGCCCGCGAACCGGCTGTCCGAGGAGCTCGGCGTGCACCTGCTGCTGAAGCGCGAGGATCTGGCCCACACCGGGTCCCACAAGATCAACAACGTCCTGGGGCAGGGACTCCTCGCCCAACGGATGGGGAAGAAGCGACTGCTCGCCGAGACCGGCGCGGGGCAGCACGGCGTCGCGACGGCCACCATCGGCGCCCTTCTCGGCTTGGACGTGGTCGTCTACATGGGCGAGGCGGACATCCAGCGCCAGGCATTGAACGTCTTTCGCATGGAGCTGCTCGGCGCCACGGTGGTGCCGGTGACAAGCGGCACGCGGACGCTCAAGGACGCCTGTAGCGAGGCGCTGCGGCAGTGGGTCACGCAGGTCGACGAGGCCCACTACTGCATCGGATCCACCATGGGCCCTCATCCCTACCCGTGGATGGTGCGCGAGTTCCAGCGAGTGATCGGAACCGAGGCGCGGGCGCAGTGCGCCGGACTCCTCCGCCAGGGCGTGCCCGACGTCGTGACCGCCTGTGTCGGCGGTGGGTCGAACGCCGCGGGGACGTTCGCCGGGTTCGTCGACACGCCGGCCAGGCTGGTCGGCGTGGAGGCAGCCGGAGGCGCCGCGATGACCGACGGCCTGCCCGGTATTCTCCACGGCTTCTACTCGAACATCCTCCAGGACGAGGACGGCCAGGTCCGGGAGGCTCACTCCATCTCGGCGGGGCTGGACTATCCGGGAATCGGACCCGAACATGCCGGGCTCGGCACCTCGGGCCGCGCCGAATATGTGACGGCGAACGATGAGGAGGTCGTCTCCGCGGTGGTCCGGCTGGCCAGGGCCGAGGGCATCCTGCCCGCACTCGAGTCCGCCCATGCTCTCGCGTGGATCATTCGGGCCGCCGAGTCCGGCGAGATCCCGTATGGATCGACGGTCCTGATGACCCTGTCCGGACGGGGCGACAAGGACGCCGAACAACTGAGGAGGCTCGTGTGACCACCCCCCACCCTGCCGGGTTCGGCACCGTCGAGCGCGCCATGCAAGCGCGGCGGGACGTGGGCGGCAAGTGCCTCGTACCGTACGTCACCGCGGGGATCACGGAAAGTTGGCTCGACTACGTGGCCGCCGCTCAGGACGGTGGCGCGGACGCGGTCGAGATCGGGTTGCCGTTCTCGGACCCCATGCTGGACGGCCCCATCATCCAGGCAGCCTCGTCACGGGCACTGGTTCGAGGCAGCACCGTCGGGGGGCTGCTCGACGAGCTGGCCGGCTTCCGCGCCGAGGTCCCGCTGATCGTCATGACCTACAGCAACATTGCCCGGCGGCACGGATACGACGATTTCTGCCACCGGCTGGCGGAGGCGGGCCTGGCCGGACTGATCGTCGCGGACACCCCGGTCGACGAGGTCCGCCCTCTTGTCGACTCCGCCACGAGCGCCGGGCTCGAGCTGACGATGCTGGTCGCACCGTCGACCAGCCCGGACCGCGTTCGGCAGATCGGGGCGACCAGCCGGGGCTTCGTGTATGTGGTCAGCATCATGGGAGTCACCGGCGTGCGCGACACCGTATCGGACTCGATCGTCGGGACGGTGCAGGGTGTCCGAGACGCCACCATGATGCCCGTACTGGTGGGTTTCGGCGTCTCGACCCCCGAACAGGCGGCCACGGTCGCAAGCGTGGCAGACGGTGTTGTCGTGGCGTCGGCCCTCATGCGTTCGATTCTCGACGGCGCCCCCGCGGGCGGGATTCGACGCGAGGTCGACGCCCTGCGCGTCGCCGTCGACTCCGCAGCCGCAGTCCGACCGACCGACATCGCGCCGGGGAGGAGGGCCCCGACGGGGAACCGATGATCCCCGCCGTGGGTTCGGCATGCCGGCCCGCCTGCGCACAGGCCGGATCCCGGCGGTCAGGCACTTCTCGCGACGACCCTTCCTCCGCCGCCCGTGGCGGAACCCCTCACCGTGCCGCGTCCAGCTGCTGTCCGTATTCCTGAAGCGAACGCACATCAATGTCACCGTGAGCGATGGCACCAATGCCCTGGACGGCCGCGGTCAGCGCCTGCATGGTAGTCAGGCACGGCACCCCCCGGGCAGCGGCGACGGCGCGAATACCGTGGCCGTCGCGCCGCCCTTCGGCGCCGGACGGCGTGTTGATGATGAGGTCGACCTCGCCCTTCTGTATCAGCGTCAGAATGGTGGGTTCGCCGTCCGGCCCCGGGCCTTCGCTCTGTTTGCGGACCACCCGCGCCTCGATCCCGTGACGCCGCAGGATCTCCGCGGTGCCGGAGGTGGCCAGCAGCTCGAAACCGTGGGCGATCAGTTCACGTGCGGGAAAGATCAACGCTCGTTTGTCGCGGGCGGAGACCGAGACGAAGGCGCGCCCCTTGACGGGCAGCGCCCCGTAGGCACCGGCCTGCGACTTGGCGTAGGCGGTGCCGAAGGCCGTGTCGATGCCCATGACTTCGCCGGTGGAGCGCATCTCGGGGCCGAGGACGGTGTCGACGCCGCGGCCTTGCGGATCACGGAACCGATGCCAGGGCAGCACCGCCTCCTTCACCGAGATCGGCGTGTCCAGCGGCAGCGTGCCGCCGTCGCCGGAGGGCGGCAACAGGCCCTCCACGCGCAGTGCGGCGATGGTCGTGCCCAGCGAGATCCTGGCAGCGGCCTTGGCCAGCGGAACCGCGGTCGCCTTGGATGTGAACGGTACGGTTCGCGACGCGCGCGGGTTGGCCTCCAGCACATAAAGGATGTCCCCAGCCAGCGCGAACTGGATGTTGATCAGGCCGCGTACGCCGACTCCGAGCGCGATGGCCTCGGTGAAGGCCCGCAGCCGCTTGATGTCATGCTCACCCAAAGTGATCGGCGGCAGCACACACGCCGAGTCGCCGGAGTGGATGCCGGCCTCCTCGATATGTTCCATCACACCGCCGAGATACAGCTCACGGCCGTCATAGAGCGCGTCCACGTCGATCTCGATCGCGTCGTCCAGGAACCGGTCGACCAGCACTGGACGGTTCAGGCCGATCTCGGTGGACTCGGCGATGTACGAGGCCATGCGTGTCTCGTCGTCTATGACCTCCATGCCGCGTCCACCGAGCACGTAGGAGGGGCGGACGAGAACGGGGTAGCCGATCTCGTCGGCGATGGCCTTGGCACCGGGAAACGATGTGGCGGTGCCGTGCTTGGGCGCGGGCAGGCCCGCTTCGGCGAGCACTTGGCCGAAGGCACCGCGGTCCTCGGCGAGGTGGATGGCCTCGGGTTGGGTACCGACGATGGGCACGCCGTTGTCCTTGAGTGCCTGGGCGAGGCCCAGCGGGGTCTGGCCACCGAGCTGCACGATGACGCCGGCGACCGGGCCGGCCTGCGTCTCGGCGTGCACGATCTCCAGAACGTCCTCCAGAGTCAGCGGCTCGAAGTAGAGCCGGTCGGAGGTGTCGTAGTCGGTGGACACGGTTTCCGGGTTGCAGTTCACCATCACGGTCTCGTAGCCGGCGTCGTGCAGCGCGAAGGAAGCGTGCACGCAGGAGTAGTCGAACTCGATGCCCTGACCGATGCGGTTGGGGCCGGAACCCAGGATGATCACAGCGGGATTCTCGCGCGCCGCTACCTCGGACTCCTCGTCATAGCAGGAGTAGAAGTACGGGGTACTGGCGGCGAATTCGGCGGCGCAGGTGTCGACGGTCTTGTAAACGGGGCGGAGGTCGAGCGCGTGCCTGGCCTCGCGGACGATCTCCTCGCGCAGACCCCGGATGCCGGCGATCTGGACGTCGGAGAAGCCGTGCCGCTTGACACCGGCGAGCAGGTCCGGGTCGAGCCGGTCGGCCTCGGCCAGCTCGTCCGCGTATTCCTTGATCAGGAAAAGCTGATCCACGAACCAGGGGTCGATCTTCGTGACATCGAAGATCTCCTGAGAGTCGGCCCCCGCGCGGATGGCCGCCATGACAGTGTTGATCCGGCCATCGGTGGGCACCGCGGCCCTGGCGAGCAGGTCGTCCTTGTCGCCGGGCGCGGTGACGAAGTCGAACTGCGAGCCTTCCTTCTCCAGCGACCGCAGCGCCTTGTTCAACGCCTCGGCGAAGTTGCGGCCGATGGCCATGGCTTCGCCGACCGACTTCATGGCAGTGGTGAGAGTGGCGTCAGCGGCCGGGAACTTCTCGAAGGCGAAACGCGGCACCTTCACCACGACGTAGTCGAGGGTGGGTTCGAAGGATGCCAGGGTCTGCTTGGTGATGTCGTTGGGGATCTCGTCCAGAGTGTAACCGACGGCGAGCCTCGCAGCGATCTTGGCGATCGGGAAGCCGGTGGCCTTGGATGCGAGCGCGGAGGATCGCGATCCCCGGGGGTTCATCTCGATTACGATAACTCGGCCGTCATCCGGGTTGACAGCGAACTGGATGTTGCAGCCGCCGGTATCCACCCCGACCTCGCGCATCACAGCAATGCCGATGTCGCGAAGGATCTGGTATTCGCGGTCGGTCAGCGTCATCGCGGGCGCCACCGTGATGGAGTCACCAGTGTGCACGCCCAGCGGATCGACGTTCTCGATGGAGCAGACCACCACGACGTTGTCGTTCCTGTCACGCATCAGCTCCAGCTCGTACTCCTTCCAGCCCAGGATGGACTCCTCCAGCAGTACCTCGCTGGTCGGCGACAGAGTGAGACCCTGCCCGGCGATACGACGCAGTTCCTCCTCGTCGTGGGCAAAACCGGAGCCGGCACCACCCATGGTGAAGGAGGGGCGGACCACGACCGGGTAACCGCCGAGCGTGTCGACGCCGACGAGCACGTCGTCCATGGAGTGGCAGAGAACCGAGCAGGCCGATTCACCGTGCCCGATCTTCCGCCGGACGGCCTCGACAACGGCCTTGAACCGCTCGCGATTCTCGCCCTTGTGAATGGCCTCGACGTTGGCGCCGATCAGTTCGACGCCGTACTTCACGAGTATGCCGCTCTCGTGCAGGGCGATCGCGGTGTTGAGCGCGGTCTGGCCACCGAGGGTGGGCAGCAGCGCGTCGGGCCGCTCCCGGGCAATGATCCTGCCGACGAACTCCGGGGTGATCGGCTCGACGTAGGTGGCATCGGCGATCTCCGGATCGGTCATGATCGTGGCCGGGTTGGAGTTGACCAGGATGACCCGCAGACCCTCGGACTTCAGCACGCGGCACGCCTGGGTGCCGGAGTAGTCGAACTCGGCTGCCTGGCCGATGACGATCGGGCCGGAGCCGATGACCAGAACGGACTGGATATCGGTGCGTCTAGGCACGCTGGCTCTCCATGAGGGAGACGAAGCGGTCGAAAAGATGCACGGCGTCGTGCGGACCCGCGGCCGCCTCGGGGTGGTACTGGACGCTGAACGCCGGCCGGTCGAGCAGCCGCAGGCCCTCGACCACATCGTCGTTGAGGCAGACGTGGCTGACCTCGACGCGACCGTACGGTGTGCCGCTCACCGCGTCGAGAGGGGCTTCGACGGCGAAGCCGTGGTTGTGCGCGGTGATCTCGATCTTGCCGGTGGAACGGTCCTGGACCGGCTGATTGATGCCACGATGGCCGTATTTGAGCTTGTACGTACTGAAGCCAAGCGCTCTGCCGAGGAGTTGGTTACCGAGGCAGATGCCGAACAGCGGGGTGCCACGTTCGAGGACGGCCCGGATGACGGTGAGATCGGCCGTGCCGGGATCTCCTGGACCGTTGGGCAGAAACACCCCGTCGGGGACGACCGTGTAGACGTCCTCGACCGTGGCATCGGCCGGCAGCACATGCACCTCGATGCCGCGCTCGGCCATGCGGTGCGAGGTCGTTCCCTTGATACCGAGGTCGATCGCGGCGACCGTGAACCGCCTGGTGCCGACGGCGGGGACGACATACGGCTGCGTGGTGGTGACCTGACCGACCAGGTCGGCGCCGGTCATCTCGGGTGCCCGGCGGACCTCGGCGAGCAGGGTGCCCGCATCGATCGGGCTCTCGGTAGAGCCACCGGCGAGCGCGGAGCCGGAGAAGATGCCCACCCGCATCACGCCGCGTTCACGCAGGTGTCGGGTGAGCGCGCGGGTGTCAATGCCACTGATACCGACGACGCCCTGGGCGGCCAGTTCGTCGTCGAGGGAGCGCCGCGCGCGCCAGTTGGACGAGACGCGGGCAGGGTCACGTACGACGTAGCCCGCCACCCAGATGCGGGACGACTCGGCGTCGTCGTCGTTGACTCCGGTGTTTCCGACGTGCGGAGCAGTCATGACGACGACCTGGCGGTGGTACGAGGGGTCGGTCAGCGTCTCCTGATAGCCGGTCATGCCGGTGGAGAACACCGCCTCCCCGAAGGTCTTTCCCACCGCGCCGTAGGCTCGGCCGCGAAAGGTGCGGCCGTCCTCCAGTACGAGGAAGGCGGGCGTGGCGGCCGGCCGGGTGATCATCGGTTCGATCCGCGCACTGTGCGTCCTCCTCCGACCAGGAACGGCATGTCAGGCTCGCACTCCAGGCGGAACCGGGCGGCGGTGGCGGCGACGGCCTTCTCCACGTCGCTGCTGGAGTCGCCACGGAACCGGAACCGGGCGCCGACGTGCTCATATCCGCCCACGCGCGGGATCACCTGGCCGACCGTGGGGATCACGGACGCGTACGGACCTTCACCAGAGCCCAGCGGCCCGGGAAGATCCCAGGAGATCACGCGGCAGGGCGCCGGGACCGGGGACGGCACCAGCAGCCAGCCACCCGTACGCCAACGGGACGGCACGGGAAGTTCCGGGCGACGACCGAGCTGGATATCCGCGGCGGCGCGCATCAGGTCGACGCCGTGCACCTCTCGCCAGACGAAGGGGATCTCCGCCCCTCCGACTCGACAGCCCGCCTCCAGAAACCGGATCACCGGCGACCTCTCGGGGGACGTGCCGACGAACGCCTCCAGATGGAAGACCCAGGGCTGCGAGCTCAGCGCACCCGCGAGCCTGGCCGTGAACTCGCCCAGTGGCCCCAGAAGTTCGGGATCGTCGACCTCGACCGAGCCAAGCGTGTGGCCCTCGGCGAAGTCCACGCAGGTGCTGACATACCGGGAGGCCCGCCAGGGGCCGAGCCGGTCGCCGGTCCACAGGCCATCGATGTGGAAGATCTCGTCGGCGCAGAACTGCTGCACCAGGCGCGGCTCCGGTGGCGCTCGGTGCAGCAGCGGCAGATCGGCTGCAGAGTCGAGGCGTACGACGCCCCGACTGGCTGTCCCCCGGCGGGGCTTGACGATGACGGGCCAGCCGTGGGTGTCGGCGAACTCCCGGACCGCCGTCTCGTCGGGCGCGTCCGCGAAGGCGGGGGCGGGTATTCCCGCGGCTTCGGCGACCTGGTTCATGACGAGCTTGTCGCGGAAACGAGCGAGCTGGCCAGGCGTCTGGCCCGCGCAGCCGAGCCATTCGCGGACGAGTGCGGCGGTGTCCAGATCACCTTCGTTGAGTGCCACCACGCGCCGAGGAGCCCCGAACCGGGCACTTAGTCCGGTCACCGCCTGCCGTACTGCGTCGAGGTCGTCGGTGGCCGGGACCACCCGGGTAGCCGCCGCACTGCTGGGGACGGAGGACATGCCCAGCTCTGTGGTCACGTAGCTGACCCGGTGCGTGCCGTGGTCGAGGTAGTCCTCGTAGTGGGCGTGCTGATCGCGCCAGCGGTGCAGGACGATGATGTGTCCGCTCATACCCGCTCCGTCCCGGGCATCGACATGTCATGGATCCGGCCAACCGCGAAGGTTGCCGACACCACCGCGGCGCGGGCTGAGCTGAGCGCGCCGCGGGCGGCGTCGAGATTTCCTCCCGGTAGCTGTGCCACGATGTCCGTCGCGCAGTCGATCAGGTGGAGCGCGGCCCGGGTGAGCGGCTGCTCGCAGGTGTACTGCTCCTCCACCAGCCGCCGGACGGAGTTCAGCCGGGTGACGGGGTCCTGCGCCAGATCGTCCGTCGGGGCAGCAGAAGCGATCGTATTCACGGGCGATTCCATCCCAGGGGTCGGAGTGGACTGAGGGCGCCCCGCCTAACCGGACGCCCGTGGGCAGGGAGAAACGGCGGCTGAGACCGGGGCCTCGGACTCAGCCGCCCGGCACGGCCAGAGCGAAACAGAGGAGTGGGAACCTCGAGAGGGCCGGCCGTCAGCTCGTCTCGATGCGGATCCTGGCGTTCGCGGCCTCGCACTTGGCCACGGCATCGTTCGCGTCGCGGCCGGAGGCGATGACATATCCGGAGACGCAGTCGGCTACCGTCAGCAACGGCGGTACCGTCTCGCCCACGTTCTTACCGATCACTACCGCCACCTCGGCGTTCGTGAACTCGTCCAGGTAGGGCAGGAAGACGTACGGCACCTCGCCCTGAGGGACCCGGCGAATCTCGTCGGCCACGTCGTCGGGCACCTGGATGGCAGTGATCGTGCCCGGCTCCGGGGTGAGAAACCGGACCGCGGCGCCACCCAGCGGCTCGGGCGAAATCGCCGGCAACTCGTCGATGCCCAGCGGTACGGTGAGGAACATCCGGTTCAGGTTCAGTCCGAATGCGCGACGTACCAGCTCGGGCGCACCGCTGCCAGCCAGCCGCGCGTGCGATTCGAGTACGCGCGGCCCCTTGCTCGTGAGCACGAACTCGCTGTGCGAGGGACCTTCGGTTAGGCCCACGGCGTCAAGCAGTTTCGGGGTAAGCGCGCGGAGTTCGGCGAGCTGGGGAACGGCGTAGCGGCTGGGGGTGCTTACCTCCCACTCGACGTACTTGTCGTTCATGCGGTATTCGGAGTACCCGATGACGAGGTGCCGTCCCGCGTGCGAGAAGGAGTCCACGCTGACGACGGGACCGTGCAGATATTCCTCGGCGATGGCCGCGGAGATGCCCGCATCCTGTAGCGCCTGCCAGGCATGCTCCGCGTCCCGCGAACCGCTCACCGGATGAATGTGCAGGCTCGCCACACCGTCCACCGGCTTGACGATGATCTGGTCACCAAGCTCGGCCTGGAACTCGGCGACCTCGGCAGCGCTGTGCACGATGCGATACCGCACCGGGCTCAGCCCGTGCTTGTCCAGCAGTTCCCGGGTCAACGCCTTGTCCTTGAGCGCGCGGGCTGTGGCCTCAGTGACGCCGGGCAGACCAAGCGAGTCCACGACGAACCCGGTGGACTCGGCGGCCGGCTCGGTGGTGGTCAGAACGCGGTCGAAGGGGCGCTCCTCATGCAGCGCCCTCAGTACGTCGAGGATGGCTTGGCCATCGGCGATGGGTGCGTGCACGATCCGCTCGCAGTGTTCTGCGATGCTCACGTCGTAGGCGCCCTCCTCGTGGACGAGGACCACGTCGACTCCAAGCTCCACGGCACCCGCGATCGGCGCCGGCCGGCCGCCGATGACTGCCACCCGGTACTTGCCCATAAGAATCCCTTCGATGGTTTTCGCGATGTGGTGTGACGGCGGTCCTACTCCGGTCCTTGACCGGATCCTGACCGCGGAGATGTCCCGCCGGACAGATGCGGCGCAGGCTGTGCCATGTCAGGCCGCGTAGCAGCGGCGCAGCCAGCGGGCAGTCGCATCCGGCGCCGGCGTGAAGGACTTGCGACGGTGAAGCACCCGATGATTGTCGAAGATCATGAAGTCACCGGTACCGAGGACGAATGCAACCGACGGCATCGCGCCCAGAGCCGCGGACCACCGCGTCAGCGTCTCGCGTGCGGCATCCGTGCGGCCGACCGTCGTCCCGCGGTCGTAGCGAACACGGTAGCGGCCGTCCGGGCCGACCTCCAGGACAGGGGTGTTCATCAGCGGCCCGGTGGCGTCCCTGTCGTTGGAATAGGGCACGCCGACCTCGAACTCCGCGGCCATCAGGCCGAGTCGGGTCTTCTCGTCGAGACCTGCCACGACGTCATCGAGCGCCGCGACCTCGGTGGGGACTTGCTCCTGGTTACGTATGGCAAAGAAGGTCAGATAGGGCGGAGTGTACAGGCGCGGGTCGGAGCCGATCGGGCCGAACTGCTGCTGAGGATTATCCGAATGCCAGAAAAACTCCGAGTCGGAACCCCAGGAGCTGGTTGTCCCAACAGCCGCCGGATTGGGTACCACATTGCGGATGAGATGCCCGCTGTTCTCATAGCCGACGGCAAATGGAATGCGACCGAGGATGCGTATGAGTCCCAGGTGGATCGCATTGGTCATGGCGAGCCCAACCTCGTCCCCGAATCCGCTTACCGGAGTCAAGGGAAAATCCTGGGCAGGGAGATTGGACAGGACAAGCGCGTGCCCGCCTTCCGTGGTAAACGTCTGGATCCCACGGAGGACGTCATCGGGAAGGTGGCGCCGCAATGGATACGAGCCGATGTCGGCGAGAATTGTGGCATCGAAGTCCGAGTCCAGTCTGGTCTCCGAGACGCGTTCCGAAATCTCTTTTTTCAGCAGGTCCCGGACGCTGTCCTCCAGAGAGTACCGGGCGAACTGGAGCCGGCTGGCCATAGACGTCTCCCATCATTCGGCTACATGTCGCCGTGTGCCACTCGGCGAGCCCGCGGTGGAACCACACGGATCCAGTAGGTGTCCGCATTCCGTTTCCAGCGACGTGACAGGGGGTCCGCTGCGACCCGACTCAACAAGCCGATGGGTGTCACAAAGAGGTAATAGAAGGGCAGCAGCAGAAAGGAAAGCATGAAAATTCCGTTCTCGAACAGATAAGGACGGATTTAACGCACTCGGGACGAGCGTGCGCAGCGCACGGGCGAGGCAAGGTCGCCGAGCCGGCAGAACTCAGTCCAGCGGGATTTCCTCGCGCCAGTCGGACTCCTCCGACCAGGCCGGCTGAGCACTCTTCATCAGCAAGAAGTTTCCCAGTGCCAGCACATCGATGTCCGTGCGCATGAAGCAGGTGTAGGCCTCGTGCGGGGTGTTCACGATGGGCTCTCCACGTACATTGAAGGACGTGTTGATCAGGACCGGACAGCCCGTACGGTCCTTGAAGGCTGTCAGCAACCTGTGAAAGGCCGGATTGTTGTGCTGCGCGACCGTCTGCACGCGCGCCGAACTGTCGACGTGCGTGACAGCGGGGATAGTGGATCGCTGCACTTTCAGTAGTTCCAGTCCGAATGTGTCTTCGTCCTGGACCTCCAGCCTCTGCGAAGCCGCGATCCGAGAGACCACAAGCATGTACGGGCTTTCCTGCGGCAGGTCGAAGTAGTCCTTGGCGTCGGCTGCCAGCACGGCCGGCGCGAACGGGCGAAACGACTCCCTGAACTTAATCTTTAGGTTCATTGCGGACTGCATGGCCGGGTTGCGCGGGTCGCCGACGATGGACCTGGCGCCCAGCGCCCGCGGCCCGAACTCCATGCGCCCCTGGAACCAGCCGACAATCTTCCCATCCGCCAACTCGTCCGCTACCGCCCTGGCCAGCGTGTCGCTGCCCAACCGTTGGTGCGGGATGCCGTTGGCCTCCAGGTACGCGAAAATCTGCTCGTCCTCGTACGCGGGGCCCAGCAGGGAGCCGTTCATCACGTCGCGCCCCGTGCGCGGGTGGTCGCGCCGCACCCCACGCTCCATGGCGACAGCCTGGGCCGCACCGAGAGCGCCCCCGGCGTCACCCGCGGCCGGCTGGATCCACACTTCATCGAAGATCCCGGCGTCAACGATCCTGCCGTTGGCCACACAGTTGAGCGCGACGCCGCCGGCCATGCACAGGTGGGCCTCGCCGGTACGCTCACGCGCTGTCCTGGCCAGGCGGAGCACTACCTCCTCGGTGACCGCTTGAATGGAAGCCGCCAGATCGAACTCTCGTTCGGTGAGCTGACCTTCGGGAGTGCGTCGCGGTCCACCGAAGAGCTTCTCGAAGCCCCGCCCGGTCATCACCTGACCGCGCAGATATTCGAAGTGGCGCATGTCAAGGCGGAAGGAGCCATCGGGCTTGACGTCAATGAGCCGCTCACGGATGACGTCCGCGTAGCGCGGCTTGCCGTACGGCGCAAGGCCCATCAGCTTGTACTCGCCCGAGTCGACCTTGAAACCGCAGAAGTAGGTGAACGCCGAGTACAAAAGCCCCAGAGAATGCGGGAAGCGCAGCTCCGCAACGGGTCGCAACTCGGTGTCGCGACCGTGCCACAGCGTCGTCGTAGCCCATTCACCGACGCCGTCGATGCACAACACTGCCGCGGATTCATAGGGACTGGGAAAGAAGGCCGAAACGGCATGTGACTCATGGTGGCGGCGCACGGAAAGCTCCGGCACCTTGCCCCGTCCCAGTGCCGCGAGCTCGCCGCGCACTGTGTCCGCGGTGTGCAGCCTGCCCCCGCGCATGATCCATGCAGGCAGGGTCTCCCGAAAGGAAGCGAAGCCCATGGGCGCGGCGCCCGCGAAGGTGGACAGTACCCGGCGGAACTTCAGCCGTGGGTCCTCGTAATAGGCGACCACGGAGATGTCGTCCAAGCTCACGCCCTGCTCGTCCAGGCAGTACTCGACGGCGCGCGAGGGGAACGACGAGTCGTGACGATTTCTACTGAAGCGTTCCTCCTGAGCCGCCGCGACCGCCACACCGTCGGCTACCAGCGCGGCCGCGCTGTCGTGGTAAAAGGCCGAGATTCCGAGAACCAGGTCAGACACCGCTGTCATTCCTCCGCCCGAACAGGGCCACGCCCGCGCGCGACCGGGTGGATGTTTACGGCTATCTCTCCAAACAGACGTCCACTTGCTGTCAAAGGTCCGCGCGCATGTCCTGCTGTGCCCCGCGTCGCCAACGTCTCCCCGCGAGCCGGCCGCTCCGGGCAGCCATCCGCGCGCCCAGCCCGCTGGGCGGATTCAGTGACCGGTAGCCCACACGCACCCGCTCCCAGATCCCTGCCCGACCCCCGGGGCCAGGCGCGTCGGGGAGCGCAGCCAACAGCGTGTCCACCGCGTCCGCCGCCCACGCAGAATGTCCGGTCGCGACGTTGTCGATGGTGTTGTGGATGTCCACGAAGCGGGTACTGAAGCCGTACTCCTTCAAGGCCATCCGCGCCCTGCGGTACGACCCACCTACCCCGGACAACTCCATCGCCAGGTTCAATCCCAACAGCTCCGGCATGAGCGTCCTTGGGAAGCGTCCGATGCAGAGCCAATACACCGGCAGTTCGAACGACTCGTCCCGGAGTCCGGGCCACCGGGCGAACTCCCGCGAGGCCGTCGGCGGCAGCTCGACGCCCATCTCCCGAAGAACGTCGCGGTAGATCAGCATATGGTTCAACCGCGGCTCGCCGTTACCGAGTTCGTCCCAGTACGTTTCGAAGAGCGAGTGTCCGATCCCGGAAGAGGCCTGCTCGTGATCGGTGAACCCCTGCAGCCAACTGCCGTCGATCAGAGTCAGCGGCGCCGTCTGTACGGTGTCGTCGACGACGGCCTCCCGGGAGGGCAGCGGGATCGCCGCGTTCCGCTCGAACTCGGCCCCGTGACGGTCGTGCTGGATCTGTAGCCAGGGCCGCAGACCCTCACGGTCCCAGTGCTTCGGCAGCTGCAGCACTCCGCGATCCATGCGGTAGCGAGAACGCGCCAGCCAGCCCGCCACGTACTGCCTGGCCCAGGAGCGCAGCGCCGGAGTGTCGTTACGACGCATCAGCAGGTGGTACGCCTCGCGCACGCCAGCCGGCGCGCGGCCCGGCAATCGCGCTCCAGCCGCAAGCGCACCGGCCACACCAGCCAGAGCACCGTCGGTACTCGTGCCCTGGGCGGCCGGAGAACCCCCACCGGCAGCGCCGGCAGCGGGCGGGGCCGTACCCGGGGCCACCGAGTCCGCGGGCGGGCTGACTGGCAGCGAGTCGATCCACCGCCGGATGACGGTCAGGTCTTCCGGCGAGAAGACCCGGAACATCGGCCCCCGCTGGCCCACCAGCCCCCGCACAAGCGGGCTGCCCTCCGAACGCCCGGGCCTGACCAGCGTGCTGCGGGCCAGGACGTCGAGCAGCGGCCCCGGGTCCGTCCGACACTCCGCCAGCCAGACGGCGAGCGGCCTGTCTTCCAGGGTGAACTGATGGTGATAGACCGCGCCTTCGCGTGCCCGCAGCCGCAGCAGCTCCGACATTTCGAAAGCCGGGTCCCCGGCTGCCACCAGCCCGGCATGGAGCGCGCCCGACCAGTCACGCAGCGCAGCCATCGTCCAGCCGAGACCCCGGCGCACGGCGTCGGCTACCTGGACACCCTCCTCCGTTGTCAGCTCGTCCACCACCGTGCGGCACTGCTCGGTCGGCGCCGGGTCTCCGACTCCGCGTTCCTTGCCCGGATCGACCGCGTCCCAGTCCGCCGCCGTCGGTAGGACATCCCTGACCATCGTCAGCGCCGGCAACAGGCCGACCGTGCGCAAGCACAGGTCGGCCCCGAGGATTTCCCCCCGGAAGTCGTCCGGCCGCCTGCTCATCGCCAGCAACAGCGCCGGAAGGCGGAATGCCGCCTCGGTGATGCGCCGGTCACCGGCTAACCGCACCGTCGGCACGGCGTTCTCGGCGAGCCGTAACCGGCGCAAAAGATCAAGGTAGGCACTTCCTCGGGATGCGCCTGGGTGACCGACGCCCACATCGGAGGCATACAGTGCGAGAATACGCAGCACAACGGGAACGTCAGCATTCCCTGGGGCACTGAGCCATTGCAGCCATGCACCGTAGACGCAGGCCAGCGGAGCGCAGCTGAGGACGGCCCGGCGAACGAGTATCCGGCGGTTTCCGTCCGGGTCGCCACTCCCGGCGCCGAGAAGAGCGCGGAACCGTTTGCCCTCGCAGGCTGCCCAGTCAGCGGCCCCTCGGACCAGGGCATCAAGCGAGTCGTCCCCGTCCTGCGTGTGTCGGCGCAGCTCGGCCTGCATTTCCTCGACGAATCTGTCCCCGGGAAACAGCGCCTCCGGGTCGGAGACGTACGCATACAACGCCCGCGCAGAGCCGTTTTGCGGCTCGTACGGGACGTACCCGCCGTGTTGCGTAGCCGGCGCCTTTCTGGCAACTGCCTCACGACCTCGCATGCTTCTCCTTCATCCCGTTTCGTGGTGCGCTCGGAATGCGGAACGCGGCCGCGGTCCGGTCAGAACATGGGATATATGGATGCGTCGTTCTTACGGTTGGCGCGCTTCTTGCGCCGGGTCACCCTGTCTACGATCCTTCGCAGGAGAGACATGGCAGTGATACCTGCCTTCAAATAAGAGGGAAATTGATCGCCGGGCAGCTTGGGAGGATCATTTAGGAGAGCCCGAGAGTTTCGGCCATGATCCTTGCGACGAGGTCGTAGCCATGGTCTGTGTAGTGCGCACGATCCACGTAGATCCAGTCTTTTTCGGTGACCGCATCAGCGACAATAGGGTTCAGGTCGACATAGCGTACGGCGAGCTTCTCGCAGCCGGCTCGCAACTTCTCGGAGAAGGCCTGGGCGACCTCCTTCGTGGAGATGTCGCCGTAGAGCTCCTCCCAGGTTCCGAGCTTGGAGATCCGGTCGATCTCGTCGAAGAGCAGCTGCTCCTGCGGGGCGTGCCTGTCCCGCATCCACAAGGCCATCGGCTGCAGTACGTATGACAGCCGAGCCCGCGGACCCGCCAGCCGTCGCCAACTGTCGAGATGACGCAGCGTCAGATCAGCGGCGGCATCGATGACCTTGGGGATGTCGCGGCGCACGTCGGCATGCGTAGAGATTGTCTGACGACGCTCATGCCGTCGGCCGAGAATCTTGGCCGTCGCCTTCCGGTTACTTTCCCTGAGCTCCTGCATCTTGTCGAAGTACTCACCGCAGAACCAGAATGCGCCGTGGTCGCCCTGCTGCCACTCGGGAAGCCGGCCAACGGTCAGATCATTGAGCCCGGAGAAGATGACGATCTCGTCGATCTCCGGCAGCAGATGGCGGTGGAGCGTGAAAAGAAGAAGCTCCTGGGTCGAATTGTAGCACCTCCCGCCGAAATTGAGCCAGGGACCGGACGGAGCATGCGTGCGCCACAGCTGCGAAGCAAGTGTGGTAGCGTCACTGGTCGCCCCGATACCGAGCACTGTGGAGCTTCCGGAAATTAACCGAACAGGCCCTCCCGGTATTTTTCCGGCCGCGGAGGCCGTCTCTCCGTTCGGGCCATGAGATATCCGGAATCCGGCTCGATCCGTGTTGATCACGGAGGACCTGTAGTCAGTCCGGTGGAAATACATGAGGTAAGGCTGGTAATTAGCCTCACCGCGATCATCGAAATTTCCATACTCCTGGAGCTGGGGAGTCATATCGTCACGGTGAAGTTTCACGGATACATACTCCTCGGTTTCGAAGGAGGATGAGGGGAGTCCGGAATATTAGACGCGGAACAGCGGCCCGCGGTGGAGTTTGTGCTGCGCCGCCTGCGCCAGGGGCCGGACCACGAGACGATCGATGTTCACATGCTGGGGCAAGCCGACAGCGAACGCCACGCACTCGGCGACGTCAGCGGCGGTGAGCGGATGGTCGACACCCTCGTAGAGGGCTGCAGCCTTCCCCGCGTCACCTCGCAGGCGGTTGAGGGAGAATTCCTCGGTCCTGACCATCCCGGGAACCACCTCGATGACCCGGACGGACTCTCCACACAGTTCCAGTCTCAGGGTTTCGCTGAGTGCGTGCTCGGCGTGCTTCGCGGCGCTGTACCCGCCGCCGCCCTCATAGTTGGTGAAGGCCGCGGTGGACGTGACGGTGACGATGGTGCCACCGCGTCCGGAACGTAGCAGCGGCAGCAGAGCCTGTGTTATCTGCAGCGTGCCGAGCACGTTGACGGAAAACATTCGCTCCCAGTCCTGCGGCGAACCGGTCGCGACACTGTCCGCGCCTATGGCGCCGCCAGCGTTGTTAACGAGCACATCGCAGGAGTCCAGCTCGGCGGCGAGCTGCTGGACCGCCGCTGCGTCCGTGATATCCGCAACGCGGGCCTGGGCGCCGGTCTCCTCCGCCACTTGGCGAAGCCGCTCCCCGCGTCGGGCGACGGCAACGACGCTGAAACCGTCCTTCGACAGGCGACGCACGGTCGCCGCACCGATTCCGCTACTTGCCCCGGTCACCACTGCTCTGAGGGTCACGAAGTACCACAACCTTTCACTCTAATTGCCGCGGCAATAAAAGCCAACCGCGTCCTAAAGCGCCCCGGGACACCGCCTACTCAGGCGGAGAAATCGGTCCCAGGAAAGCGCGGACGACTATTCTCTCGAACGTCCGGAATCCACTGACACATGGGCCACTGCCCACCGACTCCATAAGGAGTCGAACTATCAACAAGGGGTAACGCTATGATTCTGCATGGCCACCCCTTCATTGTGAAAGGTTTTTTCTCGCAGAGTGACATGAGTCACTTTCCATGACTTCTTCGCGGATGTTTACATCCTTCTCGGAGATCTGCCGCTTCCGCTGCTTCGCCGCAAAGAAACGGTGCCTGCTTACCGGATAGCCCCGAGGATCCACGGTGGGATCTTGAGCTGGATTTGCATTGACGCAGGCATGACGAGCGGGTACATTAGCACGTTTCCCCACGATCGATAAGCCCGTGGTTCGCGAGCCCTTAGCCCGAGGAGCACTCGTAGTCCGGTGATCGGTCGAGGGACCGGTGCACCCTCGATGGACACAACCTCGCCCGACGTCTTCCACCACCATCGGATGCGGCTGTTGGTGCGTCGAGTGGTATGGCACATCAGTGGTAGCGGGGCCCGTGACAAGGACATGATCATGGCAACCCGCAGACGTACCTCCGCAGGAGGACGGCCAACACTCAGCTCACGACGACCATCCGATGTCGAGAAGCATGCCGCCACTGGCCGCGAAGCCATCGAACATGAATGCACGCAGGGCGGGTACGGCGGTGTTGCCGCTCGCATCCTCACCCGTGACTCCGGGCCAGGCCGACACCAAGCTTCCCTGGCAGGCGGGGGCCAGCCCCGCCACCACAAATCTCAAGGGAGCGCGCGAGACGATCCTTCTGATCGAGCAACTGATCCGAGCGGCCTCCCACGGGCAGGACCCCGTGGTCGTCGGCAAGCCAGCATGATCTGCCAGGATTGCACTCCCGGAACTGCCTGCTCGGCCTTGGAATGTAGACGCGGATCACCGCCCTCCATGGAAGATCATACGGCGGCGTCACCCAGAAGATCCTCGGTGACCTGTTGCGGGCTTCCCGTCGCGAAAATGATGATTTCCTCTTCTAGCAAGAAGTCGGGCCATGCAACGTGGAAAGTTTTTGCACGAGGCATCCCTCTCATGTCGGCGCTACGGGAGATTCCTGCCTTCAGACCGGAATTCCCAGGTCCTTGAACCATCTGGTGACCGCGTCGACGACGTCAGCACCGGGCCCACTTCCGACGGGGCCTTCCATGGATTTCAGCTCGTGGTAGAGGCGCTTGATGGCGCCACCCTCGAAGCTCATAGAGTTTACTGCGCAACCCGCAATCACGGGTTCGATGGGAGTGAGGGTACCGATATCCACGAGTTCATCGCCGACGAAGACCCGAACGGTGGTGATGTTCGAATCGATCTCGACTCGGAGCGGGTCAGAGGTGAGGAATGACCGAACAAGATAATAGATCTTGTCGGTGAGCTCGGCGCCGTCCTCGACGACGCTCGACTCGATGTATCTGTACGGCCTGCGCCGGTTGAAGACCAGCCGATAGGTGCGCGCGGTCTTCTGCTCACTACTGGGCATGGGGCCTCCTGGGTTTCGGGAGATGCCGCGCGGATTCCCGCCCCGCCCGGTGCGGCGGAGGGGACGGTACTGACCGACGGCTCGGACAGAGCGGCGCCCACACGGATGCCGCCGAGGCGGCATCCGGCGCTTCGGTCCGGCCGACCAGCACCAGGGCGGCTACCGAGCCGGTCCACTCGTCGTTCATGCATGCTCTTGACACGTTGGCTTGCGCGGTCAACTCGTCGTGGTCGGCCCCGAGGTGTCGATGGCCAGCGAGATGGCCAGCATGCCGAGCACCGTCCCCATCACGTAGCGCTGGACCCTCAGCCAGGATGGGCGGCGGGCAAGGAAAACGGCGATGGCACCGGCCGCCAGCACGATGATCAAGTTAACTGTGACGCTCACCACAATCTGAATGGTACCCAGCAAAAACCCCTGGAGCAGGACGTGTCCCGCCTTCAGATTGACGAACTGCGGGATAAGCGAGAGATACATAATGGCAATCTTCGGATTGAGCAGGTTCGTCATCAAACCCATTGTGAAAAGCTTTCGCGGAGGATCAGGGGGGATGTCCTGAGGAGTGAACACGGAGACGCCGCCGGGTTTCAGCGCCTTCCAGGCAAGATAGGCGAGATAGGCCGCACCGGCGAGTTTGACGGCAACATAAAGTTCGGGCACGGCGGTGAAGACTACAGACAGCCCCAGGTTCGTGGCCAGCAGGTAGATTATGAAGCCGAGGGCGACTCCACCGAGTGAAATTATTCCGGCGCTCCTCCCCTGTACGATACTGCGGGATACGAGATAGATCATGTTTGGCCCCGGAGTAAGCACCATCCCGAGCGCCACCGCCATGACACCAATAATTCCGCTGACTTCAATCATGGCAATCTTTCACTTCCTCTCGACCTTGTAGTCCGCCATCGCGCAGCCATCGTCTCGAACGTCGATGCGTAACATCTCGGAAAGGTCGCGAAGAAAACAGCAGGTGATGAATCCGGCGGTGAGCGGCATTTCCGGAGCGCTGGAATCGCGTCGGTTCCAGTCCCCAGTCGTCGGCATCGCCAAACGGGCGAGCAGGGCCCCGGGGACACTGTCCGACTCCTCGAACACCCGCCACGGGGCCTCGCCTCGACAGCGTTCGTGGCACTCCAGTCCGTTCAGCGACTGCGCACGAGCCGGCCCGGCGTCACACGTCGGTTCCTGCACACCCGTTTCAAGCGCCCCGTCGCGGCGCTCACGGAAAAGGGGGCCCATGTTCCACACACGGTGGCCGTGCCCCGGCGGCGACCAGCTGACCGGACCGACACGTGACCGTGTGCCGAGGGCATTCACCAACGGCCGCTGCCCCCCGGCAGCGTACCGACGGGGCAGGCCCGCGACCTCGTACCGGCCGAAGGGCCGGGACACGAAGCCACAGCGATTGCACCGAGCTTGAGGGGACCGAGATTGAGGAGACCGGGCTTGCGTGAACCGAGCGAGGAGAGCCCGACGTCGTGGCGATCGCGTGGTCACATGCACGAGCCTCCTTGCAAGCGTACGTCCCCATCTGGTGTGCTTCGGTGCCCCTCTCGCGAGCTGCAGGATCCAGGATCGAGTTCGACAGCGAGTGTAGGTTACCTTTCCGTCTCGGCGCAATATTTGGCATTGCACTCGGTGCAATCGAGATGCTTAGATAATGACAAACAGAGAGGTAGGGGGAGTGGGACGTGAGGGACTATCGGCGTGTCGCCGACGACGTGGCCGCGGAGATCAGGGCAGGCCGGCTCAGACCTGGAGACCGGCTTCCACCCCAACGGATCTTCGCCCGTGAACACGGCATCGCCAATTCCACCGCTATCCGCGTCTACCAGGAACTCGCCCTGCGTGGCCTCACGGTCGGCGAGGTGGGGCGCGGCACCTTCGTGTGCGCCGCCCCTCGCCTGGCGATCCCCATGCACAGCGAAACTGCTGGCAACCGGGTCGATCTGGAGCTCAACTACCCGACGGTGCCAGAGCAGACCAGACTGCTCGCATCGGGACTCGGCGGACTGTTGCGTGCGGACGTCCTGGAGAGCGTGCTTCAGCCGGTCGGCGCAACCGGTACCTCCGCCACACGCAGTGTGGCGGCCGATCTTCTCTCGCGCGGTGGCTGGCGTCCCGACCCAAGCAGGGTGCTTTTCTCCGGGAACGGTCGGCAGGCAATCTCGGCCGTCATCGCTGCTGTGGTGCCGCGGGGCGCCCGGCTGGGCGTCGAAGAGCTGACCTACCCCGCCGTCAAAGCCATCGCCACCCGGCTCGGCATCACCCTGGTGCCGCTGGCCATGGACCAGGCGGGGCTGATTCCCGAGGCCATCGAAGAAGCCCATTCCGGCAGCCCGCTGCATGCCATCTACGTACAGCCGACCATGCATAATCCGCTATCGCTGTCCATGCCCCAGGAGCGTCTGGTCCACCTGGCCCAGGTGCTGTTGCGATTGGGAATTTACGCGATCGAGGACGCCATCTGGGCCTTCCTGCGCGACGATCTGCCGCCGCTTGCTTCGCTCGCTCCGGAGCGGACGGTCTTCGTCGACAGCCTGTCCAAACGAGTCTCCCCCGGTCTGACACTCGGATTCGCGGTAGCACCCGGCGGCATCGCTGGTGGCATTGCCGCATCGCTACGCTCAGGCGGATGGACGCCCATGCGTTTCGCGTTGGAGGCGGCATCCCGCTGGCAGGCGGACGGCACGATAGAGATGCTGGTACGGGCCAAGCAGCGGGAGACCGCGATACGACAGGAGATCGCCTCGCAGCATCTCGGCGGATTCAGTACGAAGAGTGACCCGCGTTCGTACTACTGCTGGTGGGAGCTGCCCAGCCCGTGGCGTGCGGATACGTTCGTCACCGCTGCCTCGCGACACGGCATCGGGGTAACTCCAGCCGCAGCTTTCTCCGTGGGTCGTCACCGCGTTCCCAGGGCTGTCAGAGTCGGCCTGGCCCCACCCCAGCGCGACGTACTGTCCCGGGCGCTGGCTGTGCTTGCCGACATCGCACAGTCGTCACCGGACGATGTGGTCACCGACTGAACGGAACTCGCGCCGAGCGTGTCCGACGCGGATGGGACAGGACACCAGCGACACGCCTTCTGCCGAGGTCTCCATGGCTGCGACGGCCCCTCTGGACTGCCACCCGGATGATCATTGTGAGTTCACTCCGAGGAGTTGACCTGTAACCTTTGGTCGTCTTCGCCGGTTCCGCCGCTCTGGTTCAGGACGCGGGTGTGGAACCGCGACGAGGTCCGGGGACTGTTCGACCGCATCGACGTGCCGTTTCGGACCGTGGGCGGGGTGCACCACGCACGGGAGCTGCCGACGATGTTCCCCCGGCTGCACCTGCCCTTCGCCGAACGGCGTCCGGTGGTGTTCCAGGTCGTGTTCGGCTCCTGCCTCTGCCTGGCCGTCGGACTGTTCCTCCTGGTCGCGGTGGTGCTCCTCGGACCACCGCCGGCCGGCGGCGGGCGCGAATATAATCACCGGTAGGTGCATAATTCGCCACTTTCGGCAGCCGGCCGCCGCGGACGAGTATCGGAGACCCATGACGCAAGGCGACGCCCTCCCGCATCCGTTGTCGCAGGCGAGCAGCGAGCCGCCGGCCGGCTGGGCCCCCACCGACATCGACGTCTCCACCCCCAGCATCGCCCGGGTCTACGACGCGATTCTCGGCGGGAAGGACAACTTCCCCGCGGACCGGGTCGTCGCCGACCAGTTCATGCAGTTCGTTCCCGGTGGGCGGGAGGCGGCGCAGTACAACCGGGCGCTGCTCAACCGAGGGGTGCGATACCTGGCGGAGCAGGGCGTCCGCCAGTTCATCGATCTCGGTTCGGGCCTGCCGACCGTCAGCAACACCCACCAGGCGGCGCAGAGCGTCGCGCCCGACGCGCGCGTGGTGTACGTCGACAACGACCCCATCGTGCTCGCGCACGGCCGGGCCCTGCTCGCCGAGAACCGCAACACCACTGTGATCACGGCCGACTTCCGGCACTCGCAGAAGGTCCTCGCCCACCCGGACCTACGCGCGTTGATCGATCTCGACCAGCCGGTCGGCCTGATCCTGTTCGGAGTCGTCCACCACATCAACGACGACGAGGACCCCGCCGGTGTCATCCGGCACTACCGGGATGCCCTGGCCGCCGGCAGCTACCTCTTTCTGACGCACTTCGTCGCGCATGGCGAGCAGACGACCGAGCTGGAGAAGATGCTGCTGGCCGACCTCGGTACCGGACGGTTCCGGACGCTCGCGGAGATCGGCGAGTACTTCGACGGCCTCGACCTCGTCGAGCCCGGTCTCGTCTACAACCCGCTGTGGCGCCCGCAGGAGCCGGTCCCCGAGCCGCTGACCCTCACCGAAAAGCTGGTCGCCGGGGGTCTGGCCCGCAAGGCCTGACCGCGTGGTCGCGCCGGCCGCCACGGCCGCGGACCGGAAGGTCGTCCCGCCCGGACCACGTATATCGTGTGCTGACTAATTCGGGGGGCTAGGGGCCCGTGCACGTAGAGGTGAAGAACCAGGGGGGTTCACCGGCACCCGCGCCCGATCGGGTGCTCACGTCCAGCGAGCAGATCCTGGCCGCCTCCAATCGGGCCAGCGCACCGCTGACCTGCGGACTGTTCGTGCAGACCATGGGCACGTTGGACGTGACCCGGCTCCGGCTCGCGGTACGTAGGGCGATCGGGCGGCATCCCATGATGCGGGCGAGCCTCTACGGGGCACGCCAGTATGCGTGGCGGTTCGCCACGATGCCGTCCTCGGATCCGGTCGGGCAGATCGGCGACGGCAGCGACGGCTGGCGCGTCCACGAGACCATGATGTCGTCCCCCTTCGACCTGCGGGCCTACCCGCCACTGCGGATCGCGTTGGTGCACCGGCCGGACGGCGACCAGCTCTCCGTGGTCGCGCATCACCTCGCGGTCGACGGCATGAGTCTCGCCGCCGTCGTGTCCGAGATCTTCGCCGAGTACCGGGTCGCCGACGCCGACGCCGACGCCTCCGCGGCCGCGGGCCGGTCCGGCGGCGGTCATGTCGGGCTGCCCGCCGGTGTGCCGTCGGTTCCGAGGTCGGCCGGCCATGGCTGGACCGCCTTCACGCATCGCTCCGGGCGACACATCACTCCGATGGACGCCGGCCGGACCGCCGGCTACGGCTACCACCCGCTGACCCTGCCGGTGCCGGGACGGCGCGTGCTACTGCCCGGCGGACGTCGGATGACCGCCAACGACCTGCTGGTCGCAGCGGCCCATCTCACCATCGACCGGTGGAACCGGCAGCGCGGCGGGGAGGCCGCGACACTGCGCGTCAGGATGCCGATCGGGCTGGGGACGATGCCCGGCGCGGGTGGCAACAACACCGGCCAGGTGCTGGTCGGCACCGAGCCGGCGGACCGGGCGGACCTGATCAGACTGGCCGTCCGCATCGTCGACCAGACCGAGCACGCGAAGCAGGCGGCGGCCGCGCCCGTCATCGCGGGAGTCGCCGGCAGGGTCGGCGCGGCCGCCACCGGGCGGATTCCCGGGCCCTGGCGGGGCTCGCTGCTGCGGTTGGGTGTGCGGACGGCGCGACCGCTCATCACCCCCGCCGCCGCCGTCAGCAACCTCGGCCCGCTCGCCGACATCACCTCCGACACCCGGCGATCTCCGCGGTCTTCTTCACCGGCACCGCCGGCATGCCCCAGGGCCTCTTCATCGGCGCGACGAGGTACGGCGCCGGTATCCGCCTCGCGTTCGGGTACCACCGGCATCTGTTCGGCCGCACCGCCGCCGCGGCCTTCGCCCAGGTCTTCCGGGCAGCGTTCGACGAGCTGGCCGCTATCGGGCGTGAAACGCCGCCAGCAAGATGACCGCCAACCGACGCCGCGACGTACCCGGTCCCGAGAAATGCGAGCGACCGGAGAAAGCGGATTGCCGGCGCGGGGATTCGAAGTTCGTCGAGCCGCACATCTCCCCGAGCTCTTTGGGGATCGAGGTAACAAGGAGTGGACGTTGCGGCATAGCGAGAGCGGAGCGGGGCTCGTCGAGCCCGACGAGCAGCTTCGCCTGGAGATGGCGAGCGGTAGGAGCGCCCTCGCTCAGCTCCTACGAGAAGAGGTGCGCACCGCGCGGGGGACCGCGCGGGTCCGTGCCGGCTTCGAACTGGCGCTCTTCAGGCTTCTTGGCAGGCCGCGGTTCATGCAGCGGACTGTGCAGTGGTAGAACGCCCCACCAGGCGCGACCGAATCCCCGTACCGGTTCTGGCGGCCCTGGCCGGCGGGCATGATTCGGCCGCTGCGAACGCGGACGCGGACGCACCGCGCTACGAGCCGGACTGGGTGCGGACCCTGTTCACCCTCCCCGAGCTGCTGCGGGTGCTCGACCTGACGCCGACGCTGCCCACGACGTCGGCGCGGTGCGTGCCGAGCGGGCACGGGGGCGTCCTCGGCGCCCAGCAGCTCGGTCAGCAGGTCGTCCTTGCCGAGCGGCTGGCGCCCGGCAAGCGGCTGCACTCCCTGCAGACGGTGTTCATGCGCGGCGGCCGCACCGATCTGCCGCTGGAGATCGACGTGGAGCGGCTCGCCGGCGGCCGGTCGGTGGAGTCGTTCGCGCTGTCCCTGCGCCAGGGTGCCGAGCAGCTCAGCCGGGCACAGGTGATGCTCGCCGCGGACGAGCCCGACTACCACCGGTTCGACTCCCCCGCCGCGGACGTCGGCCGGCCGGCCGACGCCGAACCCGTCCGCCGCGCGCTGCTGCCCTGGGAAGCGGCGATCATGCCGCGCAAGGCGTCGCGCCAGCTCGACCTCTGGACCCGCATCCCGGACGCCCCTGACGATCCGACCGGGTGGCGGGCCCTGGTTGCCCACACCATCGAGACACTCGCGATCGCCGACGGCATGCTCAACGGCGGCATCACGCTGCCGCCCCGCGCCGAGCTACAGGCGGTCGTCCTCACCGCGACCGTCACCTACCTGGACGATCTCGACGTCCGCGACTGGCACCTCTACCGGGTCCACACGCCGCAGGCGGCCCGCGGGCGGATTCTCGGCCGCGGTGAGCTGCGCGGCGCCGACGGCGGCCTGCGGGCGGTCTTCGACACCGTCAACCTCGTGCGGCCGCTCCGAACCCGGCCCGGCCAGGCGGTCCAGGCAGGCCAGGCGGTCCAGCCGGGCCGAGCGGGCCAGGGCTCGGCCGGGCAGGCGGGTCAGTAGCGGCGGTTGGTGTTGCCCTGGTCGACGGGCAGGACGACGCCGCTGATCCAGCGGGCCTCGTCGCTGGACAGGAACACCACGGCCGAGGAGATGTCCTCGGGTTCGAGCCACGGCCGGCCCATCGGCATCGACGCGGCGAAGCCGTCCCGGCAGTCGTCCACCGTGGGGTTCGGCAGGTCCGGGCGGAACAGGTGGAACTGCTGGGTGTTCTCGGTGACCATCGGGGTGTTCACGGTGCCGGGCGCGATGACGTTCACCCGGATCTGGCGGTGCGCCACCTCGTTGGCCAGCGACATCGCCATCCCGATCACGCCGTTCTTCGTGGTGACGTAGTCGGACAGGTTCGGGACGCGGTTGAGCGCCGCGCCCGAGCTGATGACGATGATCGACCCGCCCCGGCGCCCGGCCAGCAGGTGCGGGACGGATGCGGCGAGGGTGTGGAAGACGCCGGTGAGGTTGATCCCGATCACGTCGTCCCACTGCTCCGGCGGGATCTCCCACAGCCGGCGCGCGGGCGGGGAGATCCCGGCGCTCGCCACGACGATGTCCAGGCCGCCGAGTTCGCGCACGCCGGTGGCGAGCAGATCGACGATCGCCGCCCGGTCGCGCACGTCGCCCACCCGGGCGATGATCCGCCGGCCGGTCCTCTCGACCAGGGCGACGGTCTCGGCGAGCTCGTCGGCGGTGCCCAGCGGGTAGCCCATCGTCGCGACGTCGGCGGCCCGGTCGATGCCGATGATGTCCGCGCCCTCGCGGGCGAGCGCGACCGCGTGGGAGCGGCCCTGCCCGCGGGCGATCCCGGTGATGAAGGCGACCTTGCCGGCGAGGCGTCCCTCGGCCGCGGGGGCCGTCACCGCGGCACTCCCGGCCAGGTCGTCGCCACGCGTCCCATCGTCATGGTGTCCTCCCGCTTGCGTCGTCACCAGGCCGTCCACAC
Source organism: Frankia alni ACN14a (assembly GCF_000058485.1). NCBI lineage: Bacteria > Bacillati > Actinomycetota > Actinomycetes > Frankiales > Frankiaceae > Frankia > Frankia alni. The sequence continues at coordinate 5,098,393 of NC_008278.1, forward strand.
CAGGCCGTCCACACCAGGCCGTTCGCGTCGCACCCGACCCTCCGATAGTCATATCGTTTAAATATTCGCCCGTCACCCGAAGGAGCCCCGGCGGTGGAAGAACCCAAGTTCGTCCGGGTCGAGATCGCTGACCGCATCGCCACGGTCACGCTCGCCCGCCCCCCGCGCAACGCGCTGAGCGCGCCGATGATGCGCGAGATCGGGCAGGTGTTCACCGAGCTCGGCCGGGGGAACGAGGCCGCCGTCGCGATCCTCGCCTCGGACTTCGAGCGCGTCTTCTGCGCCGGCGCCGACATCACCGAGTCGGATCGCCGCTACAACCGCCGTGAGCTCCTGCCCGAGGAGAGCCTGACCGACCTGATCGATCCCGGCTCCGTCGTGCGCGGCTGCCTCGCCGGCATCCGCGACGGCGGCCTGCCCGTCGTCGCGGCGGTCGGCGGCGCGTGCGTCGGGGCCGGAGCCGCCCTGGTCGGCTGCTGTGACCTGGTCGTCCTCGCCGAGGAGGCGTTCTTCTCGCTGCCGGAGATCGACGTGGGCGTCCTCGGCGGCACCCGGCACGTGCAGCGCCTCGTCGGGCCGATGAAGACCCGCGAGATGGCGCTGACGGGCCGGCGCGTGCCCGCGGCCGAGTTCTACCGGCTCGGTGCCGCCGCCGCACTGGTGCCCCGCGCCGAGCTCGCCGACACGGCGCGCGCCCTGGCCGCGGAGGTCGCGGCGAAGAGCCCGCTGGCGCTGCGGCTGTCCAAGGAGTCGATGAACCGGGTCGAGGACCTCCCCCTCGACGAGGGCTACCGGCTGGAGCAGGACTACACCGCGCGGGTCAGCCGCCTCGACGACGCCGGCGAGGCGCGCCGCGCCTACCTGGAGAAGCGCGAGCCGCACTGGACCTGGCGCTGACGCTGTTCACCGGGCGCCGCCGCAGTGACTCGGCGGCGCCGCCGCAACTCGGTGGCGCCGCAGCAACAACGCGGCGGCGCCGCCCGACGTTCGGTCAGGCGACGTGCCAGCCGGTGTCGGCGGCGATCTTGGCGGCGTTGACGAGCACGGCGGCGTCCGAGCACAGCCAGACGACGACCTCGGCGATCTCCTCGGGGCGGCTGAGCCGGCGGATCGGCTGGGCCTGCTCCATCGACCGCAGCTGCTCCGGCGTCAGGTACTGGCGGGCCCGCTCGACGATCCCGGTGTCCACGTTGCCGGGCGCCACGGCGTTGACCCGGATGTTGCGCCGGGCGTACTGCAGGGCGGCGGCCGTGGTCAGGCCCACCACGCCGTGCTTGCTGGCCGTGTACCCGATGTCGGCGACGTTGCCCTTGTAGGTGGACTCCGACGCCACGTTGACGATGGCCCCGCCGCCGCGCTCCAGCATCCGCGGGATCTCGTACTTCAGGCACAGGAACACGCTGGTCAGGTTGGTGCGCAGGATCCGCTCCCAGAGCTGTTCCGGGTAGCTGACGACCGGATCCTGGGACTCGACGATGCCGGCGTTGTTGTGGGCGTAGTCCAGACCCCCGTAGGTGGCGACCGTGCGGTCGACCATGTCCCGCACGGCCTCCGGCTCACCGACGTCGGCGTGGACGAACGTCGCCTGCCCGCCCGCGGCGCGGATCAGCTCGACCGTCTCCGCCCCCGTGTCCGGGTTGATGTCGGCGACGACCACCGCCGCGCCGCACTCGGCGAACCGCCGGGCCGAGGCCCGTCCCATCCCGTAGCCGCCGCCGGTGACCAGTGCGACCTTCCCGGACATGTCGATGTGCACCGTGGCCGTCATGCAGGGGTCTCCTTCATCGCTGGTCAGGACCGTCCCACGGCGCTGGACGGGTCGAAGTCCAGCTCGGGCAGGCAGGCACCGGTGATCGCGGCCGGGTCGAGATCGTCGGCGAGCGGGGGGAACGACGCGGGACGCTTCGCCAGGAAGCTGTCGATGCCCTCGCGGAAGTCCGGGCCGACCGCGGCGGCGGCCATCGCCCGGTAGGTGCGGCCGAGCGACGCGTCGAGCTCGCCGGTGCTGTCGGTGCGCAACTGGTGGCGGATCAGCGCCAGCGACACCGGCGAGCAGTTCGCCGCGATGTCCGCGGCATAGGCGCGCGCGGCGGGCAGGAGCTCCGCGGGGTCGACGACCCGGCTGACGACGCCGAGCTCGCGGGCCTCGTCGGCGTCGAACACCCGCGACGACAGCAGCAGGTCTGCCGCCCGCTCCTGCCCGATGAGGCGGGGCAGCAGCCAGGTGATGCCGAACTCGCCCGCCAGCCCCCGGCGGGCGAAGGCGGTGGTGAAGCGGGCACCGCGGGCGGCGAACCGCACGTCACACAGCAGGGCCTGGACCAGGCCCATGCCGGCGCAGGCCCCGTTGACGGCGGCGATCATCGGCTTGCGCACCGACCAGGCCCGCACCGGCGAGCGGCGGCCGGTGGTGTCCATCGGCTTGCCCGCGATCTGGCCGAGCCGGCCGGTGTCGACCCCGGGGCAGAACGTGGTGCCCGCGCCGGTGACGATCAGTACGCGGATCGCCGGGTCACGATCGGCCTGCGCGAGGACGTCGAAGTACCGGTTCTCCATCTCGGGGTTCCAGCCGTTGCGCCGCTCCGGTCGGTTCAGCGTCACCACGCCGACGCCGTCGCCGCCCACGTCGAGCAGCACCGGCCCCTCGCCCACCACCGACCGGTCCGCCCCCGCCTCGCCCGCGGGCGCCCCGCCCGCAGCCGTTCTGTCCGCGGCCGCGTTGTCCGCGGGCGTCGTCGATTCCGTCGTCACCGCCGCCTCCCACCTGTAGCTCTCGCGCGAGGGCCAGCATTTCCCCTCGACGGGCACAGTGTCGAGCGATGCGGCAAATTCACTAGATGCTTTAGCGATCGAGCCGTTGGCTGGGCTCTCCCAGGCCACCCCCGCGGGCTCCGCGACGCCGGTCGGCGGCGATTCCTCGCCGGCCGGTGGGCCCCGAGACGCCGCCTACGATTGCCCGATGACCAGCTATCCGTCGCAGGGGCATCCGACCGGGCCGCCCGCGCTGGTGGGCGAGGCGCACGCGTGCGCCGAGTGCGGTCTCGTCTTCTCGACGCTCACCGTGGAGGAGGTCCTGGCGCAGCTCGCGACGCTGCCGGCGCAGGTGACGCAGGCCGTCACCGCCGCCGGGCCCGACCTGCTGCGGGAGCGTCCGGCGCCCGGCACGTGGTCCGTGCTGGAGTACGCCTGCCACCTTCGGGACGTCCTCGCGACCTCCACCATCCGGCTGTACCGGGCCCGCACCGAGACCCGGCCCGTCGTCGAGCCGATGCTCAACGACCTGCGGGCCCGCCGGTTCCGCTACAACGAGCTCGACCCGGCCGCGATCCTGGCCGAGCTCGCCGCCAACGCACACGGGCTGCGCGACGAGGCCGACCAGGTCGGGCCGCGGGACTGGGAACGGACGGTGGCACGCCTACCCGGCGAGGAGCGCACCGCCCGCTGGCTGCTCCGCAACGCGCTGCACGAGGGCGTCCACCACCTGGCCGACATCCGGCGAGGGTCAGGAGCGGCGTAGCGCGTCGATGGCGACGTCGAGGGCCGCTTCCAGATGGGTGGTGCCGCCGGTGGACAGCAGCATGAGAACGCCGCCCTGGATGCCGGCGATCAGCGCCGCGGCGTGGGGCTCGGCGTCCAGCAGCGGGGAGATCTCGCCGGCTCGCTGCATCGCACGGATGCCGGTGACGATCTCCGCCTGCCACCGGTTCATCAGCTCCCTGACGACCGCCTGCGCGCCGGGGGTGCTGCGGCCGAGCTGCGAGACCAGGACACTCAGCGGGCAGTGCCGCCCCTGCTCCCGGTAACGGGCGACGACCTTGTCCCGCCACGCGAGCCACGCCGACCAGGAGGTGAGGTCGCCGAGCTGGGGTTGCTGGTCGGCGAGGACCCGGTCGGCCTCGAAGCGGGCCACGGCCAGCAGCAGCTCCTCCTTGCCGGTCGGGAAGTAGTGGAACAGCTGGCTCTTGCTGGTACCGGTGCGGGCGCGGACGTCGTCCAGCGTGGTGACGCTGACCCCACGCTCGCGGATCTCGGCTGCGGCCCCCTCGATGATCCGTTGCCGGGTCGCACTGCCCTTCGACGTCAGCCTGCTCGGCACGTCCGCCCCTCCCGCCGCACAATCTGGACTTGCGGGTCCAATTTATCCCGGGCAGATTGGGCCGCGCACCAGCAGATTGGGCGCGCACCAGCGGACGCCCCACGACCCCCCAGCGGTCATGCAGACCATCGCCGGAAGGAACCCCCGAATGTCGACGACCACCTCACTGGCCGGACGCAGCGCGCTCGTCACCGGTTCGACCGACGGCATCGGCGCGGCGATCGCGGCCGAGCTCGCCGCGGCCGGTGCCCACGTCGTGGTCAGCGGTCGTGACGCCGGGCGCGGCGCCGAGGTCACCCGGGTGATCGGCGCGGCGGGCGGGCGGGCCACGTTCGTCCCCGCCGACCTCGCCGCCGGTGCGCCCGCCGTGCAGGCGCTCGCCGACGCCGCCCGCGCCGCCGTCGGTGGCGTGCCGGACATCCTCGTCAACAACGCGGCGATGCTCATCACGCCGAAGCCCACCGCGGAGGTGGGCGAGGCGGTCATCACCGCCGCGCTCGCCGTCAACGTCACGGCGACGTTCCTGCTCACCGGCGCCATCGCACCCGCCATGGCGGCCCGCAGCAGCGGAGCCGTCATCAACATCGGCTCCATCAACGGCCTGGTCGGGATGGACGGGTCGGCCCTCTACAGCGCGACGAAGGCGGCCGTGCACTCGCTGACGAAGTCGTGGGCGGCCGAGTACGGCCCGGCGGGCGTGCGGGTGAACACCGTCGCCCCCGGCCCCACGCTGACCCGCCGCATCGAGCAGTACGCCGACCGCGTCGCGCCCCTGGTCGCGCGGGCCCCCTCGCGGCGGCCCAGCAGGCCGGCGGAGATCGGTCGCGTGGTGGTGTTCCTCGCCGGCGACGACGCCGCCAACATCCACGGGGCGACGCTGAGCGTCGACGGCGGCTGGTCAGCCGTCTGACGATGCGCACCGCCGGGGCCCCCGGCCGGCTGTGCCCCGGGAGCAGAAGGAGGAAGCCTCCGCGGCGAAGAGGAGCCACGGAGGCTTCGTGATGCCGCGCCTCCCGGGCGGAAGCACGCCGCGGGCCGCGGCGGACTGTCGGGAAGGACGGAGAACGCAAAGGCGGCGTCGGGCCCGCCGGGGGCCTTCTCGGACGGAGCGGACCGCGCAGGCCGCACGGAACGCTCAGGCCACGCGGACCACTCAGGCGGAGCGGAACGATCCTGCGTCGGCGTGCTCGCGCGACGAACCTCCGCGCCGCTGCGACGGGACGGCGACGGAAGTCCGAACGTCCTCGTCGCGGGTGAGGATCGCCACCATCTCCTGCCGGGTGGACGGCGAGAGCTGGGGGTCGGAAAGCAGCATCGCCACTTCGCGACGCTGGGCCCGCGCAGCGCGGTGCGAGGTGAGCGACGTACGCAGGGAGGAAACAACGGAATTCTGGGTGCGCATGGAAACTCCTTGACGTTATTACCCCGGGAGAGTGGGCCACTGTCACCCTCCGGCTTCCATTGTGCGCCCGCAGCGCGACTTTCGACAGGGCTGTCGACGTGATCTGGACTGCAGTCGGCACTTCCGGCCGGCCAATATGACCCGGCCCACAGTAATGGCGCTCACAATCGCCCGCGAGCCGTAACACCGGTCACACCCATTAAGGCAGGGACAATGTGTCCCCGTCGCGCGGGTCACAATTCCCGCCTCAGCCGGGCCGGTCGGCACGGCACCGACTGGCTATTCACCTCGTAGCCCAGGTCACATTCGCCCACACCGGAACAACCTTGCGGACGGCAATCGCGTCGGGCCTTCCTGACCACCAGCCGCCGGCCGGACGCCCGGCAGCCGCCGACGCGCCAGGACCAGCGCCAGGACCAGCGCTGTGGCACCAGGTCGGCGCCGCGAGGATCCGGCGCGGTCGTGGTGCCCCCGGCCACGCCGAAGGCCCGTCAGCGGTGAGCCGGACAATGCACCAGCTCGCGAGAACCCAGGTCGTGCACCCGGCCCGGAAGGCGCCCCCACCGATATGTCTCCGTGACCCGGGCGCGCGTCCACCTGTGATCTGTGGCGTGTGGAGCACCAGGTCGGCCGGCGCCCGCCCTGGTTGCGTCGGCAATGACAGGAGGTGGCGACGCTCGACCTGAGGCCAACCTGCTCAGCCCGTCAACAACCTCCTGTAGCTGCTGGCCGCATTGTGGCCGGGACCGCCGCGGATCGCTTTTCGGATCCGTGTGCGTTCGGTGGGGCACGGGAAGGTTCCAGCCCGACCTCCGACCCTGATGATCATCGTGTTCGGTGGGGCTGCGCTGCGCCGTTGCACGCGAACCCGGAGTGGTGACCGATCCTGACAGCCGTGATCAGGACGCGTCCCCATGTGCACGCCTCGACGGGCGGGATCAGATCGCCCACAAGCCGTCTGTTCACAATCGGATACACGACCTGATTCCGGGACGGTGAAAGGCGACCGCACCAGGGATGTCCGGGATGGACGAGGGCGAGCACGTCGACAGGCCGACGCCAGGTCCCGCGCGGGCCGGCCGCATCGACGGCACCGGTTCGTCCGCCTCCCCCGCACCGGTCCAGCGCCGCGGGCGATGCGGGCGCGACGCGCCACCGAGGAGGATCGCCAGGAGATCAACCGGTGACGCCCGCCGTGACGATCAGCCCGCCCCTCCATAGACTCTCGTGCTAACGTGCCTCTGCATGAGTCTTCGTCAACCCATCATGGGGTGACGGAAGGGTGGGTAACACTGCGGCGATCTCCGCTCAGAGCGTTACTCAACAAGATCATCAATGCTCACGAGAAGTGTCGTCAACCAGGAAGATCGTCGTCACCCGAGAAGATCGTCGTGGCCGCGAAGATCGTCGTCACCCACGGAGATCGTCGATACCCGAGGAGGTCGTCCGATGCGCGCGTCCGGCACGATGACCGAGTTCGACCGGGGGGCGGGCAGTCTCTGTCTCGACTTCGTCGCGACCGTGCGCGACTGGCCGGGGCGCCGCATCGAGCTGCTCGCCACTCCGGCGGAGCTGACCGGCTGGTTCGAGGAGCAGGGCCTGCCGGCCGCCGCCGGCGGCCTCACCGAGCCGGACCTGCTCGCCGCCCGTGACCTGCGGGGGGCGGTGAACGAGACCACCCGCGGTCTGATCGCCAGCCGGCCGCCCACCCCCGAGGACATCCGGCTGATCAACAAGGCGGCCCGGCGTCCGACGCCGATGTTCCTGCTCGGCCCGGGCGGCCGGACGCGGACCCCGGTCCCGGAACCCGACGCGGGCGCCGCCCTCTCCGTCATCGCCCGCGACGCGATCAACCTGCTGGCCGGCCCGGATCTCGGTCGCGTTCGGGCCTGCGACAGCGACGGCTGCGCGACGCTGTTCCTCGATCGTTCCCCCTCCGGGCGACGGCGCTGGTGTTCGATGCGCCGCTGCGGGGGCAGGGTCGCCGCGGCGAACTACCGACGCCGGCGCGCCACGCGCTCCCAGGCCTGACCGTCGCCCCCGGACCCTCGGCCCCGATCCATCGACCCCGATCCATCGACCCCGAACCGTCGACCCCGAATCGTCGACCCGAACCGTCGACCCCGATCCGACTCCCTCTCGGAGGTTCTCATGTCCACGCCGCCCGCGGACGCCTTCCACCAGCGGCTCCATCAGGTCACACCCGCCGGCCTGTCGACCAGTACCTCGCAGACCGCCGGGATGAGCCGGGTCGAGGCGTTGTCCGGGAAGACCGTCGGATCCGTCGACCTGTGGATGGGGCAGACCCACGTCGCCGCGGCGACCGCATCCGCGAACCATCATCACGGCCGCTCCGAGACGGGCATCTACGTCGTCTCGGGCCACCCGAGCTTCGTCTTCCTGGAGCACGAGGAGGAGATCCGGCTCGACACGAACCCGGGCGACTACATCTACGTGCCGCCGTGGGTGCCGCACCGGGAGGAGAATCCGGATCCCGACGAGGAGGCCGTCGTCGTCATCGCCCGGACCACCCAGGAGGCGATCGTCGTGAACCTCCCGGACCTGCGGTGGGTCGGGCCCGTCGCCACCGGCAACGTCGGCCCCGCCCGCCGGAAGTGGCACACCTACTGACCGCATGACCGCATAACCGCCTAACCGCCTAACCGCGGCTCAGCGTCAGGTGTCCGACGCTCGCGGCGGACCGGCGGGGGGCGTGGTGCCGGGGAAGGGCGGCTCGACCCCGGGCTTGTCCCGGCCGCGGTGGATCGCCGCGATCTGCGCGAGCAGGCGCGTGCGCGCCTCGTCGGCGGACAGGCCGAACAGGTCGAACGACACCACGCCGCCGAGCAGGCCGGGCCGGGGGCAGTCCTCCACCCGGACCGGGACCAGCCTGCGGGCGAAACCGGTGGGGTCCGCCTGGTACGCCCCCTCCCACTCGGCCTGCCCGTAGACCGAGCGCAGGTAGGCGCGCGACAGCACCGCCAGGGTGCGGGCGCCGGCGCGAATGCCCTCGTCCATCCGGCTCATCCAGTGGCTGCCGGGAACGAAGTCCCAGGCCTGCACCAGCACCGTGTACCCCGCGACCTCGAGGTGCCAGGCGATCCACTCCGCCCAGCCCCGGTCGGCGGCGGTGTAGGAGACGAAGAAGTCCCATCGCGCCACGGACCCGGTCGACTCCGCATCCATACCGGACGGCCGCTCGCCGCCGCGTCCAGGCGCATTCACCGCGCAATCTTGCCACGATTTGTCACCAGACCCCAGGGCGCGCCGGTCGCCGTCGTCGCCCACCACGCCGCGCCGGGTCGACGGGCGCTGCGGTTGCGGTTTTCCGGCCAGTATGACGTGTCGACGACGATTGGGGGTCAGTTGGGCCAATAGCCTGCGCCGAGACGGTCCACGTCGCTGTGCTGTGACAATGGCGGCCCGCCCGGGCCGTCCGGACGGGGGCGGGCGACATGACGGTGACACGGTTGCGAGATGCGGTCCGGACCGCGACGGCCGGGGGGTGGCGGCGGGTCTGCCTGCTCCTGGCGGGACTGCTCGCGCTCGTGGTCACGCAGCCGGGTACGGCGCGGGCCGCGGACACCGCCGGGTTCGCCGGCGTCGCCGGTCGGGGCAACGGTGTCGCCGTGCCGTTCGAGGGGTTCACCGACCGGCGCGGCGGCCCCGCCCCGATCGGCGGAGCGGTCGGCGTCGACCTGGTGCTCGGCTCGACGGCCCGGCCGTACCTGCCCTGCCAGCACTACGACCCGCGGACCCGGACCGGGGACACGTTCGTCAACGCCTGCCAGGAGCGGGGCAGCTACGCCACCTACACCCGGTTCCCGGCCGGGCGCGGGCTGGTCTTCCCGACCGGCTACTTCGTGGGCAACGCCCAGCCCGACCTGGTCCGCGGGGGCAGCCTGCCGACCGGCTGGGGGGCGCGCACGGCGGGGCTGTCGTTCGAGTTCTACCCGGAGCAGCGCCGCGACGGCGACTACGTCCACTCCCGGTTCTACCTCGACCGTTTCACCCACCGAGCCAACGGCTGGGCCTACTCCGCGGACGTCGGGCGGATCGCGCTGACCACGCTCGCCGACCCGGGCACCGCCCGCCTCGGCGGCCGGATGACCGTCGGCGGTCGCGCGCCCGCCCCCGGCCGGGCGAAGGTCGTCATCTTCGGCGGGGCGGCCCGCTCGTCGACGGGCTACCCGATCTCCTCGTTCGCCGTCCACACCGGCAGCGGGGCGCCCACGTGGAGCTCCAGCCCGCTCTACGCGGGAGACCAGCGGATCACCGTCACCGACACCGCGACCCGGCGCAGTTGCGTCCTGGACCGCCACGGCGTCCGCGGGCCGAACAACGTGGTCGACTTCGACCTGGCCGCCCCGGGGTTCGGCCACCCGGACAGCATCTGCACGTCCTGACCGCCGCCGCGTCGGCACCTCCTGACCGCCGCCGCCTGCCAGGGGCGGGTCACCAGGTGACCGGCAGCGATCGCATCGGTCATGCTGATCGCCCCCCACCGAGCCTCACCACCAGCAGAACTACCCTTCGCGCTGGGGGTGGAACCGTCCGCGCCCGTCGGGGTGGGGCTCACCGGGGGGCGTCGAGGACGTCTCCGCGGTCGGTTCCGGCCGGCTCGGCGTCAGCGGGGTCGGTGTCGACGTACTGGCTGGCCTGGAGGGTGAACAGTTCGCGGTAGATGCCGGGGCGGGACATCAGCTCGGCGTGGTTGCCCTGGTCCGCGACGAGGCCGCCGTCGAGGACGTAGATGCGGTCGGCGGTGCGGACGCTGGCGAGTCGGTGGGTGATGAGCAGGACGGTGCGGTCCCGGCCCAGCTCGCGGATAAGGGTGAACAGGGTCTGTTCGGCGCGGGCGTCGAGGGCGGCGGACGGCTCGTCGGCGATGAGGACCGGGGCGTCCCGGTAGACCGCCCGGGCGCAGGCGATCCGCTGCCACTGGCCACCGGAGAGGTCGTGGCCGGAGTTGTACTGGCGGGCCAGCGACGTGTCGTAGCCGTGGGGCAGCTTCTCGATGACCTCGGCGGCCTCGGTCGCGCGGGCCGCGGGGATGACGCTGTCCGGGCCGTCGGCGAGGAGCCGGCTGATCCGGCCGACGGCGATGTTGAGCCGGGCCGACATCGGCCACTGGGTGTAGTCCTGCGGGATCACGGAGATGTTCTCGCGGACGCTGTCCGGGTCGACGCCGGCGAGGTCGACGCCGTCCCAGCTGACGGTGCCGGTGTCCGGTTCGTACAGGCCGGCGAGGATCTTCGCCAGCGTCGACTTGCCGCTGCCGTTCACCCCGACGAAGGCGACGACCTCGCCCCGGCGCAGCTCCACGGTGACGCCACGCAGGGCGGGGGTGTCGGTGCGCGGGTAGGTGTAGACGACGTTCTCGGCCCGCACGACCACGGGCCGCGCCGGCGCCACCTGCTCCCGGGGCGCGGGCACCAGCCCACCGGCCTGCGCGATCCAGGCGCGGTACTCCCCGAAATAGAGGAAGTTCTCGTACGCGGTGTTGAGGGTGGTCAACGCCTGGGCGAGAGCGCTGCGGCCGGTGCGGATCGCGAGCACCGCGGTGCCGCCGGCGGCCAGCGGCATCACCCCCGCGTTGAGCAACAGGATCAGGGTCCCGTAGACGACGCCGAGGGCGAGCCCGGACACCGCCTCCCCGGTCAGCCGGTACCGCGCCTGGCCCCGGCCGACGCGGACCTGCTCGGCCTCCTGCTCGCGGGCGAGGATCGTGTACTCGTCGAGCAGGAAACGGCCGAGGCCGAACGAGCGGATCTCCGCGGCGCACTCCCGGGCGGTCATGTGGTAGCGGAGCATGTACTGGCGGCGGACCTGGCGCAGCCGGCCCAGCCAGGAGGCGTGGGCGAGCCGGGCCGAGCGCAGCGACGCCCAGCCGTCGGGCAGGATCGACAGGACCAGCAGGGGCAGCAGCACCGGATGCAGCACGCCGAGCACACCCCCCGCGGCGGCGATGCGCACGGCGGAGGTCAGCATCTCGATGGCGTTGTCGACGAGTTGGCGTCCGCTGGCGGCACCGCGCTCGGCCGCGTCGAGGTCGTCGACGAAGCGCGGGTCGTCGAAGGCCATGATCGACGTGCGGGTGGCGAGGTCGAGCAGCCGCACCAGGCAGACCCGGTCCACCCGGGGGCCCAGGCGCACCCGCACCAGGTTGGTCGCCGCCGCCAGGCCGCTGCGCAGCACCTCGGCGGCGACGACGAGGACGAGGGCGGGCAGTGCCTCGCGCAGCCGCTGCGGGGTGGGGCCGTCGCGCAGCACCGCGGTCAGCGCGCCGGCGACGGCGAGCAGGCCCGCCGCCTCGACGACTCCGGCGAACACCCGCAGCACGACCATGACGACGAGGCCGGCCCGGTCGGCCTCCCAGGCCAGGGACCAGGCAAGCCGCAGCAGCCCGGGAAGCCGACGGGCCAACGTGCGCACGCCGGTCTCCGCCATCGTCCGGTCGTGGCGCGACCATGGCCGGACGCGGTCGTCGTCCTCCTTGCCGTAGGTGAGCACCGGATCGTGTTCGGCGGCGGGCGGTGCCGACGGTGCCTTCCGCTGGGCGGGAACCGGGCCGTTCTCGGAAGTGCGTTCCACACCCGCGAGGGTCGCCCTTCCCGCCCCCGCTCACCCCCGCTTTGGAGGGGATCTGCGTGTCTCCGAGTGGATCGGCGTGTCCTCGCGTGGATCGGCGACAGGTACGCCGGGCCGCCGTCGGCAGGCGAGGCCGATACCCCGAACGGGCGACAACGCCGGACATTTCGCCGGAGCCGGGATAATGCAACGATGAGCGGACCGGACGAGTGGGTGTTGAATGCCTACGAGCAACGTTCGGCGCCGTCTCGGCAGCGCACGGCCACCGTGCCGGTGAAGGGATGGGGCCGGTTTGTCAACAGATGACATTACCTCCGAGCAGGCGTACGTCTCCGCTCTCTACGATCGGCTCGACGGGCTTCGCCGGCGCACCACGTCCCGGCTGCGGACGGTTCTCCGGCACTCCGAGAGCCTGCCCCGGGCCCGGTTCGAGCGGGACGCGGCCAGCGCCGACTGCGCGGCCACGCTGGCCCGGATCACCGCCGCGGAGAACGGCCTGTGCTTCGGCCGGCTGGACTTCGACGGCGGCGAGCGGCGCTACGTCGGCCGGATGGGCATCTTCGACGAGGACGCGGACTACGAGCCCCTGCTGATCGACTGGCGCACCCCGGCCGCGCGGCCGTTCTACGTGGCGACCGGAGCCGCGCGGCTCGGCGTCCGGCGCCGCCGGCACATCACGACGCGCCGCCGCGAGGTGACCGGCCTCGACGACGACGTCTTCGAGCTGGCCGTCCGGGAGCCGAGTGCCACCGAACTGGTCGGCGAGCCGGCGCTGTTCGCCACCCTCAACGCCGCGCGCACCGGCCGGATGAGTGACATCGTCGAGACGATCCAGGCCGAGCAGGACCGGATCATCCGCTCGGACCACCGCGGGATCCTCGTCGTCCAGGGCGGGCCGGGCACCGGCAAGACCGCGGTCGCGCTGCACCGCGCCGCCTACCTGCTCTACACCCACCGCGACCGGCTCGCCCGCAGCGGCGTGCTGGTCGTCGGGCCGCACCCGACGTTCCTGCGCTACATCGAGAACGTGCTGCCGTCGCTGGGTGAGACCAGCGTGGTCAGCGCGACGGTGGAGGCGCTCTACCCGGGGGCGCGGGCGCAGCGGCCGGAGGAGCCGGCGCTGGCCGAGCTCAAGGGCCGGGCGGTGCTGGCCGACGTCCTCGCCGCGGCCGTGCGCGACCGGCAGCGGCTGCCCGGCGGGCAGACGCTGGAGATCCACACCGAGGAGCGCCTGCTGCTGCTCGAACGCAGCACCTGTGTGCGGGCCCGCGCGCTCGCCCGGGAGTCCGGCGAACTGCACAACCAGGCCCGGACCCTCTTCGTACGCGCCGTGATCGAGGCGCTGGCCCGCCAGGTCGCCGACGGGTACGCCGCCGAGACGATCACCGCCCAGGTGCTGGAGGCGGACCCCGAGGCGCTCGACCTGCTGGCCCCCGCCGGCTTCGGCGGCACCAGCCTGCTCGACGACGACGACCTGGCCCAGCTGCGCCGGGAGCTGCGCGCCGATCCGGCCGTGCGGGCGGCGCTGGACGAGCTGTGGCCGGTGCTCAGCCCCGAGCAGCTCGTCGCCGAGCTGTACGCGGACCCCGGCACGCTGGCGTCCGCGGCGCCGGAGCTGACCGCCGCCGAGCGCCGCCTGCTGCACCGGCCGCTCGCCGAGGACGGCACCGACCCGGACGACGCCTGGCTGCGCGCCCTGCGCGACGCCACCGCCGGCGCCGCGGCGTCACCCGGCCCCGGCGACGACGGCGGGGTCGGGACCAGCGAGGGCAGTGACCAGGACGGGTCGGCCGACGGAGACGGTGACGGCGACGGCGACGGCGATGCAGCCCGCACCGGTGGGGGGCCGCGACCGGCCGGCGGCTGGACCGCGGCGGACATCCCGCTGCTCGACGAGGCGGCGGAGCTGCTCGGTGAGGACGACCGCGCGGCCCGCGCCGCGGCGCTGCGCGACCGGCTCGCCCGGGTGGCCTACGCCCAGGGCGTCCTCGACATCATCTCCCGCGACGTCGAGGACGACCCGGAGATCATGATGGCGACCGACCTGATCGACGCGGCCCGTCTCGCCGACCGGCACGAGGACGCCGACCTGCGGACCATCGCCGAGCGCGCGCTGGCCGACCGGACGTGGACCTTCGGCCACGTCGTCGTCGACGAGGCGCAGGAGCTCTCGGAGATGGCCTGGCGGATGGTGATGCGCCGCTGCCCGACCCGGTCGATGACGATCGTCGGCGACATCGCCCAGACAGGCGACCCCGCCGGCACGACGTCGTGGGAAAGGGTCCTCGCCCCCTACACGGCGTCGGGCCCACGGCCGCGGCAGGAGTCCCTCACGGTGAACTACCGGACTCCCGCGGAGATCATGGCGGTGGCCGCCGACGTGCTCGCGACGCTGCGGCCGCCGCAGCAGCCGCCGCGGTCGGTGCGCGCGCTCGGCCTCGACCCCTGGCGACTGCGGGTGACCGAGGACGAGCTCGGCCCGGTGCTCGCCCGGACGGTCCTGGCCGAGCTGGAGCGGCTGAGCGCCGGTCAGCTTGCCGTGCTGGTGCCGGCGGGGCGGCTCGCCGAGCTGACCGCCGCGGTGCGGGCGGCCGTGCCGGCCACCGAGACCGGCGGCGGCGCCCGGCTGTCCGCGCCGGTCGTCGTGCTCGGGATCCGGGAGGCCAAGGGGCTGGAGTTCGACACGGTGCTCGTCGTCGACCCGGACCGGGTCCTCGCCGAATCCCCGCGCGGCGCGCACGACCTGTACGTCGCGCTGAGCCGGGCGACGCGGTCCCTCGGCGTCCTGCACACCGGCGAGGTGCCGGCGATGCTCGACCGCCTGTCGCCGGCGGGGCCGCCGGCGGACGTGCCGCCGGCGGCCCCGCGGTCGACGGAAGGGCGCGCGTCCACGTCCCCGACGGCGTCCCGGGCCGCGGGGACGTAGGCGCTCGGGCGCCGGCTAGCCCGCCGGAGGCAGCCGACGACCGCGGCGGCCTCCCGACGTGGGCGGTGCCGCCGACCGGGCCGAGCCCGCGTCGGTGCCCGCGAGCGCCGGCGTCCCGCGCGCCGGCGTGTCCCAGCGCCGGCCCGGCCCCTGCTCGCTGGGGGCCTTCGTCAGCGCGTCCGCCGGGTCGACGAACCGACCGGTCTCCTCGTCGAGGATCGAGATCTGCGCGCGCCCGATGTCGAAGTACATGCCGACGAGCTCCAGCGCGCCGTCCTCGAGAGCACGGCGCACGGTCGGATGCTCCCGCAGGTTGTCGAGCTGCTGGGCGACGTTGGCCCGGCCGAGACGCTCCACCGGCGGGAGGTCCTCCGTCCCCGGCGGGGGCGTGCGGGTCAGCGACGCGTCGGCGTGGGACAGCCAGCCGGCGAGCGCCGACTCCGGCTGGCCGGGCGGCGTGCCCTTGAGCAGCGCGTTCATCGCTCCGCAGCCGGAGTGGCCACAGACGACGATCGCGGGCACCCGCAGCACCTCGACGGCGTAGTCGAGCGCGGCGGTGACCGACAGGTCGCTCGGCGGCACGACGATGCCGGGCAGCGGGCCGGTACCGGGGGCGATCCCGACCCCGGCGGCCATCCCGACGCCCGAGGCCATGCCGAGGCCGATCCCGCCGGAGCTCGACGAACCGGAGCTCGACGAACCGGGGGCCGTCCCGCGTGAGCCCGTCCCGGCGGGACCGCCGTCCGACGCGTGGAGCCGGTCGAGATCGGCGGTGGCGCGCGCCGGGTGGCGCGGGCTCTGCCGCGGAACGATGTTGCCGATGTTGCGGACGGTGAACAGGTCGCCCGGCCCGCTGCTGGTGATGATGTTCGGGACGATCCGCGAGTCGGCGCAGGTCAGGAACAGCGCGGAGGGCTGCTGTCCGGCGGCGAGGCCGTCGAACGTGCCCCGCAGCAGCGGCGCCGCCCGGCGGTGGAACTCGTTGACGCCGACGAGCATGGTGCCGACGTAGTCGGCCTGGCCGACCGCCGGCGGCGCGCCGTCGGCCGTCCCGGCCTGCCGATCGTCGTCCTGATCGAACTCCTGCCACTGCGACCAGGGCGCGAACCAGCGTGGCAGGTGCGGCGTCACCGATCGGCGCCGTTCGGTGTGGTCGGACCGGCGGAACCAGACCTGGCCGATCTCGTCGACGCTGACCACCCCGCCGGAGGCCTCGTGGTTGGCGCACCAGCCGCGCAGATGCTCGTAGGCGGCGTGGTCGAGGTAGTCGACGATGAGCTCGATCGAGACGGGCGCACCGACCGGGATCCGGCCGAGGACTCGGGCCAGGCGCGGCAGCGACAGGAAGCTCAGCGTCCCCTCGACCTCCACCTGCCAGAGTCCGTCGCTGTGCACCAGGCGGACGCTGGACCACAGGACCCGACGCAGGACCAGGCCGAGCGCGGTGACCAGCCCGAGTGCCACACCCTGCAGCAGGTCCAGGGAGACGACACCGACCAGCGTCACGACGTAGACGGGCAGCTCGCCGTGGCGGCGGACGTGGCGCAGGTGGGCCACGTCGACCAGCCGCACCCCGACGACGACGAGCAGGCCGGCCAGGGCCGCCAGCGGGATCCACTCCACGGCGAACCCGAGGAAGAGGGCGAACGCCAGCACCCAGACGCCGTGCAGGATCGCCGAGGCGCGGGTGCGCGCACCGGAGACGACGTTGGTCGAGCTGCGGACGATGACGCCGGTGATCGGCAGACCGCCGATGAGGCCGGACAGGAGGTTCGCCGAGCCCTGGCCCAGCAGCTCCCGGTCGAGGTCGGCCCGCGGGCCCCGCCAGCCCTTCGAGGTCGCGAGCTGGTCGACGGCGACGGCGGACAGCAGCGACTCCACGCTGGCGACGATCGCCACGGTGAAGATCCCCAGCGCGATGCCGGACCAGTCGCCGTGGGGCAGCTCGGGCAGGGCAATCGAGTCGAACAGGGAGGCGGGCAGGTCGACGCGCGGCACGTCGAAACCGACGGCCGCGGCGAACGCGGTGCCCGCGACGACGGCGACGAGGTAGGCCGGAATCCGGCGAACGGCGCCCGGGACGGCCTGCGGCAGCCGCGGCCAGAGCAGGATCGTCGCGATCGTGACCAGGCCGACGACGGTCGCCGGACCGTGCGGGCTCGTGATCGCCTCGGGTATCGCCCGGATGTTGTCCAGGGCGTGGCTGTCGGCCTTCCCGCCGAGCACGACGTGGATCTGACCGAGGACGATGGTCAGGCCGATGCCGCCGAGCATGCCGTGGACGATGGCGGGCGAGACGGCGAGGGAGGCGCGGGCGACGCGGCACAGTCCGAGCAGGATCTGCAGCAGGCCGGCGCCCACCGTGATCATGCAGGTGACCCGCCACCCGTAGGTGTTGACGAGATCGGCGACGATCACGGTCAGGCCCGCGGCGGGGCCACTGACCTGCAACGGGGCGCCGCCGAGGGCTCCCGCGACGATGCCGCCGACCACCGCGGCGAGCAGGCCGGCCGCGACCGGAGCTCCGGAGGCGACGGCGATGCCCAGCGACAGCGGCAGGGCGACGACGAAGACGACGAGGGAGGCCTGCAGGTCGGGACGCCATCCCTCACGGCGGGCGGCGGCCCGCCGTGACCGGCGCGAGCCGCGCGGCCGGCTGGTCGGGCTCGCCGCGACGGGCGGCGAGTGGCTGTGCCGCGACGGCGACGGTGGGGTGACCGGTGGGGTCATGTCCAACTCCTCGAGAATCGGCGCGATGGCTGGGGGTCACCCGGACGGGCGGCCCGAGGGCGGCGTCGTAGACGATGGTTCTCGACATGGTCACTACCAGCAGTCGGCGGCACACGACGCCCACCTGGGCTACCGCGCATGGTGACGGGGATTGCACTGAACCCAACGATCCGGACCGCTGACGAGTTTCTTTCTGTGATGGTCCACCCAGTCGCGCGTAACCATTGGACAGCAACGTCCGTCGGTGTCCCAGGGATCGGGCGGACCGCCGAAGCGGGACATCAGGTACATATCTCGCGAGGACCCATGCAGGAGACATATAGGACGAAAGGCTATAGAAGTCGCCATCCGTCGCGGGTTTGCGATGCCCGTAATGGGCGGGTGCGGACGCCACCCGACGACCGATCCGTCGCCGTCGCCCATACTTGGCGTGACATGGGGTGAGAAAGCCGCCCCGGACGGCAGTCTGCGCGCCCGCCGGGGCGCGGGCGGGGGACGTCGCGCATGCATCGTCGTGGCAGGCTGGCCCGGCTCCTGCTCGTGGCGGGGTTCGGCCTGTTGCTCGCGGCGTGGGTCGGCAGCAACGCGCCGGGCTTCGGGCCGGACGAGCCGGCGAACTTCGTCAAGGAGGTCGGCGCCGGTACCGGCCAGTGGTCGGGCACGCCGGGGCGGCTCGCGCATCCGGCGTTCGGCGCGCAGCCCGGGGCTCCGGAACGCATCGACTGGATCAACCGCAACAGCCGGGTCTTCCGGCTGCCGGCCGGGCTCGACCCGGGTCGGGCCGGCTTCCCCTGCAACCTGTTCCGCAACTGGCTGTCGGTGAGCTGCCTGGACCGGCCGCACTCCCGCCCGCCGGCGACGCGGGCGCTGAGCTATGTCGGGACCTACGAGCCGTACGTCTACGCCGTCCCGGGCGCGGCGATGGCGCGCACAGACACGGCGCTCGGCGCGCTCTACACCGGGCGGGCGGTGACCGCCGCCCTCGTCGCCGGGCTGCTCGCCGTCGCGGTCGCCGCGGCGTGGAGCGGCCCGGCCGGCCCGCTCTCGGTCGCCGGGGTGCTGCTGGCCGCGTCGCCCATGGTGCTGTTCATGGGCTCCGTGCTCGGCACCAACGGCATCGAGATCGCGGCCGCCACCGCGCTGTTCGCGCTGGTGCTGCGGATGGGCCGCGCGACGGGTCCGCCCCGGTGGGCCTGGCCGGCGGTGGGCGTCGTCGGCGCGCTGCTGGCGCTGTCGCGGCCCACCGGACCCGCCTGGGTGCTGCTCGCCCCCCTCGTCGGCCTGGTGCTCGCCGAGCGGCGGGGTGCGGGCCGGTGCCGGGGCGCGGACCGGTGGCGGCGGGCGTGGCCGGTGCCCTGGCTGGGGCTGGCCGCCGGCGGCGTCGTGGCGACGACGCTGTGGGAACGGGCCGTGCAGCCGCATCCGGGGATCCGCCGGGCGCTGGTCGTCGAGGGGCTGCATCGCCTGCCCCACGACGCCGACGCCTGGGTGCGGCAGTGGGTCGGCGTGTTCGGCTGGGCGAGCCTGCCGATGCCCACGTACGCGTACCGGATCTGGTGGGTCGCCGTCGTCGCCCTCGCCCTGGTGGCGCTCGCCGCCGGCCCGTGGCGGGCCCGGCTGGGGTTCGTGGCCGTGCTCGTCGGCGCCGCGGTGGTGGCCGTCGGCCTTGACGTCGTGGTGCTGCGCCAGACCCGTTTCCCGGTGTACGGGCGCTACCTGCTGCCCCTCGCGGTGCTGCTGCCGCTCGCCGCCGGGGAGATCATCACCCGGCAGGCAGCCCGCCTGCCGGGGGCGGTCCGCCGGCCGATCCAGGTCGCGGTGCCGCTGGCGGTCGCCGCGGTCCACCTCGTCGGGCTGTGGGCGAACGCCCGCCGCTACGCGGTCGGCACGGGCGGCCCCGTCTGGTTCCTCGGCCGGTCGCAGTGGAACCCCCCGGGCGGCTGGCCGCCGTGGTTCGCGCTCGCCGCGGCCGGGACCCTCTGTCTGGTCGCATTCGCCCTGACCGGCCTGCGCGCGGCGCCGGCCACGCCCGGGGCGCGGATCGCCGGTGGCCACGACCCCGGCGGCCTCCCCGCCTACCCGACCGAGACCGACGACGCCCACCGACCCTCCCTGCACGAGGCTGTGCCCCGGGAGACGTCCGGTGCGGAGGCTGCGGGCACCACCAACCAACACCTCCCTGCGAAAATGATCGACCCCGGCAGACGCAGGACCTCGCCGACGGGCGACGACTGAAGGCAGGAGTCAACGTGGACTACCGGACGATGGGCCGTTCCGGCCTCAAGGTCTCCCAGGCGTGCCTCGGCGCGATGAACTTCGGCTCGGTCGGCCTCGGGTCCTGCGACGAGACCGAGGCCACCCGGATCATCAACGCCTTTCTGGATGCCGGGCACAACGTCATCGACACCGCCGACATCTACAGCGGTGGGCAGTCGGAGCAGATCGTCGGGCGTGCCATCTCCGCCCGCCGTGACGAGGTCGTCCTCGCCACCAAGGGGCACATGCCCGCCGGCCCCGGCCCGAACGGCCGCGGCTCGTCCCGGGTGCATCTGACCCGCGCCCTGGACGCGAGCCTGAGCCGGCTCGGCACCGACTACGTCGATCTCTACCAGGTGCACCAGCCGGACGACGAGACGCCCATCGAGGAGACGATGGCGACCCTGGACGGATTCGTCCGCGCCGGCAAGGTGCGCTACCTCGGCTGCTCGAACTACAACGCCAGCCGGATCGTCGAGGCGCAGTGGGCGGCCGAGCGCATCCACGGCACGCCGTTCGTGAGCCTGCAGCCGCAGTACTCCCTCGTCGCGCGCGGCATCGAGGCCGAGGTGCTGCCGGTGTGCGCCCGCCACGGCATGGGGACCCTGATCTACAGTCCCCTGGCCGGCGGGATCCTCGCCGGGCGCTACCGCCGCGACGGAGACCCGGACGCCGACACCCGCGTCGCCCGCCTGCGCGCGTGGGGCGCCCCGGCCGCCCGGCGCTTCGCCGACGGGATCGTCACCGACCGCGGGCTGGACATCGCCGAGGCGGTGGCCGGGGTCGCCGCCGAGCTGGACACGACGTCCGCGGCGGTGGCGCTCGCCTGGGCCGCCGCCCGTCCCGGCGTCACGTCGGTCATCATCGGACCGCGCACCTTCGACCAGTACGAACAGACTCTCGCCGGGTTCGAGATCACCCTGCCCGCGCAGCATGTCGCCCGCCTCGACGAGATCTCCGGTCCCGCGCCGGGCCCGCTGGACGGTCGGATCGTCGACCACTGACGCGCCCTACCGGCAAGCCGGGCCGCCGGCCGACTGCGGCCCGGCGGCCCGGCGGGTCGGCGACGGTGAGCGGCGGCCGGGCGTCGGGGTAGACCTCCCCTCAGAGATGGCCGGCGTCCGTCGGCTGAGGGTGGCCGGTGCTGAGCTCGGTGCGAGCGTGCGCGAGGGTCTCCTGGACGTGCCGTTCGATCTCGTCGGGGTCCAGGCCCAGGGCGCGGCCGATGTGCACGGACCAGACCTCGGAGCGCAGGTTGGTCTCGAAGTCCAGATCGGCGCGCAGATTCTGCCGGGTGGCCTCCCGGTTCTGACTGACCATGACGAAGGTCGACAGGAAGATCGCCTCCAGGCTGACGATCATCGTGAGGAGTCCGAACGGGTAGCGGTCGAACACCGCGGCGTCGCCGAACACGCCCTCGTTGAGCAGGATCCAGCCGGCGAACCAGACGGCGTGGAGGTACACGAAGGGCAGTGACCCGGCGAACGCCGTGATCAGGTCCGCCGCGCGGTCCTGGGGGGAGCTCATCCGGGTGAAGACGACCCGCTCGTTGCGGATTCGGGCGCGCGGATGCGGACGGCCCTCCGTACTCGAACGTCGATGCTGCTCGTGGGCGTCTTCGGGAGAACTCATGCGCTCCATGCTGATGTCCGAAGGTCCGGGCGCCGGCGCCGCCCCCGCGGCCGCGCGTGATCTCACCATCCCGGTTCCCTGGGAGCCCGAGCCCGAGCCCGCTCCAGGCTGCGGGGGGGGGCGCCGTCGTGTTGCGGAGGGTCACGGGCACTCCTACAGTCCAGAGGTGCCTACCGGCCGCCGCGCGGGCTGTACCCGTTCCCGGCCGACCTTCTCATCCGGCGGGCCCGGAGCCGGCCGATGCGCCGCATTCGCGCCACGGTCGCGCGACCGCCGCGCGATCGAGTGATCCGAAACGGAGCCAGATGATGAGCACCGTCAGTGGGCTGGACGCCGCGGACCTGGCCCGGGAACAGGCGGAGCTGCTACCCGACCGCCTCACCCTCGCCGCCGTCGAGATCAACCGCCACGAGTTCGACCCGGACAACTTCCTGGTCGACTCCCCCGGGAGCAACGCCTCGGACATCGAGAACCACGGCGAACCGCAGATCGCCTACAGCTCCGGTTCTTTCGTCGATTCCATCGTCAACGGCTGGACCCAGGTGAACCAGTGGTGACGTCCATGATCGGTCGAATGGCCGCTCCTAGGGCATCCGACCACCGGGTTTCAGGCCCCCGAAGATGAGGCCGACGGACGGTGAACCGACGGCGCACCAGTCTTATCGCACCTGCGGTGTAGCTCCGAGGAATATTCGGCCGTACACAGAGCAGGACGTGACACGCCCGATGAGGATCCTCGCCACAACGTTTCAACGCCGCTAGCGTGCCACCCGTCAGAGCAGTCCCGCGGACTGGATAACGACGGGGGATAGAATGCACGATGAAATTCAGGAAGGACCCGACGGAAAACGTCAGGAATTTCCGCTGGAGCAGGCGGAACTGCTGCCCGAGCGACTGACCCTGGCAGCCCTGGAGATCGGTCGGAAGGAATTTGATCCCACCTTCTTTCCGGTCAATTCACCCTGGTCGAACATGGCCCACATCGACGCGCATGGCGAACCGCAGATCCTCGGCGGGATTTTGCCGATCCTCATCTCGCTGGTACCCAGCATCAACTTCATATTCGAGATCAACAACTCCTGATCGACCTGCGACGGACGGCCGAGAATGACCGATATCCGCCCGGGGCCCACGCCCGGCACGGTGCCCGCCCGACCGTGCCGGGCCGACGGCCTGGCCCTGCTCGGCGAGTTCGCCGACTCCGGCCTGGACCGGCCGGTCCAGCTTGCCCGCCGAAGCGACGGCCAGGTCGTCGCGCTCACCGAGCTGCTCGCGCACATCCTGGCGGCGGCCGACGGCACCCGCGACATCGAGGCGATCGCCGGCCAGGTGGCCGTACGCAACGGGCGAGCGGTCAGCGGGGCCGACGTCGGCTACCTGATCGCCGACCGGCTGATGCCGCTGGGCCTCATCGCCGCCGCGGAAGGCGCCACCCCGACGCCCCGGGCGGCGGCGATGTTCACCCTCGCCGCCCGCCGGACCCTGCTGCCCGCGCCGGTGGTGGCCCGGTTGGGCGGGGTCCTCGCCGTGCTGTTCCGGCCGGCGGTCATCGCCGGGCTGCTCGCCCTGCTGGTGGTGGCGGACATCTGGGTGTTTCGCCGGCACAGCGTCGCCGACAGCGCGGCCGCGGTGCTGGCCACCCCGACGCTGATGCTGGCGGTCGTCGGGCTGGCCCTGGCCGGAGCCCTGGTCCACGAGTCTGGGCACGCCGCCGCCTGCCGCTACGGCGGCGCCGGGCCCGGAGTGATCGGCTTCGGCATGTACCTGGTGTGGCCGGCGTTCTTCACCGACGTCACGGACTCCTACCGGCTCTCCCGGCGTGGCCGGCTGCGCACGGATCTCGGCGGCATCTACTTCAACGGCCTGTACGCGCTGGCGCTGTGCGGCGCACTCGCGGTCAGCCACGCCGAGGTCCTGGTGACCGCGATCGTGCTCGCCCACCTCGACGCCGCCCGCCAGCTCGCACCGTTCGTCCGCCTGGACGGCTACTACATCATGGGCGACCTCGCGGGAGTACCGGACCTGTTCAGCCGGATGGTTCCGGCGCTGCGCTCGGCCCTGCCCGGCCGGCGCCGGCCGCCGTCCCCCGGGGAGCCGGCCGGCGGCAGCGCCACCCCGGCCGCCGGTGCCGGAGATGCCGGGTGGGTCGGCGGGGCGGGGCCTGCCGGACCGGGCGGCGGCGCACGGTTGACCGGCCTGACCCGGCGGGCTCGGCTGGTGGTGACCGCCTGGGCGCTGCTGGCCGCGCCCGCGATTCTGGTCAACCTGGTGCTGCTGCTCGTGTCGGTGCCGTTCGTCGTGCCCCGAACCGCGCGGGCCGTCTGGGCACAGCTCGCCCCGGCGGGTTCGGCACTCGGTGGCGGGCAGGTGCTGACCGCCGTCGCCGACGCCGCGGCCGCCGTCGTCCTGGCGCTGCCGGCCGCCGGGATGCTGTTCGTGCTGTTCCTGCTCGGCCGGGCGGTGACCCGCGGCCTCGCCGCGCACCACCACCGCAAACGCAGTCACCGCGAATGCCATCACCCCGAACGCCATCACCGCGGACGCGACCGCCGGGCCCGCAGCGTCAGGCATCACGGCGTTGGAGGCAGTGGTGGGCGGCGCCGAGGAACAGAGCCAGCCACGCCGCCACCACAAGCACGGCGACACCAGCGGACAGAACGCCGGTGGCGGCGTCGTCCGATCCGGTCAGGGAGAGGCTGTCGGTCGCCGGACCCGGCAGATAGATGAGCACGTGCGCCGCCCACCAGGGCGGCAGCAGCCCGCCCGCGATCGCGGGGGCGAACAGCACGGCGAGCACCGAGGTCAGGGCCCCGGCCGCGCTGCGGGTCAGGACTGCCAGGGCCAGCCCGATCAGCGGGAACACCGGGGCCAGCCCGATGGCCGCCGCGAGCGGGCGCACCTCGCTGCCGGCGGAGAGGCCGGCACCGGTCACGTCCGGCAGGCCGTAGGCGTGGAACACCGGCTGCGCCGCGAGCACCGCCAGCGCGGTGACGGCCGTGAAGCCCACCCAGCTCGCCACCGCGACCACGACGATCTTGGCCAGCAGCACCCGACCGCGGCGCGGCGTCACCGTGAGGGTCAGCCGCACCAGGCCCGCCCGGTACTCGCAGGCGCCGGCCCGCACCCCGAAGACGACGAGCAGGACGCCGCTGACGATCCCCGAGACCAGCGGGAACAGCACGGGGTCGAAGGCGGCGCGGTCCTGCTCGGACCAGCCGTCCGCCTCGAGGCCGACCGCGACGGCGAGCAGCACGCACAGCGCGGTCCCGAGGATCGGGCCGAGACAGGCGATCACCAGGGTCCCGCGCAGGGCGCGCAGCTTGAGCCATTCCCCGGCAACCGTCGCCGTCCAGCGGGGTGGCGCGGTGGGTGGCCGGCTCACGGCTGCTCCCCCGGGCGGCCAACCTCCCGATGACCTGTCCCCCGATGGCTGCCAGCCCGGTGGTTGTCGGCCCGGCGGTTGTCGGCCCGGCGGTTGTCGGCCCGGCGGTTGTCGGCCCGGCGGTTGTCGGCCCCGTGGTTGTCGGCCCCGTGGTTGTCGGCCCGGTATTCGACAGTGTCGCCGGTGAGCTCGATGAAGGTGTCCTCCAGCGTTGCCCGTCGCTCGGTCAGCTCGTGCAGGGCGAGCCCACGGCCGGCGGCGAGATCGCCGATGGCCGGCGCCGTCATGCCGGTGACCAGCAACGTGCCGCCGGCGTCCGGGGCCTGGGTCACCGAGGCACCGGCCGCCCGCAGCGCCGCCGCGAGCTCGCAGGCACGCGGCGACGCCACCCGGATGTGGGTGCCGGCACCCGCCCGGGTGATCTCGGTGACGCTGCCGTGGGCGAGCAGGCGACCGCGGCCGAGGACCAGGACCTCGTCGGCGGTCTGGTCCATCTCGCTCAGCAGATGGCTGGAGACGACCACCGTGCGTCCTTCGGCGGCGCAGCGCCGCAGCAGCCCGCGGACCCAGCGCACGCCATCGAGGTCGAGGCCGTTCACCGGCTCGTCCAGGATCAGCACCGCCGGGTCGCCGAGCAGAGCGGCGGCGATGCCGAGCCGTTGGAGCATGCCGAGCGAGAACCCGCCGACGCGGCGCCCGGCGAGGTCGGCGAGGCCGACCTCGGCGAGCACCTCGTCGACCCGCCGGGCGGGCACGCCGCCGGCCCGGGCGAGCCAGGCCAGGTGCTGGCGGGCCCGCAGGCCGCCCGGCGCGGCCCTCGCGTCGAGGAGCACCCCGACCTCGCGCATCGGCGCGTCGACATCGCGCAACACGCGGCCCCCGATCGTCGCCCGGCCGCTGCTGGGCCGGTCGAGGCCGACCATCAGGCGCAGGGTGGTCGACTTGCCGGAGCCGTTCGGGCCGAGGAAGCCGGTCACGACCCCGGGCGTCACGTCGAAGGTCAGCCGGTCCACCGCGACCGATCCGCCGTACACCTTCGTCAGCTCGCGCACCTGGATCATCGGTTGGCGTTCCCGTCCCCCGGGTCGTCGCCGTCCGGGGCGCGGGGCGCGGGCGCGGGCTGGCCGGCGGAGCGGTCCGCCGACCGGCGGTGCCGGCCGTGTTCGCCGAACGCGGCGGCGAGCACGAACAGCCCGAGCAGGGCAATCCGCACCGGCCGCAGCGCATCGAAGGTTGCGCGAACCCAGCCGGGCAGCTCGACCTGCGGCAGGTCGAGCGCGGGCAGCCCGACGTGCGGCAGATCGCCAGCCAGCCGCGGCAGGAGGTTGACGGCGACGACAAGCAGCCCGACCACGACCACCGAGCCGACCGCGGCGAGCCGTGAAGGCGCCCGACCGGCCGGGGGGCCGGGCCGGTCGGGGGGGCCCGGCCGCGGACCGCCCGCGGTGGCTGGCGGGTCGCCCGACCCAGGGCCGGTCGGCACGGGCGGGACGGCCGGCACCGGCTCGTGGGCGGCGGGCACCGGCGCATGGGGGGCGGGGTCGTCGGGTTCGTCCATGCTCGGGAAGCTAGATCCACGGCGGTCCGGGCACATCCACCGCAGGTATGGACCTGCCTCCTCCTGTGGTCGCAGTCCGCCGGTCGGAGACCCGGGGTGACGGGGACCCGGGGTGACGGGCCGCGCAAGGGCGCAGGCGCCGACGGTGGACAGTCGACGGCGGGTCAGTTCGGGCGGGGGCGCACCAGCCCGTGGTCGTAGGCGAAGACGACGGCCTGTACGCGGTCACGCAGGCCGAGCTTGCGCAGTACGGCCGACACGTGCGTCTTGACGGTCGCCTCGGTGAGCACGAGCTCGGTGGCGATCTCGGCGTTCGACAGGGCGAGCGCGACGAGCCGGAGCACCACGGCCTCCCGCTCGGTCAGCTCCGCCAGCCCGCTGCGCGGCCGGGCGCCCCACTCCCCTTCCCCTCCGACCCCTGCGGCGTCGGGCGGGGAGATCCCACGGACCGGGCGGCCGAGGGGGCCTGGGCCGGCGCGGCGACGCCCGGCCGGACCGTCGGATGCCGGGGCCGAGGCATCGGCGACGGAGGGCAGCGTCCGCGCGAAGCGGTCGAGCAGCCGCCGCGTCACCGTGGGGGCGAGCAGCGCGTCACCGCGGAAGACGACGCGGACCGCGTCGACGAGCTCCGCGGGCCGGACGTCCTTCAGCATGAAGCCGCTGGCGCCCGCCCGCAGCGCCGCGAAGACGTACTCGTCGAGGTCGTACGTGGTCAGGATGATGACCCGCGCCGCGCTGCCCGAGGCGGCGATGCGCCGGGTCGCCTCGATCCCGTCCATCGTCGGCATCCGCACGTCCATGAGCACGACGTCGGGTTCGCGCCGGCCGACGAGCTCGACCGCCTCGGCCCCGTCGCCGGCCTCGCCGACCACCTCGATTCCGGGCCGCGCATCGAGGATCAGGCGAAACCCGCCTCGCACCAGCGCCTGGTCGTCGGCCAGCAGCACCCGAACCGCCTGGGTCGCCTCGGTCGTCATGCCGACCTCCCGCCGGGTTGGGTCGGCAGCGGAAGGCTCGCCCGGACCCGGAATCCGCCGCCGTCACGCGGGCCGACCTCCAGGCTTCCGCCGAGCACGGCCGCGCGTTCCCGCATGCCGATGATGCCGTGCCCGCCGCCCATGGCCGTCGGTGCCGGCACCGGCACCGACGCGGTGGTGGTGGTGGCCGCGCCGGTGGGGGCACCTGTGGTGGGCCAGGGGGTCGGCGCGTCGCCGCCGAGGAACCCCACGCCCGGCGTGCCGACGCCGTCGTCGACGATCTCAAGGTCGAGGGTGGTCGCGGTGTAGGCGAGGGTGACCTCGACGCGGGACGCGCGGGCGTGGCGCAGGGTGTTGGTCAGCGCCTCGCCGACGATGCGGTAGGACGAGACGTCCACCCCGGCGGGCAGCGGACGGGCCTCGCCGACCACGCGGACCGCGACGTGCAGCCCGGCGGCGCGCAGCGGCTCCCCCAGCTCATCCACCCGGGCCAGGCCGGGCTGCGGGCGCACCGGGCCCGCCTCCTCGCCGCCGGGACGGACGACGGCGAGCAGGCGGCGCAGCTCCGCCAGGGCATCCCGACCGGTGGTCTCGATCGAGCGCAGGGCGCGGCGGGCCTGGTCGGGACGGATGTCGAAGACGTCATCGGCGGCCGCCGCCTGCACGATGATCACCGACACGCTGTGCGCGACTATGTCGTGGATCTCCCGGGCGATGCGGGCCCGTTCCTCGGCGACCGCCCGCCGGGCCTCCCCCTCGATGGCGGTGCGCCGGTTACGGGCGATCTCTCCGATGGCCCAGGCCGCGATGGCCAGGACCATCGTGAAGAAGGTGTCCTCACGGCTGGCGGTGGCGAAGTCGACCGTGCACACGCCGAGCAGCGCGCCCAGCGCGGGCAGGGACTGCAGCGGCGGTCGGGCGGCGGCGAACGAGCTGATGGCGATCAGGGCCGCGATCGGGATCACGACCGAGGGGACGAGGATCTGGATGACGAGGCCGCCGACCAGCGCGACGCCGAGCGCGGCTCCGGGCCGGGTACGGCGCCAGTACAGCGCGAGCGACTGGCCGACCCCGAACGGCAGCCCGAGGACGATCAACACCGATTCCCGGGTGCGGTCGTGCTCGTCGAGCACCACCGCGACCAGGAACAGGCCGAGCAGGAGCACGATCCCGAAGTCGGTGGCGCGCCGCAGCCGCCCGCGCCATCGCCCGCCCATCGTCCGATCATGCCGGACGCCCCCGCCGGCGGACACGGCGTCGCCGCCGCGGCCTGGTACCCGCCGACGAGGCGACGAACCTCGGCGCGTTGCCGTCCCGCCTGTACGCGGCCTAGTAGCTGTGCTGGGACAGCACGGCGGCGACCTTCTGCGCGCCCCCGAGATGGACGCGGGGCACCTCGAAACGCCACGCCGTCCCGTCATGGAGATGAATCTCGAACACGCCGGCCACTTTTGCCCTGTTGAGCTGGGCGAGTCGCACGGCGGGCCGCGGCGCCGCCGCGATCACCGTTTCGGTGGGCTTCGGCCGGAAGGCGCCCCGCCTGGCGGCGAACAGGATCAACTCGCCGGGGAACACACCGAGATAGCCGATCTGGCCCCGGGCCAGCACCGCGCCGTCCGCGGAGGCGCTCGCGGCCACGGCCGCGCCCACGGCGCCCCCGATCGCACCGCCCACCGCCGATCGGATCATGCCCATCGGCTCGACGAACGTGCCCACGATCGCCACGCGGTGATTCGCCATGTCAGCCCTCCTGTTACTCGTCCTGGTGCGCTCGTCCTGGTGCTCGTGCGGCCGGGATGCGCCTGACGGCCGTCGCCGACCGGTTCCGGCCCCGGCTGTCGGCCGTCAGGCGTGCCGCAGATGTGCCACCGGCGTGCCACGGGCACGCAACGAGGGCGCCACCGTCGGTACGTCGCGCTGGCGACAGGGCGATCCGCGGGCGCCTGGCCGTTCCTAGGATCGGCGGGAGTGGCCACGTTCGGCCGCATCGGCATGCCGCGCGGGGGCTTGGCGTGCCGCGCGGGGCATGGTGGGGAGAGGGCGACGTTGGCACTGGACCGCGTGGGTTCCGCCGCAGTGCTGCCCCACCCCGTACCCGCGCTGCCCTACCCTGTACCCGCACTGCCCCAGCCCGCACTGCCCCAGCCCGTGCTGCCTCGCCCGGTCGCGCGTCCCACCGGCGAGGACCCGGCCCGGGAGCCGGGCGCCGCGGAGGTATTCGTCGGGCGCCGGGAGGAGCTGGCGCTGCTGGCCCGGCTCGCGGCGCGGGCGGCGGCGGGGCGGCGCCAGGTCGCCGTCGTCTCCGGCGAGGCGGGGATCGGCAAGACGTACCTGTGCGAACGGGCGGCCGAGCAGGCCGAGCAGGCCGGTATGGCGGTCGAGTGGGGACGCTGCTGGCCCTACGGCGGCGCGCCGCCCCTGTGGCCCTGGCCCGCGCTGCTGGCCGCGGTGAGCGGCGCGCCGGGCGGCCATCCGCTGGCCGAGGGGCTTGGTGGCGCGTCGGCCGCACCCGAGCGGTTCACCCGCTTCCAGGCGGTCGCCGACCTGGTGACGCGGCGGCTGGCCGGCCGGCCCACCATGATCGTTTTGGACGATGTGCACGCCGCCGACGCCGACGCCCTGTTGCTGACCCGCTTCCTCGCCCGGGTGCTGGACCGGGTTCCGCTGCTGCTGGTCCTCACCCGCCGTCCCGACGGTCAGGGCGATCCGGCGCTGGCCCAGCTCGCCGCCGACGTGGAGCGGGAGGCGACGGTGCTCGCCCTGCGCCGGTTCACCCTCCCCGACGCGCAGGACTATCTCGCCGCGCACGGCCTGCACGACCCGCCGGACGCCGACGCCCCTCCGCTCGGCGACGGCGACCCGATCGGTGCTGGGCATCGTCCGGGACAGGACCTGGCCCGGACGGTGCTCGCCATCACCGGCGGCAATCCGCTGTTCGTCAGCCGGGTCGTCGCGCACGGCTCCCCGCAGGCGGGTCTCGCCGGCGTGGAGCAGGCGGTGGCCGACAGCATCGGCCGGCTCGACGCGGACAGCCGCCGAACACTGGCCCTGGCCGCCGTGCTCGGCCGGACCGTGGCCGTCCACGACGTCGCCGCGCTGGCCGGTCGGCCCGTCCTCGTCGTCCTCGACGACCTCGCCGACGCGCGGCGGATCGGGCTCGTCGAGCCAGCGGGCACCGACCGCTTCCGGTTCGGGCACGACGTCATCCTCGGCGCCGCCGCCGCGACGCTGCGGCCACGGGAACGCCTGGACGCCCATGCCGCCGCCGCCGCTCTGCTCGGCGGATCGAACCGGGCGGACCGGCTGGCGCTACGCGCCCATCACGCGTTGCAGGCGGCCGCCCGCTCCAGGCAGGACGCTCAGCGCGCCGTCGGAGCCTGCCGGGCGGCGGCCCGCTCCATGCGCCGCGGCTTCGACTACCAGCAGGCTGCGGCGCTGCTCGACGCCGCCGTCGCCGTGTCCGATCCGTGGCCGGCCATGACGGGACGGGCCGCGCTGCTGGTCGAGCGGGCCGAGGCGATCCTCGCCTGCGGCCGGCTGTCCGCCGCCCGCGACGCCTTCGCCCGCGCGGCCGAGGCCCTCGACGGAGCCGACGACCCGATCCTGCTGGCCCGCGCGGCGCTGGGCCTGGGTGGCGTCTGGCTCAACGAGCACCGCGATCCCGTCGACCGTCGACGCGTGCTGGCCCTGCAACGCAGCGCCCTCGACGCCCTGGCCGCAGCCGCGACGGCGGACGGCGGGGTGGCGGCGGACGGCAGACCATCGGCGGACGGCGAGGCGACGGGGGCGGGGGCGGGGGCGGCGAGTGTCCCGGCCCTGCGGCAGGTGGTGTCGCTGCGGGGGCGCCTGGCGGTCCGGCTCGCCGCCGAGTCGGTCTACGACGGCGCGACGCCCGCGCGGGCGCTGGCGGAACTCGCGGCGATCCGGGCGACGGGCGACGCCGCGGCCCTGGCGGAGGCGCTGTCGCTGACCCATCATGCGATGCTCGGACCCGAGCACAACCCGGTGAAGCTGGCCCTCGCGCAGGAGCTGCTCACGGTCGCCGCGAGCAGCGGGGACGGCATGCTGGCGCTGCTGGGACTGCTGTGGCGGACGGTGGACCTGTTCCACCTCGGCGACGCGCGGGCCGAGCGGTCGCTCGCCGAGCTGCGGGCGCGGGCCGACGCCCTGGCCTGCCAGAGCGTCCTCTACATCGTCGCGGCGATGGACGTCATGCGGCTGGTGCGCGCGGGCCGGCTGGCGCAGGCGGAGGCCGCGGCCGGCACCTGCCTGGAGCTCGGCCTGGCCGTCGGGGACGCGGACGCCGAGGCGTTCTACGGCGCCCAGCTCGCCAGCATTCGCTGGATGCAGGGCCGCGACGGGGAGCTGCTCGACCTCGCGGCCGAGGCGGCCGCCTCCCCGACGCTCGCCGCGGGCGACTTCGCCTTCGCCGCGGGCGCCGCGATGATGGCGGCCCGCGCCGGCCGGCTCGACGAGGCCCGCAGCGCGCTGCACCGGCTCGTCGCCGCCGGCGGCGGGCTGGCCGCCCTGCCCACGTCCAGCAGTTGGCTGACCGGAATGGTCGCCGTCGCCGAGGCCGCCTGCCTGCTCGACGAGCGGGCGATCGCGGAGCAGGTCCGTGGGCTCGTGGAACCGTTCGCCGACCTGCCCGTCATGCCGTCGCTCGCCGTCACCTGCTTCGGCTCCACCGAGCGAGCGCTCGGCCTGGTCGCCCTGGCGCTCGGCGACGCCGACGGGGCCGTGCGCCACCACGAACGCGCCGTGGCCGCGAGCCGGCGGTTCGGCAACCGGCCGGGCACCGCCCTGTCCCGCGTCGACCTCGCCGCCGCCCTGACCGCCCGGGCCGGCTCCGGGGACCGCGCGCGGGCGCGGACGCTCCTGGCCGCCGCGCACGCCGAGGCGGTGACGATGGACCTGTCGGTCCGCGCCGCCCAGTGGGCCGCCCTGCTGCACGCGGCCGACGCCTCCTCCTCCCCCGATGAGCCCGCGGCCGCCGATGCCGAGCCCGCCGGCGCCGAGCCCGCCGGCGCCGAGACGACCGCCGGGTCGTCGATCCCCACGACCGAGGCGGGGGGCGCCGGCCGCACGGGAACGTTGACACGTCAGGGCGACGGGTGGCTGCTGGCCGCAGACGGCCGGCAGCTGTTCCTGGGGGACCTGCAGGGGCTGCGCTATCTCGCGGTGCTGGTGGAACGCCCCGGCGAGGGGGTGACGGCGCTGGCCCTCTGCGGCGCGGTGCCGTTCGACGCCGGCCACCATGAGGTGGTTGACCGGCAGGCCCTGGACGCCTACCGGCGGCGGCTGCGCGAGCTCGACGAGGAGCGCCAGGACGCCGAGGCCGACGGCGACACCGACCGGGCCCGCGCACTCCAGGCCGACTGGGACGCCCTGACCGACCACCTGCGCACCGTCGCCGGCCTCGGCGGGCGCAGCCGGGCGTTCCACACCTCGGCCGAACGCGCCCGCACCGCCGTGCGCAAATCGGTCAGGCGCGCCCTGGACGCGATCACCGCCGCCGATCCCGACCTCGGCGCCGAGCTGCAGGCCACCATCATCACCGGCCTGACCTGCCGCCACATCCCCGCGACAACCAGCCCACGCCACTGGACCGTCCGCCGCTGACCGGTCGGCGAAGCCTGCGTGACCGCCAGGTGAGCAAGCCCACCTGTGACCAGATGGAACAGACTCTTTCTAGCGCACCTGCTCGGTGGGGCGGATGAGCATCTCGTTGACGGCGACGCGGCGGGGGCGGGTCACGATGTAGGCGATCGCGTCGGCGATGTCGTCCGCCTGGAGTTTCTCGACGTCAGCGAAGACGCGCATCGCCGTCTCGCGGATCTCCTCGCGCAGGTGGTCGGCCAGCTCGGTCACGACCGCGCCGGGCTCGACCACGGACACCCGCACGCGTCGTTCCGTGACCTCCTGACGCAGCGACTCGGTGAAGGCGTTCACGCCGAACTTGGTCAGGTTGTAGACGCCGGAGTTCGGCGTCGCCCGCCGGCCCGCCACGGAGCTGATGTTGACCAGGTCCGCCACGTTGCGGGGGCCGGAGTCGGCTGCGGTGAGCAGGTGGGGCAGCGCGGCGTGCGCGACGTACAACAGGCCCTGCAGGTTGAGCGCGACCATTCGGTCCCACTCGGCGGTGGGTGCGTCGACGATCGGGCCGAGCAGCATGACCCCGGCGTTGTTCACGACGGTGTCAAGGCGGCCGAGTTCGGCGACGGTCCGCTCGACCGCGTCGATCGCCTGCCGCTGGTCGGTGATATCGGTACCGACGACGAGAGCCCGCCCGCCCTCGCCCTGAATCTCGGCGGCGAGCTGCTCCAGCCGGTCCTTGCGGCGCGCGACGAGCGCGACCGCCGCACCCCGGCGGGCCAGCTCCCGACCGGTCGCGGCCCCGATGCCGCTGCTCGCCCCGGTCACGAACGCGACGGTGCCGGTCAAATCCTCAGCCATCATGTCCTCCTGCGCCTGCTCGCTGGCACGCATTCGTGCTCGACGAGGACGCTATTGCTTCGAGTGCGCACCAGGTCAAACGCCGGCGGCGCCGGTAGGCGTGTCGGGGGATTCGCGCCCTGGTCCGCCGCCGTGCCGCGGGTCCTCGACTCGCGTTCCTCTGACCCGCCAGGTCGGGCCCGCCGCGAAGTCCCCCGACGCGCTGAAGAACGTCCTGAACCACGGGCCGTCGCAATGGGCGTCGAACGCGGGCACGTCGTTACACGCCTCGTGGAATGGGAAGCCTTCCTCCTGCGCCTGCCGGACGTTACGCATGCGTGCCGGTGAGGAAGTTGGTTCTTCGGGCGCGCGTCGGGTCAACGCCGGGGATGCTGTCCCCCGAAAGGAGCCGCGGCGCACGTCAGGTCATTGCGGGCGGCGGGCCTCGATGAGGAAGCGGGTGGTGCGGGCGGTGAACGGACCGGTCGTGCGGATCCGCTCGTGCAGCTCGGCGAGGCGCCCGCGGTACCGCTCGACGGTGAACCCGGGAACGATCCAGATCACCTTCCGCAGGAAATAGACGACGGCGCCGACGTCGCGGAACTCGGTGTGCAGCGTTTCCATCCGCAGGTCGACGACCTCCAGTCCGGCGGCCCGGGCGGCGTCGCGCGCGCCGTCGGGATGGCGCCGGCCACGCACCGCGGCCGGCTGGGGCCCGAGGAAGTACTCGGTCAGCTCGCCGACGCTGGCCGGGCCGACCTGCTGGGACAGGTAGCCGCCGCCGGGGCGCAACACCCGGGCGATCTCCGGCCAGCAGGTCGCCAGCGGGTGCCGGCTGACGACGAGGTCGAACGTCGCGTCGGCGAACGGCAGGGTGTGATCACTGTCCGCGGCGACGACAGGGACGCCACGGGGGCGCAGCAGCGCCGTCGCCCTCGCGATGTTCGGCGGCCAGGACTCGACGGCGACCGTGCGCCGCGCCAGGTGCGCGACCCCGGCGAGCACCTCACCGCCGCCGGTCTGCACGTCGAGGGCCGCGTCGGCGCGGGCCATCCGCTCGCCCAGCAGGCGGGCATACCCCCACGACGGCCGCTGCTCGCTGGCCCGGCCGTCCAACCAGGAGAAGTCCCAGCCGTCGACGGGCACCGCCGCTGCCTCGTCGACCAGCTCCTCGAATCCCCGTGGCATCGCCCGATCGTGGCAGACAGCTCGACCGCTGACGACCGAGTTTCCGCCGTCACCGATCTCACCCGCAGCGGCCCACAACCACGGCCACGGCCACGGGCACGGGCACGGCCCGACCATGCGGCCACGGCCACGGGCACGGCCCGACCATGCGGCCACGGCCGGACCCACGAACCGGCGGTGCCGCGCAACCGCCGGACGGTGGCCGGTCAGTCGCGGCGCAGTGCGGCGATCACCGGGGCGAACGCCTCCAGCGCGGGCTGCAGGACGGTGACGTAGGTGATGCCGAACCGTTCACGCAGGCCGCGCACCTGGTCGGCGATCTCGTCGACGGTGCCGACCAGCAGCGCCGGGACCGTGGGGATCTCCTCGGCACTCAGGTACGGCAGCCGGGACGCCCAGGCGGCCAGTGCCGCCTCCCGGTCGTCGGTGACGGCGACATCCTGGACGAGCAGGTTGCGCTCCACCTCGCCGGCCCGGTCGCCGGCGACCTTCTCGAAGAACGCGATCCGCTCGGCGAACGCGGGGCCGGACAGCAGCCGCAGGTTCGCCGGGTTCGCCGGGTCGGCGGCGCCGCCGGTGAACGCGGCGACGTTCGCCCGACGCGCCGCCAGGGTGAGCATCCGGTCCCCGTTGCAGCCGACGACCAGCGGCACCGGCCGCTGCACCGGCTGCGGCGCATGGGCGGGGTCGCCCAGCGCGCCGTACACCGCGTCGATGACCCGCTCGAGGGTGTCGACGCGGTCCCGCGCGGTGCCGAACGGGATGCCGGCGGCGGCGAACTCCTCGGCGACGTAACCCGTGCCGACGCCGAGCTCCAGGCGCCCCGCCGTCAACACGTCGGTGGTCGCCACCTCGCGGGCCAGCAGCACCGGACTGTAGAAGGCCGCGTTGAGGACGAAGGTGCCCAGCCGCAGGCCGGTGGCGGCCCCGGCCGCAACCAGCGCGGGGAACGGTGCGGGCAACCCGAGGTGGTCGGGGATGAGCAGCACGTCGTAGCCCAGCTCCTCGGCCCGGCGGGCAGCCGTCGACCACTCCCCCGGCGCCGAGACCGCGAGCATGTTCACCCCGAACCGGAACGGCCGCACGGTCGACTCCCCCTCTGGCGAGCCTGCCGTCGTCGCGCCGGTTCCCGGGGCTCCCCGCCTGCGCATCCACACCGATCGGCAGCGTCACGATCATCCTACTGCGCCGACGACCGCAGCATGATCGTCTCCTGTCGTGGCCCGACAGGAGCGCTCACCGCATCACGTCCGAAAAAGACCGAGAGCGGCCAGGCGCGGTGTTCTATGGAGTCGTGACAGCGACCCGGCCCGCCCGCACGCGGCCGTGGGTACGGCGGCTTCGCGCCGTCGCCGCCGTCGCCGGTGTGGCGGCCGCCCCGGTCGCCGTCGCCGAGGCGCTGCACTGGCGGGCGTCGCGCCAGCTCCGCGGCCGTGGGCGCGGTCTGCCCGCGAGACGGGGCGCTCAGGCGGTCGTCGTCCTCGGTTTCCCGTCGACCCGTGCGGGCACTCTGCATCCGCTCCAACGCTGGCGCACCGAGATCGGGGTGCGTTCGCTCGCTCCGGACGCGGGCAGCCGGCTGATCTTCACCGGCGGCGGGCCGCCCGGCGCGGTGACCGAGGCGGAGGCCATGGCCGGGTACGCCCGCGATGCGCTCGGCGTGCCCGCGGAGAAGATCCGGCTGGAGACCTCGGCCCGCAACACCTGGGAGAACATCACGTTCGCACTGCCGTTCGTCGAGTCCGCGGACACGGTCGCGATCGCCTCGGATCCGCTGCACGCGGCGCGCGGACGCCGGTATCTGCGCCGGCTGCGGCCCGAGCTCGCCGCCCGGGTCGTCGCCACCGACGACTACCGGTTCCTCGACCACTGGTGGCTCAAACTGCCCATCGCCGGCTACGAGATCGCCCGGGCCGCGGTGCGCGTGGCCCAGCGCCTCGCACCGGCGCGGGCGGCCTGACGTCACCCGGGTTCGTAGAGTCGCGCCATGACACCGCCGGAGGACTCGGTCCGGGCCGATACGTGGATCTGGTGCGTGCGGCTTGTCAAGACGCGCTCGCAGGCGACGGAGGCCTGCCGGGCCGGGCACGTCCGGCTCAACGGCGAGCGGATCAAACCCGCGCACCTGGTCCGTGCGGGCGATGAGATCCGGTTCCGGCTGGCCGGTCGGGAGCGGATCGTCATCATCACGAAGGTGCTGCGCAAGCGGGTCGGGGCGCCGGTCGCGGCCGAGTGCTTCGTCGACCACAGCCCCCCGGTGCCGCGCGACCCGACTCCAGCGGTGGCCGTGCGCGACCGGGGCGCCGGCCGACCGACCAAGCGCGACCGCCGGGTGCTCGAACGGCTGCGCGACCAGCCCCGCCCGCCGGGGCCGCTCTGACCGTCCGGCGGCCCCGACCGTCCGGACGATCGGCGGCCCCGGACGATCGGCGGCCCTGGCAGGTAGGCGGGCCCGGCAGGTCGAGGTCAGGCGTCCCGGCAGGCGGCGGGCTCGGCCGCGGGGTTCGTCGTGGCGAGCTCGCCGGCCACCGCCTTGATGTTCGCCCGCTGGAGATCCGGCAGCGTGGCGACGGGCGGGTAGCCGGGATGGTTCCGTTCGATCACGGCGATGATCGAGTCCTGTTCGGCCGGGGTGACGGTCGCGCCGCCGGGTGAGGCCGGGGCGATCGCCGCCCGGACCAGCTCACGGAACTGGTGCAGGTAGGACCGCTGCCGGGCGATGAGGTCGGCCGGGCGCCCGGGCCCACCGTGACCGGGGTGAAGGGTCACCGCCTGCGGGAATCGGGCCTGCACCTGGTCGAGTTCGCCGAGCCAGCCGCAGGTGTGGCCCTCGATGAGGGCCGGGGTGGCGCCGTTGGAGACGAGGTCACCGACGAACAGGTCGCCGGTGGCCGGGACGTAGTAGACGGTCGCGTCGCTCGACTCGCCGGCGCCGAACTCGGCGGTGCGCACCTGGGTGCCGCCCACGTCGACCGTCGCACCCGGCGCGACGACGTGGTCGGGCAGGGTCAGCCGAGCCGCATAGTCCGAGTGGGGCAGGGCCCGGGT
The DNA here is from genome assembly GCF_000058485.1 of Frankia alni ACN14a. Taxonomy (NCBI): domain Bacteria; kingdom Bacillati; phylum Actinomycetota; class Actinomycetes; order Frankiales; family Frankiaceae; genus Frankia; species Frankia alni. The sequence goes on from NC_008278.1 coordinate 5,136,614, forward strand.
CTGGTCGTAGTAGCCGAGGGGATCGGTGCGCATGACGGCCACGGTGGCCTGGGAGGCGTAGACCGGCGCCGTCGGGAAGGCCTGGTGCAGCACGCCGATCCCGCCCACGTGGTCGGGGTGCGGATGGGTGATCAGGATCGCGGCCACCGGCTGGCCCGTGCGGCGGATGGCGGCCACGGCCTGCCGCGCGTCGGTGAGGGATCGCCCGGTGTCCACGACGAGCAGGCCGGCCGAGGTCCGCAGCCAGAGCGTGTTGACGGACCCCGGGTTCGGCGAGGCGTACCGCCCGACCTGACCCGCTCCTGCCGCCGAACCCGCTACCACCGCACCTGCTCCCGCCGATCTGGCCGGGGCCGCCGGCGTCGCCCGGGCCGGACCGTCCGCGCTCGCGCAGCCCGCGGCCAGCGCGACGGCGCAGCCCAGCGCCACCGCACCGGCGGACCAGCGGGACCGGCCGCGGCCGGCACGACGGCGTCCGCGCAGACCGGGCACCCGCCGCCACCAGGAGTGCTCCACCGGCTGCGCGGTAAGCCCCACCAGCCATGCGGTAAGCCCCACCGGCCGCGCGGCGTGCCCCGCGGGGCGCCGGGTGTGTCCCGCGGGGCACTGGGTGTGTCCCGCGGGGCACCGCCCGGTGTCACCAGGGGGCGGCCCGGTGTGCTCCGTCCGCGTCCGCGGCCGGCGCCCTCGTCGTCCTGTGTCGATCGCCATCGTCGTCCCGTCGAGGTCGGGCGGCCGCTCCGACCAGGCCGGAGGGACCGCAGGCGGCTCCGATGCGATAGGGAACGATCCCTAACATCGACGCGATACCCAGATACCGCGGGACGAATCACCTCTCGGCGGGCAGGCCGGCCCGTCCCACCGATGGGATCAGAACGACCGCGGTCATCTATGACTTTTCCGTGACCGGGCATACGGGAAGTGCCAACCTCACCTACGCCGGCCCACCTCCGCCGACCCACCTCCGCCGACCCACCTCCGCGGCCCTGCCACCGCCGCACCCGGTCCAGTCACCTCGGGCCGTCGCGAAACGTCGGAGCAATGCCGCCCGCGGCACAAGGATGTTCCAGGCCTCAAGGAGAACCATGGATCGGAAGTGGTGGACGCTGCTGGTCGTCTGCGGCGCCACGTTCATGCTGCTGCTCGACGTGACGATCGTGATCGTCGCGCTGCCCGAGATCCAGAGCGGTCTGGACGCCGGCTTCGCCGACGTCCAGTGGGTCATCGACGCCTACGCCCTGACCCTGGCGGCGCTGCTGCTGACGGCCGGCTCGCTCGCCGACCTCTACGGGCGGCGCCTGCTGTTCGGCATCGGCTTCACGATCTTCACGGCGGGGTCGCTGCTGTGCGGGCTCTCGCAGTCGGCGCTCATGCTGATCATCTCTCGGGGCGTGCAGGGCGTGGGCGGCGCCGTGCTGTTCGCGACGTCGCTGGCGCTGCTCGCCCACAGCTTCCGCGGCCGCGACCGGGGGATCGCCTTCGGGGTGTGGGGCGCGGTCACCGGCATCGCCACGTCGCTGGGGCCCATCCTCGGCGGCCTGATCACCAGCGGGATCAGTTGGCGGGGCATCTTCCTGGTCAACGTGCCGATCGGGATCGTCGCGGTCGCGCTGACGGTGTGGAAGGTCGAGGAGTCGCGGCCGCCGGCGGCGCACCGGCCCGACTGGCCCGGCTTCGCGGTGCTCACCGCGGGGCTGGTCGGCGTGGTCTACGGCCTGATCCGAGCGGGCGAGACGGCCTGGTCGGACACGGGCGTGGTGGTCAGTCTGGCCCTGGGCATCGCGTTCCTCGTCGCGTTCGTCGCCGTGGAGACCAGGGTCGCAAACCCGATGTTCGACCTGTCGCTGCTGCGCACCCCGACGTTCCTCGGCGGGTCGCTGGCCGCGGTCGCGATGAACGGCTCGCTGTTCGCGATGTTCGTCTATCTGGTCCTCTATCTGCAGAACGACCTGGGCTACTCCGCGCTCGGGTCGGGCGTGCGGCTGCTGATCGTGAGTGCGGGCAGCTTCGTCGCCGCGACGGCGGCCGGACGGCTGAGCAGCGTGGTGCCGGCGCGTTGGCTCATCGGCCCCGGCCTGGCGCTGGTCGGCGTCGGCCTGCTGCTCATGGCGGGCCTGGACGCGGGCAGCTCCTGGACGCATCTGATCCCGGGCTTCGTCCTGGCGGGCATCGGCAGCGGGATGGTGAACCCGCCGCTGGCCTCGACGGCCGTCGGGGTGGTGCCGCCGGCGCGCTCCGGCATGGCCTCGGGCGCGAACACCACGTTCCGCCAGATCGGCATGGCGATCAGCATCGCGGCCCTTGGCTCGATCTTCGCGGCTCGGTTGGAAAGCGGCATCAACGGTGCGCTGCGGGGGGTCCCGGCGCTGCGCGGGCAGGGTGGGCAGATCGCCGACACGCTGCGCCGCGGCGACGCCGACCAGCTCTTCGCCGCCACCCCACCGAGCGCCCGCGGCCCGCTGGCCGGCGCGGTCAAGGCCGGCTTCGCGGGTGCGATCAACGACCTGCTCATCGTCACCGGGGTCGTCGCGCTCGTGGGCGCGGTCTGCGCGCTCCTCCTCATCCGCCGCAAGGACTTCGTCGCCCAGGGCCCCGTCGATCCCACTCCGGCCGGCGGCAGCTCGGCCGGCAGCAGCTCGGCCGGCGGTGCCAGCACGGACTCCCGGGCTCCCTCGGCCGTCGGCTCGCAGCCGCGACCGGGCGACTGACCGCTGCGGCGTTGCCCGTCGTCCGGCCGGATGACGGGCCCGATCAGCGGATGGGGTCGGGGATGACCGCGACCGGGCAGCGCGCATGGTGCACGCACTGGTGGGCGACCGAGCCCAGCAGCAGGCCGGCGAAGCCGCCGTGACCACGGCTGCCGAGCACGAGCAGCCGGGCGTCGACGGCCTCGGCGAGCAGGCTCTGCGCCGGCCCGCCAAGCGCCAGCCGGGTGTCGAGGGTGACGGCCGCCGGCCCCTCGTCCGCCGGTGCCCTGGCGGCCAGAGCCCGGGCCGGCATGGCCCGGGCGGGCAGCCCCCGGTCGGGCAGTCCGCTGGTGACACAGTCGTCGAGGACGGCGTGCGCGGCCTGTTCGAGCGCCGCCCGGTCGCGGGCGGCGCGGTGACCGGGTGGCAGCAGCGGGGTGGGCTGCCAGGCGTGGACGACCCGCAGCGGTGCCGCGTGCAGCGCCGCCTGCCCGGCGGCCCAGCGCAACGCGGCCAGCGACGCCGCCGACCCGTCCACGCCGACGAGCACGGGCCGGTCGTCGTCGTCCTCGGCGGCCCGGCCGTCCGCCCGGACGACGACGACCGGCCTGGTCGCCTGGTGCAGGCAGGCCGCGGCGACCGACCCGACGAGGTAGCGGCGCAGCCGACTGGTCCCCCGGTAGCCGACGACGATCATGTCCGCGCCGGCGCCGGCCGACAGCAACGCCTCGACCGGGTCGGCGTAGACGGCCCGCTCGGTGACGGGCACCGGGCGACGCGGATCCCGAGTCCGCTGGACGCATTCCCGCAGCAGCGCCAGGGCGGTCCCCTCGACCGTGTGGGGACCCGGCGCGTAGGCGCGGTCGAGCACCTCGCGCGGGCAGTCGTCCGCCGTCCAGGCGAGGATCGCCTCGAGACGGTCCCCACGCAGCCACGCCTCCCCGGCGGCCCAGCGCAGAGCCGCGTCGGCGTCCCTGGATCCGTCCACTCCCACCACGACGCACCCTGACACGGAAACTCCAGATCCCCGGTAGCCGGCTCCGGTGTTCTCTCCTCCAGGGTGCCCGCCGCGGCCCGGGTCGGCGAGTGCGCCCCGGCCCCCGCGGGGGATCCGAACGGCCCGCCGTCGTCGGTGCGTTCGGCCGCCGAGTCCTCCCCGTCCGGGGGATACCGCGCCGCCGGCGGACAGCCGCGGCTGGCCCGATCGGGGCAGGCCGTCCACCACCCGCCCCGATCGAGTGGGGCAGCGGTCCGCTCGGGGGCGTGGTTCGGCGACGCGGCCGGTGACGCCGGTGTTCACGACGGACGCCCTGGCAGCAGGGGGTGGCGCGCCGCCGGGGACCGATCCGCGGCCGGCACGGTGCGGATCGCACGGGAGGAAGTGCTCCACGATGCGCGCCCAAGGTCCCTGTGCGCCGGGGCGCGGCGAGGCCGACCATGGCAGGTGACGTGACGACCCAGGAGGCTGCCCGATGAGGGTGCGCGAAGTGAGGACGACGCGGGTGCACGTCGTCGAGGCTGTGGGTCGAACCGGGCAGGCCGGGCGGGCGCGAGCCGCCGCGGAACCGTCCGCGCCGACTCCGCAATCCCGATGACGTGGCGCCCACCACGGACGGATGGCCCCCGCCGGGACCCGCGACCCGTCCTCACCGGGAACGCCTCGGCCGCGATCCGGATGTTGACCGCCGCCCGTCGCGGATCGGTTATCGTCCTGGAAGCATGGAGTCCGAACGGGACCTCGCGCCGGCCGGCGCAGGGACCTCCGGGGCGGCCTGCGGGCAGAGCTCCCCGCCCGGGTCGTCGGGAGACCTGATCTTCCCCGCTGTCGCTCGGCTCGAACTGGACGAGCTTCTCTCCCAGCTGGTGGAGCGGGCCCAGGATGTGCTGGCCACCCAGGGCCGGCTGCGCGGTCTGCTGCGGGCCAACCGCATGGTCACCGCCGACCTCAGCCTCGACGTGGTGCTGCGCCGCATCGTCGAGTCCGCCTGCGAGCTGGTCGACGCCCGCTACGGCGCGCTCGGCGTCATCGCCCGCGACGGTCACCTCGAACAGTTCATCCATGTCGGGATGGATCCGGGCCGCGTCGAGGCGATCGGCCGGACCCCTCGCGGCGACGGGGTGCTCGGCCTGCTCGTCGCCGAGCCGGGGCCGGTGCGCCTCGACGACATCGCCGATCATCCTCGCGCCGTCGGCTTCCCCGCCGGGCACCCGCCGATGCGGGCCTTCCTCGGCGTGCCGATCAGGGTCCGCAACGAGGTCTTCGGCAACCTCTACCTGACCGAGAAGCGCGGCGGGCGGATCTTCACGGCCGAGGACGAGGAGCTCGTGCTGGCGCTGGCCGCCAACGCCGGCGTGGCGATCGACAACGCCCGCCTGTTCGGCGAGGCCCAGCACCGTCAGCAGTGGTCGCAGGCCTCGGCGGACATCACCCGCCACCTGCTGGCCGACGGCGACGACCCGTTGGAGCTGATCGTCCAGCGAGCCCGCGACGTCGCCCGGGCGGACACGACGGCGCTGGCCCTGTGCGACCCGACGGCGCGGGAGCTGTCCTTCGACGTCGCCGAGGGCAACGACGCCGAGCTGCTGCGCGGCCTGCGGGTGCCGCTGGAGACGTCGCTGGCCGGCCGGGCGGTGCACGACCGGGCCCCGCTCGTCGTCGCCGATGTGCGCACGCTGGGCGGCTCCGAGATCGACAAGCTCGACGTCGGCCCCATCATGATCGTGCCGCTGATCGCCTCGCAGGTCACCTCCGGGGCGTTGATCCTCGGCCGGCGCCGCGGCGGCGTCCTGTTCAGCGACGAGGACCTCGAACTCGCCGCCGCGTTCGCCGCCCACGTCGCCCTTGCCCTGGAACTGGCCCGCTCACGGGCGGCCCGGGGCCGGCTGTCCCTGTTGGAGGACCGCGACCGGATCGCCCGCGACCTGCACGACCACGTGATGCAGCGCCTGTTCGCGGTGGCGATGGGCCTGCAGGGGCTGGCCGCCAGCGAGGAGCGGGCGGCGCGCGCGGAGCGGATGAGCACCTACGTCGAGGACCTCGACGAGACGGTGCGGGAGATCCGCCAGACGATCTTCGAGCTGCGCGGGCGGGCCACCCCGGCCACGGGCAGCGGGCTGCGGGCGCAGATCCTGGGGATCATCGACGACATGGCCGGGGCCTTCGGCTTCACCCCGCGGCTGCACCTCGACGGCCCCGTCGACACGGCGATCGACGCCGCCGTCGGCGACCATCTCATCGCCGTGGTGCGCGAGACCCTGTCGAACGCCGCCCGCCACGCCCACGCCCGCGCCGTCGAGGTGACGGTGGCCGTCGCGGACGGCCGGGTGAGCGTGGACGTGGTGGACGACGGGGTCGGCATGGGACCGACGACGCGGCGCAGCGGACTGGCGAACCTGCGCGGGCGGGCCGAGACCCTCGGCGGAACCTTCGCCGTGGAGCCCGGCCCGGCCGGCGGCACCCGGGTGCGCTGGTCGGCGCCCCTCGGCTGAACCGGCGCCACTCGGCTGAACCGGCGCCACTCGGCTGAACCGGCGCGCCGCGTCCGGTCAGGCGCTGCCGCTGCCCGCCGCCGCGCCGGAGACGGCGGCCGCGTCGGACTCGACCTCCTCGTCGGCGAACTCGTTGTCACGGAACTCGCCGTCCCGCCGCAGGCCCGCGTCCGTGGTGGCGCCGCGGGCGGGGGCGTCGCTCGTGGTGGTGTGGTGCGGGCGGGTGCCGGCGGCGGCCTCGGCCTGCTCGGCCTGGCGGGCCGCCATCGCCGCGCCCTGCGCGGCCAGCATCATCGACACCGGCTTGCCGCGCTCGGCCCGCAGCCGGTTGCGGCGGTTGAAGAACGGCCGACCGACCGCGGTGAGCACGATGCCGACCGCCGCGTAGACGCCGATCACCGTCGCGCCGCGGCCGATCCCCGGCCCGGCGTCGTAGACGACACCGCGCAGCACGTCGAGCACACCGGTGCCGAACACGTACGGGTGCAGCCACTTGAAGGGCTCCGGCACGAACGCGGCCGGGAACGCCCCGCCCGACGACGGGATGTTGAGGAACACGAACAGGATGAGCGCCGCGCCGGTGACGAACCGGCCGATGAAGTAGGACAGGCCGTTGACGACCAGGCCGACCGCGATCGCCGTCGTCCAGCCGAGCAGCCACAGCGACAGGAAGTGGCCGTGCACGGCGCCCACCACCGGACCGGCGAACAGCGTGCCGAGCAGCGAGAACACGAACCCGGAGCCGACGATCAGGCCGAGGCGGACGTGGTGCTTGAGCGTCTGGCCCATCATCCCGATGAACATGCCGACCATGTAGCCGGCGATGGTCCAGACCAGCGCGAGGTAGAAGCCCGAGGTGCCGTAGGAGTCGTGCTTGGGCAGCGGGGCGAGGTCGTCGACGGCGAGGGTGGTGCCTTCGGCCGCCGCCACCGGGGCGAACGTCTGCTGGACGACCTCGGCGAGCTGGAACTGGGCGCCGCTGGCGATGAGCAGCCGGGCCGGCTGGTTCGCCGCGCCGGGGGTGAAGGCCGCCGCCAGGTCGCCGTCGCGCACGTCACCGCGGGCGGCGTCGACCGAGCCCACCGTCGACACCGACAGCATGCCGTCGCTGGTGCCCGCCAGCCGCTCGGCGAGGGTCGCCGCCGCCGGGCCGGTCCCAACCACCGCGACCTTGACGTCCTTCGGCGCCGGCTGGTGGAAGGCGTTGATGTAGCACAGGCAGAAGGCGATGACGAAGACCAGCGGCAGCCACAGCTGCAGGCCGATCATCTGCACCGGCGGCGAGAGCCGGGAGTACTGGCGCCGGAAGCGCATCCACGGGCCGAGCCCGGTCGAGGGCGCCCCGCTGGACGCCGATGTCTCCGCTGTCATTGGTCACTTTCCCGCGCGTGAAAGTCCGATGGGGGTGCAGGACCAGCAGGCCGGCCGCTGTGCCCGGGAGGACGCCGGGGGTCGGTTCGCTGGGGGGAGGTTCGACGGGTGGTCGCGGTGAAACTTTAGCCCAAATATGAGACTGAGTCCAACATCTGAGTCGAGATGCCAGATCTGGTATCCTCGACCCGTGGTGAAGAACCCCGCGGCAGTCCCCGCCGACGCCGCAACCCCCTCGCGGGGCACCGATCTGCGCAGCAGGACGAGGCGGGCGTTGCAGGCGGAGATCACGGCCGTCGCCTTCGACCTGTTCGACCGGCAGGGCTTCGAAGCGACGACGATCAACCAGATCGCCGCCGAGGCAGGCCTGTCGCGCAGCAGCTTCTTCCGCTACTTCGCCACCAAGGAGGACGTCGTCCTGCTCGGGGTGGAGGAACGCGGCCTGGTCCTGCGCGACGCGCTCGCCGGCCGCCCCGCGGACGAGACGCCGTGGCAGGCGCTGCGCCAGGCGCTCAACGCGATCATCGGCGTCAACGCCGAGAACCCCGAACGGGCCCTGCGGCTGTCCCGGATGATGGTCGACACGCCGTCGCTCCAGGGCCGCCAGCTGCAGCGGCAGAACAGCTGGCAGCGGCTGCTGGCCCCCGAGCTCGCCCGGCGCCTCGCCATCGCGCCGACGGACACGGCCGACCCGCGCCCCCGCGCGCTGGCCTCGGCCGCGCTCGGCTGCTACGACGCCGCCCTGACGGTCTGGCGCGACTCCGACGGGACGGCCGATCTCGCCGCCCTGCTCGACCGGGCGATGTCCGTCCTGACCGGCTGACCCCGCCCGCCGAGCCGACGGGGCTCAGGCAGGAAGCGCGCCGGGGTCGTAGTCGTGGAGCCAGGACGTCGCACTCTCGTAGACGCGGGGAAAGACGACGGGCATGATCACGTTACGCATCCGTCGGGCGATCGGTCCGGCGGTCTTGACGTCTCGGTTGCGGGTCGCCTCCTTCGCCATCCTGTCGACCCTGGCCCGCCGCTGACGCTCGTAGCCGTCGAGCGCCCGTCCGCCGGCGCCCTCGGCGTGCAGGTGCTGGGCCAGGGCGACGGCGTCCTCGAGCGCCATCGACGCCCCCTGCCCGGCGCCGACCGGGTGAGCGGCGTCACCGACGAGCACGAGTCGGTCGCCATGGTGGCGCGGCACCCGCGCGAGCACGTGGTGCAGCGTGGCGCCGTGGATCTGCCGGGTGGCGCGCAGGATCTCCACCGCCCGCGGCTCGGTGCGGTAGGTGTCGAGGAGGTCGCCGAGGCCGATGGCGTGCACGTCCGCCGGGCGCGGGCCGCTGACCTGCGCCGACCACCAGACCGACCCGTCCGGAGCGCCCAGATGGAGGAAGACGCCACGGCGAGCGAAGATCATGTTGAAGGTGCCGGTGTCGACACGCAGGTCGTCCGCGCGGGAGACGCCGCTGACGCTGAACATCGCACCGTAGACCGGCCGCGGGGCGTGCGGGTCGAGCACTTCCCGCACGCCGGACCAGATCCCGTCCGCGCCGACGACCAGGTCGACGCCGCCGTCGAGGCAGGCCCGCACGCGGGCGGCGTCGAACGGGCTGCCGGTCACGATCCGGGCGCCGAGCCGCGCCGCCTCGGCCCGCAGCGCGGCGACCAGGTCGGCCCGCATCAGCGTGACGCTGACCAGGTCGTCCCCGCGGGCCCGGCCCCGCGCCACCTCGCCGAGCGACCTGCCGGCCGACGACCACATCCGCTGCCACGGCACCGCGAACCCGGCCGCGCGCACCTGGGGCAGGCAGCCCAGCACGGCCACGGCGCGCAGGCCGTTCGCCGCCAGGCTCACGAACGACCCGACCGGCCCGGCCGGCTCCTCGTGGGCCTCGTGGACCGTCACCTCAGCGCCGATCCGCCGCAGCGCGATCGCGCTCGCCGCCCCGGCCACTCCCCCGCCGACCACCACGACCCTCATGCCGCCCCTCCCACTGAATCGAGTTTCACCGAATAGAAATTCGGTGAACTGGCGCTCAGTATGATCAGGCGCGAACGGGAACGTCAAACGAGGAGGTCGCGGTGGGCGTGCGCAGGGCGAGGGCGGCCGAGACCGAGCTCGCGCTCAAGGAGGCGGCGCGTCGGCTGTTCGTGGAGCGCGGCTACCTCAACACGAAGATCAGCGACATCACGGCCGCGGCCGGGCGCGCCACCGGCTCGTTCTACGACCACTTCGCCGGCAAGGAAGAGCTGCTCGCGGCGCTGCTGGCGGACCTGCGCGGAGCGGCGTCCGCGGAGATGCGGCGCTCGGAACACCCCCGCGACCATGACCTGACCGACCGGGACCAGCTCCACGACCATCTCGCCGTGGCCTGGCGGGTCATGCGGGAGAACCTGCCGGTCGTCGTCGCGCTGCACGAGGCGTCGTTGACCGGCGGGCACGCCCCGGACCAGGCCTGGCGCAGCCTCGTCACCGAGACGGACATGCTGCGCGACCATCTGGAGTACCTGCGCGAGAGCGGGCACGAGCTACCCGGCGATCCCATCCTGCTCGCCGCGGCGATGGGCGGCCTGCTGTCCACGCTGGCGCTCGCCCTGCTGCGCTCGCCGACCCCGGCTTACTCCGACGCCGAGGTGCTGGACACCCTGACGACCCTGCTGCTCAACGGCCTACGCGGCGCGCCGACCGATCCGCCGTCGGACGCCTGACCGACGCCGGCCCGCCTGCGCGGGAGGCGGTTGCGGTGCGTTGTGCACCGTCCGCAGGCTCAGACCGCGCACAACGCACCGCACGGCGCGGTCCGCCCCGCGCGGAGCTGGTCAGGGGTGCGTGGGCACGCCGTCGACGGACACCGTCACGCGCTCGTCGTAGAAGCAGACCAGGCCGGTGATCCGGGCGCTCTCCGGCAGCGGGGTGCGGTAGGTCCACACGACGTCGTCATGGCGCCGGCCGTCGACCTCCACCGAGAAGTACTCGGCGCTGCCCTTGTACGGGCAGTGCGTGCGGGTGTCCGAGGGACGCAGCAGCTCCTGGCGGACGTCGACCAGGGGCAGGTAGTAGCGCGGCACCAGGCCGGTCTCGAACAGGACGACCGGACGGTGGGACTCGGCGACGACCACCCCGTCGATCTCGACCCGGACGTGCCGGGAGCTGGGCAGCGCGTCGATGCGGGTGTAGGGGCTGCGCGGATGGACGTAGACGGGCTCGTCCTCCTCCAACCAGCGGTCCATCGCCTCCCAGTCGAGGCGGACCAGGTCCCGCAGTCCCTCCAGTGGGGACTGCGGGTACGCCCAGGCCGCCGCCGGCGCGGTCCGCCCCTCGACGACCACGTCGTAGTAGACGGCCTCGCCGCGGCTCGGGGAGTGCTCCGTGCGGGCGGTGGGGACCAGCTCGGCGACGACGTCGGCCCGCGGCAGGTAGTAGGCGGGATAGTGCGGGTTCTCCCAGACCAGCGCCGGGCTGGTGGTGTCGACGACCAGCCGCCCGGCGAGGTAGGCCCGGACCCGCTTGCGCCCCTGCTCCAGCCGGACCCGGCCCCGCGCCTGCTGCGTCGTCATCGGACAGCCTCCCGTCTGTTCGGCGCTCCCGCGCCGGCCCCCGGCGAGCCCGTCGCCGCCGCGGCTCCGGGCGTCATCGGCGCCGTTGAGGAGCAACCGGCGACGGGTCGGGAGCCTTCCCGCGCCCCGGTCGGCGCCCGCCAGGGCGCGCCGGCGCCGTGAACGGCGGCCTCCCGGGCGGGCTGGTCCGCGGCCGGGGTCGTGGCCCGTGTGGGCGGGGCGAACTCGGCGGCCAGCAGGGCGACGTCGTCGCTCAGCGTCGCCTCGGTCCAGCGCCCCAGGGCCGCGACGAGGTCGGCCAGTCCCGCGTCGAGCCGGCGCGCCGGCCCGAGGGCGGCCTGGGCGGCGGGCAGCACCGGGAAGAACTCCCGGGTGTGGGGACGGCGGGCCTCGGCCAGGCCGTCGGTGTAGAACAGGATCCGGTCGCCCGCGACGAGGTGGCTGCGCACGACGGTGGTGCCGGTCGCGCCGAGGCCGAGCGGGGTGCGTCGGCCGGTGGCGGCGAGCAGCCGGGGCGCGCCCCGGCGCAGCAGCACCGGGTCGGGATGGCCCGCGTTGACCAGCTCCAGGCGGACGCCGTCGATCTGCGCGAACACGGCGGTGACGAAGTCCTCCGGCCCGCCCGAGCGGACCACCTCGGCGTCGAGGGCGGCCACGATCTCCTCCGGGTCGGCCAGGTGACGGGCGAGGACCCGGAAGGTGGCCGTCACCCGGCTGGCGAGCCGGACGGCGTCGAGGCCCTTGCCCCGGGCGTCACCGACGAGGATCCGCACCCCCCAGCGGGTCTGCGTCACCTCGTAGAGGTCCCCGCCCACTCGGGCCTGCGCGGCGGCGCTGTCGTAGTTCACGGCCAGGCGCAGATCGCCCAGGCGGGCGGGGACGACGCCGAGGATGGCCCGCTGCGCCACGTCGGCGACCCGGGTGACGTCGCGCAGCCGCACCTCGCGCCGCTGCCGGTCCCGGCTGGCGGCGACCGCGATGGCGCCGCCCGTCGCGATCACCGCCAGCCGGATGATCTGGGCGACGAGGCTGTCGTGGCCGACCCCGGTGTAGTAGCCCAGCGGAATGGCCTGCAGCGCGCCGAACACCAGCGCCGCGCCGGCGTAGGCGGCGGTCACCCGCGGCCCGGTCAGCGCCGCGGCGAGCAGCGGGCTGATCACCAGACTGGTGATGATCACATAGCGCCGGTCGCCGGTGAGGTCCATGACGACCACGGCGAGCAGGACGACCAGGGGGATGAGCGACCGCCCCCAGCTCGCCTCGGACGCGGGCAGCGGCCGCCGCACGGCGCCACGACGGTTCACTGACTTTCGGTCACGAATCACTACGACGAGTATGCGCGCCTGCGCCGCGGCGAGCACGCCCGAACAAGGGCGAGGTTGCGCCAAGTGACACGTCGACGGACGAAAATCCGCAATGGTCATCGGCCCCCGGATGCGCGAGTCTGGCGGGACGGTAGCCGGCGTGGCGCCGGGCTGTCGGCGTCACCGCACGTCGGGGCCCAGCGACTTCCGCCCGAGCGATCAGCGCCTCGACCGTCCCCTGGAGGGCACCACCATGCAGATCACCGCCGCCGTCGCGCACGCCAGTGGTGGCCCGCTGGGGATCGAGACGCTGGAGCTGGACGACCCCCGCCCGGACGAGATCCTGGTCCGGCTGGACGCGACCGGGTTGTGCCACACCGACCTCGCGATCCTGGACCAGGTGCCGCTGCGCTGGCCGGCCGTGCTGGGCCATGAGGGGGCCGGCGTCGTGGTGCGGGTAGGCGCGTCCGTGCGGGCTCTGGCGCCCGGCGACCACGTCGTTCTGGTCGCCGCCTCCTGCGGGGACTGCGCGAGCTGCCGAGGCGGCCAGCCGTCCTACTGCCTGTGCTACCAGAGCCTCAACCTGGGCGGCGGGCGTCGACCGGACGGATCCTGGACCCATCGCCAGCACGGCAGGCCCGCCTTCGGCAGCTTCTTCGGCCAGTCCTCGTTCGCGACGTACGCGCTGGCCACCGAGCGCAACGCGGTCCGCGTCGACGCCGACCTTCCCCTTCAGCTGATGGCCACGCTCGGCTGCGGGGTCCTCACCGGAGCGGGCGCGGTCCTGAACACGCTGCGGGTCCGGCCGGCGTCGAGCGTGGCGGTGTTCGGGGCCGGGGCCGTGGGGCTGGCGGCCGTCATGGCGGCGCGCATCGCGGGCTGCGCGTCGATCACGGCCGTCGACACCCGGCCGCAGCGGCTGCGCCTGGCCGCCGAGCTCGGCGCGGACCGGACCATCGACGCCGGCGACACCGACGCCGTCGCCGTCCTCGAGAAGTCCGGCGGTGTGGACTACGCCGTCGAGGCCGCCGGCCACGTCGCCGTCATGCAGCAGGCCGTCGCCGCACTGGCCCCGGGCGGTGAGGCGGCGCTCGTCGGCGTGACCCTCGGCCAGTCGGTCCGCCTCGATCCGACCCTGCTGCAAAGCCGCGGGCTGACGGTCCGTGGCACGCTGGCGGCCGGTCGGGGGTCGCCCGCGGACCTCGTCGGGCGGCTCGCCGGCCACTGGCGCGAGGGCCGGCTGCCGATCGAACGGCTCGTGACGGTCTTCGACTTCGCCGATATCGGCACCGTCGTCGAGCGGGCGCGGGCGGGCAGCGTCCTCAAGGCGGTGCTGCGCATGCCGCACCTCGAGTGACGGTCCCTCGTACCGGTTCCGGAGCAGAGAGCCCCCGATGAGGAGAGCCATGACCACTGAGACCGAGAAGACGCCTGACATCACCGACCGCACCGACCGCACCGACCTCAGCGACCTCAGCGACCTCAGCGGGATTTTCGAGGCGCAGCGCCGGCATCGCTGGGTCACGAAGACGTCGACCGTCGAGGAACGCACCGGGCATCTCACCCGCCTGCGGGCGGCGATCACCGAACATCTCGACGAGATCCGGGCCGCGCTGCACGCCGACCTGCTGCGCCCCCCGCGCCCCCGGGTCCCGACCGAGGTGGCGGCGGTGCTCGCCGACATCGACGACGCCGTCGCCCACCTCGCCTCGTGGACGGCACCGACCCCGCTGACCCCACCGCCGTACCTCGGCGAAGGGGCCGCGGAGTTCGTGCAGTACGAGGCCCGCGGGGTCTGCCTGCTGTTCGCGCCGTGGAACTTTCCGTTCGGCCTGCTGTTCCAGCCCCTGGTGCCGATCATCGCCGCCGGCAACACCGCCATCGTCAAGCCGAACGAGCTCGCCCCGGCCACCTCCGCCATCAGCGCGCGGATCATCCGGGAGGTCTTCTCCCCCGAGCACGTCGCCGTGTTCACCGGCGGGGTCGAGCTGGCGAACGCACTGCTGGAGCTGCCCGTCGACCACATCTTCTTCACCGGCAGCCCCGCGGTCGGGCGGGTGGTGATGGCCGGCGCCGCCCGCCATCTCGCCTCGGTCACCCTCGAACTTGGCGGGAAGTGCCCGGCGATCGTCGACGGAACCACCGACGTCGCGACGGCCGCCGTCCAGATCGCCCAGGCCAAGCACAGCAACGCCGGGCAGATCTGCCTGTCGCCGGACCACCTGTGGGTGCGCCCGGAGGTCCGCGACGAGTTCCTGGAGCATTACCAGCGGTGGGTCGAGAAGAACCTCTACCGCGAGGGCGGCCTCGTGCCCGAGGCCCTGGGTCGGATCGTGAACCAGCGCAACGTGGACCGGCTGACCGGCTACCTCGACGACGCGGTCACCCGGGGCGCAACGCTGGTCGGCGGCGGGACGCCCGATCCCGCCGGGACCGTCCTGCCGCCCGCGGTCCTGCTCGACGTGACCCCCGACATGAAGATCATGGGCGAGGAGATCTTCGGGCCGATCCTGCCCGTGCTGACCTTCACCGACCCGGCCCAGGTCGTCGAGCACGTCCGCGCCGGCGGCAAGCCGCTGGCGATGTACGTCTACAGCAATGACCGAGCCCTGGTCGACGCGGTGCTCGCCGGCACGTCCTCCGGCGGGGTCACCGTCAACGGCTGGGCGCTGCACTTCGTCGACAGCCAGCTCCCCTTCGGCGGCGTCGGCACCAGCGGGATGGGCCGCTACCACGGCGTACACGGCTTCCGGGAGCTGTCCCATGCCCGCTCGGTCTTCGTCGCCGTCGGCGAGCCCGCGCCGCCGCCGACGGCATGAGGGCATGGCGCGACCATTCGCCATCCCGTTCCGAATCGACGCGAAGTGACACTTACTGTGCAAGCAGGACGTCAGGAGCGGCCGTGCGAGTCCTGGTCACCGGATCCCGAGGCAAGATCGGCTCCCGCGTGGTGGCGCGGCTGGGGGCCGACGGCCACCAGGTCACCGGGACGGACATCGTCGCCGCCCACTACGGCCCGCCGTTCGACCCCTACCTGCGCGCCGACCTCACCGACTACGGGCAGGCCGTCGCCGTCGTCCTGCGCACCCGCCCCGACGTCGTCATCCACACCGCCGGCATCCCCGAACCCTCGCACGACCCCGGGCACGTCATCTTCGCCACCAACACGCAGTCGACGTACCACGTCGCCGAGGCGGTCGCCCGGACCCGCGTGCCCCGCCTGATCTACACCTCCAGCGAGACCGCGCCCGGTTTCGTCACCGCCGAACGGCCGTTCCTGCCCGACTACCTGCCCGTCGACGAGGACCACCCGCTGCGCCCCCAGGACGCCTACGGCCTGTCCAAGGCCCTCGGGGAGAACATCTGCGACGCGCTCGTGCGCCGCAGCGACGCCACCGCCGTCTCCGTGCGTCCCAGCCTCGTGCTCATCCCCGACGCCTACGAGACCGTCCACGCCGGCGTGGCCGCCGATCCGCGCCGGGGCGCGTTCAACCAGTGGTCCTACGTCGACGCCGACGACCTCGCCGACCTGATCGCCCTCGCCGCGACCGCCGACACCCCCGGCCACGAGGTCGTCTACGCCGCCCAGCCCGACAACATCGCCGGCCGCCCACTCGCCGAGCTCACCGCCGAGGTCTTCGGCGCGGACGCCCCACCGCTGCGGGAGCTCGACCGCCCCGACGCCGGCGGGATCTGCATCGCCAGGGCCCGCGCCCTGTTCGGCTGGAAGCCCGAGCGTTCCTGGCGCGACCACGTCAGCGGCAACGGCTGAGCCACCAGTCCTACCGCCGCGGCGACGCCGGCATCTGACCGCCGCCGCCCGACGCACCGGCGACGATCGCGGTGGGTGGTGGGCTTTGACAGTGGACGCCCGTCATGGTCAGTTGGACCTGACATGGAGATCGGACAGCTCAGGGCCTTCGTCGCCGTCGCCGAGGAGGGCCACGTCGGCCGCGCGGCGACGCGGCTGCACCTGACGCCGTCGCCGGTCAGCCGCAGCATCCGCGCGCTGGAGCACGAACTGGGCGTGGAGCTGTTCGCCCGCGGCCATCACTCGCTGGAACTCACCGAGGCCGGCCGGGCCGCCCTGCCACCGATCGAGGCGGCGCTGCGCAGTCTGGAGGAGGCGCGCTTCGCCGCCCGCCAGGCCGCCGGCCAGCTCCCGCCCCTGCGCCTGGGATCCACCCACTTCGCGCCGCCGCACATCGTCGACCGCGTCGCCGCGACCCTCACCTCGTTCCTGACCGGCGCGCCGGGCCAGACCCCCACCCCGGGCTCGGACGTCCCGGACGGGGCGCGCAGCGGTCTGGCGGAGCTGGTCCACAGCCCGTCCAGCGAGCTGCTGGCGACCCTGGCCCTCGGCGAGCTGGACCTCGCCCTGGTGCACCTGCCCGTCGACGATCCGTCGCTGGCGGTGCTACCGCTGGTCACCTACCGGTTCCGGGTCGCGATGCGCGCCGACGACGAGCTGGCGACCCGCACCTGCCTGTACCTGGCCGACCTGCGCGACCGGGAGATCCTGCTGACCCCCACCCGGCTACAGCCGACCGCCATGCGCCGGCTTCGGGACCGGTTGGAGCAGGACGGTCATGCCCACGTCGTCACGATGCGCGAGCAGGACCTGCTCGCGCTCGCGAACACCATCCGCCGCTCCCGCCAGCTCACCCTCACCGGCTCGGCGAACTCCGGGCCCGCCGGACGGGTGTTCACCGACCCGGCGTTCGCCCTGGTGCCGCTGGCCCCCGGCGAGATCGACTTCCAGCTCGGCCTCGCCTGGTCGCGCGCCACGGCCTCCCGCGATTCTCGGATCTCCGCCGCGGTCGACCACCTGCGCGCCACGATCCCGCCTCGGTGAGGTCGCGCACCGCGACGGTCCGCAGGGCGTGCGGTCCGACCCGCCGGGCGCATCGTGCGGGCGGGCCCCCGGGCGCGTGGTCGGACGTCACGGAACGCCGTCGTCCTCGACGGTGATCGACGGAGACGACGTCGATCGAGGGACGAATCCCGACAGGGTGCCGCCCCCATCGCGCCACGTATACGGGGAATCCCGTCGACACCCCTCACGGTAAGCCAATAACCCATACGTGTTACTTTCCGCACTACGTCGGACCCTGCCCGCAGGGCCCCTCGAGGAAAGGCGGGATGTGACCGCACCGCACCTGCAGTACGACGCCGTGGACAGCATGCGAGTCCTCCCCTCTCGGCTGGATCCGCGGGGTTCGGGACCCGGCCGGTCGGGACGCGGCTCGGGGCCCGGCGGCCCTCCCCCGCGGCGTCGGCGCGGGATGCTGGCCTTCCTCTCCTTCGTGTCCTGCTGCGTGCTGCTGGTCACGGTCGGCGGCTGGGCCGCCTACTCGTTCATCAACGGCAAGGTCAACCGCATCGACCTCGGGCTCTCCGACGGCAGCTCCAGCGGAGTGGGCGTGGCGAACTACCTGCTGGTCGGCACGGACAGCCGGGCCGGCACCGGCGGGGAGTACGGCGACGTCGAGGGGCAGCGTTCCGACACGACGATCCTCGCCCACCTGAGCAAGGACGGGACCACGACGATGATCTCGTTCCCCCGGGACATGTACGTGACGATCCCCGAGTACACCGACACGAACGGCAAGCGCCACGCGTCGACGAAGGACAAGTTCAACGCGGCCATCTCGTCGGGCGGCCCGTCACTGCTGGTCAAGACCATCGAGAGCCTCACCGGCATGCAGGTGGACCACTACATCTCGATGGACCTGCAGGGCTTCAAGAAGATCACCGACGCCATCGGGGGCGTCGAGGTGTGCATCAAGCCCTCGAACGCGCCGCCCCAGCGCTTCCAGGACGACAACGGCCGGTGGCGGGTCAGCACGAACACCAACGACCCGATGAGCGGCTTCCACGGCGGCCCGGGCACCATCCAGGTCGACGGGGACCAGGCGCTGGCCTTCGTCCGCCAACGCCACGGCCTGCCCGCCGGCGACACCGACCGGATCAGCCGCCAGCAGCAGTTCATCGGCGCCATGTTCCACAAGATCATGAATGGTGACACGCTGACGAACCCGATCAAGGCCGAGCGGCTGGTGTCCACCGCGGCGGGGGCGCTCACCCTCGACGAGCACACGACCATCGCCGACCTGCGCGGCCTGGCGACCCGCATCAAGGGCCTGACCAGCGGCGGGATCCGGATGCAGACCGTGCCCACCCACGCCCCGACCCGCGCCGAGGGCGCCGTCGACGACATGGGCGACATCCGCCTGCACGGCACCCGCGCGTCGGTGCAGTTCTACCGGCCCGACGACCTGCTGCGGATCGTCAATCCGCTCGGTGGCCGCGTCGAGGGCGCCACCACGTCGGGCGACGCGGGCGCGGGCGCTGGCCCGTCGCTCGCCCCGGGCGCCACCGCGGCCCCGTCGCAGGTCCGCGTCACCGTCTACAACGGCTCCTCCCGCTCCGGCCTCGCCTCCCAGGTCACCGCCGCGCTGACCCGCAAGGGCTTCCACGCACGCAACGCCGGCAACGCCTCGGCACTCACCCATGTGACCTCCCGGGTCATCTACGGGCCGGGGCAGGAGGCCGAGGCGCGCACCGTCGCCGCGGCCGTGCCGGGATCGAGCGTGCTGGCCGACTCCAGCGTCACCGGCGTCCAGCTCGTCCTCGGTTCCGGATTCACCGAGGTCGTCACGCCGGCAGTCTCCTCGGGCACCGGGACGTCCAGCGCCAACCCGGCCCCGGCGGCCGGCGGCACGACGGCCGGCGACGCGACGGCCGGCGACGCGACGGCCGGAGCCACCCCCGCCGTCCAGGGCCCGACCGCCCCTCCCGAGGCCCCCACCTGCACCTACTGACCGATCCCTCCCCGGCAAGCCGATCGCCGGCTCGACACCGAGCCCCCGGTCGGCGGGATCATCGACCGAAGGAATTGCTGAACCGCTCCGGAACCTCAGGCGGGAAAGCCTCTCCCACACCCGCGGCAACTTAGCCGGGCCGGCCCGCCGACGGCGCATCGTCGTCGGCGGGTCGGCGCGCCGGGCATTCCTCGAACAATGGGAATGCCGCGTCCAGGCCACCTTGACGATCGACCAAAAACAAACCAGGCACCACCCGACAAGGTAATGACGACCGCCTTACCGGTAGTTCTTCCGCGCCGGGAATCGCACGCTGCACGGAGCCCGGTAGCGGGAGTGCCCCGGCGGCGGGGGCACCCGGCGCGTCCCGCAGTGCCGGCGTCAGCAGCCGCCCACCGGGGACGGGTGGGGCACCTCGGAGGGCGTGAACACCCGGCCGCGCTCGGCGGCGGCGACGAGGGTGAGCACGCCGTCGCGCCAGACGGGCCGCACGTGGTTGCGGGTGCGCAGGAGGTCGGACCGGCGGGGCTCCGCCTGCCCGGTGGGCACGACGACCCGGCCCACCGCGGTCTGCCCGAGCACGGTCTCCACCAGCACGGTGCCGCGCAGCCGGCCGACCCCCGGGTAGACGACGGCTCGCCCGCCCTGCCGGCCGGCGTGGTCCGCGACGGCCTGCGCGGCGCCGTCCGCGAGCTCGGGCGGGCCGATCCGTTCAGCCCCGCAGGCCAGCCCCACCGGCCCCGTGACCAGCGCCCCGACAGCGAGAAACTCGACCATCGATCCGGTCGACGCACCGGGCGCTGCCGCGCCGTCAAGCCCTCCGGCCCGGTATCCCCCGACCAGGTATCCCCCGAGCAGGTGTCCCCCGACCGGGCTCGCCCCGACCAGGCCTGTCTCGGCCGGTCCCGCCCCGGCCGGTCCCGCCCCGACCGGTCCTGGCCCGACCGGTCCTGGCCCGACCGGTCCTGGCCCGGCCAGGCCTGCCCCGACCAGCTCTGCCCCGACTGGGCCTGCCCCGACCAACGTGGCCGCGGCGGCGCGCCGGGCCGCCGCCAGCTCCACGATCGCCAGCTCGCCGGCGAGATGCGCCACGCGCCGCCAGCTACCCGGATCGCGCCAGGTCGGCGGCAGCGCGAACGACAGGGCCACGTGTGCGTTGTCCGCGCCGACGAGGTGGGTGCAGGCGACGGTGTCCCCCGGCAGGTCCAGCGCCTCGACCAGCCGGTGGATCAGCAGGTCGGCGTCGCGCAGCGAGGTGCAGCCGGCGTCGACCCCGACGATGAGCGACCCGGTCATCGCACGGGCGCCAGCACGGCGGGCCCCAGCACGGCGGACGCCAGCACGGCCGGCACCGCGGTGTCGGGTCGCGTCAGCCCGTCGACCGCGACCGCCGAGCAGGACGGGCCGGCCGGGCAGACCGGGCCCGGACGCCGACGCCCACCGCGACGATCCGCACGGTGCTCGTGATCCCCCATGTCGATCCCTTCGATGACCGCCGCGCCGCACGTGAGCATCCGGCGCGCCGAGCAGAGGGTGGCAGCGCCGGATGAACGTCCGGCCAACAGGAGAGGGCCACATCGTTGTGACCACATCCTTTCTAGTCAGAAAACGGCAGTCCGACTCGCTCCGTAGCCCATCTCGGCTATGACAATGAGGCCGTTTCTAGTCACCTGACCTTTTGGTCAGTAGTTCCACCGGATTTCGCGGGCCGATGGGGGACCACGTTCGTGGGGTCCGGACCGGACACGCGCCACCGTGCGTCCGTTGGCACGTCCGATTGGCACGCAACGCAATGGCGTCGCCGCGACACCGGGTGTTCGCTGGAGCCGGTGGCGACGATCGAGCGGCGGCTCAGCCCGCACGGCAGGGCGCGATCCCGCCCAGCTCCCCTGCCCGGCCGGGCAGCCGCGCCGCGGCTCTCGCCGTCGCCGCGCGGGCAGACCCGTGGACGTCCTCCCGCACCTGCATCCATCCGATCGACGAGAGGGAAGAGCCGATGACCGGCCGAGCTGGGCCCCCCGGTGTGGACCTACCGCTGGCGGGGGTGCGGGTGCTGGACCTGGCGGACGGCCGCTGCGAGTCGACCGGCCGCTACCTGGCCGACCTCGGCGCCGAGGTGCTGCGGATCGAACCGCCGGGCGGCGCGGCGTCGCGGCGGGTGGGCCCCTTCACCGAGGACGGGACGAGCCTGTCGTTCGCGGTCCATGCGATCAACAAGCGTGCCGCGGTGGTGGACCTGACCACGGCGGCGGGCCGGGAGCTCCTGGGCGCGCTGGCGGCGACCGCGGACATCCTGCTGCACACCGCCCGTCCGGACCAGCAGGCGGCGCTCGGCCTCGACCCCGAGGGCCTGCTGGCCGCCCACCCGGGCCTCGTCGTCGTCTCCATCACCGACTTCGGACTGACGGGTCCGTACCGGGACTGGACGGGCAGCAGTGACGTGCACGTGGCGATCGGCGGCCTGCTGTCCCGCTCGGGCCTGCCCGGCCTGCCGCCCCTGCTTCCGCCGGCGTTCCTGGCCGACGAGTGCGCCGCCGCGCAGGCCGCCTGGGCCACACTGGTCGCGTACGCCAACCGGCTGGACACGGGACGCGGCGACGCCGTCGACTTCTCGCTGCTCGAGGCCGTGGCCCAGGTCCTCGACCCGGGCTACGGCATCTCGGGCAGCGCCCGCGCGGGGGCGACGGTGCGCGACCTCCCGCGGGGGCGGCCCGACGCCCGCCACCTGTACCCGATCTTCCCCGCGGCCGACGGCTGGGTGCGGATCTGCCTGCTCGCGGCGCGGCAGTGGCGAGGGATGTTCCGCTGGCTCGGCGAACCGGCCCAGTTCGCCGAGCCGAAATACGACAACATCGGCGTCCGCTTCGCCGCCGCCGGCGAGCTCTACCCGCTGATCGGGAAGCTGTTCGCCGAGCGCACCATGGAGACGATCGTCGCCGAGTCGATCGGGTTCGGCGTGCCCGCCGCCGCCCTGCTCGACGCCGCCGCGACGGTGGCCGGCGAGCATGTCCGCGCGCGGGGGACGTTCGTGCCCGTCGAGGTCGCCCCGGGCGTGACGGTGCCGGTGGCCGACGGGCTGGTGGAGATCGACGGTGTCCGGGCCGGCCGGCGGTTCGGCCCGCCGCCTCTCGGCGAGTGCGACCCCGCGGTCCTCGTGACCACCGCAGCCGCCTCGCGACCCGGTCCGGAGCGGGCAGGCGACCTGATCGGTGCGGCGGGGGCGCCGCGCCATCCGTTCGCCGGGCTGCGGGTACTCGACCTCGGGGTGATCGTCGTCGGGGCGGAGCTGGGCCGGCTGTTCGCCGATCACGGCGCCGAGGTCATCAAGGTCGAGAACAGGGCTTTCCCGGACGGCTCGCGGCAGAACCGCAGCGGCGGGCAGATGAGCGAGAGCTTCGCCTGGGGCCACCGCAACAAGTCCAGTCTCGGGCTGAACCTGCGCGACCCGCGCGGCCAGGCGATCTTCCTGCGGCTGGCCGCGTCCGCCGACGTCGTGCTGTCGAACTTCAAGCCGGGCGCCATGGAGTCGCTCGGACTCGGTTATGACGAGCTCGCCCGGGTGAACCCGGGGATCATCGTCGCCGACAGCAGCGCGTTCGGCTCGACCGGGCCGTGGAGCCGCCGCCTCGGCTACGGGCCGCTGGTGCGGGCCACCGCCGGCCTCAGCGAGCTGTGGCGCTACCCGGACCTGCCGGACGGGTTCTGCGACGCGATCACGATCTACCCCGATCACGTCGCCGCCCGGGTGAGCGCGGTGGCGGTGCTGGCGCTGCTGCTGCGCCGGCGGCGCACCGGCCGCGGCGGCACGGTGAGCGCCGCCCAGATCGAGACGATCTTCTACCAGATGGGGGCGGGTCTCGCCGAGGAGTACCTGCGCCCCGGGTCGGTCCGCGCCGAGGGCAACGACCGGCGCGGCGACGCCCCACGCGGGCTGTTCGCCTGCGCCGGGGACGACGAGTGGTGCGTCGTCGACGTGAACGCCGGCGGCGACGGCGACACGACGTTCGGCCGGCTCGCCGACGTCGTGGGCGAGCCGCGCTGGCGGGACGACCCCCGGTTCGCCACCGCGGCCGGCCGCGACGCCCACCGGGCGGAGATCAACGCCGCGGTGGGCCGCTGGACCGCGACCCACACCCCGGCGCAGGCCGCCCGCCACCTGCAGGAACACGGCGTGCCCGCCGGGCAGATGCTGCGGGTGCACGAGCTGCCGGCCGATCCGCAGCTCGCCGCCCGGCGCCTGCTCGTCGAGCAGGACCAGCCCCAGCTGCCGCCGCCGCTGCTGACGCTGGGTGGTGAGGCCCACTACCGGGGCGTCGCCGACCCGCTCACCGGCCCGGCGCCGCTGGTCGCCGAGCACACCCGCGAGCTGGCCGAACGCCTGCTCGGCCTGACCCCCGCCGAGGTGGACGCACTGGTCGCCGCGGGCGTGCTCGAAGCACCGTCCCCTGCCCTGCCCGTGCCGTGACCGGGACCGGTCCGCAGCCGTCCGTCTCCGCCGGCGGCCGTCGACCCAGGCAGAGTGACCAGTACGTTCGGCACGATCAGGAGATGTGATGAGCACCCGCGACGACCTCGACCTGGACCTCGACCCCGCGACGCCGGTGCTGGTCGGGGTCGGCCAGCACGCCGAGCAGCCCGGCCGGCCCGGGTACGCGCGGCTGTCCGCGGTGGAGCTGGCGGCGGCGGCGGCCCGACGGGCGGTCGAGGACGCCGGCATCGATCCGGCCGCGATCGACACGGTGGCGGGGGTCCGCCAGTTCGAGATCTCCGGCGCCCGGGCGAAGGCCCCGCTGGGCCGGTCGGACAACTACCCACGCTCGGTCGCCGCCCGCCTCGGCGCCAACCCCGCGCGCGCCGTACTCGAAGTCGTCGGCGGCCAGTCGCCGCAGCACCTCGTCAACGAGTTCGCCGCGGCGATCGCGACCGGCGCAGGGCCCGAGGTCGTGCTGCTGTTCGGCTCGGAGGCGATCTCCACCACGCGGGCGCTCGCCGACGCCCCCGACCGGCCCGACTTCACCGAACACGTCGGCGGCCAACTCGACGACCGCGGCTACGGCCTGACCGGACTGTCGTCGCGCTATCACGCCACCCACGGCCTGCTCGGCGCACCCAGCCAGTACGCCCTGTTCGAAAACGCCCGCCGGGCGAGGCTGAAACTGTCCCGCGCCGAGTACGCCCAGGCCATGGGCGAACTGTTCGCCCCCTTCACCACGGTCGCCGCCGCCAACCCCTACGCCGCAGCTCCCGTCGAACGCGACGCGACCGAGATCGCCACCGTCACCGAACGCAACCGGATGATCGCCGACCCCTACCCGCGGTTCGTCGTCGCCCGCGACCAGGTCAACCAGGGCGCCGCCGTCCTGCTCACCTCGGTCGCCGCCGCCCGCCGCCTCGGCGTGCCACCCGAAAAGTGGATCTTCCTGGCCGGCCACGCCGACCTACGCGAACGCGACCTGCTCGCCCGCGCCGACCTCTCGACCAGCCCCGCCGCGATCATGGCCGTCCGCCACGCCCTCGACGTCGCCGGCCGCACCCTCGACGAGATCAGCACCTTCGACCTGTACAGCTGCTTCCCCATCGCCGTGTTCAACGTCTGCGACGGCCTCGGCCTCGCCCCCGACGACCCCCGCGGGCTGACCCTCACCGGCGGCCTGCCGTTCTTCGGCGGCGCCGGCAACAACTACTCCATGCACGCCATCGCCGAAACCGTCGCCCGGCTGCGCGCCACCCCCGGCTCCCACGGCCTCGTCGGCGCCAACGGCGGCTCCCTGTCCAAATACTCCGTCGGCATCTACACCACCACCCCCACACCGTGGCGGCCCGACCACAGCGCCACCCTCCAGGCCGAGATCGACTCCTGGGAACCCGTCGCGGTCGCGACCCGCGCCGACGGCCCGGCGACGATCGAGACGTTCACCATCACCCACGGCCGTGACGGCCAGCGCACCGGCATCATCGTCGGCCGCCTCGACCGCGACGGCCGGCGCTTCCTCGCCACCACCACCCGCGGCGACACCGACCTGCTCGACCTGCTGGCCGGCGAATCCCCGTTCGGCGAACAGATCTTCGTGCGCGCCACCGCGGACGGCAACCGGGCCGCCGTCAGCCGCGCCGCCCTGACCGCCCTGCTCCCCACCCGCAGCCCTGGTTTCCGCGACGGCTACGAGCACATCCTCGTCCGCCGAGACGGCCACCTCCTCGAGGTCACCATCAACCGGCCCCAGGTCCGCAACGCGCTGCATCCGCCGGCGAACACCGAGCTGGCCGAGGTCTTCGACGCCTACTTCGCCGACCCCGACCTGTGGGTCGCGATCATCACCGGTGCCGGGGACACCGCGTTCAGCGCCGGCAACGACCTGACCTGGACAGCCAGCGGCAAACGCGGCTCGGTGCCGCTGACCGGCTTCGCCGGGCTCACCAGCCGCCGGGACCTGACCAAACCCGTCATCGCCGCCGTCAACGGCCACGCCCTCGGCGGCGGCTGCGAAATCGCCCTCGCCTGCCACCTCGTCGTCGCCGACACCACCGCCCGGTTCGCCCTCACCGAAGTCCGCGTCGGCCTCGCCGCCGGCGCCGGCGGCCTGGTCCGCCTCCCCCGCGCCCTGCCGCCGAAGCTCGCCACCGAGATGATCCTCACCGGCCGCCGCCTCGACGCCACCGAAGCCCACGCGCACGGCCTTGTCAACCGGATCGTCCCCGCCGGCACCGCCCTCGACGGCGCCCGCGCGCTCGCCGCCGACATCCTCGCCGGCTCACCCACCTCGGTACGCGTCTCCCTGCAGATCATGAACGAGACCGCCGGGATCACCGACCCCCACGACGCCGTCACCCACGACTCCCCTGCCCTCGACGACCTCCTCCTCAGCGAGGACATGCTCGAAGGCCTCACCGCCTTCGCCGAGAAACGCACCCCCCACTGGCGCAACCGCTGACCGCACTCAGCCGTTGGTGTAGGTCGGCGGGCGCTTCTCGCGAAACGCCGAGATCTGCTCGGTGTGGTCGCGGGTGAAGGCGGTCATGATCTGGGTGCGGTTCTCCAGGTCGATGCCCGCCTGCAGGCTGCCGACCTCGAGCTGGCTCCAGGCCACCTCCTTGGTCATCCACACGCCCATCGGGCTGTTCGCCGTGATCTGCGCGGCGATCTCCAGGGCGGCGTCGAGCGTCTCGCCGTCGGGGACGACCCGGCTGACCAGGCCGAGCCGCTCCGCCTCGGCGGCGTCGACGAGCCGGCCGGTGAGCAGCAGCTCGTGCGACCGCCCGGCGCCGATCAGCCGGGGCAGCAGCCAGCTCACCCCGATGTCGCAGCCGGACAGGCCGATGCGGACGAACGCGGCGTTGAACCGGGCGGAGGTGGCGGCGACCCGGATGTCGGCGGCCAGCGCCAGGCCGAATCCGCCGCCCGCCGCCGGCCCGTTCACCGCGGCGATCACCGGCTGTGCGAGGTTGCGCAGCCGGGGGACGAGGGCCGCGATCGCCTGTTGGGTGTGCAGGCGGGCCTGCGGGGAGGCATCGGCCTCGCCCGCCCGCTTGCCCGGCATGCTGAACAGGTCCAGCCCGGCGCAGAATCCGCGACCGGCGCCGGTCAGCACCACGACCCGGCACGCCTCGTCGGCGGTCACCTCGTCGAGGGCGTGGTGCAGGTCGCGGATCATTTCCGCGGACAGTGCGTTGAGCCGCTCCGGCCGGTTCATCGTCAGCACGCGCACGCCCGGCGCGGGCTGCGTCACCAGCACCGTGCGGCCCTCGGCCGCAGTGTCCCGCAGATACAGATCGCCGTTGAGGTACACGGGCCCGCCCTTCGCTCGGATCGGCCGTCTCGGACAGGCCGTCTCGGATCGGCCCTCTCGGATCGCCGGCGCTGGCGTCGCGCCTTCGGGGGCCGTGGGCGACGCCGGCCCGGTCGGGTCAGCTCGTCGTCGGGGGCATCGGCCTCGGCCGGCTGGTATCACGGTGGACCCGGAAGAGCGCCTCCTGGCTCAGGCTCGCGCCGAGGATGCCGTCGGCGGTGTGGATCGTGCCGGAGTACAGCCCGCGTCCCCCCGCCGCCGAGTGCGGGACCAGGTCGAGCAGCACCCAGTCGTCCATCCGGATCGGCCGGTGGAACCAGACGGCGTGGTCGAGGCTCGCGCCCGAGAGGGCCGCGCCGCCGGGAAACGCCGCGAGGCCGGTGAAGGTGTCCGACAGGTAGGTCAGGACGCAGGCGTGCAGCAGCCGGTCGTCGGGCAGCGCGACGGTGCTGCGCGCCCACACGCGGGTGGGCCACCCGGAGTTCTCGTAGGGCTGTTTCGGCAGCCGGCCCTCGATCGAGAACAGCCGACCGAAGCGCAGCTGGTCGGCCGTGTCCGGGTCGCCGGCGTCGGGCATCGGGTCGACCTGGTGGTCGGCGCCGTCCTCCGGGACCTGGAACGACACCGACATGTTGAAGATGACCTTGCCGCCCTGGACGGCGACGACCCGGCGGGCGGAGAACGACCGGCCGTCCCGGTCCCGCTCCACCCGGAAGATCGTCGGCCGGGAGGCGTCCCCGCTGCGCAGGTAGTAGCCGTGTAACGAGTGCGGGACGCGCCCGGTGGGCACCGTGCGTCCGGCGGCGAGCAACGCCTGGGCGGCGACCTGCCCGCCGTAGAGGGAGTACCGGTCCTCGAACACCGTCAGGGCCCGGTAGAGGTCCTGGTCCAGCTCCTCCAGCTCCAGCAGATCGAGAATCGAGGCCCCCGGCTCGGCCGGCGGCGGCACGCTGCTCACATTCGCCCCCTTGCGTCAGCTGGCGGTGGTCAGGCCCCAGGCCTGTCTCACCTGGGCGAGGGTGGAGCTGCCCACGGCCGGTCCCATCTCGGCGACCCGCCCCGGGGTGCGCGAGAAGCGCGGCGCCGGGGCCGGAGCCACCTCGTCGCCCAGGTCGACGAACACCTCCCGGGCGGCCAGATGCGGGTGCGCGCGCGCCTCCGACCAGCTCAGCACCGGCGCCGCACAAGCGTCGGTGCCGTTGAACACCTGCTCCCACTCCGCCCGGGTGCGGCTGGCGAACACGGTGGCGAACGCCGCGCGCATCTGCGGCCAGCGGCTGGCGTCGTTCTGGGCGTCCGCCCACTCCGGCAGGCCCAGCAGCTCGACGAGCCTGGCGTAGAACTGCGCCTCGATGGCGCCGACGGAGAACCAGCCGCCGTCGGCGGTCTCGTAGACGTCGTACCAGGGTCGGCCGGTGTCCAGCATGTTCGTGCCCCGCGGCTCGCCCCACTCCTTGCGGGAGATCATCGACCACATCATCGCCGACAGCGACGCCACCCCGTCGACGATGGCGCAGTCGACGACCTGCCCCCGGCCGGAGCCGCGGGCCTCGTGCAGCGCGGCGAGGATGCCGACGACGAGGTACAGCGCGCCGCCGCCGAAGTCGCCGACCAGGTTCAGCGGCACCTGCGGCGGCCCGCCCGCCCGGCCGATCGCGCCCAGCGCCCCGGTGATCGCGACGTAGTTGATGTCGTGGCCGGCGGAGCGCGACCAGGGACCCTCCTGGCCCCACCCGGTCATCCGGCCGTAGACCAGTGCGGGGTTGCGGGCGAGCAGCGCGTCGGGCCCGAGGCCGAGCCGCTCGGTGACCCCCGGCCGGTAGCCCTCGATGAACACGTGGGCGGCGTCGATCAGGTCCAGCAGACCGGCGTGCTCGTCGGGGTTCTTCAGGTCGAGCGCGACGGACGGTCGACCACGGGTCAGCCAGTCGGGCTGCGTGCCCACGGTGGCCGGCTTGTCCACCCGGATGACGTCCGCGCCGAGCTCGGTGAGCAGCGTGGCCGCGAACGGCGCCGGCCCGATGCCGGCCAACTCGATGACCCGCACGCCGTGCAACGGGCCGTACGCGGCCGCGGGAGAGGGGGTCGAGGGGTCGGGCATCATCGCTCCTTCGGGGTGGATCACGGCTTCCGGGCGGGTCAGTACTTCCGGGTGGATCGCGGCTTCGGGGTAAAACAGGTCCCTGGCTCGGATCATGCCGTTCCCGGCCGCGTGGTGCCTGGTCAGCCGGGGGTGGGGATGCCGGAGGCCGCCGGCGCCGGGACGGCCGGGGTGGTGGTCCGCGCCCGCAGCAGGCGCCGGGCGACGGCGTGCTTGTGCACCTCGGTCGGGCCGTCGTAGAGGCGGAACGCCCGAATGTCCCGGAAGATCATCTCGACGACGGTCTCGTCGGTCACCCCGATGCCGCCGAGGACCTGCACGCAGCGGTCGGCGACGCGGAACAGCTCCTCGGACACGTAGCACTTGACCTTCGACGCCTCGTGCCTGCCCTGTTCCCCCCGGTCGAGCAGCCAGCAGGCGTGCCAGATCGCCAGCCGGCAGTTGTCCAGTGCGATCTCGTTGTCGGCGAGCTGGAAGCCGACGCCCTGGTGCTCCCCGATCGGGCGACCGAACGCCGTGCGGGTGCGGGCGTGCTCGACGGCGATGCTGTGCGCCCGGTCGGCCGCGCCCAGCCAGCGCATGCAGTGGGTCAGCCGGGCCGGGGTGAGCCGCAGCTGGGCGTAGCGGAAGGCGTCGCCGGGCGTGCCGAGCACCGCCGAGGCGGGCAGGCGCAGGTCGCGGAAGGTCACCACGCCGTGACCCTCGACGTAGTTGCGGTCCATGGTGTTCATGACCCGCTCCACCTCGATGCCGGGTGTGTCGCCCCGGGTGAGGAACAGCGTCGGGCCGCCCAGCCCGTCGGCGCCGGGGGCCAGCCGGGCCATGATGATCCAGGTCAGCGCGCCGTTCGCCCCGGTGATCAGCCACTTGCGCCCGTTGACCACGAAGTCGTCGCCGTCGCGGACGGCCTCGGTGAGCAGCTGGTTCGGGTCGGAGCCGGCGCCGCCCGGCTCGGTCATCGCGAACACCGAGCGCGCCCCGCCCTCAATGACCGGCCGCAGGAACTCCTCCTGCTGCTCCGGGTCGGCGATCTTCGCCAGCAGCCCCATGTTCGCCTCGTCCGGCGCGGCGCAGTTCATCGCCACCGGCCCGAGCGTCGACCAGCCGGCCGCCTCGTAGACCACCGCCTGCTCGATGTGGGTGAGCTCCCGGCCGCCGAACCTCCTCGGCGCCTGGATGGTCAGCAGGCCGGCCTTACGCGCCAGGCCGACGAGGTCCTGGCGCAGCTCGTCGGTGGGGCCGTGCGCGGTCAGCCGCGGGTCGCGCTCGAACGGGACGATCTCGTTCTCGACGAACGACCGCACCCGCTCCCGAAGATCCACCAGCTCCTGCGGAAGACTGAAATCGATCATGATTTTCCCTGCAGTCTCGTCGGAATGCGGTCAGGGGCGGGCGGCGGTGAGGTCCGCCGTCCAGCCGAGCACGGCGTCGGCGATCCGCGCGAACCCGGCGTAGCGGGGGCCGGCCACCGGATCGCCGGCGAAGCGCCGGTACAGCTGCATCCAGGCGATCGCCAGCCGTAACCGGGCCAGCGCCAGATGGAAGCCCAGCTCGGCCGGCGGGCGGCCCGCCGCGGCGAAGTAGCCCGCGGCGACCTGCTCGCGCCGCGGGAAGCCGGGTTCGAGCGAGGGCACCTGGCGCAGCTCGTGCAGCGCCGGCGGGTCGTCCGGCTCGATCCAGTAGGACAGCAGCACCGCCAGGTCGAACAGGGGGTCGCCGCGGGTCGTCATGTCCCAGTCGAGGACGGCGACCGGGGCGAGGGTCCCCGGGGCGACGAGCATGTTGTCGAACTTGAGGTCGCCGTGGATCAGGCGCGCCTCGCCCGCCGGCACGTCGACGACGGCGGCGCGCAGCCAGCCGATCACCGCCCTGGCGGCGGCCGGCGGCCCGTCGGGGTACACCGCGGCGGCCCGGCGAGCCCAGCCCTCCACCTGCCGGCCGAGGAACCCCTCGGGCCGGCCGAGATCCCCGAGCCCGACCGACGCCGGGTCCAGGGCGTGCAGGGCTGCCATCGCCGCCAGCAGGGTCGCGGTCAGCCGCCCGGGAACCGAGTCGGCACCGGCGGGCTCGGCCGCGGCGAGCGCGGGCGGCACGGTGGCGCCGACGGTGACGCCGTCGCGGTACTCCAGCACCTGGAACTGGGCGCCGAGAACGTCGGTGTCGGTGCAGAAGTGCACCCCGCGCGGGGCGAGCGGGTAGCCCGCGCCGAGCTGGCGCAGCACCCGCCACTCGCGCGCCATGTCGTTGGCGCCCTCCGCCGACGGCCCGGGCGGCGGGCGGCGCAGCACGGCGGGGCTGCCGTTCACGGACACCAGATAGTTGAGGTTCGCCAGGCCACCGGCGAACTGGCGGGGAGCGACGTCGGTGTCCAGGTGCAGCCCGTGACGGGCCAGCTCGGCGGCGACCCGGTCCCAGGGCTGGGCGATCGTCGTCTCGGGCGGTCGGAACCGCGGGTCGACGCCGGTCACCCCGCGTCCCCCGAGCCGGAGGCGGCGGGCGCGGCGGGCGCGGCGGGCGCGGCGGTGAGCTGGCCTCGGTTCCCGGCGACGATGCCCGCGCGGCGGCCGGCGACGCCGCCGGCGTCGAAGCCGCGTTCCAGCCAGGCGGCGGCGGCGCGCGACTCGGCGGCCAGCGCGTCGGCGGTGCCCTGCGCCGCGATCGCCCGCGCGGAGGCGAGGAACGCCACCCGCGTCGCCGGGTCCGACGCGCGGATGCGCTGGGCGAGGCGGTGGGCGGCGGGCAGCAGGTCGTCGTGCGGGACGACCTCGCTGACCAGACCCGCGTCCCGGGCGGCCACCGGGTCGAGGAACTCACCGGACAGGCTCATCCGCAGCGCCCGGCGCTCGCCGACCGCCCGCGGAAGCAGGACACTCATTCCCCAGCTCGGCAGGACGCCGACCCGGGTGTGGGTGTCGGCGAACGCCGCCCGCTGCGAGGCGATGAGGATGTCGCAGTGCAGCGCCAGCTCGAAGCCGCCGGTGATCGCCGGACCGTTGATCGCGCCGATCAGCGGCTTGCCGGTCGGCTCCCAGGGCAGACCGGGCGGCGGGCCGGCGTCGCCCGGACGGGTCTGGGCCAGGCGCAGGTTCTCGCCGCTGCCGGCCACCTCGCCGAGGTCGAGGCCGGCGCAGAACGCCGGGTCGGCGCCGGTGAGGACGACGACGTCGACGGCGTCGTCGGCGTCCGCCGCGGCGAGCGCCGCCCGCAGGGTCCGGATCAGCCGGGCGGTCAGGGCGTTGCGTGCCTTCGGCCGGTGCAGGGTGAGGACGGCGACCCCGTCCACCCGCTCGACCAGGAGTTCACCGGTGCCGGGATCGGCGTCGACCATGACGGCTCCTCGTTCGGAAGGGTTCGGCTGTCGGGCGGCGGGCGCCGGTCAGAGCGGTGGGCGCCGGTCGTCAGAGCGGTGGGGCGCCGGTCAGAGCGGTGGGACCGCCGGCAGGTCCGGGTAGTCGGGGGCGTGCCCGCCCGCGCGCCCGCGCATCGCCTCGGCGACCTCCTCGGCCTGGAAGGCTCCCGTCTGCCAGGTCGCGATCTGGTCGAGCCCGGCGGCGACGTCGTGGTCGCGGGCGTAGAGCAGGCTCTCCTTGCTGCCCCAGACCGCCAGCGGGCTGCGCGCGGCGATCTCGGCGGCGATCTCGCGGACCCCCGCGAGCAGCGCGTCGTGGTCGTCGAACACCTCGTTGACGAGGCCGAGCTCGCGGGCCCGCGCGGCCGGCAGGCGCCGTCCGGTGTAGGCCAGCTCCCGGGCCACCCCGGCCGGGATGAGCGTCGGCAGGCGCTGCAGGGTGCCCAGGTCCGCGGTGATCCCGATGTTGGTCTCCTGGACGACGAAGAAGGCGTCGGCGGTGGCGTACCGCAGGTCGCAGGCGGTGATCAGATCGAGGCCGCCGCCGAGGCAGCCGCCCTGCACGGCCGCGAGCACCGGCATCCGGGCCCGCTCCAGCGCGGTGAAGGCGTCCTGCATGCGGGCGATGAGCCGCTTGCGGCCGGCGTTGGCACGCGCCGGGTCGCCGCCGGACAGCAGGTCGCTGTGCTCGAACGCGGACAGGTCCATCCCGGCGCAGAAGTGTCGGCCGGTCGAGGAGATGATCAGCGCCCGCACGTCACCGGCGTCGCTGAGCCGGCCGACGGCGTCGGGAAACTCCCGCCAGAACTCCGGCAGCAGCGTGTTGAGCGCGGCCGGCCGGTTGAGCACCAGCTGCGCGACCCGGCCGATGACGTCGACCTCGAAGCAGCGGTGGCCCACGGCGGACTCCTCATCTGTGCGGCACAGCTCTTCGGCGCTCCGACGACGGCCTGCCCTCGGGTCCCCGAACCCTGATCTCGATAAGAGTAAACTAAGTATACTAACTTCGCGAGCAACACCGAGGGCCGCACGGCCCCATCGACCGTGGTGGCCGGCCCGAACGGGGCCACGGTCGACCGACTCCGGGGGCGCGGCGCGCGGGCACCACGACCGCCTGCCGTGAGGTGGCCGACGCCGGCGGCCGCGTCCCCGGGCCACCCGCCCCCGCGGCGCAGAGGTGCCGTGGGGGCGGATGGGGTCGAGGCCCGGTGGGGCCCCGGCGGGTCAGGACAGGACGTAGCCGCCGTCGACGACGATCTGCTCGCCGGTCTGGTACCGGGACGCCGCCGAGGCCAGGTAGACGGCGATGCCGCCCAGGTCCGCGGGGGTGCCCCAGCGCCGGCCCAGCAGCCGCGGCAGCGAGCGGGCGGCGAACTTCTCGTCGTCGAGCAGGTCGTCGGCCAGCGCGGTGCGGATGTAGCCGGGCAGGATCGCGTTGACCCGGATGCCGTCGCGGCTCAGCTCCACCGCGCAGCTGCGGACCAGGCCGGACAGCGCCGCCTTCGCGGTGCCGTACGCCTGGGTCCGGGCGAAGCCACGGTTGGTCCCGATGATGCTCGACACCGCGACGAGGCTGCCTCCCGCGCCGGCGGCGACCATGTGCCGGGCCGCGGTGCGGAAGGTGAGGAACACCCCGTCCAGGTTGATCCGCAGCACCTGGTGCCACTGGTCGAGAGTCAGGTCGGTGAAGCGCATCGGCTCCCCGCCGATGCCGGCGTTCGCGAAGCAGGAGTCGATCCGCCCGAACACACCGACCGCCTGCTCGAACGCGTCGATGACCTGCGCCTCGTTCCCGACGTCGCAGCGCAGCGCGAGCACCTTGCCGCCGTGCGCGGCGAGGGTCTGCTCCGCGGCGGCGTTCTTACGCTCGTTCGTGCCGAGGATGACGACGTCCGCCCCGGCGGCGGCCAGCGCCTCGGCGATGCCCAGGCCGATCCCGCCGTTGCCCCCGGTGACGAGCGAGACCTGGCCCCGCAGGTCGAACGAGGCGACGTCCGCCGGCTCGGGGCTCGGGCCCGCCGCCGCGGGACGGTCCGTCGGAACGGGACCGGCGGTCGCGGTGGGACGAGCGGTCGCGGTGGGACGGGTCATCGCGTCGCGTCGAGCAGCAGGGGCCACACCGCCGGGTCGGCCTTCCAGGTGTCGTAGAAGGCCGTCCGGGTGTAGATGCCGCTGATCTTCGCGATGAGGCCCTTGCCGACCTCCTCCGGCGTCCCGACGACCGAGAACGTGTGCAGGATTTCGTCGCTGATGAGGTCGGCCATGCCGTCCCACTCGCCGCGCTTGGACAGGTTGGTGAGCTCCGGCTGCAGGTCGCCCCAGCCGTGCACGTCGAGGACGGCCTTGTAGGCCGGGGTGGAGGCGTAGAAGGCGATCTGCTTCTTGGTCCCGAAGACCGCCGCCGCCAACTCCTCCTCGGTGCGCCCGACCGTCACGAACGACGGCCCGGCGATCGCGAAGCCGTCCAGATCGGCCCTGCCGGCCTTCGCC
This sequence comes from Frankia alni ACN14a, assembly GCF_000058485.1. Lineage (NCBI taxonomy): Bacteria > Bacillati > Actinomycetota > Actinomycetes > Frankiales > Frankiaceae > Frankia > Frankia alni. The sequence continues at coordinate 5,171,562 of NC_008278.1, forward strand.
CGCCCGCGCAGCAGCGCCGGGAGGGTGACCTCCTCGAGGTACTTCTTCGTGCTGAACGGGTGGACGAAGAAGCCGTCGGCCACCTCGCCGGCCACCTCGGTCATCCCCTCGCCGACGCCGGCGAGGTACACCGGCGGTGGGCCGTAGGAGTGCGGCGACGGCGCGAAGAACGGCGTCATGAGGGTGTGGGTGTAGAAGTCGCCGCGGAAGGCGAGCTTGGTGCCGTTCTGCCAGGAGTCCCAGATCGCCCGGGTGGCCAGGACCAGCTCGCGCATCCGGGCGGCCGGGTGCGACCAGGTCATCGAGAACCGCTTCTCGATGTGCGGCTTGATCTGCGAGCCCAGGCCCAGGATGAACCGGCCCTCGCTGTACTGGGCCAGGTCGTAGCCGAGGTAGGCCAGCGTCATCGGGGTCCGCGCGAAGGCGATCGCGATCGACGTGCCGACGCTCGCGGTCGAGGTCGCGTTGGTCGCCTGCAGCGTCTGCAGGAACGGGTCGTGGCGGGTCTCCCCCACCCAGATGCCCGCGTAGCCCTCCTTCTCGATACGCGCCGCGCCCGCCGGCGTCGCCGCGAGGTCGTCCGACAGGTTTGCGTCGATCTTCATCCGCTCTCCTCCTGATGGCGGGGCCTGTCGACGACCGCCGCGCCCGTCTCATCATGCCGCCAGGGGCCGCCAGATGACCTGCCGACGTAGTTCACCAAGTGCTCTTTGACGACGCCGATCCGCCGTGCGACGCGCGCACCCACGGCCAACCACGCCGATCGATACCGACAGCACCCGGACGATTCCAGGCGGTGCCTCCAACCGGGAGCCGCGCGGCGCCACCGGTGGACCGGCCACAGCCGCCACACCCGGAGAACTCACACCCCTACCCCGCCGACATAGTTTACTAGGTATTCGATGACGGCTGCCACCGCCTGGAGGCGGGTCGTCATCCCCGCCCGACGGCACGACTCCACCGAACGTCATGATCGCCAGAGTTGGAGCTCGGGCCGGGGCAGTCCGCACGCCCCCCTGGTCGGAGGTGGATACGCCCTCCGGCCAGGACGGACCACCCGACCGGGGCAGGCCGGACCACCCGACCGGGGCAGGCCATACCGCTCAGCCAGGGCAGGCCGGGCCGCCTCCCGGCGGGGGGCCGGCTGGCCCTCCGCGACGCCCGCGACCACACCGCTTTACCTGATTCGCGGGTAGGACGAAGGTGCCGTCGCGGGCGACCTTCGACACGCGCGGTGTCCATCTGGTTCTGTGTCGGCACGGCCGCGCGCCGCCCGCCGAACGCCGGCGCGCCGTCCGCGGATGGCGACATAACCGCCTGAGCAGGGTATATGCCAGGCTTGAAGAGCGGCCCTCGGTGAATCGACCGGCGAAGCGCGCCGATGCTAGCTCGCACCTGGATTACCGCGGGTAGCTGCCCCCGGTCGGACTTTCGCCCCTATTACTGGCCGGCCCGCCACAAATGTAGGATGTTCATGTCGATCAGTCATCGACACTCGGGCCGGGGTGATTACCGGCCGCAATCCCCTCCGCAAAGTGGCCGCGAGACGTCTGCGCGGCCGCAGATCCCATGATTCCGCGTTTCCGACAATCGGAGGACGACGGCGTGACCGACAACGCCGCGGCAGCTCAGCCGCTGCACGTGCAGGGTCGAGATGCGGTGATCGCCGCATCACAGGGCGTGACCTGGCGTGACGGAGAGCCCCCGGATTACCACCTGTCCCACCAGACCATGCCGGCGGAACGCTCCGTGCACCACGAGCCCGGTTCACTCGCCGACATCGTGGAGCGGGTCGTCCAGGTCTTCGAGATGGAGCTGTCCCACAAGAAGAACCCGTCCGAGTGGGTCAGCATGGTCGCCGACAAGGTCAGGGTCAGCGTCAACGGCGGACCCGGGGTGGGCAGCGCCGAGCTGGCCGAGCGGGGCAGCTACAACGTCCTGATCGGGGAGAACCCGTACTACTCGGCCACCGAGGAATCCTTCGAGTCGTCGCACGACGTGTTCCACGAGGCATTCCCCGGGGGCTTCTTCTGGGAGGTCCTGGAGGTCTACTCGCCGCCGCCCGTGATCACTTTCAAGTGGCGGCACTGGGGCACCTTCAGCGGTCCCTACAAGGGAGTCGAGCCCACCGGCGAGCGCATCGAGATGTACGGCGTGACGGTCGCCCACGTGACCGACGACCTGCGCCTCACCGATACCCAGCACTTCTACGACAACACTGAATTCCTGGGCCGGCTCGCCCGCGGTCAGCTCGCACCCAACCCGCACGCCCACCAGTAGGAACCGCACCGCGGCGCCCGGCCGGGGGCGCCGCGGTCCACCCTCGACGGTCCACGCTCAGACGGTCCGCCCTCAAGCGGGCGGGCGGGCGGTACCGGCAGGCCTGGCGGTGTCGATCACGGCGGTGAACCGGTCCTGGGCCTCCTGCGGATCGACCCGCCAGTGCCGGGCCGTGCCCGCCTCGCGGGCCAGCGCGTCGGCCAGCGACCTGCCCTCGCCCTCGGCGTACAGCTCCCAGGCGGCGGCCAGCGCGCGCCGGCTCGTCCGCGCGGTTGCCGCCGCGAGCTCCACCGCCCGCGTCACCACCGCCTTGTGCGCCACCACCTCGGTAACCAGGCCGATGCGCAGCGCCGTGGCGGCGTCGATCTGCTCGCCGGTCGCGGTGAGCCGGCGCGCCCAGCGCGTTCCGACCGCCCGCGGCAGCAGGGCGCTGAGCCCCCAGCCGGGCACCAGGCCGACCCGGGCATGCGTGTCGGCGAAACGGGCCCGCTCGGAGGCCACCGCGAACGAGCAGCTCAGCAGCACCTCCAAGCCGCCGGTAACGCACGTGCCGTTCACCGCGGCGACCACCGGCTTCGTCATCGCCCGCAGGGTCGCCGCCGGGTTGAGCGAACGCACCCCGCGCGGCTTCGGGCCGGGGCCGAGCGCCTCGGTCAGGTCGACCCCCCCGGTGAACGCGGGATCGGTGCCGGTCAGCACCACCGCGACCACCGCGTCGTCCCCCTCGGCCTCGGTCAGTGCCGCCATCAACGCCTGCCGGGTCGCGACGTTCAGCGCGTTGCGCACGGCCGGGCGGTGCAGCGTCAGCAGCAGCACCGGACCACGCCGCTCCACCAGCAGCGGCCCGGACCGGTCCACCAGCAAAGGCTCGGGCCGGTCCACCAGCGGCGGCTCGGGCCGGTCCGCGGCCGGGCCACTCACCGGCTCCCACCTACCACCGGGCCGCCGCCCCCGGCCCTGGCCTGGGCGGGGGCGGAGCTCGCGGCGCCGATCGCGGCCACCTCGTCGTCGGTGAGCGCGACCCAGGCGGCGTCGACGTTGGCGTCGAGATGACGGACCTTCGACGTGCCGGGAATGGGCAGCAGCACCGGGGAGCGCCGCAGCAGCCAGGCGAGCGCGACCTGCGCGGCGTCCGCCTCACGGGCGGCGGCGATGGCGTCGAGTACCGCGCCGAGGCGCTCGCCGACCAGCACCGGTGCCCACGGCAGGAAGGCGAGCCCGTCGCGCTCGCAGACGGCCAGCACCGCCTCCGCCGTCCGGTCTCCGGCGTTGTACCGGTTCTGCACGCTGACCACCTCGCCGAGCGAGCGGGCGAGCGCGAGCTGCTCGGGTGTCACGTTCGACACGCCGATGTGGCGGACCTTGCCCTCCCGCTGAAGGTCGAGGAAGGCACCGACGGTGTCCTCGTAGGGCACCTGGGGGTCGGGCACGTGCACCTGATAAAGATCGATGGCCTCGACCCGCAGCCGGCGCAGGCTCTTCTCGCACTCGGCCCGGATGTGCTCGGGGCGGCCCAGCGGCGGCAGGCTCGTCGCTCCCGGGGCGATCTTTCCCGGCCGGAAGCCCGCCTTCGTGGTGATGAGCAGGTCGTCGGGGTACGGGTACAGCGCCTCGGCGATGATCTCCTCGGACTCGCCGTACCCGTAGATGTTCGCGGTGTCGATCAGGTTGACGCCGCGCTCGTACACCCGGCGGGTGAGCGCGACGGCCTGCGCGCGGTCGCGGACCCCCTCGGCGTTGCGGGCGCCGGAGATCCGCATGGCGCCGAAGCCGAGGCGGCGCACGGTGTGGCCGGCCAGGCGGAACGTGCCGGTCGTGGTGTCGTCGAGGGTGCGGTGGGCCATGTCTCGATCACGAGCCTCTCGCTGGCGGGATGGCTGCGGGTCCCGGGGCCGTTCGCCCGACAGCGGCACCAAACGGGGCGATGTGGGACCGTACGTCAGGTGGTCGACGGTTCGTTCGCCAGCCCGCGCGGCCCGTCCGGGACGGCGTGCCGGCGGGTGCCGCCGCGGCCGGGGGACGATCCGTCGCGGCGCGCCGCGACGGATCGGCAACCAGGTGCACACCCCGCCATTAGAGCACTAAGTTAACTATCAGAACGCGGATTCCGGCCTGTCAACCCGCACGACCCCGCACCGCTCCGCCCCGCCGTCCCGGGGCGACGACAGGCACGGCAATACATTTTACTGTTTACACTATTAATCGGTCCCTTCGTCGCGGGCCCCGCCTGCCGACGGCCGGGCCGACGCACCCGTGGCCCGGCCGGCGCCGAGCCACCGTCCTTCCGAGAGGAACTCACGTGCAGATCGCGGATTCAGTCGCAGTGGTGACCGGCGGGGCGTCCGGCCTCGGCCTCGCCACCGCCACCCGGCTCGTCGACGCCGGCGCGAGCGTCGTCCTGCTCGATCTCCCGAGCTCCAACGGTGCCGCGGTCGCGGAGAAGCTCGGCAGCGCCGTGCGCTTCAGCCCCGGTGACGTCACCTCGCCCGAGGACGTCACCGCCGCGTTGGACGCGGCCGCCGAGCTCGGCCCGCTGCGGATCGCCGTCAACTGCGCGGGCATCGGCAACGCCGCGAAGACGCTGGGCAAGCAGGGGCCGTTCCCGCTCGACCTCTTCGAGCGGGTGGTGCGGGTCAACCTGATCGGCTCGTTCAACGTCATCCGGCTCGCGGCGGAGCGGATCAGCCAGGTCGAGGAGATCGAGGGCGAGCGCGGCGTCATCATCAACACCGCGTCGGTGGCGGCGTTCGAGGGTCAGATCGGCCAGGCGGCCTACTCCGCCTCCAAGGGCGGCATCGTCGGCATGACCCTGCCGATCGCCCGCGACCTGGCCAACCTGAAGATCCGCGTGGTCACGATCGCCCCCGGCCTGTTCGACACCCCGCTGCTCGCCTCCCTGCCGGAGCCGGCCCGCATCTCCCTCGGCCAGCAGGTGCCGCACCCCTCCCGGCTGGGCTCCCCCGACGAGTACGGCCTGCTCGCCACCCAGATCATCGCCAACCCGATGCTCAACGGCGAGACGATCCGCCTCGACGGCGCGATCCGGATGGCGCCGAAGTAGATCGCCCTACCGCCCGCCGGGGCGGGTGGCTAGGCCACCGGCCCGGCGGCGGGGACGGCCTGGTCGGGGCGACGCTGGGCGGGGACCACGGGGCTCGCCGCCCAGCGCGGCCGCCGCCGCTGCGCCGGCCGTTCGACCAGATAGTGGGAGCCGGCGGCGAGCGCGGTGCTCAGCGCGATGGCGATCAGCACCTGGGCCGGCGTGTCGACGCGGTCGCCGAGGCGGTCGCGGACGGTGCCGGCGACCGGGAAGTGCCAGAGGTAGAACCCGTAGGAGATGCGGCCGAACCAGGCCATCGGCGCACTGCCGAGCACGACCGCGAGCGGGGCCTGCCGGCACCGGTCGAGGGACACCACGACCACCCCGGCGAGCAGCGCGACACCGGTGAAGCCGCCCAGGTCCAACGCGGTGATCCCGTGCCCCGGCTCGGGAGCGACGAAGGCGAGCCCCACCAGCGCCGCCAGCGCCACCGGCCCGGCGACCGGCAGAATCACCCCGGAGGCGCCGCGCAGGCGCGCCGCGAGATCGGCCAGCCGCACCGCGCCGGCGAAACCGTGCAGCCGGGCCCCGCCCGGGTCCGCCGGCCCCGGCAACCGCGGCCCGACCCACCCCCAGGCGGCGAGGGCGGCCCCGACGAGCAACGCGTCGGCGCGGGTGTCCAGGCCGAAGTAGATCCGGGCGTCGCTCACCCCGGCGGCGATGAGGATCTCCCGCCAGACGAACACGGCGACCGCCGCGGCGGTGAGGATCGCCGGCAGCCGCCGCCGGGCCGCCGGGCGCCGGCACAGCAGGACCAGCACCGCCGGCCAGATCAGGTAGAACTGCTCCTCCAGCGACAGCGACCAGGTGTGGCCGAACCAGGCGCCGCCGGAGTCCGGCCGGAACACCCGGTAGTAGTTGTTGACGTAGAGCAGCGAGCTGACCGCGTTGTCCAGGAAGTCCCACTGGTCGGCCCGGCTCTTCACCGCGACGACGAGCACCGCGCCGACCGCGACGAAGACGCCGAACGCCGGCAGCAGCCGGAAGGCACGCCGCACGTAGAACCGGGCCAGGGAGACGCTGCCCGTGCGGTCCCGCTCGGCCAGCAGCAGCCCCGTGATCAGGAAGCCGCTGAGCACGAGGAACACGTCGACGCCGAGAAACCCGCCGGACAGGACGCTCATGTGGAAGCCGAGCACCGCGAGGACGGCGAGCGCCCGCAGGCCGTCGAGGGCCGGGTTGTACCCCGCGGCCCGCGGAACTCCCGGTGAACCACCGGATTCAGGCATCATTCCAGCCACCCCCAGGACAGAACGATCTGACGTGCGCGGATCCCGCCGACGCGGGCCGCGGCGCCCGCACCCCGCGGCCCGACGGCACCGCCGGTCGTGTGCGACGCGACACAAGCGGCACTCTAACGTTCGTTCGCCCGAAACGGGCTCGACCCAGGCGGAATGCGCCCGAAGGGCCCGGCCGGTCTTCCGTGGCCGTGCTGTGCCGGACATCTCGCCCCGAGTGCGCGCATCGGGCGTCCTGGCAGGCAAAGGTGGAACAGACGGTCGTGCTGCGGGGTGCGCGGCCCGACGACGGGAGGAACACGGTGGCGGACGGGAGAGATGCCGGCAGCGCGGTGAAGTCGGCCGCGGAGCACCGCGAGTTCGTCGACCTCGTCGAGGCGCTGCGCGCGGCCCAGGACACGATCACCGGCGCCAGCCCGCCCGAGGACGTCGCCCGCAAGGCCCGGGAGGGGCTGGAGGAGGTGACCCGGTTGCTCGCGCCGTTCACGGTGAGCGAGGCCGAGCAGCTCGCCGGCTACCTGATCACCGAGCCCGGCCACGCCCAGGCGCTCGCGCCGGTTCTCCACGTCGACGAGAGCAGCACCGAGCACGTGCGGGGCCGGCTGGTACTCGGGCGTTACTACCTGGGCGGCAACGGCGCCGCGCACGGCGGCAGCATCCCGCTGTTCTTCGACGACGTGCTGGGCCGGCTGGCGAACGACGGCGGGCGAGGCACCTCCCGCACCGCCTACCTGCACGTCAACTACCGCAAGATCACCCCGGTCGGGCAGGAGCTGCGTGTCGAGGCCCACGTCGACCGGGTGGAGGGCCGCAAGCGCTTCGTGGTCGGGACGATCCACGACCCCGAGGGCGACCTCACCGTCGATGCCGAGGGACTGTTCGTCGCGTTGCGCCCCGGCCAGCCCTGATCGCCCTCGCGGCCGGGCAGGCCGGACGGGACACCGACACCGACAGTGAGCGAGCCTTCGCGGGCGGCTCGAGGAGTGGAGGAAACGGTGGCAAGGGCGAGACACGCGTGGGGCCATGACGTGCCGCCCGCGGAGCACCCCGAGTTCGTCGGCCTGATCGAGGCACTGCGCGCGGCGCAGGAGACGATCACCGGCGCCCGGCCGCCGGAGGACGTCGCCCGCAAGGCCCGGGAGAACCTCGAGGAGATCACCCGGTTGCTCAGCCCGTTCACCGTGGGCGAGTCCGAGCAGCTCACCGGCCAGATGAGAGGCCTTCCGGGCCGGGCGCAGGCGCTGGCACCGGCCTTCCACGTCGACGTCGAGGGCAACGACCGGGTTTCGGGCCGGGTCGTGTTCGGACGCTTCTACCTGGGCGGCAACGGCGCAGCGCACGGCGGCAGCCTTCCGCTGCTGTTCGACGAGGTGCTGGGCCGGCTGGCGAACACCGGCGGCCGTAGCCCCTCCCGGACGGCCTACCTGCACGTGAACTACCGCAAGATCACCCCCGTCGGCCCGGAGTTGCGGGTGGAGGCCCACTTCGACCGGGAGGAAGGCCGCAAGCGCTACCTCGTCGGGACGATCCGCGATCCCGAGGGCGAGATCACCGCGGACGCCGAGGGGCTGTTCGTGGCGCTGCGCCCCGGCCAGCCCTGACCGCCCCCGCTCGCCGCGTTCACCCCGGCTGAGCTGGGATTCTGCTTCAGCCCCACGGCGAGGGGGTAGTTGAGGCAGCATGAGGCTCGACCGCGGCACGTGGCCCCCTCACCGGCTCGGCCCAGGTTGGCTGCGGCCCGTCCCCCGGTCCGGCGGTGCCCCCCGTTGACGGCGCTGTCCTCCAGGGCGGGGCGCTGGTTCGCCGCGCTGCTGCCACTGCTCATGCTGGCCGGGGTCGCCGCGTTGGAACTGAGCAACCGGGAGTGGACAGTCCTGGAGCTGGCGGTGCTGAGCCCGATGCTTGCCGCCACGTTCGGTGGCCCTCGGCTGACCGCGCTGTACGGGGTGCTGGCCATCGGCGTGGGAGTCATGCTCGGCATTTACGATCATCTGTTCGGTCAGAACGATGGCGGCCCGACCGCCCAGATGGTGCGCCTCGGCGGGGTCGCCGTGGGCGGCGTGCTGGCGGTGCTGGTCAGCCGGTACAACACCCGACGGGAGACGAAGCTGCAGAACGTCACCCGGGTGGCGGAGGTGGCCCAGCAGTCGATCCTCGCCGCGGTGCCGCGCTCGTCGGGGGACCTGCGCTTCGCGGTGCGCTACGAGAGCGCCGCGGCCGAGGCGCGCATCGGCGGGGATCTGTACGAGGTCGTCGACACCGCGTGGGGCACCCGGCTGCTCGTCGGCGACGTGCGCGGCAAGGGCCTCGACGCGGTGCGCATCGCCAGCCGGGTGCTGGGCTGCTTCCGGATCGTCAGCCGATCCGCGGACGACCTGCCCGCGGTGCTGGCCGGTCTGAACGACGAGGTCGCCGAGGTCTGCGGGCTCGACGACTTCGTCACCGCGGTGGTCGGGCAGATCGACGGCCAGCGGCTGTGGCTGGCCAACGCGGGCCATCCCGACCCGGTGCTGGTGCGTGCCGGGCGGGCGAGCCTGCTCTGCGTCCCGATCCGGCTGCCGCCGTTGGGCCTGCTCAGCGGCCCTACGGGCGCCGACGGGGGCGGCGGGGGCATCGCCGAGAACACGATCGAGGTCATGCTGCTGCCCGGGGATCGCCTGCTGCTCTACACCGACGGCGTCACCGAGGCCCGCGACCCCACGACCGGCCGGTTCTTCCCGCTGCTGCCCGCGGTACAGGCCGCGCTGTCCCGCGGCACACTGGAGGAGTCCGTCGCCGACCTGGTCGACCATGTGCGGGCGTGGACCCGCTCGACCCTGAACGACGACGTGGCCCTGCTGGCCGCCGAGCTGCCCCGCCCGGCGGGCCGGCTGCGCCGAGGCCCACCGGGCGGCTGATCCCCCGTCGACGGCTGATCCCCCGTCGACGGCCGCCTCCCCGTCGACGGCCGCCTCCCCGTCGGGTGGCCCGTGACGGCGCGGCCAGGGCGCGGTCAGGACGAGCGGGCGACGGCGCCGTCGCGGAACCGGTTCATCCGTTCGAGCCGCTCGTCGATCTCGTCACGGAAGGCCGCCAGCCGGCTGATCTTCTCGTCGATCTCCGCGCGGAGCTTGACATACGCGGTCTCACCCTCGGACAACAGCCGCAGCCGGTCGCCGTCGTCGGAGGCGGCGTGGAACTCCACCCGTACCTGGGCGAGCCGGTCCTCGTAGGCGAGGATGGTCCCGATCTCGTCCAGGTTGAAACCAAGCAGGGTCTGCAGCTCCCGGATCCGGCGGACGCGGGCCAGGTCGGAGTCGGCGTAGAGCCGGTTGCCGCCGGAGGTCCGCCCCGACGGGGTGAGCAGCCCCACCTCCTGGTAGTACCGCAGCGCCCGCACCGAGACTCCGAGCTCCTGCGCGGCCTGCCCGATGCCGCACAGCTCGCGCGCCGCCTTCTTCATCTGGTCCTTGTCACGCACCCCACGATTGTTTCTCACGTCCGCGCCGCGGCCGGGTGGCGCCTCCTCGCCGTCGACGGTGTCGCCCATCGCCTGTCAGGACCTCTCTGGGCTGGGATGTGCCGAGTCAGGGCCGTCCTTGTTCCGCGGCCCTACCGTTCGGCGGCCAGCGTGCCGCCGTCCGCAGGCAGTGCGCTGCCCGCGCCGTCCTCCATCGCCGCGACGTCGCCGACGCCGGCCAGGCCCTCGCCGGCGTCCTCGATCAGCGAGTGGCGCACGTGCGGGGCGCCCTTGCCGCGCAGCCAGGACAGCACCGCGCCGAGCGCGCAGGCGATGGCGGCGAAGTAGAAGGCGAGGTGCAGGCCGTCGCCGAACGGACCGGCGATGAGGTTCGGGAAGAACGTGTGCCCGGTGAGGAAGTGGGCCTTGCTCGGGTCGAGGGAGTTCAACGTGTCCGGGCCGAGGAGCTGCTCGGTCGGGTTGATGCCGAGGAAGGCGGAGAACAGGCTGCCGATCGGTGGCAGGTTCGCCAGCTCGTGGGCCTTCGACGGGTCGACGCCCTGGGCGGTGAGGCCGGAGAACATCGCGTCCGGCAGGCTGGAGGCCAGGCCCAGGACGATGACGGTGAAGAACACGCCGATGGACAGCACGCTCGCCGAGTTCTGGAACGTGTTGAGCATTCCGGCACCGGCGCCGCGCTGGTTCGGTGGCAACGTGTTCATCACGGCCGTGGTGTTCGGCGCGGCGAACAGGCCCATGGACAGGCCCATCAGCAACAGGATGGCCGCGAACGCCACGTAGTTGAAGTCGATCGGGATCACGTTGAACAGCAGGAACGCGACGGCCGTGGTCACCAGGCCGATGGTGGCGAACGGGCGCGCGCCGTAGCGGTCGGCGAGCCGACCGGCCACCGGCCCGGAGAGCAGGAAGCCGACGGTGAGCGGGATCATGTAGATGCCGGCCCACAGCGGCGTCCGCTCGAAGCTGTAGCCGTGCAGCGGCAGCCAGATCCCCTGCAGCCAGATGATGATCATGAACTGCAGGCCGCCGCGGGCGAGCGCGGCGAGCAGCGCGGCCAGGCTGCCCATGGTGAACGCCCGGTTGCTGAACAGCTCCAGCTTGAACATCGGGTCCGGCGAGCGCAGCTCGATCACGACGAACCCGATCAGCACGGCGAGCCCGCCGAACATGCAGATCAGCACGAACGGCTTGGTCCAGCCCATCGTGTGGCCGCCGTAGGGCTGCAGGCCGTAGATGATGCCGGTCAGGATCGCGATGAGTCCGATGGCGAAGGTGATGTTGCCGGCCCAGTCGATCCGGGCCCGGGTCCGCACGCCGTTGTCGCGCAGCTTCAGGTAGGCCCAGACCGTCCCGAAGATCCCGAACGGCACCGACACCAGGAACACCAGGTGCCACTCGACCGGGGCGAGCAGGCCGCCCACCAGTAGGCCGAGGAACGACCCGGCGATGGCGGCGACACCGTTGATGCCCAGCGCCAGTCCACGCTCGTTCTCCGGGAACGCGTCGGCGATGATCGCGCTGGAGTTGGCGAACAGGAACGCGCCGCCGATGCCCTGCCCGACCCGCATGATGATGATCCACAATGCGGCGGTCGTGCCGTGCATCCAGGTGACGGCCAGCAGGATCGAGAACACGGTGAAGACCGCGAAGCCGAGGTTGTACATCCGCACCCGGCCGAACATGTCGCCGACCCGGCCGAGGCTCACCACGAGCACCGACGTGACCAGCATGAACCCCATCAGGGTCCACAGGAAGTACGACGTGTTCCCCGGGGCGAGCGGGTCGACCTTGATCCCCCGGAAGATGTCCGGGAGCGCGATGATCAGGATCGAGCTGTTGATCGTCGCCATCAGGACACCGATGGTCGTGTTCGACAGGGCGATCCACTTGTAGTTGTCCGAACCGGACACGGTCGGGACGTCATCGGCCCCGGGCGGCGAGGTGCCGGCGGTGGTGTCGGAAGTCGTCACGGCAGGAAGGCTAGTGCCTCCATCTCACGTCAGCGGTAGATGTGATGCGGCTCATAGTGGCTGCACGCACAAACGGGAACCTTCCGCGCACCGCCACCTCCGTTCCACCACCTCTGACGTGCACACGACACTCATGGGCGGCAAATTTCGCGGTACGGTTCATACCGTGAACATGGAGCCGAGCCGGGCGTACCGGCAGCGCAGCCGGGCCGAGACCACCGAGGCGAACACCGGTCGGATCCTGCGCGCGGCCACCGAACTCTTCGTCGAACGCCCGTTCGAGCACGTCACCCTGCCGGCGGTCGCCGAGCGGGCCGGCGTCGGCCTGCAGACCGTCATCCGCCGCGTCGGGACCAAGGACGGTCTCGTACGGGCCGTCAACCGCTGGATCGTGCCGCAGATCGCCGCCACCCGCGGCGACCCAAACGACGCCCGCCCGGTCGGCGACGACCTGGCCGGGGTGAGCGACCGGCTGGCCCGGCACTACGAGCAGTGGGGGCGGATCACCGAACGCACCCTGCACCAGCAGGACGCCTCCCCGGCGCTGAAGGAGAGCGCCGACGCCGGCCGGCGGGCCCACCGGGAGTGGATCGAGGCGGTCTTCGCCGCCGACCTCGATCCCCTTCCCCCGGCTGCCCGGGACGACCTCGCCGGCCGCCTCGCCGCCGTCTGCGGCGTCGAGTTCTGGCTCGTCCTGCGCCGCGACCAGGACCTGTCGGTGGCCGCCGCGCGTGCGGCCGTCGCCGACCTCGCCGCAGCCTGCCGCCACCTCGCCCGCCGCCCTCCCGCCTATCCAGAGGGATAAATCGGGCAACGAAGGCCTCCGGATAACCGGGGGCCCGCCCGCGGCCACGGCGCAGGCCGGAGTCGGCGGCGCAGGCCGCGCGCCCTCATCCGCTCCCCACCCCGCCAGATCGCCGCCCCGCCACATCCTCGCCCCGTCAGGAGATCGCCATGACGCGTTACCTCGTCCACTGTTCGACCGCCGCCGGACATCTGTTCCCGCTCATCCCCGGCCTGCTCGCCCTGCAGGAACGCGGCCACGACGTCCGGCTGCGCGTCGGCGCCGCGCTCGTCGACACCGCCCGGCGCGCCGGCCTGCGCGCCGAACCCTTCGATCCGCGCATCGACGAGATCGTCGTGCGTGACGACGCCGCCGGGAGTGGCGCCGACCAGCTCCGGCTGGCGCTGGCCGGGCTGATGGCCCGCGGGCCGTTCGAACGGGCCGACCTGACCGCGGCGATCGACGCCGTCGACCCCGACGTCGTCCTCGTCGACACCAACGCCTACGGCGCCGCGGTGGCCGCGCAGGCGTCCGGCCGGCCGTGGGCGATCACGCTGCCGTCCCTGGTCGCACTGCCCGGACGCGGCATCCCGCCCTACGGGCTGGGCCTCGCCCCGGCCCGCGGGCCCCTTGGGTGGGCGCGGGACCGGGCGCTGTGGCCGCTGGTGATCCGCCAGTACGGCAGGGCGATGCTGCCGCCGCTCAACGCGCTGCGCGCCGGGGCTGGCCTGCCCGCGCTGACGAACCCGCTGGAGCACTTCCTCAGCGCCGACCGGCTGCTGGTCCTCGCCGGCGACCCGCTGGAGTACCCGCGGGTGGATGCGCCGGCGAACGTCAGCTTCGTCGGCGCGCAGATCTGGGACCCGCCGGCCGCGGTGCCCGACTGGCTGACCGAGCCGGGCGACCCCTGGGTGCTCGTCACGATGTCCACCGATTACCAGGGCGACGAGCGGCTCGCCGAGGTGGCCGTCGAGGCGCTGCGCGACGAACCGATGCGAGTGCTCGTCACCCTCGCCGACGCCCACGGCCGCGTCGATCTGCCGGCGGCGGCCAACGTTCGGACCGAGCGGTTCGTCCCGCACGGCCCGGTGCTCGCGCGGGCCGCGGCGGTCGTCTGCCACGGGGGGATGGGCATCGTCCACAAGGCGCTGGCGGCGGGCGTGCCGATCGTCGCGGTGCCCTTCGGCCGCGACCAGCCGGAGGTCGCCCGCCGGGTGGTCCAGGCCGGCGCCGGGATCAGCCTGTCGGCGAAGCGGCTGACCCCCGACGGGCTGCGCACCGCCCTGCACGCGGCGATGGCCGGCCGGGCGGCCAGCGCCGAGGCGTCCCGGCGGCTGCGGGCCTTCGTCGAGGATCAGTCCGCCCCGACCGGCGGACTCGACGGCGCCCACGCCGTCCCGACCGGCGCGTTCGCCGGCGACACCGAGGGTGCCGGTGAGTTCGATCCGGCCCGTGGACCGGCCGGGCTCGGCGGGGCGCGCTTCGCCGACGCCGCGCAGGAACTCGCCCCACCCACCGCGGCGGCCGACAACTCCCCGGTAATGATCACGTCGAGATAGTTGGTCGACGCCCGGGGACCGACAGGCGGGCTCTCCCGCTGCTGGCCTCCAGCACGATCATCCGCCTGCGGAAGAGGCGGTCTGGAGAAAATCCACCCACTTTTCGTCGAGGTATCCCCGCGCCGGCTCGTCACGAGTGCGACGGGAGGTCCCAGGTGCAGAGTTGCCGACAGATGCCCAGTTTGTCGGGGAGGCCGAGAATCTCCGCGAGGTTCTGAACTGCTTCGACCTACCAGCTGGCACTTGCCAGGAAAACCATGCGCTCCGACACAGGTGGCACCGTTTCCCCGCCCCCGACCGAGATAGCAGGCGTTTCCGCTAACGTCGCCTTCCAATTTGCTATTCACGGGACCGGAAAGGCGTGTCGCCACGGTGATTTTGATCGCATGTGCGAGGCTGAGTTCTCCTATGGAGCACCTTCTGCGCCATGGATAACCTTCATCGAAAGGTAGGAGGGTATGGCCTCAAAAAAACGCCTCGTGCTATTGCCGGCACTCGGCGCTTTTGGAACGCTAATGCTCTGCGGAACCGCCAACGCCGAACCGCCGAATCTCATCAACGGGTGCGTCAACCAATTCACGCAGATCGCACGGATCGTAACCGATCCGACCGTATGCCACGCGTACGAATACCGCGTGGTGTGGAACCGAGAAGGCGTCCCAGGCCCGGCAGGCACTGCCGGCGCCCCAGGACCAGCAGGACCAACAGGACCGGCAGGACCCGCTGGCACCAATGGCGCACCAGGACCGACGGGACCAGCAGGACCAGCAGGCGCTAACGGAGCCAACGGCGCACAAGGACCGACGGGACCCGCAGGACCGGCAGGCGCAAACGGAGCCAACGGCGCACAAGGGCCGGCAGGACCACAAGGCGCTAACGGCGTCGCGGGCCCGGCAGGTCCGGCAGGTCCGGCAGGCACTGACGGCGCCCCAGGACCAGCAGGCCCAACAGGACCGGCAGGACCGGCAGGACCCGCTGGCACCAACGGCGCACCAGGGCCAGCGGGACCAGCAGGCGCCAACGGAGCCAACGGAGCCAACGGAGCCAACGGCGCACCAGGGCCAGCAGGACCGGCAGGACCAGCAGGCGCCAACGGTGCGAACGGAGCCAACGGCGCACCAGGGCCGGCAGGACCAGCAGGACCAGCAGGCGCTAACGGAGCCAATGGCGCCAACGGCGCCAATGGCGCCAATGGCGCACCAGGGCCGGCAGGACCCGCAGGCGCTAGCGGCGCAGCAGGACCAGCAGGACCAGCAGGACCTAGCGGCGAGACTGGACCGACAGGACCGGCCGGCGCTGACGGCATCGCAGGCCCCGCAGGACCCGCAGGCCCCGAAGGTCCGGCAGGACCAGCCGGCACCGACGGCGCCACCGGCCCAGCAGGACCAGCCGGCGCTGACGGCATCGCAGGCCCCGCAGGACCCGCAGGCCCCGAAGGTCCGGCAGGACCAGCCGGCACCGACGGCGCCACCGGCCCAGCAGGACCAGCCGGCGCTGACGGCATCGCAGGCCCACCAGGACCAGCCGGCACTGACGGCGCCACCGGCCCCGCAGGCCCCGAAGGCCCCGAAGGCCCGGCAGGACCGGCAGGACCAGCAGGCGCTGACGGCATCACAGGACCGGCAGGACCAGCCGGCACCGACGGCGCCCCCGGCCCCGCAGGCCCAGCAGGACCAGCCGGCACCGACGGCGCCACCGGCCCAGCAGGACCAGCCGGCGCTGACGGCATCGCAGGACCGGCAGGACCAGCCGGCACCGACGGCGCCCCCGGCCCCGCAGGCCCAGCAGGACCAGCCGGCACCGACGGCGCCCCCGGCCCCGCAGGACCAGCCGGCGCTGACGGCATCGCAGGCCCACCAGGACCAGCCGGCACTGACGGCGCCACCGGCCCCGCAGGCCCCGAAGGCCCAGCAGGACCAGCCGGCGCTGACGGCATCGCAGGACCGGCAGGACCAGCCGGCACCGACGGCGCCCCCGGCCCCGCAGGCCCAGCAGGACCAGCCGGCACCGACGGCGCCCCCGGCCCCGCAGGCCCAGCCGGCGCTGACGGCATCGCAGGCCCACCAGGACCAGCCGGCACTGACGGCGCCACCGGCCCAGCAGGCCCCGAAGGCCCAGCAGGACCGGCAGGACCGGCAGGACCAGCCGGCACTGACGGCGCCCCCGGCCCCGCAGGCCCCGAAGGCCCGGCAGGACCAGCCGGCACTGACGGCGCCCCCGGCCCCGCAGGCCCCGAAGGCCCAGCAGGACCGGCAGGACCAGCAGGCGCTGACGGCATCACAGGACCGGCAGGACCAGCCGGCACTGACGGCGCCCCCGGCCCCGCAGGCCCCGAAGGCCCGGCAGGACCAGCCGGCACTGACGGCGCCCCCGGCCCCGCAGGCCCCGAAGGCCCAGCAGGACCGGCAGGACCAGCAGGCGCTGACGGCATCACAGGACCGGCAGGACCAGCCGGCACTGACGGCGCCCCCGGCCCCGCAGGCCCCGAAGGCCCGGCAGGACCAGCAGGACCGGTAGGCCCGGCAGGCGCTGACGGCATCACAGGACCGGCAGGACCAGCCGGCACTGACGGCGCCACCGGCCCCGCAGGCCCCGAAGGCCCGGCAGGACCAGCAGGACCGGTAGGCCCGGCAGGACCAGCAGGACCGGTAGGCCCGGCAGGCGCTGACGGCATCGCAGGACCGGCAGGACCAGCCGGCACTGACGGCATCGCAGGACCGGCAGGACCCGCAGGACCGCAAGGCCCGGCAGGACCGGTAGGACCGAGTGGCGTCACTGGGTATGAGCAGGTGAACGGGCCGGTAACGCCCATTGTTGCCGGAACCAACATCGTCTCGGTCGCGATCCCAGCGGGTAAGGTTCCGGTCGGCGGTGCAGAAATCACCGCGGGCAACGATTCGGCGCTCATCAACAGCTTCGGCCCCGATGGCGCGGGAAACTGGTCGGACCGCATTCTGGCGAGCTCCGGAGGCGGCACAGCTCAGGCGATCGTGTTTGTGATCGACGCTTAGAAGATCTTCCTGAGAGTCTGTTGTACCGAAGAGGTTCCCTGACGGTTCGACTGGGATCCAGCGCAACCCCGACCAGACGGTCCTTCGGTGGTCGATACAAGGCAGGGCCTCCCGCCCAGCTCGTCAGGTCAACTATGGACGAGCGGCAGGAGGCCCTGCTGTCGTACAGGCACCCATGCGATGCCAAGGCAAGCCGATCTACCAGAAATCCGATCCCCGGGTCTTCACCCCGATCCGGTCACGAACGACACCTCATGTGCGGCGCAGCTCGACAAGCGCTGGAGGCACTGGTCGGCCGGACCGTGGATCAACGGCCTTGGTTCAGAGTCCGGCCAGTGCGGGCTGGGCGGGGGATGCGGGTTTCCAGCCCAGGGCGGGCGCGACCTCGGTGGCGATGAGCTCGAGCGCCCGGATCGCCACGTCGTGATCGACGACCGCCGGGTTGAACTGGGCGATCAGATCCGTGGCGACCGGCAGCACCTGCTCCTGGCGCAGCTGCGCGACGATCTCCTCCGGGTGACCGTAGAAGGAGTGGAACCGGCGGAGCGCCTCATCGGTGTCGATCCCCTTCGGGAAGGCACCGTGCCCGGAGAACCGTTGCGCGGCCGCGAGCACGTGCGGTCCGATCTGGGCCAGCGCGGTCCGCCGGTCGGCCGAGGGAAAGACGAACCGCGACAGTCCGATGCGCGGCGGGCGCGGCAGGTTCCACGCGGCGAGGTACGCATCGGCCCAGGGCCGCTGCACGGCGTCGGTGGGCTCGTCGTAGCCGTAGGCGGCACGGTTGAGCAGCAGGTTCGAACCCGAGGCGGCGGCGTACTCGGCCCCCGGCGCGCTGAAGACGCCCTGCCAGATCCGGTCGGTGAAGTCGCGGGCCGGTGGCTGGATGGTGAAGCCCGGCGCGCCGACCTCCTCGTTCGCGAGCGCCTTGCGCAGCACCGCCAGCCCCTCGCTGGTCAGCTCACGACGGCGGCCCACGTCCCGGCCGAAGGCGGCGTACTCCAGCTCGCTGCCACCGCTGCCGACGCCGATCTCGACCCGGCCGCCGCTGAGCGTGTCGACGACCGACACGTCCTCGGCCAACCGGACCGGATCCTCCAGCGGCAGGATCGTGATCGCCGTGGCGAGCCGGATGCGCCGGGTGCGCGCGGCGGCGTAGGCCAGGAACGTCCAGGGTGAGGGCAGGCCACCGCCGCCGAGGGACACGTGGTGCTGGGCCACCCAGCCGACGTCGAAGCCGAGCTCGTCGGCGACGACGAACAGCTCCTGCGCGTGGTCGTAGGTGGATGCCAGCTCGCCCGGGCCCTGGACGTGGGTGAGGAAGCCGAGCCGGAAGCGCGGCGAAGCGGAACCGTCGGTGGCGGGGCCGTCGGTGGCGGGGCCGCCGAGGGCTGGGACGTCGGTCATGGTCAAACGCCTCTCAGGAACGGACGGACGCGCTCGTGCCGGCCAGGTCGACGCCGGTCGCCACGGCGACCTCCGGTGCCGCGCGACCCTGATTCACCGCGCGACCCTGGTCCACGGCGCGACCCTGGTCCACCGCGAGGTTCCCGTCCGCCGGGGGGACCTGATCCGGGATGGTGCCGAGAACCTGGCCGGCACCGAGGACGAGGTCGAGGACGGCACCGGCGCCGGCGGCGGGAAGCTCGGCGCCGCGCCAGGCCACGTGCTGGTCGGGGCGGACGAGCACGTTGTCGGCGCCGTACAGCGCACGCACCGCCGGCTCGGCCAGGTGGACGACCGTGAACGGCAGCGATCGGGCGAGCGCCTCGGCGACGAGGGCCCGCTCCACCTCCCGGTCCGCGGACAGCACGAGCAGCGCGAAGCCGAGGCCGATGCGGTCGTAGAGGGTGTCGCCGTAGGGGTCGACCAGGCCGTTCGGTGCCCGGTGTCCCGGCCGCGGGTCGTCCTGGTAGACGTCGGCGCGCCACGGGGGTTCCGTGTCGAGCTGTCCGTCCTCGTACCAGATCGCCGACGACGCGTCGTAGCGCTCGTCGAAGGTCACGCCGGGCGCGCCGAGAGCGCCCTGGCTGATCCGGGCACGGATCTCGGCGCGGCGCGCCTCGGCCTGCGGGCTGTCGTCGGCGTCGTCGGGGATGCCGAGCCGGCGCAGTTCCGCCAGCAGCGCGTGCGAGCGCCGCGAACGCTCCAGCGCGTGGTCGGCGATCCGCCAGTTGTGCCGGCGGCGCTCCTGGTCGTAGGAGTCCAGCAGCTCCTCGGGGGCCTGGCCGGCGAGCACGGCGGCGAGCTTCCAGCCGAGGTTCGCCACGTCGCCGAAGCCCTCCCCGAGGTTGCCGCCGGGGGTGCGCACATGCGCGGCGTCGCCGGCCAGCAGCACACGTCCGCGCCGGAACGTCCGCGCGATCCGGGTGGCGTCGTAGAAGGTCGTCGACGAGACCAGTTCCAGGTCCAGCTCGAACCCGAAGGCCGCCTGGGCGGTGGCGAGCAGCTCCGCCTCGGTGGGGGTGTGGTCCAGCGGGTACGGCCCGGCGTACACGCGCCACTCGCGGGTGCTCACCGCGGCGAGGAAGCCGGCGGCCCGCTGGTTGAACACGATGTTGGTGCCGCTGGGCGCGGGGCCGACCCGGTCGGAGATGTCCTGGGTGCGCACGATGAGCCGCAGCCGCTTCTCGGTGGCGTGGGCGCCGTCGCGTTCGATGCCGGCGAGCCGGCGGACGGTGCTGCTGCCGCCGTCCGCGCCGAGCAGGTAGCGGGCCCGGATGGTGCGAGGCGCGCCAGAGGCATCGGAGACGGCGGAGGCAACAGAGACGGCGGAGACGTCGGAGGCGTCGGGCTCGTGGAGCACGTCGGCCTCGATCCAGTCGACGCTCTCCCGCAGCGCCACCAGCCGCCAGCCACCGGCCACCCCGACGCCTCGCCGGTCGAGATGGTCGAGGAAGACCCGCTGCAGTGCGCTCTGCGGACGGCGCAGCGCCTCCTCGGCGGAGGGGCCACCGCCAGACGAGCCCGCGAAGGACGGGCGGCGGGGTGCCAGCAGCTCATGACCGACCAGCGAGGTGACCAGCCGGATGCCCTGGTTCCACTCCGGCGGGAACGTCCACTCGTCGCGGATGTGCTGCAGCAGCCCCCAGCGGCGGAAGTGTTCCACCGTGCGCGGGCTGTGGCCCATCGCGCCGGCCCGGACCAGCGTCGCAGCGCGGGCGCGGTCGACGACGGCGACCCGCACCCCCCGGGCGGTGAGCTCCACGGCCGCCGACAGGCCCACCGGGCCGGCGCCGACGATCAGCACGTCGACCTCGGTCGGCGGCGTGGCGGTGGGGAAGCGCACGGTGTGGACGTCGCGCCCGCCCGTGGGCGAATAGGCCTGGCCCGCGTCCTCCAGGCTCACCGCGGCCTGGTTCGCCGAATGGTCCGTCATGGTGGTCCTCCTCAGGCCTGGGCGGCCGCGGGCTCGCGCTCGCGCGTGTAGCGGTTGACCGGGATCGGCAGGCCGAGGTTGGCCCGCAGCGTGTCGCCGGTGTACTCGGTGCGGAACAGCCCACGCTTCTGCAGCGACGGGACGACGTCGGCGACGAAGCGCTCGAGGTCGTCGTGGGTGCGGAAGCGGAGGTTCAGCCCGTCGG
This sequence comes from Frankia alni ACN14a, assembly GCF_000058485.1. NCBI lineage: Bacteria > Bacillati > Actinomycetota > Actinomycetes > Frankiales > Frankiaceae > Frankia > Frankia alni. The sequence goes on from NC_008278.1 coordinate 5,192,545, forward strand.
CCGCGCCGGTGGTGAACCACTGCTCGATCGCGTCGACGACGGTGTCCGGCGCGCCGGTGAACGGCGACGGCTCGTACTCGGTCACCGTCTCGACGACCTGCCGCAGGGTGAGTCCCTCCTCGCGGGCATGGCGGACGATCTCCAGGCCGCGGGTGCGCCCGCCCTTCTCGGCCAGGTGCGCGAGATCGGGGAACGGCGCGTCGAGGTCGTGCCCGCTGAAGTCGTAGGCGCCGAAGCTGCGGCCGAGGAAGCCGAGCTTGCGGTCGAAGTCGTTGTCGGCCTCGAAGATGTCGCGCGAGAGCCGGTGCGCGTCGGCGTCGGTGGCGGCGAGGACGGGGCTGGCGCCGACGAGGATGACGACGTGGTCGGGATCGCGCCCGAGCGCCGCGGCCCGCCGCTTGATGTCGGCGTAGTAGTCCTGCGACTGCGCCAACGACCCCCCGGGGGCGTAGATGCCCTCCGCGACGTGGGCGGCCAGGGTGCGCCCCTCCTCGGACACGCCGGCCTGGAAGATCACCGGCTGGCCCTGCGGCGACCGGTCGAGGTTGAGCGGCCCGGCGACCCTGAAGTGCTCGCCGACGTGGTCGAGGGCGTGCAGCTTGGTCGGGTCGAGGAAGAGGTTGCGTTCGACGTCGGCGGGGAAGGCGCCTTCCTCGTAGGAGTCCCACAGCCCGCGCACGACCTCGACCGCCTCGAGCGCCCGGCCGTAGCGGGTGGCGTAGTCGAGGTGCTCGTCGAGCCCGTAGTTGCGTGAGGTGCCGGTGTCGAAGCTGGTGACGACGTTCCAGCCGGCGCGCCCGCCGCTGATGTGATCCAGCGAGGCGAACCGGCGGGCGAGGTTGAACGGCGAGTTGTACGTCGAGCTCGCCGTGCCGATCAGGCCGATGTGGCGGGTGTGGGTCGCGACCGCCGACAGCAGCGTCAGCGGTTCGAGCCGGCTGAGGTAGTGCGCCGGGTAGCCGGCGTTGATGAACTGGCTGTCGACGATGAAGTACGCGTCGAACAGTGCCTGCTCGGCGGTCTGCGCCTGGCGGATGTAGTAGTTGATGTCGACGCTGGCGTTGCTCGGGACGCGCGGATCCTTCCACAGGCCGTGCTGGCCGGGACCGCCGACGCCGTAGGCGCTCAGGGCGAGGTGGAGCGTGCGGGACATGTCGGGTTCCCTTCCAACGGATGACGTCCGGCCTGGTCAGGGGTCGGGCCGGACCGGGTTCAGGCGTTCAGGCGTTCAGCAGGGCGCGCAGCGCGTCGCGTTCGGCCCGGCTGGCGGCGACCGAGCGCAGCGTCGGCGCCGAACCGACGAGCAGCCGGGCGTAGGGATGGCGGGGGGCGCTGATGACCGCGCGGGCGTCCCCCACCTCGACGAACTCGCCCTGGTAGAGCACGGCGACGCGGTCGGCGACGCCGGCGACGGAGCCGAGGTCGTGCGAGATGAAGATCAGTGCGACGCCGGCGCCGCGTAGCTCCTTGAGGATCTCCAGGATTCCGACCCGGTTGGCGGAGTCCAGGGCGCTCACCGGCTCGTCCAGGATGATCAGCGCGGGCTCGGTGACCAGGGCGCGCGCCACCGCGACGCGCTGGCGCTGGCCGCCGGAGAGCTCGCCGGGCAGGCGGCCGAACAGCTCGCTGTCCAGGCGGACGCGGGCGAGGTAGGCGCGTCCGCGCTCGATCGCCTCCTTGCGGCCCACGCCCTGGACGAGCAGCGGCTCGATGAGGGACTCCTCGATGGGCAGGTCGGGGTCGAGGCTGCGCAGCGGGTCCTGGAAGACGTACTGGACGACGCCGCGGCGACGCAGCGCGCGCCACTGTCGGGGGGAGTACCGGGACACGTCCTCGCCGTCGATGAGGATCCGCCCACCGGAGGCGCGCACCAGGCCGAGCACCGCCCGGGCGAAGGTCGACTTGCCCGAGCCGGTCTCGCCGATCACGCCCACGGTCTCGCCGCGGGTCACCGACAGCGAGACGCCGTGCAGCACCCGGCGCCGACGCCGCCGCGGCCCGTAGTGAACCTCGAGATCGGCGACCTCCAGGACCGGCCGGCCGTCAGTGGACACCGTCCAGCTCCTTCCGCTGCGCGCCGGCGCCGACCTTGACGCTGGACTCGGGGTCGGTGGTCGAGTCCGCGTCCGAGTCGGTGTCGGCGTCCGAGTCGGTGTACGAGTCGGCGTCGGTGTCGGCCAGGTAGCGGTCCAGGCCGTACTGCTCGTGTTCGGCGATCAGCAGGCGGGTGTACTCGTGGCGCGGGTGGTAGAGCACGTCCGCGGTCGGCCCGTGCTCGACGACCTCGCCCTCGCGCATGACCAGCACCTCGTCGCAGACCTGCGCGACGACGGCGAGGTCGTGGGACACGACGACGAGCGCGAGGCCGCGGCGCTCCCGCAGGTCGGCGAGCAGGTCGAGGATCTCGGCCTGCACCGTCACGTCCAGGGCGGTGGTCGCCTCGTCGGCGATGAGCACCTGCGGGTCGGCGGCGATCGCGGTGGCGATGAGGACGCGCTGGAGCATCCCGCCGGACAGCTCGAAGGTGTACTGGTCGTAGACGAGCTCCGGGTCGCGCAGGTGCACGGCGGTCAGCAGTTCGAGCGCGCGCCGGCGCGCGGCCCGCCGCCGCAGCCCGGACTTGACCTGGATGACCTCGGCGATCTGCGACCCCACCTTGATGGACGGGTTGAGGTAGGAGGCGGGGTCCTGGAACACCGCGCTGATCGTCGACCCGCGCAGGTCGGTCCACTGCGGGGTCGTCAGCCCGGCGATGTCCCGGCCGGCGATCTCGATCGAGCCGGCGGACACGGCGAAGTGCGCCGGCAGGATGCCGAGGATCGCGCGGCAGGTCAGCGTCTTGCCGCTGCCCGACTCCCCCACGATGCCGACGGCCCGGCCGGGTCTGAGCTCGAACGAGACGCCGTGCACGATCTCGCGGTCGTTGACGTCGTCGCGGATCCGCACGTCGCGGACCGCCAGCGTGGGACTGGTTGTCGTCATCGGGCGGCGCCTCCGGCGGGGATCGGTTCGGCTGGGTCGAGGCGGCGGGCGCGGGCCCGGCGGCTGTTCAGCAGCGCGCGCCCCGCCTCCCCGGACACGTCACGGATGGCGTCGGCCAGCAGGTTGCTGCCCCACACCGTCGCCATGATCAGCAGGGCGGGGACGGCCGGGGCCCACGGCTGGTAGGACAGGTAGCCGAGGTCGGAGGCGAGCAGGCCGCCCCAGGTCGGTGCCGGCGGCTGCACCCCGATGCCGAGGAAGCTCAGGCTGGAGACGACGACGAAGCCGACGCCGATGGTCTGGGCCAGCGCCACCGCGACGGGCGGCAGCACCTTCCCCCACACGTGCCGGCGCGCGATCCAGCCGATCGACGCGCCGGAGATCAGCGCCGCCTCGACGTACTGCGAGCGGGCGACCGCCAGCGTCGCCGCCCGCGCGACCCGGTAGAACAGCGGCGAGACGAGCACGCCGACGGTGAACATCGCCTGCGGGATCCCGTTGCCGAGCAGCGCGGTGACGGCCACGGCGTAGATGAGGAACGGCAGGGCGATGAGCGTGTCGGCGATCCGCAGCGTGAACCACTCGAACACGCGGCCGAAGTACACCGACAGGATGCCCGGGACGACGCCGACGGCCAGCGCGATCAGTGCCACCTCGACCGAGCCGAGCACGCTGGTGCGCGAGCCGGCGAGCAGCCGGCTGAACACGTCCCGGCCGAGGTAGTCCGTCCCGAGCCAGTGCTCCCAGGAGGGGCCGGCCAGGGTCAGCGCACTCGTCCCCAGCGGGTTGTGCGGGGCCAGGGTCGGGCCGAGGATCGCCAGCAGGGCGATCAGGGACAGGACGCCGACGGCGAGCCGGCCGGTCGGCAGCGCCAGGACGCGACGGACCATGTCACACCCCCCGCTGCGAGGCCGGGGTGACCCGGCCCAGGACGACGTTGACGATCAGGTTGAAGGTGACGACCAGCACGATCGAGACGACGAGCACGCCCTGGACCGCCGGCACATCGCCGGCCTGCGCGGAGTCGTTGGCGAACCGGCCGAAACCCTGCAACCCGAAGATCCACTCGGTGACCACGGAGCCGCCGATGAGCGTGGGGAACCGCCAGCCCAGCACGCTCAGGGCGGGTCCCACGCCGTTGCGCAGCACGTGCCGGAAGAAGATCCGCCGCGGGCTGAGCCCGCGCACGATCGCGCCGGTCACGTAGTTCTCCTGGTAGGAGGCGATGAGGCCGGAGCGAAGCTGGCGGGCGACGTCGGCCATCGGATCGAGGCTGAGTGCCAGCGCGGGCAGCAGGATGTGGGTGAACCACGGCCACGTCCCCACGCTCGCCGGCACGTAGCCCGCGGCCGGCAGCCAGCCGAGCCCGACGGCGAAGACGGTCACCAGGACGATGCCGACCACGAAGGGCGGCATCACCGAGAAGACCGTCAGGAAGCCCGTGATCGCCCGGTCGATCCAGGTGGTGCGGCGCACCGCCGCCAGGGTGCCGAGCCCGAAGCCGAAGACCACGCCGATGATCAGCGCCAGCGTCACCACCGACAGGCTGATGGCCAGGCCGTTGCTGATCAGCTCGGCGATGTTCGCGCCGTTGGACCAGCTCGCGCCGAGCTGGCCGTGCAGGATGTTGGTGAACCAGGTCCAGTACTGCGCGAGGAACGGGCGGTCCAGGCCCCACTGCTGCTCGATGCGGGCGACCGCGTCCGGGGTGGCGCTCTCCCCGAGCTGGATGTGGGCGGGGCTCAGGCCGCTGATCGCCCGAAGGGCGAAGGTCAGGAAGGTCGCCACCAGGAAGACCGGGACGAAGATCGCGACCGAGCGGGCCAGGGTGACCAGGACGCGGCCGGCGGCCCGCCGCGCCCTGGCGGCGGCGAGCACTGCGCCCGGGTCGGCAACGACCGCGTGGTCAGCCGTGCTCACCGCCATGGGTTGCCTCCTCTCTTCAGGCCGGAAGGGGCGTGGATGGACGTCGGGTGGGCGCTGATGGCCATGGGTGGGCGTGGATGGCCATGCGGTGGACGTCGGTGGGCGCCGCGGGTCGGCGCAGACGTGGCCGGGGTGAGCCGGATTAGTCGCCGATGGTCACGCCGGTCCAGTCGACGTGGGCCGGGTTGGCGGGCAGCGCGGAGATCGCCTTGTTCTTGGCGAACACGTTCGGGCTGGAGTAGGTGAAGACGAGCGCCTTGCTCTGCAGGCCCACGCGGGTGGCCGCCTGCAGGACCTGCGGGTAGGCCGGCGCGTCCAGCGGCGTCTGGCGGACCTTGGCGATCGCGGCCTCGAAGCCGTCCGGCTCGTACGGCGAGCTGAGGTTCAGCGGGCCGTTCGGGCCGAAGTGCGCCGTGAGCGTCTGGACGGCCGAGTCACGACCGGTCGTGCCGTACAGCGAGAGCGTCAGGTCCTTGGCGAAGAAGGGCGTCGCCCAGTTCTTGTTGATCTTGATGGTGACGGTGATCCCGATTGCCGCGAGCTGCGACTGCACGATCTCCGCCGCCGGGTCCTCCTTCGGGATGACCAGGTCCAGCTTGATCTGGCCCGGCTTGAAGCCGGCCTGCTCGAGCAGCTGCTTCGCCTTCGCCGGGTCGTACGGGTACAGGTTCGCCGACTTCTCGTCGTAGGCGATGTACCCGGGCGGGAAGGGCTGGTTGGTCGGCTTGCCGTACCCGAAGGTGAGCTTGTCGACGAACTCCTGCCGGTTGGTGGCATAGCGGACCGCGTCGACGACCTTGGGGTTGTCGAACGGCGCCTTGTTGATGTTCAGGCTGATGTTCGAGGCGTTGAAGCCCGGCTGCACGAAGACGTCGAGGCCGGCCGCCTTGGCGGCCTTCGCCTGGCTCGGCGCGAGGTCGGCGAAGTTGTAGACGCCCGTCTGCAGACCTGAGACGACCGTCGACGCGTCGGGCGCCGAGACCAGCTCCACGTTGTCGATGTGAATGTTCTTGGCGTCCCAGTAGTTCGGGTTCTTCTTCAGCAGGACCTTCGTGCCCGGAATCAGCTGCGTGACGACGAACGGTCCGGCGCCGACCGGGTTCTGGTCGAGCTTCGCCGGGTCCGCCGCGGCCTTGGGACTGGCGATCTGCAGCACGCGCTCACCGAGCAGCAGGGGGATCTGGTGGTCGACCTGGGTGAGGTGGACGACCACGTCGAGGTCGCCGCTGGTGGTGACCGACTTGATCGAGGTGAGATCGCCGAACAGCGCCGAGTTCTTCTGCGACTTGGCCCGGTCGATGGCGTTCTTGACCGCCGCGGCGTCGACCGGGGTGCCGTCGCTGAACGTCAGCTTCGGGCGCAGGTGGAACGTGATCTCGTCGCCGGCGCCGTTGTAGGCCCAGCTCTCGGCCAGATCCGGGACCGCGTTGCCCTTCGCGTCCGTCTTCGTCAGCGCGGCATACGGCAGGGCGAGGATGCGGAACTGGGCCCCGCTGCCCCCGACCACCGGGTCCCAGTGCGTCGGGAAGAAGGACGACGCCCACTTCAGGGTGGCGGTCCTGCCGCTTCCGCCCCCGCCGCCGGCGGCGGCACCGGCGCCGGAACCGGAACCGCAGGCACTGAGAACGAGGGCCGCGAGGGCCAGCAGGGCCCCGAGGACGGCGCCGCGTCTCGTGCGGCGGGCGGATGGCAGGTGTCGCTCGGAGGTCATCTTCTTCTTTCCCTGTTCGGACGTCGATGAATGTGCGGCGGTTCAGGAATGACGTGCGATGGTTCAGGAGACGAGCGCCGAGGCCGCGCTGTCGGCGGACACCGCCTCCTCGGCGGACACCGCCTCACCGGCGGCGGCTGTCTCGTCGGCGGCGGCTGTCTCGTCGGCGGCGGCTGTCTCGTCGGCGGAACGCTCCTGGCGGCGGGCCGCCGTGTACCTGTTCTCCGGGATCGGCAGGCCGAGGTTGCCGCGCAGGGTGGTCGACTCGTATTCGCTGCGCACGACGCCCCGCTCGCGCAGGATCGGCAGCACCTGATCGGTGAAGCGTGCGAACTCGCTCGGCGCGTTCACGGTGATGTTCACACCGTCGAAGCCGCCGGCCTCGAACCAACGCTGAATTTCGTTCGCGACGGTCAGGGGCGAGCCCACGAACGGGGAGCGGCGGGCCCGCAGCTGGTGCTCGACCACCTGGCGCAGCGTCAGGTTGTTGTCCCGCGCCAGCTTCGTGATCCCCTCCGCGTGGGTGCGGAAGCTGCGCTCGGCGACCTCTCCGACCTCGGGGAACGGCGCATCCAGGTCGTACTGCGAGAAGTCGTGCCAGCCGAAGGGCCGGCCGAGCTCGGCGAGGGCCCGCTCGAAGCTTCCCTCGCCGAGGATCGCGTCCTCCTTGGCGCGGGCCTGCTCGTCGGTGTCGGCGATGATCGGGGAGATCCCCGGAACGATGAGCAGGTTCTCCGGGTCGCGGCCCTTGGCGGCCGCCCGCGACCGCAGCTCGGTGCGGAACGCCTGCGCCTGCTCGAGCGTCTGCGAGTGCGTGAAGATGGCGTCGGCGATGCTCGCGCCGAGATCGCGACCCTCCTCCGAGTCGCCCGCCTGGAAGATGACCGGCTGACCCTGGGGAGTGCGCTCCAGATTCAACGGTCCGACCACGGAGAAGTATTCGCCGACGTGATTGAGTGCATGCTGACGGCTGCGATCGAAGAACACGCCACGCTCTTTGTCGCGAGGGAAGGCGTCCGCCTCGTAGGAATCCCACAGACCCTGCGCGACTCGCACGTGTTCGATCGCCCGTCCGTACCGGGTCGGATAGTCGAAGTGCTCGTCGCGGCTGTAGTTGCCCGCCGTTCCGGAGTCGCCGCTGGTGACGACGTTCCAGCCGGCCCGGCCGCCGCTGATGTGGTCGAGCGAGGCGAGCCGGCGGGCGACGTTGAAGGGCTCGTTGTAGGACGTCGTGATCGTTCCCACCAGACCGATGTGGCGGGTGTGGACGGCGATCGCGGACAGCAGCGTCAACGGTTCGAGCCGGCTGAGGTAGTGGTTCGGGGAGTCCGCGGTGATGAACTGGCTGTCGACGATGAAGACGTGATCGAACCGCGCGGCCTCCGCCTCCTGGGCACGGGCGATGTACCAGTGGACGTCCACGCTGGCGTCGCCCGGGATCTCGGGGTCCAGCCACGTGTTGTGCTGCCCCGGACCGCCGACGCCGATGAGGACGGCGCCCAGTTTGAGCGTGCGAACAGGCATGGTGGAACCTTCCCGGTCTGGGGGCGAAACGCGCACGACGACGACGTCGTCCGTCGGCCGAATCCGGTTGCGGACACGGCACAATGACGCGCTGGGCTACAGAGCGCCCCGGGTTACGGAGCGCGGTGAACTACGGGGGCGCGGTGAACTACGGGGGCGCGGTGAACTACGGGGGCGCGGTGAACTACGGGGGCGCGGTGAACTACAGCGCGCGCCCACGTACGCGGAAAAGGACGGCGACAGCTAAGGGAGCGGAGACAGCTACATCGCGTCGCCGGAGCGGGCGACGGCTTTGGCTGCGGCGGCGCAGCGACCGATCAGGTCAGCGACAGAGCGCTGCCTGGCCACGGGCGAGATCCAGCCAACGACAACACGTGAGCATCACGGCGGTCGACTGGGTCATGGGGATGAGCATGCTGGTCCGGGGCCCGGATGTCCAACGACGCTTCGTTATGGCGATCAATCGCGTTCGGTTATGAATGTCCAGTACCCTGACCGACATGCGACGGATACTGGACATCGCCCCGCTGCGCAGCTACGTCGCTGTCGCGGAGTGTGGCGGTTTCCAGCGGGCCGCGACGTCGCTGCATCTGAGCCAGGCGGCGGTGAGCCAGCACGTGCGCCGGCTCGAGTCCGCCACCGGGCGCGTGCTCGTCGAACGCCAGGGACGCGGCTCCCGGCTGACTCCCGACGGCGAGCACCTGCTCCGCCAGGCCCGCCGGATCCTCGCCATCCACGACGAGACGCTGCACGGCTTCGGCATGGAGACCGAGGAGACCGTCGTGATCGGCTCGACGGAGCATGCCGCGGCCCAGCTGCTGCCCTTCCTCGCCGCGGCGCTGGAGCAGTCGCTGCCCCGCTACCGCATCCGCTTCCGCATCGACCGCGGCACCAACCTGCGCGAGGGGCTCGAGGCGGGGCGGATCGACCTGGCGTTGCTGCTCGGCCCGGCCACGGACCCGCGCGCGACGTCGGTCGGCGACCTGGAGCTGACCTGGTACTCCTCTCCCCTGTGGCGGCGGCCCGCGGCGACGCAGCCGATGCCCGTCGTCGCCTTCGACCATCCCTGCGCGCTGCGCACCTGCGCGTTGGAGGCCCTGTCGTCGCAGGCGATCCCCGCGGTGATCGGCGCCGAGGCGATCCAGCTCGCCGGCGTCCAGGCGGCCGTGGGGGCCGGCCTGGGCGTCGCCCTGATGGCCACCCTGGGGCAGACGCCCGAGGGGCTCGTCGCCCGCGACGACCTGCCGAAGCCCGCGCCCCTGCCGCTCGCCGTCTGGTCCCGGCACGGCCTGGCCGCGATCATCTCGGAGCGGGTCGCGGCGGCGTTGGGGGGGCTGCTCGCCGAGCCGGCGACGGCCGAGGCGGCCATCGAGAGCCGCCAGCTCGCCAGGAGAGGCTGAGGCTCGCCAGGAGAGGCTGAGGCTCGCTGTTCCAGGCCGGGATCCGGCCGCCGCGGCCCGCCCGCCTACTCAGACGTGCGGGAGCACCTCGGCGGCGATCAGGTCGAGGTGGTCGAGGTCCGCCAGATCGAGCACCTGCAGGTAGATGCGGCTCGCCCCGGCACCGTCAGGACCGAAGGTCGCGAGCTTGGCCAGGATCTCCTCGGGGGTGCCGACGAAACCGTTGGTGCGCAGCTCGTCGACCTCTCGGCCGATGCGCTCGGCCCGCCGGGCGAGCTCCGCGTCCGACTTCGCGCAGACGACGACGTTGGAGGTGGAGTAGACGAGGTCCGCCGGATCGCGTCCGGCCGCCGCGGCCACCTCCCGGACCCGGGCGAACCGCTGCCCGACCACCTCGGCGGGGGCGAAGGCGGCGTTGAACTCGGCCGCGTAGGCGGCGGCGAGCTGCGGGGTGCGCCGCGGCCCGGCCCCGCCGATGATGATCGGCGGTCGGGGCCGCTGCACCGGCTTCGGCAGCGCCGGGCTGTCGGCGAGCTGGTAGTACCGGCCGTCGTGGGAGAACGACTCGCCGGGCGGGGTTCCCCACAGCCCGGTGATGATCGCAAGCTGCTCCGTCAGCCGGTCGAACCGCTCCTCGACCGACGGGAACGGGATGCCGTAGGCGGTGTGTTCCGCCTCGAACCAGCCGGCGCCGAGGCCGAGCTCCACGCGGCCGCCGCTCATCGCGTCCACCTGCGCGACGGCGATGGCCAGCGGCCCGGGCAGCCGGAAGGTCGCGGAGGTGACGAGGGTGCCCAGCCGGATCCGCGAGGTCTCGCGGGCCAGGGCCGCCAGCGTCACCCAGGAGTCCGAGGGCCCCGGCGACGGATCACCCGGCCCCATCCGCAGGTAGTGGTCGGAACGGAAGAATCCGTCGAAGCCGGCGTCCTCGGCCGCCCTCGCCACGGCGAGCTGTCGCTCGTAGGAGGCGCCCTGCTGAGGCTCGATGAAGATGCGCAGATCCATCCGTCCACCCTGGCAAACGGCCGCCGGATCCGCGCGGCGGCCCCCGGCCGGGAGGTGGGGTCGGACCCGGGCGGGCGGCCCGCAGGTCGGTAGGGTGATCGTCCAGGTCTGCCGGGAGGCGAGGGGGCCGGGCTGGGCCTGGCCCACGGCTGGGTGACCAGGGCGAGGGCGGCGCGAGGGCGGGGTGGAGGTGGCGCGGTGACGGTCCCGGACGACCAGGACGACGAGCGGGAACTGATCATGGACGCCGCGTACCGGTGCCTGCTCGCGAGCGCGGGCGTCTCCGTGTCGATCACCGACATCCTGCACGCCGCAGGCCTGTCGACGCGCGCCTTCTATCGCCACTTCGCGTCCAAGGACAGCCTGCTGCTGGCACTGTTCCGCCGCGACTGCGAGCGCGTCACCGCCGAGCTGACCGCCTCGATCGCCGCGGCCCCGACCGCCCGCGAGGCACTGCGCCGCTGGATCGACGGCGTGCTGCACCTGATGTCGGCCGAGCCCCGCCGGCGCCGCGCGCTGATCCTGAGTTCCGAGGAGACCCGCCGGGCCCGCGGTTTCGCCGCCGAACGGGAACGGTTCCAGACCGACCAGGAGGCGGCCCTCGCGGCGATCCTGCGCCGGGGTGTCGACGATGGCTCCTTTCCCCGGGCGGATGCGCGGGCCGACGCCGAGCAGATCCAGGCGGTGCTCGGCCGGGCCCTGGATCGCCAGCTCCTGTGCCCGCCGGCCGAGCGCCCCGCCGAGACGGCGGACCGGATCGCCGACTTCGTCTTCCGCGCCCTCGGCGCGTCCCCCGGCCGGCCCGCCCCCGGCGTGGGCTGAACCCGCCAGCACTGCGCGGCTCCCGTGCGACGACCGCCGTCTCGGGCGCGGCGCCGGCGTTGACAGCCGGGCCCACGGGAACAATTCTCTGAAAAAGACGTTTTCATTTACGTAGCCCCGAGCATGGCCACCAGCCGAGACGCGGCGGGCCCACCGGATCATCCGACGGGTGGGTCTCGTCGAGGTTCGGGAACGCACACCGAAAGGGAGGTGCATGCGCCGATGACGACGGTTCCCCTGCGGACCCTGCATCCGCGGCACGGCATCCACGAACCGACCAGCGGCACGCTCGCCCGCGCGGCCGGCTCGGTCCGCCGCACCACCACGATCGACATGCTGCGCCCCGAGGGGTTCGGCGGCCCGCTGCACCTCGTCGGCCGGGGCCGCGACCTGCGTACCGCCGACGACCGGCCGGGCGGCGCCGGGAGGACCGGCGAGTGGCCGGGCGAACGGCCGGACGGCGACAGGGTGGACGGCGACAGGGTGGACGGCGCTGCAGCGGGCGCCGAGGTGCTGGGCGAGGCGGCGGTGCACGCCGTGGTGGACTTCACCGCCGGGCGGGAGCTGCGCCAGATCACCAGCGACCCGGCGCGGCCGGCGCTGACCGGGCTGGTCGGACGCTCGGTCGCCGCGGGCTTCCGATCGCGCCTCGACGAGGTCGACCCGGCGCTGGCCACCGAGGAGAACCTGCTCTACCTGCTGCTCGACGACCTGCCCGGCGCGGCGCTCGTCTCCGGCCACGCCTACGGCGCCGCCGCGCAGGAGGCGCGGGAGACCGGCAGTCCGGCGATCCCGCCCCTGCGCCAGGGCGACTACCGCCACGTCGCGGACCTGTGCGCGGGCTTCGCCACGGGTGGGACGATCATGAACGAGGTCGAGGCGTTCGGCCACTCCCCCGTGGTGACCGGTCCGATCGCCCCGTCGCTCGATCGCCCCGGCGACCCGCTGGCCTGGCACGACACCCCGCCGCTGCCTGCGCGCGGCATGCGCCGGGCGCGCCGGGTCGACGTCCGCCTCGACGGCTCCGCCGCCCGGGCCCACGTCGACGCCCTGTTCCGCGACTCCTACGTCCTGCCCGAGGGCGTGGCGACCGTCATCCACGAGTACACCGTGACCGCCGAGGTCGACACCGCCACGTCGACGTTCCTGCGCTGCGAGGCCACGCCCCGCGCGCTGCCGTTCGTCGAGTGCCCGGCCGCGGCCGCCAGCGCCACCCGGCTCGCCGGAATGCCGCTGGCCGGGCTGCGCCCGTTCGTGCGCCGGACCTTCCTCGGGACGTCGACCTGCACCCACCTCAACGACACGCTGCGCGTGCTGGAGGACGTCCAGGCGCTGCTCGGCGCGCTGCGGACCGGCTGAACGCGTTGGCTTCGACGAGAGACGGAGAAGGACTGATGAGCGACAACGTGATGTACGACTCGCCCACCGAGTTCCTGCACGAGGCCGCCAACTCCGGCGACCTGTGCGTGGCCCAGTCGGTGCGGCCGAACGACGACGGGACCTACGCCGTGTCCTGCTCGTGCGGGCGGTGGACGGCCAGCGCGCCCACGATGGAGGAAGGTCTGCGGCTGGCCCGGGTACACACCGGCTCGCAGCGCTGACCCTCGACTCGCGGAAAATCCGCACCGCCCCGACGCGAACAGCATCGTCGCCGCGGTCAGCGCCATCGTGACAGACGATCAGGGGGCACTGCGGGTCGACCACAGGGCTCAGCCGATGACGGCTCGGGCGCGCAGGTCCTTGATCTTCTCGTCGCCGTAGCCGAGCTCGTGCAGGATGGCCTCGGTGTGCTCGCCGGCCAGGCAGCCGCCCGGGCTGCGGGTGGCCGACCGGGAGAAGCGCACCGGTGGGCCCATGCGCAGGTGTTCGTCGAAGATGGGGCTCACGGCCGGCGAGGCGTATTCGGCGGCGAGCACCGGGTCGGTCTGGAGCTGCAGCTCCGCGTCCATCTCGGTGACCTGGACGCAGCCCACGTCGGCGGCGGTCAGCCGCTGTTCCCACTCGGCGGCGGGGCGGGTGGCGAAGATCCGGCCAAGCGCGACGGCCAGCTCGTCATCGTGCTCGGCACGGGCGGCGGCCGTGGCGAACCGGGGGTCGACGGCCAGGGCGTCGGCAAGGGGGGCGGCGGCCAGCTCGACGGCCGGATCCGCCGCGAGGGTGGCGACGAGCGTCGCCCACTCCCGCGGCGTGGGCGCGGCGAGGAACACCCAGCCCCGCGCGGCCGGGTACATCCGGTAGAGCGCGGTCAGGCCGTGCCCACCCTCGTCGACGGCGGGCCGCGCCGGTCGGCCCGCGTACTCGACGACGTGCTCCAGCAGCGCGTGCATGCCCGTCGCGATCATCGTGACGGTCATTGGGCCGAGGGGACGGCCGCGGGTGCGGGCCAGCAGGCCGAGCGAGATCGCCGAGGCCACGCCGAGCGCGGCGAGCCCGTCGGCCTGCAGACTTGTCACCGCCGAGGCCGACCTGATCCGCACGGAGGCGGACTTGATCTCCGCGAGTGAGGTGGCCTTCGCCGCGTTCGGCGCCTCGGTCAGCGCGATTCCGGTGGCCGCGCCGATCGACGGCGCATAGGCGGGCCTGTCCCCACAGGGGCCGTCGGTGCCGTAGCCGGGCGCGTTGACGTAGATCAGGTCCGGGTTGACCGCCCGCAGCGTGGCCGCGTCGACGCCGGCCCGCTCGGCGGCGCCGGCGCGGAACGCCTGCAGCACCACGTCGCTGCGCCGCGCCAGCTCGTGCACGATGCGCCGGCCCTCGTCGGTGCCGAGATCGAGGGCGATGCTCTCCTTGCCCTGCATGACCCGCACCGCGCCGAGCTCCGGGAAGGGCAGGATCCGGCGGATGGTGTCGCCCTCCAGCGTCTCGACCTTGATCACGCGGGCGCCGAGGTCGGCCAGCATGGTCGTGCCGAACGGGGCCGCGAACATCAACCCGAACTCCAGGATGGTGACACCGGCCAGCGGCGGACCAACCGGCGCCGACACGGCGGATTCGGCAGGCGGGTCGGCGGAGCGGCCGGCGGCGGAGCGGGTGGTGGCAGAGCAGGTGGTGGCGGAGCGGGTGGTGGCGGAGCAGGTGGTGGCGGAGTGTGGGGCGGCGGAGCGGGCGGCGGCGGCCTCGGCGCGCAGGTCGGCACCGTGCTCGTCCGGCCGGGGGGCGGGGCGCGGCGGCGTCAGCGGGGCGCCGTCGACGTGCACGAGGGTGGTGGGGCGGCGGACCGGGCCGTGCTCGGCGGTGTCGAGGACGACGACACGGCCGTCATGACGGATCTGCGGATGGTCCAGCACGCCCGAGCCGACGGTGAACACCTCGGCGTTGATGTCCGGGTTGGTCGCGAAGACCTGCTGCCAGTCCGCGAGGGTGCGCTCCCCCACCTTGCGGATCATGATTTCCCAGAGCTCGGTGCGTAACTCCTGGGTCTCCAGGACGGGTAGGCCCGCCCACTTCGGGTCGGCGAGCAGCGGTGTGAGGCCGAACTCCGCCAGCATCGCCGCGAACAGGCGGGGCTCGACCTGGGCGAACTGCAACCAGTGGCCGTCCCTGGTCGGCGCCACGAGCAGGGGGTAGACCAGCGCGCTGACCGGATCGCCCGTCGGGGTGGTGGCATCGACGGTCCGGTAGGCGTCGGGGAAGCGCACCGCGACGAGATGCTCGAACCAGCCCCAGGTGTCCATCATGCTGACGCCACGGACCAGGTCGGCCTCCACGTGCTGGCCGCGCCCGCTCGACTCCCGCTCGACCAGCGCGGCCACGATCCCCTGCACGGCGGTGTGGGCGGCGCCCCAGGTGGCGTAGGCGACCGAGCAGTACGCCGGGCCGGGCCGGGGAACCAGCCGCCGCTTGGCGTGGAACATGCCGAGCTTGGCCATGACCAGGGCCTCGTAGCCCTTCAGGTCCGCCCAGGGCCCGGCCGAACCCCAGCCCGTGATCGCCGCGCTGACCAGGCGCGGACGGTGCCGGGCGAGGTCGTCGGGGCCGAGGCCGAGGCGGCGGGCGGTCCTCGGGCGCAGCGTGGTCACCACGACGTCGGCCCCGGCGAGCAGCCCGTCGAGCACGTCCCGGTCGGCCGGGTGGCGCAGGTCCACGACGATGCTGCGCCGGCCGCCGCCGACAGCCGGCCAGGCCGGCGAGCGGCGCAGCGGGCTGCCCCCCGGCGGCTCGACCCCGACGACATCGGCGCCGGCGTCGGCCAGGAACTGGGTCGCCAGCGCTCCCGGCATCGTCGTCGACAGGTCGATCACCCGCAGTCCGGCGAGCGGCGGACTCGACACGGGCACCGGACTCGACACGGGCACCGGGCCGTCTGGTCCCGGCCCGAAAAGGGAGGCAGTGCTCATGTCGACTCCAGACGCAACCGCGGATCCGTGGAGGATTACCTAGAACACGTAGTGCTATATGTTAGGTAGATCACAGTAGCTGTCAAGGACCGAGATCGGCGCGCGGTCGGCACCATGACTGTTGTCATGCGGGACCGGTGACGCCCATGACTGGGACCGTCGGCGCGCGGCCGGGATTGTTGATCCATGACGAGGAACCCCCCGCCGCCGGGCGCATCGCCGCCCAGCGTGCAGCTCGCCGGCCTGCGCAAGCGGTACGGCGGCGTGCAGGCCGTCGACGGCGTCGATCTGGTCGTGGCCCCGGGCGAGGTGGTCGCCCTGCTGGGCCCGAACGGCGCCGGCAAGTCGACGACGATCGACATGCTGCTGGGCCTGACCCGCCCCGACTCCGGCGAGGTCCAGCTGTTCGGCCGCTCCCCCCGCCAGGCGTGCACCGCCGGGCTGGTCGGCGCGATGCTGCAGAACGGTGGGCTGCTGCCCGAGATCACCGTGGGAAAGATGCTGGCGGCCGTGCGCGCCCTGTACCCCCGCGCGCTGCCGACCCGGGAGGTGCTGGCCCGCGCCGGGGTCGCCGATCTCGCCGACACCCGCACCGATCGGCTCTCCGGCGGCCAGCGCCAGCGGGTCCGCTTCGCCCTGGCCCTGCTCCCCGACCCCGACCTGATCGTCCTCGACGAGCCGACGGCCGCGATGGACGTGACGAGCCGCCGGGCGTTCTGGGCGTCGATGCGGGCCTGGGCGGCCGGCGGGCGGACCGTGCTGTTCGCCACCCACTACCTGGAGGAGGCCGACGCCTTCGCCGACCGGATCGTCCTGCTGCGCCGCGGCCGGGTCATCGCCGACGGCCCGGCCACGGAGGTCAAGGCGCTCGTCGGCGGCCGGACGATCCGGGCCACGCTGCGCGGGCTGGACGCGGCCGGGCTCGCCGGGCTCGGCCGGCTGCCGGGGGTGGCCCGGGTCGAGGGCCGCGGTGACGCGGTCACGCTCACCTGCCCCGACAGCGACGCGGCCCTGCGTGCGCTGCTCGCCGCCCACCCGGCCGCCGAGGACATCGAGGTCGTCGGCGCCGGCCTGGAAGACGCCTTCGTCGCGCTGACCACCGACGACGCCACCGACCCCAGCGCCCGACAGGAGATCACCCGGTGACCGGCAACCCCGCAACCGCCTCCACCCCGGCGGCCAGCCCCAGGGCGGCAGACCCCACGACCACCTCCGCCACGGCCACCTCCGCCACGGCCACCTCCGCCACGGCCGTCAGGTCCGCCGGCATCCGGGCCGGCGGCACCCAGACCGGCAGCGGCACCGCGGACGCGGTGCTGACCTACGTCCGCTACGTCCGGTCCGAGATCACCCGGGTCTGGCGCAACACCCGACTGCTGATCTTCACCCTGCTCCTGCCGATCATCCTGTTCGGCGCGTTCACCGCCGGGAGCGCGGGCGACCGCCTCGGCGACCTCGCCGTCGCCCCCTACATCATGATCAGCATGGCGTCGTTCGGGGCGATGAACGCCGTCCTCGGCAGCGCCGGGCGGATCGCGACCGAGCGGTCGATCGGCTGGAACCGGCAGCTACGGCTGACCGCCCTGACCGGGCCGCAGTACGTGCTGGCCAAGGCGACCACCGGCTTCACCCTGGCGGTGCTGCCGATCGTCGCGGTGTTCGGGGCCGGCGACGCGATGCGGGGGATCCGGCTGTCGGCCGGGACGTACCTCGGCGCGGGCGCGTCGATCCTGCTCGGACTGGTGCCGCTCGCGGCCTTCGCGATCTGGCTCGGCTACCTCGTGCGTCCCGAGAACATGCAGGCGATCTCCGGTGGGGTGTTCAGCCTGCTGGCGCTGGCCGGCGGGATCTGGGTGCCGGTGGAGAACTTCCCGGGCTGGCTCGCCGACGTCGTGAAGCTGCTGCCCATGTACTGGTCGGCGCAGGCCGGGCGGGCGGTGCTCGCCGGCGGCTGGATCGGCGGGCGCGGCCTGGCGACCCTGGCGGTGTGGACCGTCGTGCTCGGCGCGGCCGCCGGCCGGGCCTATCTGCGGGACCAGCTCCGCACCTGACCGGCGCGCACGCGGGAGAGGTAGCACTCACTCTCTTCCACTTTCAAGCTATAGCACACTGGGGGGCTTGCGGCAAGACCCGGGGCGTGCCGCAGAATCGCTGGCCGAGGCCAGAAGCTGCGGAAGAGGAGAGTCACGGAATGCGGGTGTTGTCGTCGACGACGAGGTCGCGCGGGGTCACGAGCCCCAGATCGGACCTGATGCCGTGAACCCCCAGACCACCAGCGCGTTCGATCTGC
Organism: Frankia alni ACN14a; assembly: GCF_000058485.1. Lineage (NCBI taxonomy): Bacteria > Bacillati > Actinomycetota > Actinomycetes > Frankiales > Frankiaceae > Frankia > Frankia alni. The sequence continues at coordinate 5,210,542 of NC_008278.1, forward strand.
CCGACCGCCTCGCTCCCAAGGCCGACCCGAAGCTGATCGCCGACGACGAACGGCACTTCACGGCCATCGCGGCGAGCCTCGAGCAGTCGATCGCCGACCTGGCCGGCCGCCTCGACGCCGAACGCAGGGCACCCGGCGGCACGGGCCAGCAGGCGTTGGACCGAGACCTGGAGATTCACCGGCTGACCGCTCGCCTGCGCGCCCTGCGTCGCTTCGGTCTGGACCTGTGCCTCGGGCACATCGTCCACGCCGACCATCCCGAGCCCGTGTACGTCGGACGCCTCGGCCTCGCGGACAGCGCGGGCCGCCGGCTGCTGCTCGACTGGCGCTCCCCCGCGGCCGAGCCGTTCTTCGGTGCGACCCACGCCAATCCGATGGGCCTGACAAGCCGCCGCCGGTATCGCTGGACCCGCGGCCGGATCAGCGACTACTGGGACGAGGTGTTCACCCCGGACGGGTTCGACGGGCACGCCGCGCTCGACGACCAGTCCGCCTTCATCGCCAGCCTGGGCGGCGCCAGGTCGGCCCGGATGCGCGACGTGCTCGGCACCATCCAGGCCGACCAGGACGCCATCATCCGCGCCGGATCGGCCGGCGCCCTCGTCGTCGACGGCGGTCCGGGTACGGGCAAGACCGTCGTCGCGCTGCACCGCTCCGCCTACCTGCTCTATTCCGACCCTCGCCTCGGTCACCGCCGCGGCGGTGTGCTGTTCGTCGGGCCGCACCAGCCCTACCTGACCTACGTCGCCGACGTCATCCCCAGCCTCGGCGAGGAGGGCGTGCAGACCTGCACGCTGCGGGACCTCGTCGCCGAGGGAGCCTCGGCGACGATCGAGGCCGATCCGGACGTGGCGCTGCTGAAGTCGTCCGCGAACCTGGTCAAGGCGATCGAGACGGCCGTCCGGTTCTACGAGGAGCCGCCCACCAAGGGGATGACGGTCACGACCCACTGGAACGACATCTGGCTGAGCGCGGGCGACTGGGCCGAGGCGTTCGACGCACCGGCGCCCGGCACCGCCCACAACGAGGCGCGCGGGGAGGTCTGGGCGGAACTGCTCACGATCCTGATCGACTCCCACGACGGTGACGCCCCGGCGGAGCTGCTGCGCAGGTCGCTGCTGCGCAACCGGGAGCTGCGTGCGGCGTTCAACCGGGCGTGGCCGCTGCTCGAGGCGGCCGACCTCGTCGCGGACCTGTGGTCGGTGCCCGCCTACCTGCGCACGTGCGCTCCCTGGCTCAGCGCCGACGAGGTCGCGCGGCTCCAGCGCCCGGACGCGCGGGCCTGGACGGTGTCCGACCTGCCGCTGCTCGACGCGGCCCGCCAACGGCTCGGTGACCCGGAGGCGGCCCGCCGTCAGCGTCGGCATGCCGCCCGGGTCGCCGCCGACCGCGAGCACATGGCCAGGGTCGTGGACTCCTTCAGCGCGGCCGCCGACGACGAATACGGTGCGGGCCTGGTGACGATGCTGCGCGGCGAGGACTTCCACGACATCCTGGTCGACGAGAACGCCCTGCCCAGCACCGACCCGGACCTGCTCGCCGGCCCCTTCGCACACGTCGTCGTCGACGAGGCGCAGGAACTGACCGACGCCGAGTGGCAGATGCTGCTGCTGCGCTGCCCGTCGCGAAGCTTCACCATCGTCGGCGACCGGGCCCAGGCCAGGCACGGGTTCACCGAGTCGTGGCAGGAGCGGCTCGGGCGGATCGGGCTCGACCGGATCACGCTGGCCCCCCTGAGCATCAACTACCGGACGCCGGCGGAGGTCATGGCGCAGGCCGAGCCGGTCATCCGGGCCGTGCTCCCCGACGCCAACGTGCCGACCTCCATCCGCAGCAGCGGCGTGCCCGTCGTGCACGGGTCCACCGCCGAGCTGGCTTCGATCCTGGACACCTGGCTCGCCGCGCAGCCCGACGGGATCGCCTGCGTCATCGGTACCGGCGACGGCAGGGACGCGGCGCTGCCGACGACGCCCCGCGTCCGGTCACTGACCCCGGAGCTGTCCAAGGGGCTCGAGTTCGACCTGGTCGTCCTCGTCGACCCCGAGGCGTTCGGCGACGGCATCGAAGGAGCGGTCGACCGCTATGTCGCGATGACCCGGGCGACCCAGCAACTCGTCATCCTCCGGCGGACCGAACAGGCTGAACAGCCAGGGCCGACCGAACAGCCAGGGCCGACCGAGCAGCCAGGGCCGACTGAGCAGGCTGAGCGAGTGGGCGGGTGAGGACGATGTCCGGGTCGGCCGGCTCGGGCGCGGTCGGGACATCCCCGCTGGGGGCACTGCGCCGCTGGCTGTTGCAGCCGGCGCTGCCGCAGCCGGTGCGGATGGATCAGCGGGGCGGCCTCCACCTGGACCCCTGGCGGTGGCGCCGGGTCGCCGGCATCTTCTTGATCTATCTCGGCTACGCCGTCTCGGACATGCTCGCCCTGCACGACGGCGCCGTCGTCGTCGTGTTCGGCTGCGCCGTGCTCGTCGGGTTCAGCCTGCTCTACCTGTGGGCGGTTCCGCTGGTCGCCTTCCGTGGCCGCCGGGAGCTGCGGAATCCGCTGCTGCTCGGCATGACCGCCTGCATCGCCGCCTACCTGCCGGTCGCCGGCGGCGGCGGCCTGGTGATGACGATCTACCTGGCCGTCGCCCTCGTCCTGCTGTTGCGTCCGGTCGTCGCCGTCCCGCTGATCCTCCTGATCGCCGCCGTCGACACCTGGCTGCCCGAGCACGTCACGTGGTGGCACTCCCACGGTGAGCAGTGGTCGCTGTCCGGGCCCGTGCTGTTGGCCGCGGTGACCATGCTCGTGCGGGCGGGCGCGCGTAACCAGGTCGAGCTGTCCCGCGCCCATCGGGAGATCGAACGGCTGGCCAAGGAGCAGGAGCGGCTGCGGATCGCCCGCGACCTGCACGACCTGCTCGGCCACGCGCTCACCACGATCACGGTGAAGGCGGAGCTCGCCTCGAAGCTGGCCGAGCGGGACCCGGCGCGCGCCGCCCGCGAGATGGCCGAGGTCGCCGCACTCGGCCGGCAGGGCCTGGCCGACGTGCGGGCCACCGTCGCCGGCTACCGGGAGGTCAGCCTGGTCACCGAGCTCGCCGCGGCCCGTGAGGTGCTCGCCGCGGCGGGCATCCGGGCCGAGCTGCCCGCATCCGTCGACGAGGTGCCCGGGGGCCTGCGGGAGCTGTTCGGCTGGGTGGTCCGCGAGGGCGTGACCAACGCGGTGCGCCACAGCGGCGCGCAGCACCTGCGCGTCACCGTCGACGACCGCAGCATCGAGGTGGTCGACGACGGCGCCGGCCCCGCCGACGCCGCGGGCCTCGACGCCCCGGGCTCCGGCGACGCCCCGGGCTCCGGCGGCGCCCCGGGCTCCGGCGGTGGCACAGGCGGTGGCGGTGGCTCTGGCGGGGCCGCGGGCCCTGGCGGTACCACGGGCCCTCGCGGGGGCACGGGCCTGGCGGGGCTCTCCGAGCGGGTCGCGGCGGCGAGGGGCCGGATCGAAACCGGGCCCGCGGCCGCGAGCGACCCCTCGCCCGGCTTCCGGCTGCGGGTCGTCGTCGCGCCACCGGCCCCCGCGGCTCCTGCGGACCCTCCGCTCGCGCAGGGGACCGGCGGCCCCGCGGAGCCGGCGGCGGCACGCTCGTGATCAGGGTTCTGCTGGCCGACGACCAGCATCTCGTCCGCGGCGCGCTCGCCGCGCTGCTCTCCCTGGAGGACGACATCGAGGTCGTCGGCCAGGTCGGGCGCGGCGACGAGGTGGTCGCCGCGGTCGGCGCGCTGCGCCCGGACGTCGTGCTGATGGACGTCGAGATGCCCGGCATCGACGGGCTGGCCGCCGCGGCGGCGGTGCGTGCCACCACGCCGACGACCCAGGTCCTGATCGTGACCACCTTCGGCCGCACCGGCTACCTGCGCCGGGCGATGGAGGCCGGCGCGCTCGGCTTCGTCGTCAAGGACGCGCCCGCCGAGGCCCTCGCCGCCGCGATCCGGCGGGTCGCCCGCGGGGAGCGGGTCGTCGACCCGACCCTCGCCGCCGCCACCCTCGCCGGCGGGGCGAGCCCGCTCACCGGGCGGGAACGGGACGTCCTCGTCGCGGCCCGCGACGGCGCGACCGTCGCCGACATCGCCGGGCGGCTGTTCCTCTCCGAGGGCACCGTGCGCAACTACCTGTCGTCCGTGATCGCGAAGACCGGCACCCGCAATCGGATGGAGGCCCTGCGCACCGCCGAGGAGTCCGGCTGGCTCTGAGTGCCCGCAGCAGCGGCGGCCCCGCCCCCGCGAGGAGGCGAGGGTGGAAGCACCATGAAGGCGCTCTCCCCTGCATCCTGGCTGTGCGGCCTGGGGGGTTGCGGGGTGGTTCGACTGTCGGCCGGGCGACGGAGGATTGCGCTCGCGGCGGCGAGGGCATGATCCTCGTCTGCAGAATGGGGCCGGTCCCGCTCCGTCCGATCTGGAGGAGTTCGATTCCGGAACGGTTCGGTTCCGGATCGGTTCGGGTTCGGGAGGGGGACGATCCCGAACGAGGACGATCCCGGAGGAGGACGACGGCCGTGCTGCTCGCCGAGGACCTGCTGCTGCTCGCGCTCGACCCGGACCGCGGGACTCCGGTGAACTCCTCCCGCCAGCCGCTGGGCGTGGCGCTGTGCGGCGCGCTCGTCGCCGAGCTGGGGCTCGCGGGGCTGGTCGAGGAGGACGGCCGGCGGCTCGCGCCGATCGGTGCCCGACCCGCGCACCCGTTGCTCGCCGACGTCCACGCGACGCTCGGCACGGTCCGCGGGCGGCGGGCGGCCGACCAGCTCCGCCGCCTGGACGGGGCGATCGGCGGGGTCTGGTCCCGCACCGTCGACGGGCTCGTCGACGCCGGGGTGCTCGGGCGCCGGCGCGACCGGGTCCTGGTCGTGCGGATCACGCATCATCCCGTCCTGCGCGCCGAGGCGCGTGACGAGGTCGTGAAGCGGCTGCGGGCAGCCGCGGCCGGCGACGGTCCGCTGGACCCGCGCACGGGCACCGTGCTCGCCCTGTCCGGGCCGTCTCGTCTGCTGGAGGTGGTCGCTCCGCAGCGCGCCGACCGTCGCCACGCCAAGGCTCGCATCGCGGCCGCAACGGAGCAGACACCGATCGCGCCGATCGTCCGGAAGGTCATCCAGGAGGCGCAGCAGGCGGCCGCCGCCGCCGCGACCACCGCGGTCGTCGCCAGCACGGCATCGAGCTGATCACGGTACCCCGCGAAGGCCACACGCCACGGGCCCGCTGCACCACAACCCACAAAGATCGCAACCTATAGTCATCATCCGACTCCCCTGTGCAATCTCTCCTCAGGAGTGACGCCGGATGACGCATGCCCGTGGCACCGCCGATCCCGGCGGTCGCCCCCGCCGATCCCACACCCCCCGCCGGTCGGGGCGGCCGCCCGCGTGGACGGGCGGGGTCGTCGGGCGGACCGTCGCCGCGGTCGTGCTCGCGGTGCAGGTCGTCGCCCTGCTGTTGGTCGGCACCTACGCGCGGCACGGGCCGCGGCTGTGGGGATTTCCGTTCTTCTACTGGTACACGCTGCTGTGGCTCCTGCTCGGTGCAGCCGGGATGGCCGGCTGCACCTGGCTGCTGGGCCGCACCAGCGGGCGGGAGACCGCCGGCGGCCGGGGGGACCGGTGACGGCGGTCGGCGCCGGCCTGGCGCCGACCGCCGGTGCTCCGCTCGCCGCCGAGTCGCCGCACACCCCCTTCCACGGGGTGGAGTTCGCGGTGTTCACCACCCTGTTCGCCGCGGTGGCGATCCTCGGATTCGGCGCTGTCCGCTGGCGGCGCACCGGGCCGGGACCGTTGGCGAGCCTCGACGAGTGGGGGCTCGGCGGGCGCGGATTCGGCTCGTTCGTCGCCTGGTTCCTCATCGGCGGCGACATCTTCACCGCGTACACGTTCGTCGCCGTGCCCGGCGCGATGTACGCGGCGGGGGCCGTGTCCGGCTGGTTCGCCGTCGCCTACACCACCATCGTCTGGCCGATCGTCTTCGTCCTGATGCCCCGGCTGTGGACCGTGGCGCACCGGCACGGCTACGTCACCCCGGCCGATCTCGTCCGCGGCCGGTACGGTTCGCGTGCCCTGGCCCTCGCGGTCGCCGTCACGGGCATCGTCGCGACCATGCCCTACATCGCCCTGCAGCTCGTCGGCATGCAGGCGGTGCTGGAGGTGATGGGCGTCGGGACGAACAGCGCCAACCCGGTCGTCCGCGACCTGCCGATCATCGTGGCGTTCGCTGTCCTCGCCGCCTGCACCTACACCGCCGGTCTGCGGGCGCCGGCGCTCATCGCGTTCGCCAAGGACCTGCTCATCTACGCCGTCGTGCTGGTCGCCGTCGCCGTCCTCCCGCACCGGCTCGGCGGCTTCGGCGCGATCTTCGACGCGGCCGAGCACAAGTTCGACGCGGCGAACGCCGCCGCGGCCGGGGCGGGGGCGGGCCACCCGGCGACGGCCGTGTTCATCCCCGGGCCGAAGGAGTTCCTCGCCTACGGCACCCTCGCCCTCGGCTCGGCGATGGCGCTGTTCCTGTATCCGCACGCGATCACCGGCGTGCTGGCGACCCGCAGCCGGGAGGTCATCCGCCGCAACACCGCCGTCCTGCCGCTGTACTCCCTGCTGCTGGCCTTCCTCGCGCTGCTCGGCTACGTGGCGATCGCCGCCGGGGTGCACACCACGAACCCGCGCCTGGCGGTGCCGCTGCTGTTCGAGCGGGAGTTCCCGGCGTGGTTCACCGGCGTCGCGTTCGCCGCGGTCGCGATCGGCGCGCTGGTTCCCGCCGCGATCATGTCGATCGCGGCGGCGAACCTGTTCACCCGCACGATCTACGTCGGGCACCTGCGGCCGGGCGCGACGGCGGCCGAGCAGACCGCCGTGTCCAAGGTCGCGTCGCTGCTGGTGAAGGCCGGGGCGCTGCTGTTCGTCCTCGGCCTGGACACCCAGAACTCGATCAATCTGCAGCTGCTCGGCGGGGTGTGGATCCTGCAGACGTTCCCGGCGGTCGTCCTCGCCCTGTGGCGGCCCCGGCTGCACCGGCGGGCGCTGCTCGCCGGCTGGCTGGTGGGCATGTGCTACGGCACCGCGCAGGCGTACGGGCAGCACAGCGCGGCCGCCCGCCATTTCGGCGGGTCGCTGGCGACCGTGCCGGGGCTCGGCCATGCCGGCTACATCGCCGTGACGGCGTTCGCGCTCAACCTGGCCGTCGCCCTGCTCGGCACCCTGGTGCTGCGCGCCGCCGGCATCCCGAACGGACCCGACGAGACCGCCCTCGACTCCGACTCCTGCTCCGACGAACCCGATACCAGTGAACGCGACGCGAACGAACCTGATGCGCACACATCTGACGAGACCGTGCCCGGGCAGGCCCGTCAGGCGGTGGAGCCTGACGGCTCGGCGCCGTCACAGCGATGACTCGATGACCGGACCGAACGAGGCCGCATCATGCCAGCGTCCCGGCCACCGGCTCGTCCTTCCGCCGCGATCCGGTGATCTGGCTGCGCCCCGCTGACGACGTCAGGCGTACACCTCGATCGTGCAGGTGGCGACACCGCCACGCGCGATCCGGGCGTCGCTGGTGATCAGAGGAAGCCCCAGCGTCTCGGCGAGCGCGACGTACTGCGCGTCGTAGGCGCTGAGGGTGTGATGCAGCTCGCGGACGCGCCGCCACAGAACCAGGGTTTCGTGTCGCACCAGCGGCAGAAGCTGATAGTCGGCGACCGCCTTCCCCATCTCCCGCTCGGTCAGCTTGCCTCCCCGGCGCATCCCGAACAGTGCTGAAATCATCTCGTAGTCGAGCAGGCCGGGTGCCAGAAGCGACTCGACACCGGTGAGCCGACGGCGCACGGCAACGCCGCCCGTGCCGTGATCTGTCAGCGTTCGCACCAACGCCGAACAGTCGATGACCGCCGTCTCGCCGCCCCTCAACGGCGCTCCCTGCCCTCGTCGATCGCGGCGAGGATGTCCGAGGTATCGACGTCGGACTGCGTCTCGCGGTCAAGGCGGGCCATCATGTCCGCCAGGCTCGGCGTCCGTGCCTCACGGGTGACCAGGTCGAGCAGGTAGGCCTGCAGGCTCCGCCCGCTCTGGGCGGCCTTGACCTTCAACGCCGCGAGAGTCGAATCTGACACGTCACGAATGGTGATCGCGGTCATGACTGCATTCTAGCTGCCGGACCTGCATTATGCAGGCGTGGCGACCTGTTCCGACTGCCGGCCTCGTGCAGGTCGAGCTTCAGCCGGCCGAAAGCCAACGGCCAACGGCCGCCGGCCGCCGACCGCCGGCCGCCGCTGAATGTCACCGGCGTCATCCTCAGGACCCGCGCGTACCGGTCAACGGTGCGTTCGACGTCGGCCACGGTCAGCACGAGGTGGTCGATGCGGTCGACGTGCATAGTGGTCTGCCGCCGCAGTCGGCTGATCCCACGGCTACCGTAGGTCCGCCACCGACCACGGCGGGATGATCATCCGACGCGGGTTCGCCACACTCTCGTGCAGGCTCAGTCCGGGCACCGTCGCACCTCACCGGTGGTCGAGCCCTTCCCCTCCCCGCCCACCGAGAGGACCAGCCATGTCCGTGCTCGACGACGCGCGATCCCTGTCGGACGACCTCGTGCACCTGCGGCGTCGCCTGCACCGCGAGCCGGAGATCGGCCTGGATCTGCCGCGGACGCAGGACAAGGTCCTCGCCGCCCTCGACGGGCTCCCGCTGGAGGTCACCACCGGCCGCGGCGCGAGCTCGGTGACCGCGGTCCTGCGCGGCACCGGCGAGGGCGCGGGTCCGGGGCCGGCGCCGGCGGTGCTGCTGCGCGGGGACATGGACGCGCTGCCGGTGCAGGAGAGCACCGGGTTCGACCACGCCTCGACCGTCGAGGGCGTGATGCACGCCTGCGGCCACGACCTGCACACCGCCATGCTGGTCGGCGCGGCGCACCTGCTCAGCGCGCGCCGCGACCGGCTGCCCGGCGACGTCGTGTTCATGTTCCAGCCCGGCGAGGAGGGCTGGGAGGGTGCCCAGCAGATGATCGACGAGGGGGTGCTCGACGCCTCCGGACGGCGGGTGTCGGCGGCCTACGGGCTGCACGTGTTCTCCGCGGCACTCCCCCGCGGGCAGTTCGGCGGCCGGACGGGCGCGATCACCTCGGCCTCGGCGATGCTGCGCGTCACCGTGCGCGGCGAGGGCGGCCACGGCTCCATGCCGCACCGCGCGCACGACCCGGTCGTCGCCACCGCCGAGATGGTCCTCGCCCTGCAGACGATGGTGACGCGCCGGTTCGACGTGTTCGACCCGGTGGTGCTGACCGTCGGCGTCCTGCGGGCCGGTACCCGACGCACCGTGATCCCCGACGAGGCGTACTTCGAGGCGACCGTGCGCACCTTCTCCCCGGCCACCGGCGAGCTGGTCGAGCAGGCCGCCCGCCGGCTGCTGCGGGGCATCGCCGACGCACACGGTGTCACCGCGGACGTCGAGTACGTGCCCGAACGCCCGGCGACCGTGAACCATCCGGCCGAGACGGCGCTCGCCGCCCGCGCCGTCGCCGAGACGTTCGGCGAACGCCGCTACACCGCCCTCGCGCACCCGCTGGCCTGCTCGGAGGACTTCTCCCGGGTGCTGGCGCAGGTGCCCGGCAGCTTCGTCGCCCTCGGCGCGACCGCCGCGGGCGCCGACCCGAACACCGCGCCGTTCAACCACAGCCCCCGCGCCCGCTTCGACGAGACCGTCCTGCCCGACGGCGCCGCGCTCTACGCCGAGCTCGCCACCCGCGCCCTCGCCGCCGCCGGCGACCCGGACCTGACGGCGACGACGACCCGGACCTGACGGCGACGACCCGGACTTGACGGCGACGACCCGGACTTGACAACGGGAGTTGCCGGCACGGCAAATGGGCCCCATGGCCGACACCGACCCGCAACCACCGGGACGCGAGGTTCTCGACCGGGTGGGCCCGCGGCTGCGGGCCCTGCGCCGCGCCCGCCGGACGACCCTCGCCGAGTTGTCCGCCGCGACCGGGATCTCGGTGAGCACGCTGTCGCGGCTGGAGTCCGGCGGGCGGCGAGCGACCCTGGAGCTGCTGCTCCCACTCGCCCGGGCACACCAGGTGACCCTCGACGAACTGGTCGACGCGCCGGCGACCGGAGATCCCCGGATCCACCCGCGGCCGACCGTCCGCGACGGAGTCGTCTTCCTGCCGATGACGCGACGCCCGGGCGGCCCGCGCGCCTACAAGATGGTCTACCCGGCGCATTCCCCGGCGGGCCCGCCCGACCAGCGGGTGCACGAGGGTTACGAATGGCTGTACGTGCTGTCCGGGCGGCTGCGGCTGGTGCTCGGCGAGCACGACCTGCTCCTCGGGCCGGGCGAGGCGGCGGAGTTCGACACCCGCACACCGCACTGGTTCGGCAATCCGGACCCCGCCCCGCTCGAGCTGCTCAGCCTGTTCGGTCCCCAGGGCGAGCGGATGCACGTCCGAGCCCGGCCCACGGCGACCGGCGCCGCGGGTGGCCGCTGAGGGCCACGGTCCGCGGCGGCGTGGTGACCACGCCGCCGCCCGGCACAGTGTCCGGGACCGACCGCCGACCCGTTACCCGGCCGTCAACACCCGGCCGTCAACGCGGCATGACCGGCGGTCGCGCCAGAGAAAGGCAGCGCCCGTGCCATCATGAGGCCGTGGGGTTCGGGGACCGGCCGAACGTCCGACCACCCCGGCCACGCACCGACGACGAGCACCCACGATGAGTACGGACAATGAGTACCGATAATGAGTACCGACGATGAATGAGGATTACAGATTGAACGATCGGGTGATCTCCGTGCTTCGGGACTATCTGGTCGCGTACCCGACGGAGGCCGAGGGGCTGATCCCGCTGCTCGACCTGGCGGCCACCGCGGCGCCGGTCACCGCCCGCACCACCCTGCCAGGCCACGTGACCTGCGGAGCGATCGCCGTGGACACGACCTTTCGCGTCCTTCAGGTCCGCCACCGCACCCTCGACCGCTGGCTTTTCCCGGGCGGTCACGTCGACGACACCGACGCCACCCTCGTGGCCGCCGCCCTGCGGGAACTCGCCGAGGAGACCGGCGTTCTTCCCTCGGCGGTCCGGCCCCTGCGCGGTCTTCCGGTCGACATTGACGTCCACGCGATTCCCGAGAATCCGGAGAAGGGCGAGCCGGAACACACCCACTACGATTTCCGGTTCATTTTCCAGATCCTGCGGTCCACCGGTCCGGGCACGGTGGACCTGCGCCTCGACGAGGTCACCGATCACCGGTGGATCCCGGTGTCGGATCTGGGCGGGCTCACCGGGGCGAGAATCTCCGCCGTGCTTGCGGGCTGACCTACCGCGTCACGGTCGCCCGCCCACGCACGCCCGCCCCGCGCCCGTTTTCCCCGCGCGCGCCCGGCCCGCGGGTCGTCGGCCCCGTGCTCGTTTCCCCCGTGCTCGTTTCCCCCGTGCTCGTCGGTCTCACGCTCGTCGGTCTCACGCTCGTCGGCCCCGCCGTCGCCCGCTGCTCGGTCATCGTGGGGATGCCGTCGCGACCACAGCCACCGGCCGCCCTCGATCGCCACGGTGACCGTCCCCGCGAGCCCGAACGCGAGGATGAAGCCCTTCCACGGCGCGTCGGTGAAGGTGGAACCGCCCACAAAGCCGAGCAACGCGTTGTAGCCGCTCCAGCCGATGGCGCCGACCGCGGCCGCCGGCACGAAACGTCGGTAGTCGAAGTGGGTGGTACCCGCCACCAAGGTGGTGGCGGTCCGGCCGCCCGGCACGAACCTGGCGGCGATGATCAGGGTGACACCGCGGCGGTCGAGGGTGCGCCGGGCCCAGTCGAGCGTTCGCTCCCCGCGCGGTCCCCGGACGACCAGGCGGGCGACGCGCTCACCGAACAGGCGCCCCAGGCCATAGGCGAGGTTGTCGCCCGCGAACGCCCCGACGGCCCCCACAACCATGATCAGGATGAGGTTGAGGTCGCCGGAGCTCGCGAGCACCCCGCCGGTGATGACCATCGTCTCGCTGGGGACGACCGGCAGGACCGCGTCAAGCAGGCAGATTCCCCAGACCAGCAGGTAGGTCCACCAGGCACCGGACATCGCGTCCACAAGTTGGTCGAACACACCCCAGGTCGTTTCCCACCGGAGCCCGCGCAATCCGGTTGCGCGGCACGGCTACCGCTCGGGACGGAAGGCCGACGCGTGATCCGCGACCCAGGTGGCAAAGGTGCGCGCCGGCCGACCCGTGACGGCGGCGACGGTGTCCGAGACCGCTACCGGCCTGCCGTCGCTGTCCGCCTGGTACCGCAGCAGCGTGTCGGCAATCCCGGGCCAGGCCGACGGGCCCATCTGCGCCAGCAGCTGCTCCCGGGCCTCGTCGAGCGGGACGGCCTCGAAGCGCAGGGGACGGCCGATCACCTCGCCGATCACCTCGACCTGCCCTCGTGCCGGCAACGACTCCGGGCCGGTGAGGGCGTAGCGCTGTCCCTCGTGGCCGGGTTCGAGCAGCGCGCGGGCGGCCACCTCGGCCATGTCCCGCTCGTGGATCGGCGCGGAGTGGGACTCGGGATACGCACCGCGCACCACGCCCTGGGCCCGGATCGACGGCGCCCAGGCCAGCGCGTTCGTGGCGAACGCCCCGGGCCGGACGAAGGTCCACGCCAGCCCGGACGCCGCGATCGCCTCCTCCACCACCACGTGGCGGTGGGCGATCGGGTTCGAGCGATCGGGCTCCTGCGCCGACTGCGAGGACAGCAGCACGATCCGTTCGACCTTCGCGGCCGCGGCGGCGTCGAGAAAACCGTCGATGCCCGCCGGCTCCGCGTAGAGGAACACTGCGCGGACGCCGTCGAGCACCGCCGGGATCGACTCCGGCCGAGCCAGGTCTGCCGCCGCGACCTGCACGCCCGCCGGCACGTCCGCCTGGGCCGGATCCCGGCTCACCACGCGCACCGGCGCGTCCACGGCCAGCAGTTCGTCGATCAGCGCGCGGGCCACCGAACCGCGCCCACCCGTCACCAGAATCGTCATGCGAATCCGTCCTCCTCGCGATACCCAGACTGATCCAGCCCGTCGGTCCCGACCGCTCCCGCATCCGGCAGCACGCTCGGCGGCCATCGCCACCTGACGCGCCGCCGGATCCGCCATGACCACCAGCCCGGCCAGTCCCCGTCGTCTCCAGCCTTCACGATGAAGTCCTGTTCATGTCCACCCGACGCGCCGGATAAGTTTGTCCGGTGGACACAGTCGAGTTCCGCATCGAATCCGCGGCGTTCCCGACCGGGCCGGACACTGCCGTCGAACCGTGGGTGAACGGAGTCCGCGTGCGGGATCTCGCCCGCACAATCGAGCGTCCGTTTGCCGAAGCGAAGGGGCACCGAATCGGGCGGGCGCCTACGCGGGTCTGGGCACCGACCGCGACGTGCGTTGGCCAAGCCGGCACTTCCTCGGCGAACCGCGGATCTCGTGGTTCGGCGACGGCGATACCGTCCTGCTCGGCTGTCGCTGCGGAGAACCAGGTTGCTGGCCGCTGACCGCCGACATTGTGGTGACCCCCGAGACGGTCGGTTGGCAGCATTTCCGAAACGGCCATCGATCCTGGGACCTCCATGCTCTCGGGCCGTTCCGATTCGCCGCCTCGGACTACCTGGCCGCCCTCGAGCGGACCGGCGACGGGCCCGGTTCGACCCGGTGACGGACCTCCCGTCCGTCAGGGTCGACGAGGTCGCCGCGTGGCACGACGCCCCCTGCGGTACTACCGTTCAGGCATGGTGCGGCCGGCTTCCGTAATCGTGGCGAACGGTGCGGTGGCGCCCGCGGAGGCGGAGGCGGCGCTGCGCGGGCAGGGCCTCGACCCGCAGCGCTGGTCGGCCGGCCCCGGCACCTGGTTCGCCGCCCATGCACACCCGGAGCACAAGGTGCTCGTCTGCACAGCCGGGGAGATCACGTTCTTCGTGGGCGACGAGCGGTGGCCGATGGCCCCGGGCGACCGGCTCGACCTGCCCGCCGGGACGCGCCACGAGGCGTCGGCCGGGCCGGCCGGCGTGACCTGCGTCGAAGCGTACCGACCCGAATAGCCGCGCCGTCGAGAGCGCCCGGTCGGCGTCAGGGAGCGCGGTCGGGCGGCGTCGGCGTCCAGACTCCGGCGTGGCGCTCGACGACGACGGGAAGGAGGCCAAACGGATCCGGGTGCAGGCGGCGGGTGAAGTCCATCAGCTCCAGCCGCAGGGGGTCGAGCCGCAGCAGCACGAAGTCGTCCCCGAGCGGGCCGGCGGGGAAGAAGGCGGCCAGACCGTCCTCCCATTTCGCGGCGCGCTCGCGCTCGTCGTCGACCACGCTGACGGTCGCCGCGACACTCAGGTAGGCGAAGGCCGCCCGGTCCTCGACCGCGTAGATCACCTGGATGTCGGGGTTCGCGGCGATGTCGGCAACCTTGCGGGAGCGCGGGCTGGTGCCGATCCACACGACGAGGTCGTCGGTCACGGCGAGGTGTTGGACGAGCCGGACGTGGGGGGCAACCCCGTGGGAGCCCAGGGTGGCGAGGAAGCCGTAGGCATTGCTGCGCAGCAGGGCCCGCGCCGCCGCCAGGGCCTCCTCGACGGGCCCCGCCCCCGGCGCGGGGTCGGCAACGACATCGGCCATGGAACGGACGATAGCGACCGGCCGGGGCAACCGCCGCGGCGCCCCGATCGTCCCGGATCGGATAGCGTCCTGATGGCAGGTACGGTTCCGTCCGGGCCACGGTCGGAGTGCACCGCGACCGCGGCGGGTCATCGCCGCGACGATGCGTCAGGGAGGCATGGGGCTGTGCGAGCGACCCTGCTGGAGGACGTCGGGAAGATCGCGCTGCGGGAGTTCCCCGACCCGGTCGTCCAGCGCCCCACCGACGCGGTGGTGCGCGTGACCGCGAGCTGCATCTGCGGCTCCGACCTGCACCCCTACCGCGGTAAGACGCCCAGCGTGTTCCCGAAGCGCATCGGGCACGAGTTCGTCGGCGTCGTCGAGGACATCGGCGACGAGGTCACGACCGTGCGGCCGGGCGACGTGGTCGTCGCCCCCTTCCTGATCAGCGACGGCACCTGCCGGTACTGCCGCGCCGGCCTGCACACCTCCTGCGAGAACGGCTCGGTCTGGGGAACCGACGACGGGTCCGGCGCCCGCTCCGACGCCTGCCAGGGCGACCGGATCCGCGCGCCGTTGGCCGACGGGACCCTGGTCCGGGTCGGCACCGAGCTGCCCGAGGCGTTGCTGCCCGACGTCCTGGCGCTGTCCGACGTCATGGGCACCGGTCATCACGCCGCGGTCTGCGCGGGGGTGGGTCCGGGTTCCACCGTCGTGGTCGTCGGCGACGGCGCGGTGGGCCTGTGCGCGGTGCTCGCGGCCCGCCGCCTCGGGGCGGAACGCGTCGTGGCGATGTCGCGGACGCCGAGCCGGCAGAAGCTGGCGGCCGAGTTCGGCGCCACCGACATCGTCGCCGGTCGGGGCGCCGAGGGCATCGCGCAGGTGGGCGAGCTGCTCGGCGACGGGGCCGACGCCGTCCTGGAGTGCGTCGGCTCGCAGGAGTCCCTGGAGCAGGCCGCCGCGGTCGCCCACCCCGGTGGACGGCTGGGTTGCGTCGGCGCCCCCCTGGGCAACCTGCCCCTGGGCCCGTTGTTCATGAAGAACGTGCGGCTGGCGGGCGGGGTGGCGCCGGCGCGCGCCTACCTGCCCGAGCTGCTCGACGACGTGCTTGCCGGCCGGGTGCGACCCGGGCGCATCTTCGATCTGGAACTGCCGTTGGACGAGGTCGCCGAGGGCTATCGGGCGATGGACGAGCGCCGGGCGATCAAGGTGCTGCTGCGTCCCTGAGGGCTGCGGCGTTCTCACTTCTCAGCGTGCCTCAGGCCGCACCGTCCGTGCGGCGTTTCACCGGGCGTGGCGATGGACTGGACCCCGGCAGGGGCATACCGTTGGTTCATGCGCGGGGATCCCACTCTGGTCTGCCGCCTGCACGTCGATTTCGCCCGGGTGGCCAGCGCGCTGTGTCGCGCCCCGCGCCGCTCGGTGTCCCCCTGACCGGTGCCGCGGCTGGCCCGTCGAGCGGCTGATTCACCGACAGGATCGCGGGACACACGTCCACCGGTCCGGACGCACCGCCGATGCGCACCTCAGGCCGCCGATTCCTGGCTCAGGCCCGCCGATCCGCCCCTCGCCCGCCCCTCGCCTCCGGCCATCCGGGAGACTCGCGTGAGCGTGCACGCCCACTGGTTCCTGCCCACCTCGGGGGACAGCCGCAACCTCGACGCCGCCGCGGTGAGCGCCAAGGAAACCCCCCACCTGCAACCGGCCGCCCAGCGGCCGCCCAGCATCGGCTACCTCGCCCAGATCGCCGCCGCGGCGGAGTATCTCGGGTACGAGGCCGTGCTCACCCCGACCGGGACCTGGTGTGAGGACGCCTGGCTCACCACCGCGGCCCTGCTGCGCGAGACCACCCGGCTGCGTTTCCTCGTGGCGCTGCGGCCCGGTTTCCTCAGCCCCACCCTCGCCGCGCAGATGGCGGCGACCTACCAGCGCATCTCCGGCGGACGGCTGCTGCTCAACGTGGTCACCGGCGGCGACGCCGACGAGCAGCAGCGCTTCGGCGACTGGCTGAACCACGACGCCCGCTACCGGCGTACCGAGGAGTTCCTGCAGGTCGTCCGGGGGGCGTGGACGGGCCGGCCGTTCACCTACGACGGCGAGCACTACGCGGTGCGGGGCGCCACCGTCCGCGAGCGTCCCGAGCCGACGCCACCGATCTTCTTTGGCGGCGCCTCCCCCGCGGCCGAACTCGTCGCCGCCCGGCAGGCCGACACCTACCTGCTCTGGGGTGAGCCGCCGGCCGCCGTCGCCGAACGGCTCGACCGGATGCGGGCCCTGGCCAAGGACCAGGACCGGGAGCTGCAGTTCGGCATCCGGCTGCACGTCATCACCCGGGACACCGCCGACGCCGCCTGGGCGGTCGCCGACGAGTTGCTCGCCCAGCTCGACCCGGCGGCGATCGCGGCGGCGCAGCGGCGCTTCGCCGGGACCGAGTCCGTCGGGCAGCAGCGGATGGCGGCCCTGCACCGCGGCAGCCTCGACGCGCTGGAGATCTCCCCGAACCTCTGGGCGGGATTCGGCCTCGTCCGCGGCGGCGCCGGCACCGCGCTCGTCGGCAGCCACGCCGAGGTCGCGGACCGCATCGCCGAGTACCACGATCTGGGCATCGAGCACGTCATCCTCTCCGGCCATCCCCATCTCGAGGAGGCCTACTGGTTCGCCGAGGGCGTCCTGCCCCTGCTGCGACACCGGGGACTGCTCGCGCCCGTCCCGGGGCCGGCCGCCGCACTCTCGTCCTGACGACCAGGGCCGCGCGCGCCCCTCCCGACCACGAACCTTCACCGGTGGCGGCCGGTGCGGCGCACGCGACAGGCACTGCGGTGCGTCGGGCCCGCTGCGCAGGCCCTGACCGTGCACAACGCACCGCATCCGGCCCTGGCCCGGTTTCGGCCGCGGGGACGGGATACGTACCGGATGCACCCGCTCCCCCACCGCAGGCGCGCGGTCACCCACTAAGGTGATTCCGTGACAATCCGCCAAGAAGACGGGCATGACGCGACTGAGGGCACCGGCTTCGACCTGAAGGTCGACGTGCCGCATCCCGCCCGCATGTACGACTACTTCCTCGGCGGCAAGGACAACTTCCCCGCCGACCGGAAGACCGCGGAACAGGTCCTCGGCGTGTTTCCGAACTCCCGGATCGTGGTCCGGCAGAACCGCCTGTTCATGACCCGGACGACCCGCTACCTGGCCGCCGAACTCGGCGTGCGGCAGTTCCTCGACATCGGCACGGGCATCCCGACCTCGCCGAACCTGCACGAGGTCGCCCAGGCTGTGGCCCCCGACGCGCGGATCGTCTACACCGACAACGATCCGATCGTGCTCGCCCACGCCCGCGCCCTGCTGGCCAGCACCCCACAGGGACGCACCGCCTACATCGACGCGGACCTGCGCGACACCCGCCGCATCCTCACCGCCCCCGAGCTGCACCAGACCCTCGACCTGACCAGCCCGGTCGCGCTGTCCCTCATCGCGATCTTCCATTTCATCCCGGACGGCGACGACCCGTACGGGATCATGCGCCACCTCGTCGACCTGCTCCCGTCGGGCAGCTACGTCTCGCTGACCCACCTGACCGCCGACCACGACCCGGCGATGCGCGAAGTCGAGCGGGCCTACCTGGCCAGCGGAGTCCCCATGCACCTGCGCACCCGCGCCCAGGTCGAGCGCTTCTTCGACGGCCTGGAGCTCGTCGAGCCCGGACTGCAGGTCGTGCACCGCTGGCGGCCCGAGCTCGCCGACCCGGCCGAGACCGACCCGGCCGGCGACGGCGCGACCGCGACAGACCCGGCCGCCCGGGTGAAGGCCATCCCGCTGTCGGAGCTGACCGACGCCCAGGTGAGCATCTACGGCGCAGTCGCCTACAAGCCCTGAGGGCGGGCCCAGCGCCGGGCGCCGGCGGGATCGACGGGGACCGGGTCGACGGGGACGAGGTCGACGGGGACGAGGTCAGGTCGACGCTACGGAGCGGGAGGCGTAACGGCTCGGTGGGCGCGGGAGGCCTAGGTGCTCGCGCAGGGTGCGGCCGGTGTAGGCGGTGCGGAACAGGCCGCGGCGGCGCAGCTCGGGGATGACCAGATCCACGAAGTCGTTCAACGCGTCCGGCAGATACGGGAAGATCACGTTGAAGCCGTCGGCGGCGCGCTGGTCGAACCACTCCTCGATGTGGTCGGCCACGGTCGTCGGCGTGCCGACCAGCGTCCGGTCGTCCCGGGCGATCTGGTCGGCGAGCTGGCGGATGGTCAGGTTGTTCGCCCGCGCCTGGTCCACGATCTGCCGCTGGCCGCTGAGGCTCTGGTTGGACGGCGGCAGCTCGGGCAGCGGGCCGTCGAGCGGGAACGCGGTGAGATCGAACCCGCCGAGCCGGTAGCTCAGGTCGGCGAGCGCGACCCGCGGGTCGAGCAGCGAGCGCAGCGCGGCGATCTTGTCCTCGGCCTCGGCCTGGGTCCGCCCCACGATCGTGGACAGCGCGGGCAGCACGATCACGTGGTCGGGGTCGCGTCCCGCGGCCGCGGCCCGTGTCTTGATGTCGGCGTAGTACGCCTGCGCCCCCGGCAGGGTCGGATGCGCGGTGAAGATCACCTCGCCGACCCGGGCCGCGAGGTCCCGGCCCGTCTCGGACGCGCCGGCCTGGACGACGACCGGGCGGCCCTGCGGCGGCCGGGCGATGTTCAGCGGCCCGCTGACCCGGAAGTGCGTCCCGGCGTGGTTCAGCCAGTGGATCTTCTCGGGGTCGAAGTAGACCCCGGCGGTCTGGTCGTGCCGGAAGGCGTCGTCGTCGAAGCTGTCCCACAGCCCGGTCACCACGTCGTGGAACTCGGCGGCCCGGGCGTAGCGCAGCTCGTGCTCGACGTGGCTGTCCAGCCCGAAGTTCTGCGCCTCCGCGTCGTTGAGGGAGGTGACGAGGTTCCAGCCGGCCCGTCCACCGGACAGGTGGTCCAGCGAGGCGAACGTCCGGGCCAGGTGGTAGGGCTCGTTGTAGGTCGTCGACGCCGTCGCGACGAGACCGATGCGGGTGGTGGCGGTGGCGAGCGCGGCGAGCAGGGTCGTCGGTTCGAAGGAGTCGTTGACGACGGAGACGCGGGAGAGCACCTCCTGGCTGGTCAGGGGGACGCCGACCAGGTCGGCCAGGAAGATCGCGTCGAAGGTCCCCCGCTCGGCGGTGCGGGCCAGCTCGATCACGTGCCGGATGTTCACCCCGGCGTCGGCGACGGCGTGGGGGTGCCGCCAGGCGGCGAGGAACTCCCCCGGCGGCTTGAGGAAGGCGTTGAGATGGACCTGACCGCTGCGGCGAGGCTGCGTCGACGTCATCGGATTCCCGCCCCGCTCGTCTCGACGCCGGACGCGGCGCCCGATGGGGTGCCTGGCGGGGTGCTGCCTGGCGGGGTGCTGCCTGGCGGGGTGCCGGGTGCCGTGCCTGGTGGAGCGCTCGGCGCGGCCGGGAGGGAGCCGTCGCGGTGGGCGGGGTCGTCCCGCCGCGGGGCGGCGACCGGGCGCGGCAGCCCGAGATGCCCGCGCAACGTGGTCTCGGTGTAGGACTCGCGGAACAGGCCGCGGCGGCGCAGCTCCGGCACGACCTGGTCGACGAAGTCCTCGGCGGCGCCGGGCAGGTAGGGGAAGCCGACGTTGAAGCCGTCCGCGCCGCGCCCGGTGAACCATTCCTCGACGTGGTCGGCGATCGTCTCCGGCGTGCCGGTGATCATGCCGCCGCCGGAGGACCGCCGGGCGAGCCCACGGATCGTCAGGTTCTCGCGGCGGGCGAGGTCGAGCATCTGCTCGGAGCGGCTACGGCTGCGGTTCGTCTCGCCGACCTCGGGCAGCGGCCCGTCCAGCGGATACCCGGAGAGATCCACGTCGCCGACGGTGTCCTGGACGAGGCGACGGGCGACGTCGTCGTGGATGAGCTCCAGCAGCTCGTCGCGCCGCGCGCGGGCGGCGGCCTCGGTGTCCCCGACGATCGGCGCGAGGACCGGCCAGACCAGCAGGTGGTCCGGGTTGCGCCCGTGCGCCGCGGCCCGCGCCTTGACGTCGGCGTAGAACCGCTGGGCACCGGCGAGGGTGCCCTGCCCGGTGAACACCACCTCGCCGTGACGGGCGGCGAAGTCCTTGCCCGCCTCCGACGAACCGGCCTGGAAGATGACCGGGTGGCCCTGTGGGGGTCGGGAGATGCTCAGCGGACCGCGCACGGCGAAGTGCTCGCCGCGGTGGTGCGGGGTGCGCAGGCCGGCGGGGTCGTAGTAGCGACCCGCGGCGGTGTCGCGCCGCACGGCGCCGTCGTCGAAGCTGTCCCACAGCGCGCGGACGACCTCGACGAACTCCTCGGCGCGCCGGTAACGCAGCCCGTGTTCGAGGTGGGCGTCGCGGCCGAAGTTCGCGGCCTCCTGCGGCAGCACCGAGGTCACCGCGTTCCAGCCGGCGCGCCCGGCGGACAGGTGGTCGAGCGAGGCGAACTTGCGGGCGACGTGGAACGGCTCGCCGTAGGTCGTGCTGGCCGTGCCGACCAGGCCGATCCGCTCGGTCACCGTCGACAGCGCGGCCAGCAGGGTCAGGGGCTCGAACCGGACCGACCGGGCTGTGCGGTGCAGCGCGTCCAGGTCCGTCCCCGAGATCGCGACGACGTCGGCGATGAACAGGGCGTCGAAGGTGCCGCGTTCCAGCGTCTGGGCGACCCGGAGGTGATGGTCGAGGTCGAGTTCGCCGTCGGGCGGGGACAGCGGGTGGCGCCAGCCGGCGATGTGACCGCCGGCGCCCTGCAGCACGGCGCCGAGCGTCAGCATCCGCCGCGAACGCCCGTCGGAGGTGGTGGTCATCGTTTCCTCCCAGGTCCGGCGGAGGTCCCCAGGCCGGCCGGTGCCGGCGGGCCGGGCGGGGGCGGGGACGGTGGCGGGTCGGGCACGCGCGGCGCGGCGGGCACGGGTCCGGCCGCGGGTCGCCAGCCCAGCGCCGGGGCGATCTCGGTGGCGATGAGCTCCATGCGGCGCAGGGTCGCGTCGAGGTCGGCCGCCGCGCCGGCCTCGCCCTGCACCGCGGCGATGAAGTAGGACACGGCGGCGGGGCCGACCGGGTTCGTCGCGAGGCTGTGGATCACCACGCCGACCGGGCCGTGGTGGACGTTCATCGCGTCGAGCGCGGCGCCGTCGTCGAGGTCGGCGGGGAACCCGAAGTTCTCCAGCCAGGGGCGAAACCGGGCGATGTCGGGAGCCAGGTCCACCCGGGCGGCCAGGCGGTCCGGCCCCGGGAACACCCCGTGCGAGACGGCGAGGCGCGCGCCCGCGGGATCCCCGCCGACGGCGTGGTGGGCGGCCTGGTGGGCCGCGAGGTAGACGTCGGCGAGGGGACGCTGCGCGGACCCCGCCGGGCCGATGCCCAGCAGCAGCCCGTCGCCGGCCCGCGCCGCCGCCCGCGCCCCGTCGGCGCTCGTCGTCGAGTCCCAGAACCGGCTGGCGAGGGTCGGCGCGGGCGGGTGCAGCCGCAGCCCGTCGGTCCCGGCGATCGGCTGCCCGGCCAGCAGCTCCCGCAGCCGGCCGCGCGCGGCGTCGAACAGCTCCCGGCGGCGGGCGACGTCCCGGTCGAAGGCGCCGAAGGCGGGCGCGCTCGGGCCGCCGGTGCCGAGCCCGAGCTGCAGGCGTCCGCCGCTGAGCGCGTCGAGGACGGCGGCGTCCTCGGCGAGTCGGACCGGATCCTCCAGCGGCAGGACCACGACGGCGGTGCCCAGCTCGATGCGCCGGGTCGCCTGGGCGGCCGCGGCGAGCAGCAGCAGCGGCGACGGCAGCCGGCCGTAGTCGGGAGAGAAGTGGTGCTGGGCGAGCCAGCCGCCGTCGAACCCGAGTTCCTCCCCGGCGACGAACAGCTCCACCACCTCGCGGTAGACGGCGCCGGCCGGGCGGCCACGGCCGTGCACATGGGTGAGGAAGCCCAGCCTGAACGGGCCGGGGCCGCCGGGTGCGGGCATCGCATCCTCCTGGTCGAACCTCATCGGACTGCGGCGAACCTCATCCCCTGCATGCGCCGGTCAGGGCGGCGGCAGCCGTGGCACGGCGGCGAGCAACGCCCTCGTGTACGGGTGGGCCGGCCGGGACAGCACGTCGCCGGTCGCACCCTGCTCGACCAGCGTGCCGCCGCGCATGACGGCGATCTGGTCGCAGAGCCGGGATACCACGCCGAGATCGTGGGAGACCAGCACGAGGCCGAGGCGGTGCCGCGCGGCGAGCTGGCCGAGCAGGTCGAGGATCTGGGCGCGGACGGCGACGTCCAGGGCGCTGACCGGTTCGTCGCCGACGAGGACCCGCGGCCGGGGCGCCAGCGCCCGGGCGATGGCGATGCGTTGGCGCTGGCCGCCGGAGAACTCGTGCGGGTAACGCCCGCGGACGCCGGGGTCGAGGTCGACGGCCCGCAGCACCTCGTCGACCCGCTCGTCATGGTCGCCGGGAACGCCGAGGCAGACCAGCGGTTCCGCGACGGCCGCGCCGACGGTCATGCGCGGGTCGAGCGAACCGGCCGGATCCTGGAACACGACCTGGACCTCGCGGCGAAACCAGCGCAGCGCCCGGGGACGACCGGGGACGACCGGCCGGCCCCGGTAGCGGACGGTGCCGGCGTCGGGCCGGTCCAGCCCGAGAAGCAGGCGGACGAGGGTCGACTTGCCCGACCCGGACTCGCCGACGATGCCGAGCGCCGCCCCGTCGGCGAGGCGCAGGGTCACGTCGCGCACGGCGTGGCGGACGCCGGGTGGGCCGAACGGCGACGTGCGTGGCAGGCGGTAGCTCCGCCGGAGCCCGGTGGCCTCGAACAACGGCCCGGCGGCGTCCAACGACGGATCGGCGGCGTCCAACGACGGCCCGGTGGCGTCCAACGACGGATCGGCGGCGTCCAACGACGGATCGGCGGCGTCGAACAGCGGATCGGCGGTCACGCGATCGTCCCCGTTGTCGTCGCCTCGGACGCCGGGGTGGGGACATCCGACCCGCGCGCGGTCGGCGCCACCGCGCCGCCGCCGGCGGCGGGGAGATCCCCCTGAGTCAGCCGCGCCGCCGCCAGCAGCGCGCGGGTGTACGGATCCGCGGGGGCCCGCAGCACGTCGTCGGTCGCACCGGTCTCCACCA
Organism: Frankia alni ACN14a; assembly: GCF_000058485.1. Lineage (NCBI taxonomy): Bacteria > Bacillati > Actinomycetota > Actinomycetes > Frankiales > Frankiaceae > Frankia > Frankia alni. The sequence continues at coordinate 5,234,247 of NC_008278.1, forward strand.
CCCGCCCACGGCGCAGCACGGCGAGCCGGTCGGTGCCGGCCGCGACCACCGCGAGGTCGTGCGTGATGAACAGCAGGGCGGTGCCGGTGTCGTCGACGAGCCGGCCGAGCAGGGCGAGGATCTCGGCCTGGACGGTGACGTCGAGTGCCGTCGTCGGCTCGTCCGCGAGCAGCATCGCCGGTCGGCACGCCAGCGCCGCGGCGATGCAGACCCGCTGGCGCTGGCCGCCGGAGAGCTCGTGCGGATAGGAGCGGACGAGCCGCTGCGGGTCCGGCAGCCCGACCGCCGCGGCGAGTTCGACCGCGGCCCGCGCCGCCGCCTGGCGGGAGTACCCGCGGTGCAGCCGCAGTGGTTCGGAGATCTGGCGGCCGACCCGCATCAGCGGGTTCAACGCGGTCGACGGCTCCTGGAAAATCATCGCCAGGTCGCGTCCACGCAGCCGGGACAGCTCCCGGTCCGAGCCGCCGAGCAGTTCGCGGCCGTGCAGGCGAACGCTGCCGGTGACGCTCGCGCCCGGTGGCAGCAGGCCGAGCACGGCGAGCGCGGTCAGCGACTTGCCCGACCCGGACTCGCCGATGAGCCCCACCCGCTCACCCGCGGCCAGGGCGAAGCTGACGCCGTCCACCACGTCGACGCCACCGAGCCGCACCCGCAGATCGGTGACCTCCAGCACCGCCGCGCCGGTCGTCATGTCCGGCCCTCCCCGCGGACCCGGTGCCAGCGCGCTCGCGGAACGGCCCCGGCCATGAGCCCCGCCGAGGCCGAGGCCGCGGGCGCTGCCGGCGCCGGGGGCACGTGCGCCGCAGGGGGAGCGGGCGCCGCGGGGGGAGCGGGCGCCGCGGGGGGAGCGGGCGCCGCGGGGGCCGCGTGCGGGGCGCCGTCGGAGTCCGCGGCCGGGCGCTCGCGCAGCCGCGGGTCGCCGGCCTCGCGCAGGCCGTCCCCGAGCAGGTTGAAGCCGAGGACCGTCAGCACGACCGCGAGGCCGGGCCACAGCAGCGTCAGCGGTCGCAGGGTGAGGTACGGCTGGAGTTCGGCGAGCATCCGTCCCCAGGACGGCGTGGGCGGCGGGGTGCCGAACCCCAGGTAGGACAGCGCCGCCTCGGTCAGCACGGACAGACCGAGGATGAGCGAGAGCTGGACCCACACCGTCGGCGCGATGTTCGCCAGCACGTGCCGGCGCACGATCCGACCGGTGCCGGCGCCGGCGGCCCGCGCGGCGAGCACGTAGTCGGCGCCGAGCACCCGGCGGACCTCGCCGCGGGTGACCCGGCCCAGCCCGATGCCCGCCCCGACGCCGATGGCGACGATCGCGGTCCAGCGCGAGCCGCCGTACACGGCCGCGAGCACCATGGCGAGCAGCAGCACCGGGAACGCCAGCAGCACGTCGACGAGGTGCGCGACCCCCTCGGAGACCGGGCGCGGCGGCAGGGTCGCCAGCAGCGCGAGCCCCACCCCGACGACCGCGGCGATCGCCGTGGCCGCCACGGCGACGACCAGGGTGGTGCGCGCGCCGACGAGAACCTGGCTGAACAGGTCCCGGCCGAGCCGGTCCGCGCCGAACCAGTGCGCGGTCCCGACCGGTGCCCAGGACGCCGCCGGATCCACCCGGGACGGGTCGTACGGCGTCCAGACCAGCGACACGACGGCCGCGACGACGACGAGCCCGGACAGGACCGCGCCGAGGCGCCCGGACCGGCTGCCCCACACGCCGCGGGCCAGCGCCCGCACCGAGCCGGTCACCGGGCGCCGCGCAGCCGCGGATCGAGCAGCCGGTGCGCCAGGTCGACGCCGAAACCGACGACGAGCACGGCCGTGGTGACCAGCAGCACCGTGCCCTGCACCTTGACCAGGTCACGGTTGCCGATGTCGGCGACGAGCATCCCGCCCAGCCCGGGCAGCGCGAACACGTTCTCGACCACCACGGCACCGAGCAGCAACGTCGCGAACTCCAGGCCGAGAATCGACACCACCGGCAGGGCCGCGTTGCGGATCCCGTGCCGGCGCAGCGCCTGCCCGCGGGTCAGGCCCTTCGCCCGGGCGGTCCGGATGAAGTCGGCGTGCAGCACCTCCAGGGTCGCCGAGCGGACGAAACGCAGCAGCACCGCGGCCTCCACCACCGCCAGGGTGACCACCGGCAGCACGAGGGCGCGTACGGCCGCGACCGGATCGGCCCAGCCGTCCGCGGGGAACCCGCCGGCGGGCAGCAGCCGCCAGTCGACCGCGAACACCGTGACCAGCATCAGCCCCACCCAGAACGTCGGGACCGCGAGGCCGAGCTGGCTCAGCGCCGACAGGGCGACCCCGGAGGTCCGCCGGTGGCGGGCGGCCGCCAGGACACCGAGCGGCGCGGCGACCGCGAGCGCCAGCACGGTGGCGGCGCCGACGAGCGGGGCGGTCACGGTCAGCTTCTCGGCGAGCTCCCCCGACACCGTGGCCCCGTTGAGCGCCGAGACCCCGAAGTCCCCGGTCAGCACGCCGCCGATCCAGTCCAGGTACTGCGCGGGCAGGGACCGGTCGGCGCCGATCTCGTGGCGGATCCGCAGCACCTGGTCGGGCGAGGCGGACGTCCCGGCCAACACGTCGGCGGCGTCACCGGGCAGCAGCCGCAGCAGCGCGAACACGAGCAGGCTGGCGACGACCAGGGAGACCGCCAGCAGGCCCAGCCGCCGCAGGAGGATCATCGCCATCGGCGCGCCGCCCCACCCCCACGGCCGCGACCACCACCCGGGCAGGTCACGATTTCACAACCTCGATCTTCGACAGGTCGTAGGTCGCGGAGACGTTGTCGGTCGGGTAACCGGTGACGCCGACCCGGGCGACCTGCCGCGCCTTGGCGAGCAGGAGCCAGTCGGCGATGGCGTCCTCGGAGTAGCGGCGGGCGAGGCCACGCAGGGCCGTGTCGCGCTCGGCGTCGGAGGCGGCGGTGGCACCGGCCTTCGCGAGGTCGCGGGCCTGCGGGGAGCGGTCGCCGAAGTAGTAGCCGGGCTTGACGTAGAAGGCGAGGTCACGCGCCTCGGCGTGGTCGACGATGCTCAGGTCGTAGTCGTGCTTGGTGTAGACGCCGGTGAGCCAGGCGGGGAACTCGACGCGGTGCAGGTCGACGGTGACGCCGATCTCGCGTAGCTGGGAGGTGACGTAGTCGCCGATGCTCGGCGGGTAGATGTTCGGGACGGTGAGGCCGAGGCGCAGCCCGCCGCCGTGCCCCGCCTGCGCGAGCAGCCGGCGCGCGCTCGCCGGGTCGTAGCGGTCGATGCTCGTGAGGTCGGAGTACCACGGGTCCAACGGCGGCACGGGCGAGCCGATCCGGGTCCCGGCGCCGAGCACCTTGATCAGCCCGTCCTTGTCGATGCCCTGGCGGATCGCGTGCCGGACCCGGGCGTCGGCCAGCGGCCCACGGTCCTGGTTGAACGCCAGGGTGAACTTGTCGGTGGTCGTGCCCTCCGCGATGGTGAACTTCGGGTTGCCCCGGTAGGCCTCGATCAGGTCGTTGTCGGAGATCACCCCGACGTCGACCTGACCGGTGCGCACCGCGTTGTTCTGCGCGTTCGCGTCGGTGAGGTAGCGGAAGACCACCCGGGCGACCTTGGCCTTCGGCCCCCGGTAGGCGTCGTTGCGCACGAGGGTGATGCTGTCGCCGCGCCGCCAGGAGTCGAACCGGAACGGCCCGGTGCCGTCGGGATGACCGTCGAGGCCGGTGGCGCCCTCGCGCACGACGACGCCGGCCGGGCCGGTCAGGTTGAACAGCAGCCCGCTGTCACGTTCTTTCAGCGTCAGGACCACCGTGCGCGGGTCGGGGCTGGTGACCGCGGAGAGGGAGGCCAGGTCGCTGGCGTGCGGGTTCGTCGAGTTCGGCCCGATCACCTTGGTCAGCGACGACACCACGTCCGCGGCGCGCACCGGGGCGCCGTCCTGGAAGGCGGCGTTGCCCGCGAGGGTGAACGTGTACGTGAGGCCGTCCGGGGAGATCGTGTAGGACGTCGCGAGCGCCGGGCTCACCACCCCCTTCTGGTCCCGTTTCACCAGCCCCTCGTACACGTTGCCGAGCAGGATCTGGCCGACCGCGACCCCGCTGGTGCGGGTGATGTCGAGGCTCGTCGGTTCGAGGACGGCGCCGATGGTCACGGTGGCGTCGGGATGGGCGCGACCGCCGGTCGACGCCGGGCCGCCGGTCGGGCCGTCCTCGCCGTCCGACCCGCAGGCCGCCAGCGCCAGGCCGGCGACGGCGACAGCGGCGGCAAAGGTTCTGATTCTCATCACGCGCCCCTTTCGAGGCAACAATGACGCCGTCGGGCGCACGGAAATCCCGCGCCCGGCGGCCGGAAGGATGACGGCGGCGGGCCGCGCGACGGCCGCGCCGAGAATGCGCCCCCGCCCGCGGCGGCGCTCCGCATCGGCGACGATCCGCCGACGGAGCACGCCACGAGAACGGGGCACGTAACGAGGAGCGGGGTGACGAGATCAGCCTTGCGTGTCGGCCGCGCGCGGCGGCGTCGACACGCCCAGCCGAACGCACGGCCGCCGGCCGGCCGGCCTGGCGTCGTCAGACGACGATCAACAACAGACCTGGTCGAAGTGGTGCGCGCGACGGGAATTCCAGAACGCGTCCAGAATCACGAACCGTGGCGGCCGTCCAGTTCCCACGGCCTGACTGTAACCAGGTGCGCGCCGATCGGTCCAGAGGCGCGCAGAACACCCCGCAACGCCCCGGGCGGTGGTGGGCGGACGCCGCACGGACCGCTCCGCCGCCTGGCACAGTGGCGGGGTGGCTTTGGTGGCTTCGCGCAATCGACTCACCCGGCGTCGCCCGGTCGATCACATGCTGGTGGCCAGCCGGCTCTGTCCCTGACCGCGCCGTCCCCGACCGCGCCGTTCATGACCGCGCCGTTCATGACCGTGCCGTCCCGACGGCGCCGTCCCCGACGGCGCCGCTCCCCCACCCGTGACACCGACGCGCCGGAAGGCTCACCGCTGTGACCAGCGCCCGCACACTGCCCACGCTCGACATCGGCCCGTTTCTGGCCGGCACCGCCGACCGCGCGCGGTTTCTCGCCGACCTGCGCGCGGCCTGCCACGGGCCGGGCTTCTTCTACCTGACCGGGCACGGGATCCCCGCCGCGCGGACCGCGGCCGTGCTCGACGTCAGCCGCCGCTTCTTCCATCTCGCCGAGGCGGCGAAGCTGGCGATCGAAAACGTGCATTCGCCGCATTTCCGCGGCTACACCCGGCTGGGCCACGAGATCACCCGCGGGAATCCCGACATCCGCGAGCAGATAGACATCTCCGACGAACGCCCGGCCCGGGCACTCGGCCCCGACGACCCGGCGTACCTGCGCCTCGACGGTCCCAACCAGTGGCCGGCCCAGGTTCCCGAGCTGCGCGCGAGCGTGCTGGCCTACATGGACGAGCTCGGCGGGCTGTCCCGGCTGCTGGTCCGGGCCTTCGCCGAGTCGCTGGGGCTGCCGGCCGACCACCTCGACCGGACCTTCGCCGACGAACCCCGCTCGCACCTGAAGCTGATCCGCTACCTGGCCGCACCCCCGGCCCACCCCGCCGGCTACGACCAGGGCGTCGGCTCCCACAAGGACGGTGGCTTCCTCACCTTCGTCCTCCAGGACGACGTCCGGGCGCTGCGCGGAGGGGAGGCGGTCGAGCCGGCCGCGGGGCTGCAGGTCGCCGACGACAGCGGCGGCTGGATCGACGCGGCGCCGCGGCCCGGGACCTTCGTCGTCAACATCGGGGAGATGTTCGAACTGGCCACCCGCGGCTACTACCGTGCCACGGTGCACCGGGTCGTCAGTCCACCGCCGGGCCACGAACGGCTGTCCGTGGCGTTCTTCTTCGGCCCGCGGCTGTCGGCGACCCTCGAACCCGTCCCCCTGCCCGCGGAGCTCCTGCGCGAGATCGGCGACGCTCCCCCGCCCGACCCGCACAACCCGATCTTCGCGCAGCACGGCGTGAACACGCTGAAGAGCTGGCTGCGCAGCCATCCCGAGGTGGCCCGCCGCCACTATGCGGACGTCGCCCAGCCCACCGCCGCCCAGACCCCCGCCGACCAGCCCACCGGTCACGGCGCCTACTGATGTCACAAGAGAGGGATCCCGTCGTGACGACCTCCCCGACCGGCTGGAGCTTCGAGACCCGGCAGATCCACGCCGGAGCGGCGCCCGACGCGGCGACCGGCGCCCGCGCGGTGCCGATCTACCAGACCACGTCGTTCGTGTTCGACGACACCCGGCACGCGGCCGACCTGTTCTCGCTCGCCGAGGTCGGCTTCACCTACACCCGGGTCGTCAATCCCACCTCCGACGCCCTGGAGCAGCGCGTCGCGGACCTGGAGGGCGGGGTCGCGGCGCTGGCGACCGCGAGCGGCCAGGCGGCGCAGACCCTGGCGGTGCTCAACCTGGCCGGCGCCGGCAGCCACCTGGTGTCGTCGACGTCGCTGTACGGGGGGACGTACGCGCTGTTCAAGCACACGCTGGCCGAGCTCGGCATCACGACGACGTTCGTCGACGACCCGGACGACCTGGACGCCTGGCAAGCCGCGATCCGCCCGAACACCGTCGCGCTGTACGGCGAGACGATCGGCAACCCGCGGGGCAACGTCCTGGACATCGCCGGCGTCGCCGAGGTCGGGCACGCCGCCGGGCTGCCGCTGATCGTCGACAACACGCTCGCCTCGCCGTACCTGAACCGTCCCCTGGAGCACGGCGCCGACATCGTGCTGCACTCGGCGACCAAGTTCATCGGCGGGCACGGGACGTCGATCGGCGGCGTCATCGTCGACGGCGGGCGGTTCGACTGGACGGCCGGGCGCCATCCCCGTTTCACCACCCCCGACCCCGCCTACCACGGCCTGGTCTTCCACGAGGCGTTCGCCGAGACCGCCTTCATCGTGCGGGCCCGCGCCCGGCTGCTGCGCGACCTGGGCCCGGCGCTGTCCCCGGTGAACGCGTTCCTGCTGCTGCAGGGGCTGGAGACGCTGTCGCTGCGGATGGAGCGCCACAGCGCCAACGCGGCCCGGGTGGCCGCCTGGCTCGCCGAGCGTCCCGAGGTCAGCTGGGTGGCCTACCCGGGCCTGGCGGACAGCCGCTGGTACCCGGCGGCCCAGCGCTACCTGCCCCGCGGGGCCGGGGCGGTGCTGGCGTTCGGGATCCGCGGCGGCGCGGCGGCCGGCCGGGCCTTCATCGAGGGCCTGGAGCTGCACAGCCACCTCGCCAACGTCGGCGACGTCCGCTCGCTGGCGATCCACCCGGCGTCCACGACCCACGCCCAGCTCACCCCCGACGAGCAGGTCGACAGCGGGGTGAGCGAGGAACTCGTCCGGCTGTCGGTGGGCATCGAGGGCATCGAGGACATCCTCGCCGACCTGGACCGGGGCTTCCGCGCCGCCAAGCAACGCTGAGCCCGGCGGGCCCGCAGGGTTCCCCTTCCGTGCTGGCGACGACCCGCCGGTTCCTCGGGGTTGCCCGACAGAGGCGCTGCCGCCCGACCGGCGGGATTGAATCCGCTTTCGCCGGGCGATAACGGACTCGCGTCGGGCGGGCCGAACGCTCTCCTGGGCGCCGCCCGCCCGCCCCGGGGGGTGTGCCCGACGGGTCCGTACAGAGCTGGCGAGGAGATGGCGTGTTCGGCATCAGGAAGGTGATCGGGCGGGGTCGGGAGGTGGTCGAGCCGTCCGTGCGGCTGATCAAGCCGGGCCTCGGGGGCTTCAAGCAGTTCCTCATGCGCGGGAACATCGTCGACCTGGCCGTCGCGGTGATCATCGGTACCGCGTTCACCGCCGTCGTCAAGGCGATGGTGGACGACCTGCTCACGCCGCTGATCGCCGCGGTCGGCGGAAAGCCGGACTTCGCCGGGTTGTCCTTCAGCATCAACCACAGCGTGTTCCGCTACGGACTGTTCCTCAACACCGTGGTGACCTTCCTGCTCGTCGCCTCGGTCGTCTACTTCGTGGTCGTCCTGCCGCTGGCGAAGGCCAACGAACTGCGCAGGCGCGGCCATCCCGTACCCGACTCCGAGCCGGCGATCAGCGACGAGACGCGCCTGCTCACCGAGATCCGCGACCTGCTCGCCGGCGACGGCCGGCGTCTGCCCGAGCAGCCGAGCGAGGCGACGCAGGCGGGCGCGGTGATCGCCGCCGAGGAGACCCAGCACTGACCCCCACCCCAGCGGGCGGCGCCTACGACTTGCGGGCGATCAGGGCGTAGGCGCTGATGTCGGCGTCGGCGATGAGGTCCGGGTCGCTGCCGGGCTCGGGGCGCCAGCGGTGCAGGACCTCGACGCCGGGCTCGACCAGCTCCCACCCGGCGGGCAGCAGGGCGGTGAGCTCGGCGCGGTCGCGGGTCTGGAACGGGATGCCGCGGCCGTTGTAGACCTCGGCGACCCGCGCCGCGGCCTGCGGCGCGAGCTCGGCCGTGCCATGGCTGACGACGAGGAAGCTGCCGGCGGGCAGCCGCTCGCACAGCCGGGCGACGATGTCCGCGGGCCGGTCGGCGTCGGGGAAGAAGTGCAGGATCGCGATCAGCGACAGCGCGATCGGATGCGCCGGGTCGAGGGTGGCGGCGAACTCCGGCACGGCGATCATCTCGTCGGGGCGGCGCAGATCCGCGTCGACGTAGGCGGTCCGGCCCTGTGGCGTTCCGGTCAGCAACGCCCGCGCATGGACGAGCACGATCGGGTCGTTGTCGACATAGACGATGCGTGCGTCCGGGGCGACCCGCTGCGCGATCTCGTGCAGGTTCGGCGAGGTCGGGATGCCCGTGCCCACGTCGACGAACTGCCGCACCCCGGCCTCGGCCGCCAGGTACCGCACGGCCCGGTGCAGGAAGGCCCGGTTCTGCCGGGCGTAGGTGCGCAGGTGGGGAAAGACCGCCAGCGCCTGCTCGGCCGCCTCCCGGTCCGCCGCGTAGTTGTCCTTGCCGCCGAGGTAGTAGTCGTACATGCGGGCCGAGTGAGGGATGTCCTCCCGCAGGTCGACCGATCGCGCACGTCCGCTCGTCCCCGCGTCTGCCTGCACGTCCCGCCCCGCCCCTCTGCTCCCCGGCACGTGGCCGTGGCGGCCACGCCCCGGCGCGTCGTCCGCCCAGACCGGATCTTTCCATCCCTGCGGGCGGCGCGGTCCACCGGGCAGGACCGGCGCAGACGCGACGTCCGTGGGAGCGATGTCCCTCATCCGGGCGCGCCCTGGAGGGGAGGGTGATCCCTTCCAGGGCCTCCGCGGCCCGCCGGCCGGCCGGCGGTAGACGCCTCGGCCTGCCGGCGCTCCGCCACCTGCGAATGGGGCGCCACGTCCAGACCGGCCGCCACGTCCAGACCGGCCGCCGCGTCCGAGTCGGGCGTCAGGTCCGAGTCGGGCGTCCCCCTCGCCAGGGAGGCCCCATCCGCCCAGGGACATCATTCGCAACAACCCAGGGACATCATTCGCAACAATGAGTGTCAGTGCTGGTGTAGCCCACCCCGCCGAACCCCGGTAGGCGGCCGTCGTACCCGGAAGGGCCGCTGGAGCCGGAAGGGCCGCGGGACCCCAGTAGGCCTATGGACATAGTCGACTTTCGCGATTAGGTTCACCCTGGTCAGGCCTCTGCGCCGGGCCCCAGGGGGGTGCCTCGGGCGGACCGCTCGGTTCCCGGTCGCGGCCGGTCGATCGCCGGCGGTCCTGCGGCGGCTTGGCCGCGTTCCCCAGCGCCCCACGCACGAGCCGGATCCGTGGCCCGGGTCGAGCGCGGGCCCGAGTCGAGGGAGTGGTGAGATGCCGGCGGCATCCGATCGGCGTCCCGCGGACGCACGGTGGGGCCTGCCGCGCAGCCGGTCCACCCGGTGGCGGCTCACCCGGCGGCTCGTGATCGATCTGCGGCGTTCGTCCAGCAGCCGCTGTCCCGGTCCCTGACCGGCCCGGCGACGGTCCGGACCGCCGCGCCGCATCACCCGACCGTCCCCAGAGCCGGGCCGCCCACCGGTGGAAGCCTCCGCGACAAGACCGGCCGCACGGCCGCGCGGGGCCCGGCGCGTCGCGGCGGCCAGCGGCTGGACCGCAGGGCTGGCCGGGGCCGCGCCGATCTCCCGCCCGCAGTCCATGCCGCCGCGATCGGCACCCCGTGCCCGGACGACCGTCGGAGCGACGCCCACGCCCTCGGTCGCACCGCGGCGGCGGCCCGGCACCGGCACCAGCCCCACCCGCCTCGACCGAAAGGCCAGACATGGCAGACATCCCGTTGGCCGTCCTCGATCTCGTTCCGGTCAGCGCCGGTGACAGCCCGAACGACGCGCTGCGCAACACCGTCGACCTGGCCCGGCAGGCCGAGGCGTTCGGGTACCGGCGGTACTGGTTCGCCGAGCATCACCTCAACCCCGGCCTGCTCGGCGTGTCCCCCGCGGTGGCGATCGCGCTGGTGGCCGGGGCGACGTCGACGATCCGGCTCGGCTCGGCGGGCGTGCAGAGCGGGCACCGCACGCCGCTGGCCGTCGTCGAGGAGTTCGGGCTGATCGACGCGCTGCACCCCGGCCGCCTGGACCTCGGCATCGGCCGCTCACCGGGCCGGCCGGCCCCGAAGAACGGCGCGACGCCCAACGGCGCGACCCCCAACGGCGCGGCCCCGGCCGGCGCGGACGGCGGACCCGGCGACGGCGGACCCGGCGACGGCGGACCTGATGGCGGCGGACCCGGGGACGGCGCGGCGACTCCCACCCCGGCGCCGGCCCTCGTCTCGGCCGCGGCGGCCGCCTATCAGGCCAGCCTCGGCGGGGTCGACCACAGCACCGACCAGCGGGCCGCCAACGGCCTGCTGATCCCCCGCCGGTTCGACTTCAGCAGGCTGCTCGGCTCGCCCCGGCTGGGGGTGACCCTGTCGCTGCTGCAGCAGCCGGGCGCCTACACCCCCGAGTACGCCGACCAGGTCGACGACATCCTCGCCCTGCTGCGCGACACCTACCACACCGCCGACGGCCAGACGGCCCGCGCCTGGCCGGGGACCGGCGCGGCGCTGGAGGTGTGGATCCTCGGGGCGTCCGGCGGGTCGAGCGCCTCCGTGGCGGGTTCGCGGGGGCTGCGCTTCGCCGCCTCCTACCATCACAGCCCCAGCACGGTGCTCGACGCGGTCGAGGCGTACCGGGCGGCGTTCGAGCCGTCGGCGGATCTCGCCGCGCCCTACGTCTCGGTCTCCGCCGACGTCGTCGTCGGTGAGGACGACGCCAGCGCGGCCCGACTGGCCGCCGGCTACGGGCTGTGGGTCCGCAGCATCCGCAGCGGTGCGGGGGCGATCCCGTTCCCGACTCCCGAGCAGGCCGCCGCGCACACCTGGAGCGACGCCGATCGGGACCTGGTCGCCGACCGGGTCGCCACCCAGCTGGTCGGCTCCCCGTCGACCGTCGCCGACCGGCTCGAACAGCTCGCGGCGGCGACCGGCGCGGACGAGCTGGCCGTCACCACGATCACCCACCAGCACGCCGACCGGGTGCGCTCCTACGAGCTGCTGGCCGCGGAGTGGACCCGCCGGCACGGCTGAGGCCTCCCCCGGGGCGAACGGGACCGAACCGGGTGACGCGGTGACGGGTCCGGCGCCCCGGCCGACGATGCGGAAGGTGACGGCGACGACCGTTGTTGAAGCGGACCGTCGACGCGGACCGTTGGACCGGACCGCGGGCAGCGGTCCGTTGACGTGGACCAGTGACGAAGGGAAGGACTACGGTGCCGAAGGCATACGTCTATACCGCGAACGGCGGCCCCGAGGTGGAGACGTTCACCGATCTGCCGGCGCCCGAGCCCGGCCCCGGTCAGCTGGCGATCGCGGTGCGCGCGGTGGGCGTCAACCCCGCGGACTGGAAGCTGCGCGACGGGCTGTCGATCCCCGGACTGCCCGACCCGGTGTTCCCCGTCGTGCTGGGGCTGGAGGCGGCCGGCGTGGTCACCGGCCTGGGCCCCCAGGTAACCGGGTTCGCGGTGGGCGACGAGGTCCTCGGGATCACCGTCGGCGGCGCCTACGCCGAGCACGCCCTGCTCGCGGCGGCGCTGGCCACGCACAAGCCGGCCGCGGTGAGCTTCCGCGACGCGGCCGCCCTGCCGGTCGCGGCGGCAACCGCGTACGACGGCGTGCACCAGTTCGCGCTGCCGCCCGGCGCGACCCTGCTGATCACCGGCGTCGGCGGCGGGGTGGGCGTGGCCGCCGCGCAGATCGCCCGGCACGCCGGGCTCACCGTCGTCGGCACGGCCAGTGCCGGGAAGAAGGACCTCGTCGAGTCCCTCGGGGTCGCCTGGGTCGAGCCGGGACCCGGCGTCGTCGACCGGGTCCGCGCGGTCGCGCCGCAGGGCGTCGACGCGATCTACGATCTCGTCGGCGGTGCGGCGCTCGAGGAGATCGCCGGGGTGCTCCCCCCGGCGGCCGGGGACGCCGCCGCCGACGCCCCGCCGCGGCTGGTCACGGCCGCGGACACGGCGACGGTCACCCGCCTCGGCGGGGTGGCCGTGCAACGGGCCCGCAACGCGGACGTGCTCGACGCCGTCGCCGGCCTCGTCGCGGCCGGCGTGCTGGACCCCCACGTCAGCGACGTCTACCCGCTGGACCGGGCGGACGCGGCCCTGCGGGCGGTGGAGACCGGTCACGCCCGCGGCAAGATCGTGATCGAGGTCGCCGGGTGACGAACCGGCACGTCCTGGACAATCCTGCCCGCTCGGCCCTGCTCGGCCCGCAGGCGCACCTCGCCGAGCGGCGCGGGGAGGTGCTGCGCTACCCGGCGGATGTGTGCCCGTTCATCGCCCTGCCCGACGAGCCGGACGAGAACACCTGGCGGGACCTGGCGACGCTGCTCGGTCCGGGCGCCCTGGTGCCGTTCACCGGCGTCGACGCGGACCTTCCGCCCGGCTGGGAGGAGGTCGGCTTCGGTCCGGGGGTCCAGATGATCGACGCCGGCGTCGACGCGGTCGGCGACGACGACGCGGTGCGCCTCGGCCCGGCGGACGTCCCGGAAATGCTCGACCTGGTGGCCCGCACGCGCCCCGGCCCGTTCCTGCCCCGCACCATCGCGCTGGGCACCTACCTCGGCATCCGCCGCGGCGGGGCGCTGGTCGCCATGGCCGGGGAACGGCTGCACCCACCGGGCTGGACCGAGATCAGCGCCGTCTGCACCGATCCGGATCAGCAGGGGACGGGGCTGGCGTCCCGGCTCGTGCGGGCGGTCGCCGCCGGGATCCGCGCCCGCGGCGAGATCCCCTTCCTGCACGCCGCCGCGACGAACACGAACGCGATCCGCCTCTACGAGGCCCTCGGTTTCCGGCTGCGGCGCACGGTGACCTTCCGCGCCGCCCGGGTCCCTGGCGCCGCGGGCGTGCCCGTGCCCGCCCAGGCCGACGCCAACGCCGACGAGCCGTTCGCCGCGCGCCCGGGCGCCGGGGAGCCGGCGGTGTGAGCGCTGCCGACCTGTCGGCGGGGCGGCGGGTCGCCGCCCGCGAGGCGGTGGCGATGGCCAGCGACCTCATCGCGTTCGACACCAGCAACCACGGCGACCCGCACGTCCGGGGCACGGAGCGGCCCGCGGCCGAGTACGTGGCCGGCCGGCTCGCCGACGTCGGCTACGACGTCACCTACCTGGAGTCCGGCGCACCCGGGCGCGGCAACGTCGTCGCCCGGCTGCCCGGCGCCGACCCGTCGCGGGGCGCCCTGCTTCTGCACGGTCACCTCGACGTCGTCCCGGCGGACGCGGCCGACTGGTCGGTGCACCCGTTCTCCGGCGAGGTGCGCGACGGCTACGTGTGGGGACGCGGCGCCGTCGACATGAAGGGCGCGGTGGCGATCATGCTGGCGGTGGCTCGCCGGCTGCGCCGCGAGGGAGCCATCCCGCCGCGGGACCTGATCTTCGCGTTCGTCGCCGACGAGGAGGCCGGCGGCTGGCACGGCGCCCGCTGGCTGGTGGACAACCGCCCCGACCTGTTCGAGGGCGCCACCGAGGCGATCGGCGAGGTCGGCGGCTTCTCCGTCACCCTGGGCTCCGCCACCGGCGGCGAGGACGTGCGCGCCTACCTGGTCCAGACGGCGGAGAAGGGCAGCATGTGGCTGCGGCTGGCGGCTCGCGGCCGCGGCGGGCACGGTTCGATGCTGCACGACGACAACGCGATCGCGACCCTGGCGGCGGCCGTCGCCCGCCTCGACGTCCACCGCTTCCCGCTGGTGCTCACCGAGCCGATCCGGGCGCTGCTCACCGGGATCGCGGACATCACCGGAATCCCGTTCGACGAGGCCGATCCGCAGTCGGCCGTCGACCGCCTCGGCCCGCTGGCGCGCCTGATCGGGGCGGCGCTGCGGGACACCGCGAACGTGACCCTGTTCGACGCCGGCTACCGCTCCAACGTCGTTCCCGTCACGGCCCACGCCACCGTGGACGGCCGGTTCCTGCCCGGGCGGGAGGAGGCGTTCGGCCGCGAACTGGTCGAGGTGCTCGGCCCGGGGGTGCGGGCCGCGTGGGACACCCTGCCGCCCGTCCGGACGGACGTCGACGGCGCCCTGATGGCGGCGATCGCCGCGGCGATCGAGGCGGAGGACCCGGGCGCGCGGGTCCTGCCGTACCTGCTGGCCGCGGGGACGGACGCGAAGTCGTTCCAGCGGCTGGGGATCCGCCACCTCGGGTTCACGCCGCTGCGCCTGCCGCCGGAGCTGGATTTCAGCGCCCTGTTCCACGGGGTCGACGAACGGGTTCCCGTCGCGGCCCTGGAGTTCGGCACCCGCGTGCTGGATCGGCTGCTGCGAACCTGCTGACGCACCGCGTGCGGCACCGACCGGACGGGCACACCCGTGCCGGAGGGCCCGGCAGGCGGACGACGATCGGCCCTGAACTCCCGATGCGCACCGACCTACCGTCGAACCGGGCATCGCCGAAGCGGTCCGGGCGCCCCGTCGGTCCGGACGCCCACCAGCGGACGAGGGGAAGACACATGACATCGACGAGTGTGGGCGCGCCAGGTTTCACCGCCAGCGCCAGCGACAAGACCACCGTCACCCTCGACCATGCCGGAGGTGGTGTCCTGCCCGCGGCCACCTGCCTGTGGCTGCTCGCCGGCGAGCAGGTGGGCCGGGTCGCGTTCCGCGCGGACGGGGAGATCCTCGTCCTGCCGGTGAACTACGTGCTGGACGGGGACGCGATCGCGTTCCGCACGGCCACCGGCTCCAAGCTGGCCGCGGCGCTCGAGGAGGACGCCGTCGGATTCGAGGTCGACGGCCACGACCCGGTGGCCCGGGCGGGCTGGAGCGTCCTGATCAACGGCAGGGCGGTGGCGGTCACCGACCGGCAGACCCTGGCCCGGCTGGAGAAGACCGGGCTCGCCCCGTGGGCGGACCGCATCGAGCACCCGCACTGGGTGCGCATCCTGCCCGAGTCGATGACCGGCCGGGTCGTCGCCCACTCCTGACCCGCCCACACCTGACCCCCACGCGCCCGCGCCGGGCGGCCGGCCGGACGGGCGGACGAGCGGCCGGGCGGACGGCAGCCGAGCGGGTGTCAGTCCAGGCCGACGGCGAGCAGGCAGACGTCGTCGTCGCGCCCGGCGGGGGTGGTGATCTCGGTGAGGATCCCGTCGCACAGGTCCTCCAGGCCACCGCCGCGCCCGGGCTGGCCGTCCGCGCCGGGGCCGGATGCGGCCCCGGCGCTGGCAGCGGCGGCGAACGCGTCGAGGCCCAGCGACAGCGACGCCCCCCGCCGCTCCACCAGCCCGTCGCTGTAGAGCAGCAGCCGGCAGCCGGGCGGCAGCGACAACTCGCTCTGTCCGTACTGGTGACCCGGCACTGCGCCGAGAATCGGACCGTGCACCTGTTCGAGGTAGCGCGTGGACGATCCGGCGATCAGCAGCGGCGGCGGGTGGCCCGCGCAGGACCAGGTCAACCACCGCTCGCCCGGCGTGAGGTGGGCGACGACGGCGGTGGCCAGCGTCTCGTCGCCCTGACCGGCGAGGTTCGCGGCGAGCTGGGTGGTGATCTCGGCCGGGCTCCGGCCCTGCAGCGCGTATGCCCGGGTGGCCTGGTGGAGCTCCGCCATGATCGCGATCGCGCCGAGGCCGTGGCCCCCGACGTCGCCGACGACGACCATGAGCGCGCCGTCCGGCAGCACGATGGCGTCGTACCAGTCGCCGCCGATGCCGACGTCCCGACTCGCCGGCAGGTACCGGGCGCTGAGTCGCACTCCGACCGGATCGGGCAGCCGCTGCGGCAGGATCGCCCGTTGCAGGACGGCGACCAGTGTCGTCTGGCGCTCGTACAGCCGGGCCCGTTCGAGGGCGTGGGCGCAGATCCCGGCGAGGGTCTGCAGGAAAGCCTGATCACCCGGGTCGAAGTCGCGGGGCAGGTTCCAGACGAGCACGAGGACGCCGATGAGCCGGCCGGAGACGACCAGCGGCAGGTGGGCGCTGGCGTTCAGCCCGAGGACCCGCACCGTCTGGACCCGGTCCGGGTAGTCGGCGAGGTACTCGGCCCGGCTGCGGTGATAGCGGGGCCGCCGGTCGCGCACGACGTCGGCGGCGGCGGCCGGCCCGCGGATCGGCAGGGCCTGCCACATCGCGAGGACCGGCGAGGTCTCCGGGTGCACGATGCTGCGGTAGAGCTCGCCGTCCTCACCGTGGAGCATGACCGCGGCGAAGACGATCCCGAGGTCGGCGGCGGCGGTGTGCACGACCACGTCGCCGAGTTCGTCGACGGTCAGGGCCTGCCCGATCGCGTGGGTGAGGTCGAGCAGGCGGGCGGCACGCCACAGCGCGGTGGAGCCGGGGCCCCCGCCGTCGCGGTCCGTCTGCACCGAGCTGACGTCGCCGACCAGCCCGACCATCCGCGCCGCGCCGTCCGTGCCGTCCCGTACCACGGCCCCGCGGGCCTGGATCCAGCGGATCGAGCCGTCCGGGCGCAGGATCCGGTACTCCTCCAGGACGGCGCCGGCGGTGCGGGCGGCGTCGGACAGCGTCGTGCGCACGTCCGCCACGTCCTCCGGGTGGACCGTGGCGAGGGCGGCGTCGATGGTCCCGTCGAACTCGCCCGGGGCGAGACCGCACAGCGCGGCCGCCTGTTCGTCGCAGACGAGCCGACCACTGGCCGGCTCCCAGCTCCACACGCCGATCCCGGCGCCGGCCAGGGTCAGCGACAGATCGGCGACCTCGGCGGTGGGACGCACCACCGCCGGGCCCGCCGGGGCGGTGTGTCCGGCGGTGGTGCGTCCGGCGACGGCGTCGGCCAGATACCGCGGGTCGCCCGGGCGGCTTCGTCCCGGCCAGCGGCCCCGCAGTGCACGGACCGCGCGACCTGCCCGCAGTCCCACCTCCGCGCCGCCCTCTCCCCTCGCAACGACGCCCGGCCCGTGGCCGCGACCTGGGCGGGCCGGAACCGATGCTCCGGCCTGCCCGGTAATCCTCCCCCGGCGCACCCCTGGGCACACTGTGGGGCCCGTAGCCGACCGACCCGGCAGCGACGCTCGCGTCGGCGGAACCGAGCGTGGGCCCGCTGCGCGCGGGACTATTCGAGAATGTCGATGACACCGGCCGCGTCGAAGCCCCGCAGCAGCGACTCGTTGGCGGAGATCAGGTGGCGACGCCAGAACCGCTCGGCCTCGTCCGCCTCGCCGGCGCGGACCAGGCTGATCAGCTTCTCGTAGGCCCGGACCGCCCGGCGGTACTGCAACTGCACCTCGTCCGGCTCGGACTCGAAGTGCGACCTCGTCGCGGTCGCCATGTGCCGGGCGAGGATCTCCTGGATCATGCCGGCCGTGACCACGAGCGCCCGGTTGCCGGACTGCTCGACGACGACCTCGTGGAACCGGGCGAAGCCGGCTCCGACGGCGCCACCGCTGTCGTCCTGGGCCAGGTTGGCGGTCAGGTCGTCGAGCGCCGCGACGAGCGCCGCGATCGCGTCGTCGGAACCCCGGTCGGCGACCAGCCATGCGGCCAGCGGTTCGATCCCGAGGCGCGCGACGAGCACCTCACCGAGGGTGGTGCCCGCGACGGCGAGCAGCAGCCCGGCCGGGCGGGCGACCATCTCGGGGCCCGGTACCCGGATGCGGGCGCCGGTGCGGGAGCCACGACGGACCTCGACGAGGGACTCGGCCTCCAGCACCCGCACGGCCTCGCGCAACGTCGGGCGGGAGACGCCGAAGTGAGCCATGAGCTCCGCCTCGCGGGGCAGGTAGTCGCCGTCGCGCAGCTCGCCCGTGACGATCATGCGGCGCAGTCTGCGGGTGAGCAGTTCGGCCGTCTTCGGGGACCGCACGTCCGCCCCGGACCGGCCCTCCGGCAGAGAGAAGACCGGCGCGGCCATGGGATCGACTCCTCGCATTGCACAGAACGTCGGACGCCGCGGATGACCGCCGCACTTCCGGTCAGGGCCGCGGGATCGCGGCAACACAGCCATGCTACTACAGAGTAAACCTAGTTAGCTTTGAGGCGATTGCGACCCCGGTGACCCGTGATGCGTGCCCGGTCGCAAAACGATACCTGCCGGATCGGACCGGGCGGCGGGCGCGCCCGACGACGTGACCATCACCGCACCTCGTACCCGCCGCGGGTCGTCGGCTGGGTGCGTGACGTGCCCGGCGGGGTCGCGACCTGCACGTAGAGCAGGCCGGTGCGCAGGGCCTGCGTCCGTGTGGAGTCCAGGGACTCCCAGATCGCCCGCACGGTCTGCTGGACCGCCACGGTCGGATGGCGGGCGATGCGCTCCGCGATGTCCTGCGCCCGCGACCACAGCTGGTCACGGGGGACGACCTCACTGACGAAACCGATCTCGTGGGCCCGCCTGGCCGACATCCGCTCGTCGTTACCGAGCAGCGCCATGCGCAGCACCTCGCCGATCGGGATGCGCCGCGCCAGCCCGATCGGCTCCAGCGCCGCGGTCATGCCGAAGGTGACGTGCGGGTCGAAGAAGGTCGCACCCTCGCCGGCGATGATGATGTCGGCCTCGTTCAGCCAGTACAGCGCCCCGCCCGCGGCCATGCCCTGCACCGCGCACACGAGCGGCTTCCAGCACTGGTTGAACTTCGGGGAGAGGTAGGCGGCCGGGTCGACCTGCTTGAGGGGCTCCTTCGCGAGGTCGTAGCCCTCGACCACGTCGACGCCGGTGCTGAAGGCGCGCTCCCCCTGCGCCCGCAGGACGACGACGTGCACGTCGTCGGTGACGGCGGCGAAGTCCCAGATCGCCCGGAAGTCGTCCAGCACCTCCTGGTTGAACGCGTTGAGCCGGTCAGGCCGGTTGAGGGTCAGGGTGAGGACATGATCATCACCGAGCGTGACGAGGACGCTCTTCAACACGGGTACCTCGGCCGGCATGGCGTTGCCTCCTCGTATCGGCGATCCGCCGGCGCCTCGGCGGGCCAGACGGCGCACAGGGCGCG
The DNA here is from genome assembly GCF_000058485.1 of Frankia alni ACN14a. NCBI lineage: Bacteria > Bacillati > Actinomycetota > Actinomycetes > Frankiales > Frankiaceae > Frankia > Frankia alni. The sequence continues at coordinate 5,253,591 of NC_008278.1, forward strand.
GCCCCTACGGCGACGCACTCGAGGAACATATATAACTCAGTAGGCGAAGACGGTTCAACCCTTCCGGGTCGGTGCCCTCACGGCGACCTGCGCCCGCCGCCGCAATCGTCCTCCCTACGGGCTTCCAGGTAACCTTTCCCGCCAGCCCGCCGAATGTCCTGCCGGACGGACGGACGGACGGGCGGGCGGCCCGGCCGGCCAGGCGGCTCTGATATGCGAAGTTCTCGGCGGGCCCACCGCGCGACGCAACTCGCCGGATCAGTACGTACCTCCGTGATCAGCGAAACCGACCGGGCCCGTCGGGATGAATCACACAGGCCGGACAACTCGCCACACTCTGTGCCACCGCCACACCGGCGAGAGGTCCCGATTTGCCGCCGCAGTCGGCGTCGCGCACCACCGACGGGCTCGGAACCGCCTCGCCGGCACCACATTCTCGACAGCAGCCCACCCAAACCTCGACGGACGGTCAGCCACGATCCGGATGGAACACCCACGCCCGCAGGAGCATAAACCGGACGATAGTGGCCAGAACGCCGCTGGCCAGCACGGTGACTATCTCCGAGAGCACCCCCGAGGTCTGCCACAGCAGATGCAGAATGGCCAGCGCCGCACTGGAGATGATCAGGCCCACCCCGAAGACCATCGCGGACTCCACGAACTGGCGTGCCCACCGCTGACGGCCGGTGCGACGGAACGTGAAGCGGCGATTCGCCCAGGTGTTTCCCACCACCGTGACGCACAGGGCGAGGAGGTTGGCGTCGAATGCCGACAGGACTGCCCTGAGTAGGGCGTAGAGGACGACGTACGACAGGGTCGAGATGGTTCCGATGATCGCGAACGGGCCGAGCTGGGCCCTCATCCGGGCCGGCAGCCGCGCCGAGGCCAGCTCGGCCGGCAGCTCGACGCGCCCCCGACCAGCGAGGATGCGCAGCCCCACCCCCCACATCCCACGCAGGTCCTCCAGTGCGGTGGCGACGACGTCGACCCGCGAGTCCGGGTCGTCCACCCAGTCGACGGGCACCTCGTGAATCCGCAACCGATTACGGTCGGCCAGCAACAGCAGCTCGGTGTCGAAGAACCAGTTATCGTTGCGGACCGCGGGCAGCAGTATCCGGGCCACGTCTGACCGCATTGCCTTGAAACCACACTGGGCATCCCGGAACGAGCTCCGGAAGAATACCCGAAGCAGACTGTTGTAGCAGCGGGAGATGATTTCCCGCTTCGGGCCGCGGACGACTCGGGCGCCGCGCCGAAGTCGGGATCCTATGGCAATCTCGGAATGCCCGGACAACAACGGTGCCGTCAGCGGGAGGAACGCATCGAGATCGGTGGAAAGGTCAACGTCCATGTAACAGACAATATCGGCGTCCGATGCCGACCACGCCTCGCGCAGCGCCAGACCCCGACCTTTGACATCGAGATGACGAACCTGGACTCGAGGCAGTTCCTCTGCCAACCGGTCGGCGACGATCAGTGTTCGATCCGTACTGGCGTTGTCGACGATCGTGATGCGCCACTCATAGGGATACCGGTCGGTCAGATAGGTGTGCAGGCGACGCACACTTTTTTCCAGCACCGCCTCCTCGTTGTAGACCGGAATCATCACCTCGACGAGGTTCAGGGCGGGGGGTTTCGACGTGCGCGGCGCAACCGCGCCAGTCAGCGACTGCATGGTTCCTCCTTGGGCGGCCAGATGGCCGGGGCCGGCATTTACGGCCGGCGAAGGCGGGCGGCGAAGGCGGGCGGCCCGGGACGGCCGATGGGGACGGCTGGGATCACCAGCCGAACGAACGCGGGCGAGGCCGGTCGATCCGGGTCGGCCTAGGCCGTCGGCGCCTGGCAGTCGTAGAGGTTCAGCGAGAAGGCGTCCGCGAGAATGCGGAAGTCCTGCAGGAGTTCCACCGGCGAAATGTCGATGGCGGGCTTCGGGATCCCGCCGGCACCGAACGGCGAGGCCGGCGCACCACCCGTTGCGGCACCCCCGACGCCAGGGACACCCGGCGCACCACCCGGTGCCGCCTGGCCGAGCAGCGACACCAGGCCACTGCCCCCGCCGTACTTCGCCGCGGGCACGAGGGTGCAGGAGTGCCGCACCCAGGCGTCCCGCTCCCCGGCGATCGGCGCGGCCAACGCGCTTATCAGGCTCCCGCCGGAGGCACCCCCGCCGAGCAGCAGCACGTGGCGCAGGGCATGGGAACGGACGAGGGCGGCGAGACCAGAGACGGTCGGCGCCGGGTCGCTGCCGAGGAAGCCGCCCATCGGCATCACCGCCTCGCCGGTGTGGGCGATGGTCGGCGCGGCCAGCGGATCGGTGTCGACCGCGACCAGGAACTTCGCGCCCTCTCGGTGGGCCCGCAGGTAGGCGAGCAACGAGGGGGTGACCAGGTCGACGGACAATCCCCTCGTCACCGGCTGCGCCGACCGGGTGAGCTGGGGGAACGCCTCGGTGAGCTGACGCAGCGCACGGAGGGCCGGGTTGTCCGCCAGCTGCGCCGGAAGCGCGAGGTCGAGTGGGCTGGACGTGGTCCTCGGCGGGCCGACGACGGGGTCGCTGCCCTGGCTCGGATGGCGCAGCGGGGTGAGTGCGAACGCCGTGGGCGCGGCCAGCACGACGGCCAGGGCGAGCACGCCGGCGAGGGCCGCGGTGGCCGGTGCCGCGCGCCCGCGCGCCGGTTCGCCCGGGCCCCCCGCGCGCCGGGCGGCCCAGGCGGCGAGCGCCAGCATCCCGGCGCTGATCACCGCGGCGACGATCAGAGTGGGCCGCAACCAGGCGTTCCACGTCGGGGTGCGCCGCAGGACCAGCACGGCGACGGCCACGGTCGAGACCAGGCCGGCGACGGCGGCCAGGGTGGTGGGCACCCGCCCGCCGGCACCCACGCCCCCGGCCGACCAGGCCGCCGCGGCCAGGGCGAAGCCCACGCCGACCAGAGCGGCGAACGCCGGGGCCGCCTCCCCGACGTAGTACGGGTGGAACGCGCCCCGGGCGAAGCTGAGGACCAGCCAGCACAGCAGCGCCCAGGTTCCCCAGAGCAGCACCGCCGCGCGGGCCGGGTCGGTCCGCGGGGCCCGCCGGCGCTGCCACAGGCCGAGCAGCGCCGCTGCCACCGCCACCGGGATGAGCCAGGCGATCAGGCCGCCGGTGGTGGCGTCGAAGAACCGGCCCGGCCCCCGCCGGGAGCCGAGCACCGCACCGAAGGCGCCCTGGCCGCCGCTGCCGTCGACCCGCCCCAGCCCGTTGTAACCGAAGACCAGATCCCGGACGGTGTTGTCGGTCGAACCGCCCACGAACGGGCGGTGTGCCTTCGGAGTCAGGTCGACCAGGGCCATCCAGGCCCCGCTCGCCACCACCAGCGCGAGCGTGGCGGCGCCGAGCAGGGCCAGCCGGCGGCGCAGCCCGCCCGGGGCCGCAACCAGGTAGACCAGGCCGAGGGCGGGCACAACGAGGTAGGCCTGCAACATCTTCGCGTCGAACGCGAGGCCCACGCAGACGGCGGCCAGGGCGAGCAGCCGGCCGCTGTCCTGGCGCACGGAGGCGACCAGCGCCCAGGCCGCCAGCACCAGCAGCATCACCATGAACGGGTCGGGGTTGTTGAATCGCGCCGTGCTGACGAACACCGGGGTGACGGTCAGGGCGAGGGCGGCGACGAGCCCGCCCAGGGCGCCGACCTGCGCGCGCACCGCGTGGTACAGGGCGAACACCGTCACAGTCCCGGCGGCGGCGGCCGGCACCAGCAGGCTCCAGCTCGACAGGCCGAACATCCACACGCTCGCCGCCTGCACCCACAACGCGAGCGGCGGCTTGTCGACGGTGATGAAGCCGGCCGGGTCGAGAGCGCCGAACACATAGTTGTGCCACGAACCACTCATCGAACGGGCCGCGGCGGCGTAGTAGACGTTGCCGTAACCGTTGCGGTCCAGCCGCCACAGATTGAGCACCGCTCCGAAGATCAGGACTGCGGCCAGTGCCGCCCATTCCACCGGGCGACTCAGGCGGATTCCCGTGCATCCGCTCGCTTCGTCGCCCGCCGGCTCGGAAAATAAGGACGGGCGCTCATCGGATAGCCTGGTAGAGCTGTTTTCACCGCCGGCCCTCGCGTCGGTGATCTGCGTGTCCCGGGTGGCCTTCATGAAACTCCTTCCGTACCCCTCGCATACCGCTGAGACGGTAGAGCGACGGTGTGACCCGCCGCATCCGAAGGAACCCCGTTCGGGGTAGGAATCAGGATCCTCATCCGGGTCTTCCCCGCCCCTCCGCGGGAGTCTGTTCTCGCACATCGGAGCGGGCGGCATTGACGGCATGGCCAGGCTGCGGGATAACCTTTTCGATGTAGCCGACAGTGGGGTCCGGTGAAGGCATGCCGAGCCCGGGTGGAGTGGGTGTGGCGGCGCACTCACTCCACCCGGGGCCGGATCATGCACGGCCTCCCACAAAGGTGGTGTACGGCTGATCCCCTGCCCGACCCTCGGATGAATTTCCGGACTGTCGGCGATGGGCCGGTGATGCTCCTCCGGAGCGGTCGGGTAAACCGGAGTGGACAGGGAGAGGAGCACGATGGGCCCAGTGGTTTCGGACTCGTCCGCCGTGCAGGTGCGCCTGCACCGGACGATGACCGCCGCCGGCTTCGACCGAGCGTCGGGTCCTTTCACCACCGAGAACCAACCGACCGACGCGCGGACCCAGCGGGAACGGGTTCGCCTGGCCCAGATCGAGCTGTTGGAGCTCAGCGCGCAGCTCACAACGCCCCACCTGCGACGCCAGATCCTGCGCATCTACTCGCTGCTACGCAGTGAGCCGGTGACGCAGAGTCCGGCGAAGCCACCGCCCTTCCGTCTCACTCTGCGTGAGATGGAGGTGCTCACTCTGGTGGCCACAGGCTGCTCCAACGTCGAGGCGGCGGAGCAGCTCACCATCCGGGCCGAGACGGTCAAGACCTACATGCGCAGCATCATGCGCAAGATGGGCGTCCGGAACCGGACCGCGGCGGTGCACACCGCCCGGCAGATCGGTCTGCTGGACTGAGCAGTCTCCGATCGGGTCGGCGAGGCGGTACAACTCCCACCGCCGGCGCCGCCCCATCTCAGCAACACCGGCATCTCAGTGCCACCGGCACCACCGGCACTGGCAGGCGCCACCACCGACGGGCCACCGCAGGCACCGCCCCCCGCGGGCCACGCCGCGATCCGTCGGTCCGCTCCGGCACCCCCTCCATGCCGGATCGCGACCACTCCGGAACATGACACAGGGCTCGGATCGGACGACGTCGTCCGATCCGAGCCCCGGTCGTCGGCGCCCGAGGGCACCGACGGGCGCGACGGCCCTGGCTAGCCGGCGGCGAACAGGCTGGCCGCGTCGACCGTCTTGACGTCGGTCGCCTTGGTGCCCTTGAGGGTCGCCTCGACGGAGCTGGCCGAGCACAGCGCCTTCAGGCTGGGGATGGCGCTGCCGTCGCAGGAGAACGTCAGCCCGTGACCGGCGGGCATCGCGATGTTCTTCGCCGCCTTCAGAGTCGAGGTCACCGAGGCCGGGGTGACGTCGCCGCTGATGCCCTTGAGCGCCCGCGCGAGGCCGAGCACCGTCTGGTAGCCGGTGACCGCGTAGCCGTCGGTCTGCGTCTTCGGCGTGTACTTGGCCATCACCGTGCGGTACAGCTTCGCCTCCGTGTCGTCGGAGTCGGTGTCCGACGGCGTGAACAGGACGGAGCCGTCGAGCGCGCCCGGCGCCGCGTCGTCGACGGCCTTCGACACACACGGCTGGATCACGAACTTCGGCTGGGTCGCCCCCACGGCCTGGAATGCCTTGAACACCGAGGTGCAGTGGGTGGCGTCGCCGACGAGCGCGAGGGCGTCCGGCTTCTTGGCGATCGCCGAGGTCACCTGGGAGGTGGCGTCGGCCGCGCCCCGGGGGATGGAGATCACGTCCAGGTCCACGCCGGACTTCTGGAACACCGGCTTGCCGAGCGCGTTCGCCCCGGTGATGGCGGCAGGCACGTCCGTGACGAACAGCGCCACCCGCTTGTAGCCCTTCGCCTTCGCGTAGCTCGCCATCGTGCCCAGCGTGGCGGGGAAGGCCCCGGTCCAGGAGAACACGCCGTCGGTGGCGAACTCGGAGCCGGCGGTCGCGGTGCCCGTCACGTACGGGATCTTCGCGCCGGCGATGATCGGCACGAGGGTGTCCCCGAAGCCGGTGGTTCCGGTGCCGACCGCGATGACCTTCTGTTCGACCATGTCGTTGGCGCAGGTGCGGGCGGAGGCCGCGTCCTCCTGCGACTTGCAGACGACGAGCTGGATCGGCCGACCGCCGATGCCGCCGAGATAGTCGTTGGCGTAGGCGGCGGCGGCCTGGGCGCCCTCGCGGACCTCGGGCAGGGAAACCGCGCTGCCACCCTCCGCGGTGATGAAGCCGATCTTCACCGCCGCACCGGCCGCCTTCGTGCCCGGCGGCAGCGTCACGGCGGCCGCGGTGGCCCCGGCCGAACCCCCCGAGTCGCCAGCGTCGCTGCCGCTGCTGCCGCAGGCCGCCGGTAGCACTGCCAGGCCGAGGACTAAGAACGCCGCTCCCACCCGCACGCCGCGGCGTCCGTCATGTCTATGCCTGATCCTCGTGCCCACTGCTCCTCCATCTCACGTCGGGCCACCCGACAGCAGGCGGGTGGCCCCGCCCACCGAGCGGCCCGGTCAGCCCTGGTCAGTCCTGGTCAGTCCTGGTCCGGCCCGTCCTCGCCGGCAGCGGGGGCCGCAGCCACCCGAAAGCGCAACATAGCTTACTTGGTGAGCTATGTTATTGGGGTCACCGAATTCGTCAAGGGAACGGAGGCGATGACCGCCATTTCGCGCAGGACTATCCGCGCCAACCGGGACGCGCTCATCCCGGTTGGGACATCGGCGGTCGCTCGACACGAAAGTCCCCCGCCACGCCGGCACCGCCGAGCCAAAACGACCCGTCGGCCGGCACGCCTCCGGCCCGCACTCCGGCAGGCACTACTGAAGCACTACCGAAGAATGACCCCGACCCAAAAGCAGTATTGGCGACCCACCGAAGGCAATACGCCAACGCTCAGGCGGCTACCTCCCGCGGAGCATGCCGCTCGCTGAGATAGGCCCGTTCCAGCAGCTCGGGATTTGCCCGCAGCTCGGCCGCCGGTCCGGACAGCACCTCCTCGCCGTGCGCGAGCACGATCGCGTGGTCGGCGATGCCCATGACGAGGTGCACGTGCTGCTCGACGAGCACCACCGCCGCCGACGTGTCCGTGGCCACCGCTCGCACGACCGGCAGGAGCTCCTGCACGATCACCGGGGCGAGACCCATGCTGAGCTCGTCGATCAGCAGGATGCGCGGGCGCTGCACGAGCGCCCGTCCGATCGCGAGCATCTGCTGCTCACCGCCGGAGAGCATCCCCGCCCGAACGTCGAGCCGCTTGCGCAGCGCCGGAAAGTAGTCCAGCACCTCGTCGACGCTCAGCCCACCCTTGACCCGCCCGAGCTGGAGGTTCTCCCGGGAGGTCAACGTGGTGAACAGGGACCGGTCGTCGGGCACGAGCACCACGCCGAGCCTGGACAGCGCGCGCGGGCTGGCCCGGTGCACGTCCTGCCCGTGCACGGCGACCTCGCCGCCGAGCGCGGGCAGCAGCCCGGCGAGCGTCAGCAGGACCGTGGTCTTGCCCGCGCCGTTCGGCCCGAGCAGGGCGACGACCTCGCCCTCCCGCAGCGTCAGCTCGAAGCCGCGCACCACCGGCACCCGGTCGTAGCCCGCGTTCAGTCCGCGGGTCTGCAGCAGGACGCTCAACCGACGCTCTCCTTCTCCAGCGGTGCCGACGGTCCGGGCGGGGTCGCCGCGGTGGACGTGGTCGTACCGGCGCCGGCGTCCGCCGGGTCGGCGGCCGCGCCGGCCGACGCGGACACCTCACCGGCCGACGCGGCCGCATCGGCGGGCGCGGCCGCATCGGCGGGCGCGGCGGCGGGCGCGTCTGCCGCCGTCGCGGACTGCGACGCGACGGGCGCGCTGCCGAGGTACGCCTCGGCGACCGCCGGATGGTTCTTGATCTCCTCGGGCGTGCCGCTGGCGATCACCGCGCCGAGGGCCAACACGACGATCCGGTCGCAGACGCCGAGCACGAGGTTCATGTCGTGGTCGACGAGCACGATCGTCACCCCGGTGCGGGCCACCTCCCGCAGCCGTTCACCGAGCCAGAGGCTCTCGGTGCTGTCCAGACCGCCGGCCGGCTCGTCGAGCAGGAGCACCCGCGGCCGGCCGGCGAGCGCTCGGGCGATCGAGACGAGCTGGCGGTGGCCCTGCGACAGCTCGCGGACGGGGCGCTCGCGGACCTCGTGCAGCTGCAGCGCGCGGTAGAGCCGGTCGAGGTAGTCGGCGTGGTCGGCGGGCAGCCGCCCGCCGCCGCCGCGGGCCGCGGTCTCCCCGACGGAGACGTTTTCGGCGACCGAGAGGTCCTCGTACAGCTCGATGCCCTGGAAGGTACGGCCCAGACCCTTGCGGATCCGGTGGTGCGGCTTGAGCCCGTCGAGCCGGACGCCCTCGAACTCGACCTCGCCGCTGGCGGCGGTGAACCCGCTGATCGCGTCGATCAGAGTGGTCTTGCCCGCGCCGTTCGGACCGATCAGGCCGATGACCTGGCCATGGCCGAAGTCGAGGCTGACGTCCTGCACGGCCCGCACGCCGCCGTACTGCACCCCGACCGAGCGCAGGGTGAGCAGGATCCGCTCGGCGTCGGCGCTCGCCGCCGCCGCGACGGAGGCGGCGGCGACCGGCACCACCGCGGGGGCCGCACCCGGCTCGGCGGCCGAGGCGGGCTCGGACGCCAGAGCGGGCTCGGACGCCAGAGCGGGCTCGGTGGCGGGTTCGGCGGCGGCGGGGGCGGGTTCGGGGGCGGGTTCGGCGGGGGCGGGGGCGGGTTCGGTGGCGGGGGTCGATGCGGTCGCCGGGGCGGCGGCGTCGGCCGGTTCGCCCGCCGGGATGATCGCCGGGATGGCGTCGGCGGTGGGCAGGACCGGCGGCTCGGCGCGCAGCCGCTTCGCCCGCTGCGCCGACCACCAGGCGTGCACCGGGCCGACGGCGCCCTCCGGGTTGAGCAGCACCGACAGGACCAGGGCGACACCCGTGATGACCTGGTACCAGCTCCCGAGGTCGACCGCCTTGTCCAGCGCGACGAACAGCAGACCGCCCGCACCGAGCACGCCGGCGAGCAGACCGCCGGAGACCGAGGTGATGCCGGCCAGGTAGGCGGTGGCGAACAGGGCCAGGCCGCCGACGACGGAGAAGGACTCCGCGTCCACGAGGGTCTGCTGGTAGGCCATCAGCGCGCCGCCGAGGCCGGCGATGAACGACCCGATCGCGAAGGCCGCGATCTTGACTCGGGCGACGTCGATGCCGGCGGCCGCCGCCGAGCGTTCGTTGGCACGCACGGCGAGCATGGCCGCGCCGAGCCGGCTGCGCCGAAGCTCCGCGACAGCCAGCCCGACGAGGATGAGGACCACCAGGCAGAGCAGGCCGAACTGGATGCGAGGGTAGTTCTCGCCCGCGCCTATGCGCAGGTTGAGCCCCCACAGCTTCGGGTCGGCGACCTTCGCTCCGCCGGTCCCGCCGTTGACGTCCGGGTTGCGGAACCAGATCGACTCGACCGCCATACCCAGGGCGAGCGTCACCACGGCGACCGGAAGGCCGCGGATGCGCAGCGCGGGCAGGCCGACGACAACCCCGATGATCATCGCGCCGAGCGCGGCGAGCAGCGGGGCGAGAGGGAACGGGATGTTCCAGTCCGTCGACATCCGGCTGACGAGGAAGCCGCCGACCCCGGCGAGGGTGAGCTGCGCGAGCGAGACCTGGCCGGCGTAGCCGGTGACGACCACCAGGGACAGCGTGACGATGCCGAGCAGCATCGAGGTGACGACCGCGGCCCGCATCGAGCCCGAGGTGACGACCAGCAGCACGACCGCGACCGCGGCCGGGATGACGACGTTGAGCAGCCGGTGCCGCGGCCGGGGGGCCTGGCCGAGGTTGGCGCGGATGAGCATGCCACGCGTCGGCAGCGGTCGGCCGCGCAGGACCAGGTACCCCAGGATGACGACGAGCGGAACGAGCTGGCCCAGGCCCTGCTGCGGCAGCCAGGAGTGCTGGGACTGCAGGTACTGCAGCTCGGACTGCACCATCCCGATGAGCAGACCGGCGCCGACGGCGAGGCCCAGGGAGTTGAAGCCGGCCACCAGCGCGGCGGCGAGCGCCGGCACGATGAACAGGGTGTAGGAGACCGGGATGAGCGGCACGATCGGCGAGATCAGGATGCCGGACAGGCCGGCGACCACGGCGCCGATCGCCCAGTTGGCCAGCGCGATGCGGTCCGGCGACAGGCCGGTGACCAGCGCGCCCTTCTCCGTCTCGGCGGCGGCCCGGGTGGCCAGGCCGAAGCGGGTGAAGCGGAACACGCCGGCGAGGGCGATCGCGAGGACGACGATCGTCAGCGCGAACCACAGCTTGTCACCCTGGATGCGCAGGTCGCCGATCGTGTAGTTGTCGCTGGGCAGGATCCGCTTCACCGACACGGGCGTCGTGCCGACCCGCTGGGCGAGCAGCGCCTGGAACACGATGAGCAGCCCGATCGAGGCCACGGCCTTGGCGACCGGCGGCGCGGCGCGCAGCCACCGGAACACCAGCACGTAGAGCAGGACTCCGAGCAACGCGGCGATGACCAGCGAGACGCCCAGGGCGGGCCACAACCCCCAGTCGGAGCCGACGGAGACGGTCTTCGGTAAGCCGGGGATCGGCAGCAGCAGCTCGCCCCGGCGCAGGAACGCATACGTGTAGGCGGTGTAGAGGGCGATCGCGCCGGTGGCGAAGTTGACCACGCCCGAACTGCGATAGGTGACCACCAGGCCGAGCGCGAGCGCCCCGAAGACGGCTCCGCTCCCCAGCCCCAGTAGCAGGAAGACTATGTGTTGGGTCATCGCAGGCGATGTCTCCCCTCACCCTCCGTCGGCACGGCCGCGAAGTGATCGAGTGCAGTGGGTCCGGGCGGCCTGACGCGCCGGCCCGCACGCCGCAGGGACGCCGGGGCCGGGTGGATGGAAGTCCGGTTCGGGCCGGGCGCGCGGCGATCCGATCGGGACGGGGCGGCCCCTCGGGGATCGACGCGTCCGGTCGACGATCGGTGAGACGTGCGGCACACCGCTATCTTTGTAAACTAGGTAGCCGATCTGGTCAAGCGAGCGGCGATCCGTCGTGCCGCGCCTGAGGGGCTGGCCGGGCCGCCTACCAGGGCGTTCGACCCCAAAACGGCAAACGTCCCCACCGGGCGAAGGACTGCCTTCGTCCGGTGGGGACGTCTCACGTGCCCGGGAGCGTCAGGAGCCGGCGTCCGCCTCCGCCGCGATGCGGTCCATCTCGTAGCGGACGATGCCCTCGGCGGAGTCGGCCGGCGGGGCGGGCAGGATGACCTGGCCACCCGTCCGGCTCGGCAACAGCACCACCGCCTTCGCCGGCGACGTCGTCACCCCCCGCTGGTTCTCCGCCCACACCTCGACGTCGACCTCGTTGCGGACCTCGGCCCCGTCAGGCCCGGGCACCTGCCGCTTGTCCGTCACCCGCCCCTTCAACCACGTCGTGTCCCCCACGAAGTTGAACCGGCGGTGCTGCACCGACAGCTTCCACAGCCAGCCCTCGTCGCCGATCCAGTCGGTCAGCAGATGGCACAGCCACGTCTCCCGCATGCCGCCGTAGTCGTAGGACGTCGGCAACCCCAACTCCTGCGCCCGCGCCGGCTCCCAGTGCAACCGCTGCACCGTGTCGGGAACGTTCAGGGCGTTCGCCGGATACAGCCCCGGCGCCTTCGCCCGCACCCGGTACGCCAGCCGGAACGCACCCGGCGGAGTGAGCTGCATCCCCCAGCCCAGGTGCCACACCACCACGTCCGTCGTCGTCAACGGACCCTTGACCTTCGTCGGCAACTCCTCGCCGACCACCACGTCCTCGAAGTACCGCGGCTGCCCACCCCGCCGCGACTCCGCCGCGTACAGGGCGTCGATCTGCGCCAACTGCTCCGCCGAGTACGGCTCCGGCAGATCGTGCTCCTTCTTCCGCTCCCGCGACGTGTGCCGCTCGGCGTTGATCCAGGTGCCGCGCTGCAGGCAGGTGGGCTCCCCGTGCTGGTTGGCGAAGATGAAGTCGTGGGTGACGTGCGCGGTGCGCCCCCCGAAGGAGCTGGGCTTGGCCGCCACCCCGACCTGGGTACGCAGGCAGCGCGCCCGGTCACCGAGGGCGAACGGCCGCCACCACTCGAACTCCATCACCGCCTGGTAGGACCCCAGCCCCGCGAACGGGTCGCCCCTGAGCAGCGCCTTCGTCTCCGGATCCGGCCTGGGCGCCGCGTCCTCACCCATCGTGTACAGGAAGGTCGGCGGCGCGATGAGCGTCCCCCAGCGGGTGCCCTTGCCGTAGTCCGGATCGCAGTACAACGGGTTGTCGTCGCCGTAGCCGTAGGCGAAGTGCCGGGAGGCGTCCCAGGTCACCTCGTAGTTGTGCGGCGGGTTCGGCAGGGGCTGCGGAACCCCGATCCGCCTGCGCGACCGCTCGAAGGCCGCGTCCGTCAGGACACCGAAGCGCTCAGCACTCTCATCCACCACCTAGTTATAACAGATAACTATGTCCTCATCCCGGCTCTCCAGGGAGAGCGCCAGGAGACGCCGGGGATGTCCCGTCCCTCCCGGCCGGCGCACCCTCCCGGCCGACACAGCCACCTGGAGCCCGGCCGTCCGCGGGGATATGACTGCCCGGCATCACAGATCCCTTGTCGTAGGATCGATCAAGGCTTACTAAGTTACCTACGTTATGACGGTGCGCCGGCCGCTTGGATCACTCCCTCCGATGGGCGTCCCCGCCGTGGCAGGCACGACCGGACGGGGAACGACCCCGCGCACCAGCGCCCGGTACCTCGCCAGCACCAGCACCAGCACCAGCACGGCCATCGTCTCCAGGGGGATCTGTGTCTTCGTCTCGGAAGGGCCGCTTACGGTTGGCCGCCGGCATCCTCGGCCTGCTCGTGGTGGGCGCCGGGTGCTCGACGGCCAGCCCGCCGGACGCCGACGGATCCTGCACCTCCCCCGGAGTCACCAAAGACCAGATCAAGCTGGGATTCATCTACCCCGACACCGGAGTCGGGTCGACGCTGTTCGCCTCGGCGAGGGCTGGCGTCGACGCCCGGCTGGGACTCGCGAACGCCGAGGGCGGGGTGAACGGCCGCCGCGTCACCTACGAGTGGCGCGATGACGCGGCGGACCCGGACACGAACGCGCGGGTGGCGCGCGACCTCGTCGAGGACGCCGGAGTCTTCGGGTTGATCATGTCGTCCACGAACGTCTCGGGCAGCGCGAGGTACCTCAGCGACCGCGGCGTTCCCGTCACCGGTCTCGATGCGGAACCGGTGTGGTCGCAGTACCAGAACATGTTCTCCTTCGTCTATCCGACCCAGTCCGCGGTCGACACGTTCGGCACCTACGTCCGCCAGAGCGGCGGCAGGAAGGCCGTCGTGCTCACGCAGCCGCTGTCCGGCGCCGTGACGAGCTTCGGCGACAAGGTCATCCGGAGCATGCGGGCCGCCGGCATCGAGGCGACCGGGCTCACCTACACCGCGGGTGTGGACGACGCCGCCGCCACCGGCCGCCGGCTCGCCGCCGAGGGCACCGACGTCCTGCTCAGCCTGCTCGACGCCCGCTCTCTCGCCGAGATTCTGGGCTCCATGCGGTCAGCCGGCGCGGCGCCGACGGCCACCCTGTCCTTCACCGGGTATGACACCGGCCTGCTGCGCCAGCTCGGCCCGGTGATGGCCGGGGTGTCGATACCGCTGTACTTCCTGCCGTTCGAGGCCGGCGGCCCACCGCTGGAGGAGTACCGCAACGCCGTGCGCCAGTACGCGCCCCAGCTGACCTCGCCCGACCAGGAGTTCGCGCTGCACTCCTACATCGAGACCGACCTGTTCCTGCGCGGCCTGGCCGACGCCGGCGCCTGCCCGACCCGCGCGTCCTTCATCCACAGCCTGCACCGCGTCACGAACTACAACGCGCGCGGGCTGATCGCGCCGATCAGCATCGCCGACGACTTCGGCCGGCAGCAGATCTGCTACGCCTTCGTGCGGGCGAACGCCACGGCGACCGCCTTCGAAGTGACCCAGAAGCAACTCTGCGGAAGGATCCTGCCGGACTGACCGCCGGAAGCCGGCGATCGCCCGCCCCGCTCACCCGCTCACCCGCGCAACGGCGCGACCGCGCCCATCGCCTCGTCGAGCAGCGCGGCAAGCGATGCGTGGCCGCCGGCGTCGCACCACGCGCTCTGGGCGGCGTTGAGGCAGGCCAGGGCGGCCGCGACGACCGCGGCGGCCCGCCGCTCGACCCCGCTGACCCGCCGCTCGACCCCGCTGACCCGCTCGTCGGCCTCCGGTGGACCGGCCGGAGGCTCCGTCCCGGCCGAGGGAACGGGCCTCGCCGACAGATCAGACCGACCGACCGACCCGGCCGGCGCGTCCGCGCGGGTGAGCTGATGCGCTGGACGTCACGGACCGGGCCGCCGTCGACGCCGCGGTCAAGGCGGCGATCGCGCACTTCGGGCGGCTCGACGTCGTCGTGAACAACGCGGGCTACGGACACTTCGGCGCGGTCGAGGAGCTCACCGAGAGCGACATCCGCGACCAGCTCGAGACGAACTTCTTCGGTGCTCTGTGGGTCACTCAGGCGGTGCTGCCGCAGCTGCGGTCGCAGGGCAGCGGGCACATCATCCAGATCTCCACGATCGGCGGGATCGCCGCCTTCCCCTCGCTCGGCGCCTACCACGCGTCGAAGTGGGCGCTGGAGGGACTCAGCGAGGCCCTCGCCCAGGAGGTGGCCGACTTCGGGATCAAGGTGACCCTCGTCGAGCCGGGCGGTTTCAGCACCGACTGGGCCGGTTCCTCGGCGGTGCACTCGGCCCCGTCGCCCGCCTACGACAACCTGCGTAAGGCGATGGCCGAGCGGCGTGCCAACGCCGGGTCCGCGATCGGCGACCCGGCGGCGACCGGCGCGGCCCTACTGAAGATCGTCAACGCCGAGAACCCGCCGCTGCGGGTGCTGTTCGGTATCCCGCCGACCCAGATCGTCAAGGCGGTCTACCAGCAGCGGCTGGCCACCTGGGCAGAGTGGGAGCAGGTCTCGATCGAGGCCCAGGGCAACTAGCGGGACGCCCCCGCGGCGACGTTCCCGGGCCGACGTCCCCGGGTCGACGTCCCCGGTGTCAGCCGGCGGTGGCGATCAGGTGCTCGCGGTGCTGGCGGGGCGTGCCGCGGACCAGCTCGTCCACCTTGACTCGGCGCAGGAACAGGTGCAGGTCGTGCTCCCAGGTGAAGCCCATGCCGCCGTGGAGCTGCAGCGCCGTGCTGGCCGCGCGGCTGGTCCCCTCGGCCACGGAGCCGGCGACCGCGACGGCGGTTGCGGCGGCGACCAGATCGCCGCTGTCGAGCGCGCGGGCGGCGTCATGGGCGCACAGCCGCGCCGCCTCGATGTCGACGGCCATGGTCGCCGCATGGTGCTTGACCGCCTGGAACGAGCCGACCGGACGGCCGAACTGCTCACGTTCCTTGACGTACCCGACGGTCATGTCCAGCAGGCGACCGGCGGCGCCGACCGCGTCCAGGATGTGGATGATCGCCAGGGCCTGGTCCAGGGCGTCGGCGACGTCCGCGCCGACCCGGGCCCAGTCACCCGCCGGGACGGTGACGCCGTGCAGGTCGACGGCGGCGATGTCCCGGCTCAGGTCGAGGGTGGTGCGGGCGGTACGGGTGGCGTTCGCGGCGGGAACGAGCGCCAGGGCGCGGTCCCCGTCGACGGCGGCGCCGACCAGGAGCCACGCCGCGCCAAGGCCGCCGACGACGGCGGCCGCCCGGCCGGCGAGGGTGAGCGTGCCGTCGGATCCGGGCAGGCCGCTGATCGCGGCGTCGTCCGGCTCGGCCGTCGCCGGGACCGCGAGCGCCGCGCCCTCGGCCACCGCGTCGGCCACGGCCGCCCCGATGCCGATCTGGTCCAGCAGCCGGGCGACCAGGGCGGCCTGGCCGAGCGGCAGCGGCGAACCGGCGCGACCGAGTTCCTCCACGACGACCGCGAGATCGGCGAAGGTCCCCCCCTCCGCGGGCCGAAGCAGCGAGGTGAGTCCGAGTTCGGCGGCGGCGCGCACGTCGTCCGCGGAGTAGAGCGCCGCGAGCGCCGCGCCGTCGGCACGGGCCGCCGACAGATCGGTGCGTTTCGCGAGCCAGTCGCGGGCCGCCTCGGCCAGGCTTTCCTGTTCGTCGCTGAGAAGCATGTCGCCGGATCCTTCCCCCGACCGCAGCGGTCGGGCGCGCGGGTCGTCGGGCCAGCAGGTCGTCGGGCCAGCAGGTCGTCGGGCCAGCAGGTCGTTGGGCTAGCGGGGCAGGCCGAGGGCGCGTTCGGCGATGAGGTTGCGCATGATCTCCGAGCTGCCGCCGGCGATCGTGTACGCGCGGGCGTAGAGATAGGCGTCCTGCCAGCGGCCGCCCTCGACCGCTTCGACGTCGCCCTCGGTGAGGATGCCGCGCGCGCCGAGCAGGTCCACGGCGAACTCGTGTAGCCGCAGGTTGAGCTCGCTGAACCACAGCTTGCCCGCCGGGGCGTCGATCACCCGTTCCCGGCCGACCCGCCAGCGGGCGAACGAGGACTGCCCGAGCAGCGCACAGGCGCGGATCTCGGCGCGCAACGCCCCCAGGCGCTGGCGGATGTCGGCCAGCTCCAGCGCCGGCCGACCCTCGATCTCGATCTTCTGCGCGAGCGCGTGGAGGTCCTCCCAGGCGAGCTGGAGGTCGACGACCGCGGCGCTGACGCCGTTGCGCTCCTCGGCCAGCGACGCGTTCGCGACGATCCAGCCCTGCCCGGGCGTGCCGATCACGGCGGAGGCCGGGATGCGTGCCCCATCGAAGAACACCTCGTTGAAGTCGGAGGTGCCGGTGAGCTCGCGCAGCGGCCGGACGTCGATGCCCGGGGTGTCCATGTCGATCGCGAACGCGGTGATGCCCTTGTGCTTGGGCACGTCCGGGTTGGTGCGGGCGAGCAGATACCCGCGGTTGGCCCAGTGGCCGTTGGTGGTCCACACCTTCTGCCCGGTCACGACGTAGGAGTCGCCGTCGGCGACCGCGCGGGTCCGCATCCCGCCCAGGTCGCTGCCCGCATCGGGCTCGCTGAAAAGCTGGCACCACAGGTCTTCGTTGGAGCGGATGGCGGGCAGCAGCTTCGCCTTCTGCTCGTCGGTGCCGTAGCGGATCAGCGCGCTGGCGGCGAGCCCGTTCGCTCCGGAGTGCATGGGCGCGCGCGCCCGGGCGATCTCCTCGGAGACGACGACGTCGCGGCGCGGGTCGTGCTCGGCCTCGCCACCGAACTCCACCGGCCAGTCAGCGCCCAGGTAGCCTGCCTCGAACAGCGCGGCAGTCCAGCGCCGCAGTTCCGCAAGCTCCTCGGCGGTCTCGGGGCTGCGCACCCCCGCCTTGGCCTGCCGCCCGGGCGCGTGGCCGGCGATGAACGCCCGCACCTGCGTCCGGAACTCACCGAGTTCGGTCCCCGAACCCCAGTCCACGCCCATGACTCCTGCTCCTACCCGAGGACGATGGTTGCGGCGGCAATCCGCCCGTGTGTCTGAGCCGAGCCGTCACACGCCCAGCGAACGACCGATGATCTCCTTCATGATCTCCGTCGTGCCGCCGTAGATGGTCTGAATGCGCGCATCCGTGAACGCCTTGGCGACGGGGTACTCCGTCATGTAGCCGTACCCCCCGTGCAGTTGCAGGCAGCGGTCGACGACCTTCTGCTGCAGCTCCGTGGCCCACCACTTCGCCTTGGAGGCGTCGACGGTGGTGAGCTTCTCCTCGAACGACGCCTTCAGGCAACGGTCGATGTACACCTGGGCGATGTCGATCTCGGTGGCGAGCTCGGCCAGCAGGAAGCGGCTGTGCTGGAAGCCGCCGATCGGCTGGCCGAAGGCGGTGCGGGTCTTCGTGTACTCCAGCGTGGAGTCGAACACCGCCCGGGCCCCGGCTACCGCCGAGATCGCGATCGACAGCCGCTCCTCGGGCAGGTTCTCCATCAGGTGGACGAAGCCGCCGCCCAGCCTGCCCAGCACGTTGCGGGCGGGCACCCGGACGGCGTCGAAGAACAGCTCGGCGGTGTCCTGCGCGTGCAGGCCGATCTTGTCGAGATTGCGACCGCGGGAGAAACCGGGCATGTCCCGCTCCACGACGAGCAGGGAGATGCCCCGGCTGCCCGCCGCCGGGTCGGTCCGCGCCACGACGATGACGTAGTCGGAGTGGATCCCGTTCGTGATGAACGTCTTGGCGCCGGAGACGAGCCAGTCGTCCCCGTCGCGCACCGCCTGTGTCCGGATTCCCTGCAGGTCGCTGCCGGCACCCGGCTCGGTCATCGCGATCGCCCAGATCGCCTCGCCGGAGGCGAAGCCGGGCAGCCAGCGCGCCTTCTGCTCGTCGTCGGGCAGCCGGCTCAGGTAGGAGCCGACGACGTCGTTGTGCAGCAGGAAACCCGGACCGGTGACGAACGCGGCCGCGAGCTCCTCGGCGACGACGGCGTTGAAGCGGAAGTCGCGGACCCCGCCGCCGCCGAACTCCTCGGCGACGTTGAACCCGATGACGCCGTGCTTGGCGGCCTTGGCGAACACCGCGCGGTCGACGATCCCGTCGGCCTCCCACCCCGCGTGATACGGGGTGATCTCGCGGGCGACGAACTCCCGGACGACCTCCCGGAACTGCCGGTGCTCATACTCGAAGATCTCGCGTTCCACGGTCGTCTCCTTGCTCGGCGAACAACGCCAGCAGGTCAGGCATGCTGACCTTCTGGGACACTCCGCGGGGCAGCTCCGGCACGGTCAGCGCCCGCGCCGGCACCTCGTAGGGCAGCATCCGGGGCCGGCACCAGTCGCGCAGCTCCTGCTCGCCGATCGGCCCGGCGCCGGGCGCCAGCTCCACGACGGCGACGGGCACCTGGCCGAGGCGCTCGTCGGGCAGGCCGAACACCGCCGCCTCGGCCACCGCGGGATGCTCCTCCAGCACCTCGCGGACGGTGAGCGGGCGGATCTTGAAACCGCCTCGGATGATCACGTCGTCGGCGCGACCCTCGATGTAGAGGAAACCGTCGTCGTCGAGGTGCGCGAGGTCGCTGGTCCGGGTCCAGCCGTCCGCGTTCGCCCGGGCACCGGCCTGGTCGGTCCTGATCTCCAGCAGTCCGCTGGACCCCGTCGGCAGCACCTTGCCGTCCTCCGCCACGACGCGCAGCCCCACCCCGGGGAAGGCGCGCCCGACGCTGCCCCGCTTCTTCGCCCACCACTGCCGGTGGTCCGGCAGCGACCAGCCTGCCACCGCGCCGGAGAACTCGGTCGCGCCGTACACGCCGAGCACGTGGATGCCGTAGCGCTCCAGCACCGCGTCGACCAGGTCGGGCGACACCGGGGCGGTGCCGCAGGTCAGTGCCCGCAGACTGGCGAGATCCTCGGCGGGCACGTCCGCGTTCATCAGGGTGCGCAGTGCCGCCGGCGGCAGCGCGCCGAGGCGGGGCCGGTGCTCGCGGATGACGTCGAGCCACCGGTCCAGGGTCCAGCGTTCCAGCAACACGATGCGCCGCGCGTCGCTCAGGGCCTGCAGCGCCCCCCACAACCCCCCGATGTGCACCAGCGGCACGGAGACGATGGCCACGCCGCCCTCGAACCAGGATCGCTCGCCGCCGCCGGGCTTCATGTGGCCCCGGGCGGACCCGACCGACGCCTCGAGCTGACGGTAGGTCAACGGGATGCGTTTGGGCGGGCCGGTGGTGCCCGAGGTGGTGAGTTCGACGGCGACGCCCGGCGCGTCGACCGCGGTGACCGCGGCGTCGGCACGCCCGGCCCGCACCACCGCGATTCCCTCGGGCGAGGTGTGGAGAAGACTGATGCCGAGCCGTTCGACCGGCTCCGCGAGCCCCGAGGACGCCCAGGCCCGCACCGGCACGATCATCACCGGCGGGGTCGCCCGCTCCAGGTCGCCGGCGAGTCGCTCGGCCGGCTGCAGCGGGTTGAAGACCGTCAGGCAGCGCTCGGTACCGAGAATTGCGAGGATCGCCGCGATGGACTCGGGCCAGTTCCCGAGCAGGACGCCGACCCGAGCGCCGCGACCGAGGCCGAGCCCGTCGAGGCTGCGGGTGATCTCGTCGGCGAGCGCGCGCACGGTCCCCCAGGACACCCAGGCGCCGTCGACCTGGAGGACGGGGGCGGAGTCGGGCGCCTGCCACAACGCGCGCAGGCGGCCCGGCAGGTCGGCGGGCTCGGTCATCGGGCGTGGCCGCGGGCGACGACATCCGACCCGAGAGGGGCACGCGGGAGGCCGGGTTGTCCGACGACCTCGATCACAGGGTCCCGCATCATCGCTCCTTGCCGCCCGGGCAGATCGGTGCGGGCTCCGGACGGATCCGCAGACCCGCCGAGAGGGCCCGTTCGCCCAAGCTACCGCTAGATGAGTTTATTAGGTTGAATGAATTGATGTCGATCGGTCGTACGACCCGGGCGCCGGCGCCGGCGCCGTCTCAGCGTCGGGCGGCCGCGACCAGCCGGGACGCGGCCTGCTCGCGCAGCCGGTCCGGCGCCGCGATCAACGCCTCGCTCGACTTCGCCCGGCGCAGGTAGTGATGCACGGGGTGCTCCCAGGTGAAGCCGATCCCGCCGTGCACCTGAAGGCTGCCCTGGGCTGCGCCGACCCCGGCGTCAAGTGCCTCGGCGGCGGCCAGGGCCACCGCCACGTCCAGCTCACCGGCGTCCGCCGGCCCATCCGCCGGGCCCCCGGCCTCGTCGAGGGCCTGCGCGGCGGCGGCGACCAGGGCGCGAGCCGCCTCGGTGCCGACGAACATGTCGGCGCAGCGATGGGAGATCGCCTGGTAGGTGCCGATCGGACGGCCGAACTGGTGCCGGATGCCGGCGTAGTCGACGGCCAGTTCGGTGCAGTACACCGAGACCCCGACCGCCTCGGCCGCCAGCAGTGTCAACGCCACCCGGCGGGTGGCGGCGAGCACCCCGGCAAACGCGGCAGGCCCGGCGAGCAGGGTCGCGGGCGTGTCCAGGGTGACTCGGGCGAGCGGGCGGGTCGCATCGAGGACGTCGAGCGGTTCGACCCCCACCACGGCCTGCGCGAAGCCGCCCTGGCTGCCGACTGCCCCGCCACCGCCGGCACCGCCGGCACCGCCGTCGGCGGCTCCATCACCGCCGGGGGCACCGTCACCGCCGCCGGCTCCATCACCATCACCGCCGCCGGTCGGCGCGGGGACGTCGACGGCGAACAACGCGGGACCGGTCCCGGTCGTGGCGGCGACGAGCAGTACCCGCGCGGCGGTGGCGTCGGCGACGACGGGAGCCGTCCCGGTCAGCCGCCACCCGCCGGCGGCCTCCTCGGCGCGCACGGTCGCCAGCGGCGTCCACCCGTCGACGGTGCGCCCGACCGCGACGGTCGCGGGCGACCGGCCCGACGCGATCGCCGGCAGCAGCGCGCCCGCGGCGGTCGCCCCGGGTGCGCCCCCCGCCACGACGGCGAGCAACGCCGCCTGAGCGGTCGCGCTGGACAGCAGCGGCACCGGTGCCAACCGGCGGCCCAGCTCCTCCTGGGCGACGGCGAGCAGCGCCAGCCCCGCCCCCTCCCCGCCATGCTCCGGCGGGGCGGCGAGCCCCACCACTCCCATGGCCGCAAGCTCCGACCACAGCTCGCGGTCCCAGCCGCCCGGCGCGGCCGCGATCCCCCTGACCTGCTCGATGTCGCAGTGCTCGCGTAGCAGCCGCGCCAGCGCGTCGCGCAGCTCGCCCTCCGCCTCGGCGGTGTCCACGGTCACCTCACTCCTCGTCGTCCCGCGGTCATCCCGCGCCCCCGGCGCGGCGCCCGGCGCCGCCGTCCTGGCCCGTCACCGGTGCCCGGTGCCCGGCTCCCGGCGCCGGCGGGGGGGCGGGCAGCCCCAGCACCCGCTCGGCGATCGTGTTGCGCTGGATCTCGGCAGTGCCGGCGCCGATCGTCGACGACCGGCTCATCAGGTACCCGTAGGTCCACCGGCCGCCCTCGGGCGCGGTCGGCTCGCGATTGCCGAGCACCGCGTCGGGGCCGATCACCCGCAGGGCCACCTCGTGCAGGCGCTGGTCGAACTCCGCGCGCATCAGCCGGTTGACCGAGGAGGCGGGCCCGGGATCGCGCCCGGCGAGCACCGTCTCCAGGGCTCGGCGGCTGTTCGAGGCGAGGATGCGCACCCCGGCCTCCATCCGCGCGAGGTCCTGGCGCACCACCGGGTCGTCCCCGGCCGGCGAGCCGGCGGCGAGCGCGATCAGCTCGCTGACCACCCGTCGGTACCGGAACTCGTCCGACAGGAACGCGGTGGCGCGCTCGTGGCCCAGGCTCGTGCGCGCGATCGACCAGCCGTCGTTCTCCCGGCCGACGAGATTCTCGACCGGCACGCGCACCTCGTCGAGGAACACCTCGGCGAAGTGCGTTCCCCCGCTGATGTCCCGCAGCGGCCGCACCGTCAGCCCCGGCGACGTCATCGACAGCAGCAGGTAGCTGATCCCCTTCGGGCCCGGTTCGCCGGTGCGCACCAGCGCGAACATCCAGTCCGCGAGGTGCGCCTGGCTGGTCCACACCTTCTGGCCGGTGACGACGTAGTGGTCGCCGTCCCGCACGGCCTTCGTCGACAGGGCCGTGAGCTCGCTGCCGGCGCCGGGCTCCGAGAAGCCCTGGCACCAGAACTCGTCCGCGCGCAGCAGCGGACGCAGGAAGCGGTCCTTCTGCGCGGCTGTGCCATGCCGGATCAGGGTCGGGGCCACGATGAACGACAGGCCGCACGGGTGGCGGGGGGCCCGGGCCCTCGTCATCTCCCGGTGGTAGGCGATCTGGTCGGGCAGCGAGAGGTCCATGCCGCCGACCTCCCTCGGCCATCCCGGCGCCGCGAGCCCGGCGTCGGTCAGGTCGGCGTGGAAGGCGCGGGCCCAGGCGAGCCGCGCGCTGCCACCACGGGGCGGCGGGCCCGCGTGAGCGGCCAGGAACTCCCGCAGTGGGCCGAGGAACTCGCCCTGGCGGGGCCGGTCAACGATCTCGACCGCTGTCACCGCGCCTCCTTCTCGTCGGCGGACCGCGTCCATCGGCGGACCGCGTCCATCGGCGAGCCCTGTTCGTCGGTCGGGCCGGGCTCGTCGCCCACACCCCGCCCATCGGGGCCCGGTGCTCCGACGGGTCTCGCCTGCGGCGTCGGACGCCGCCACCTGGACATCGCTGCAAGGTTACATGGTTTACTAAGTTCGCGAGGAAGACAAGAACTGGAGCGACGGTACTCACCGGCCGATCGGCACCGTGGCGTCCGCGGCGCCGCCGGGGCGCCGGGCTCCCGAGGCGGAGGTGGCGACACGTGCAGTGGGGACTTCCCTGGCCGGGCCCGCAGGTCGCGGAGCTGGCCGAACAGGCCGGAGCCACCGCCTTCTGCGCCGGCGAGTTCGCCGACACGAACTCCTACCTGGCGACGGGCGAGATGGTCGCCGCCACCCGACGGGCCCTGGTCGGGCCGGGCATCGCCTACGCGTTCGCCCGCTCACCCTTCGTCCATGCCTCGGCGCTGCGACATCTGTCCGCGCGTGCCCCCGGACGGATCTTCCTCGGCCTCGGGTCCGGCACCTACCGGATGAACACCGAGTGGTTCGCGACCGCGGCCAGCGAGCCGGTGCGGCGGATGGAGGACCTCGTCGGGGCGATCCGCGCCTACCTGACCGCGGAGAACGGTCGGCCCGTGGTGCACGACGGCGAGTTCTACCCGATCCACGCCGACATCCGCGCCCCCGTCCTCGGCCGGCTCGACGTGCCGATCCTGCTCGGCTCGTTCAACCGTCGGATGGTGGCTGCCGCCGGGCGGACCGCGGACGGCGTCCTCGGGCACGGCATCTTCACCGACCGGTGGTGGACGGAGACGATCCGTCCGAACCTGCACGAGGGCGCCACCGCGGCCGGGCGGGACCCGGAGTCGCTGCGCCGCTGGGGCTGGCTCATCACCGCCGTCGACGAGGAGGACCCGGAGCGGGGACGGCGCGACGCCCGGCTCCAGATCGCCTTCTACCTGACGGTGAAGACCTACGACACCCTCGTCGAGCTGCACGGCTGGGGCGACGAGGTGGCCGCGATCCGCACCGCGTTCCGCTCCGGGGACATCCCGGGAATGGCCGCGGCCGTCAGCGACGAGATGCTTGACGCGATCGCCGTGTGCGGCGACCTCGAGGAGGCCGCCCAGCGCCTGGCGGCCCGCAAGGCGCTGCCCGACCTCGCGTTCCTGTCCAGCCCGGCCTTCATGGTCGGCGACCGGCGCCGCGCCCGTTACGCCGAGTCGGCGGTACGTCTCATGAGCTCCGTCGCCGCCTGAGCGAGCGTCCGGCCGCCTGAGCGAGCGCCCGCCGCCTCGGCGCGGACCACCACGGATGGCGCCGGAGCCCTACCAGCCGAGG
This sequence comes from Frankia alni ACN14a, assembly GCF_000058485.1. Classification (NCBI taxonomy): domain Bacteria; kingdom Bacillati; phylum Actinomycetota; class Actinomycetes; order Frankiales; family Frankiaceae; genus Frankia; species Frankia alni. Next base: position 5,278,108 of record NC_008278.1, read on the forward strand.
AGGTCCTCGGGGAGGTCGCGGATGTAGCGGACCCGCGCGTCGCCGTGCGCGCGGGACAGCGCCGCGGCGGTGTCGGCGTCACCGTCGCGGACCGCCTCGGCGACCTGCCGCCACTGCTCGCAGGCCAGCGCGATGCTGTCCGGGTCCAGCAGGAGGGGCCGCGAGGTCGGGTACCGCGACAACGAGCCGAGCACGTCCTCGAACAACTGCAGCGTGGGACTGCGCGCGAGCTCGGCGAGCAGGATCCCCCACTGCACCCGGGCCCGGGCATGGTCACGCTGGTTGCCGCCGACGGCCTGCTCGACGAAGGTCAGCAGCCGACGGCGCTCGACCCCGTCCGGGTTGAGGGCGGCCAGCCGGGCACACTCCGTGGTGATCAGGGTGTAGGTGGCGCTGATGTCGGCGAGGGAGGCCCGCCGGGTGCGCAGGAACACCGAGGCCACGTGGGCGACACCGGCCGCGTCGGGCCGCTGCCCGTACAGCCCGCCGTGGTGGCCGCGGCGGACGGTCAGGATCCCCTCGGCCTGTAGCAGCCGCACGGCCTGGCGCAGCGACGGCCGGCTGACCCCGAACCGGGCCAGCAGCTCGTCCTCCTGCCCCAGGTAGAGATCACCATCCTGGCGGCTGAGAATCTCCTCGCGCAGCACATGGGCGACCGCCGACGCGGTACTCACCGCGGCCACCCGTTCCATGCGCCCCCCTCCCACGCGTGACGTAGGCGACATAATACTTTCAGGTACCTGAGAGGGTCGCGTCCTCGGCGGCGGAGTCGACCCGGAACACCGGCAGTTTCCAGCCGTCGGCGATCTCGACGAAGTCGACGGTGAGCGGCGTCCCAATCCGGACCGCGTCCGGATCGGCGTCGACGACGTTGCTGACCAACCGCGCCCCCGGTGCGTCGGGCAGGTCCACGACGGCGGCGGCCAGGGTCAGTCCCGGCTGGCCGGGCACGCCGTTGACGATGCTGAAGCTGTACACCGTCGCCCGTCCGGACAGGGTCACCCAGTCGACGTTCTGTGACTGGCAGGTCGGGCAGAACGGCGAGGGCGGCAGCCGGAAGGTCCCGCAGTCGGCGCACTTCGGCGCGACGAGCCGGTTCTCCTTCGCCGCCTGCCAGAACGGCTCGGTCGCCGAGTCGGTGGTGATCTGGATGCCGGCGGGCGGCAGGGTCGTCGTCAGGGTGCTCATGCGATCTGTCCCAGGATCAGGCCGCTGACCGGCAGGGCGGCCGGGCCGCCGGTGACCAGCGCGAGCTTCGCGTCCGGCACCTGGTTCACGGCGGTGCCGCGGATCTGTTCGACGCCTTCCACGATGTGCGTCATGCCGATGATGTAGGCCTCGGAAAGCTGGCCGCCGTGCGTGTTGACCGGAATCGAGCCGCCCTTGTAGCGGATCGCGCCGGACTCGACGAACGGGCCGCCCTCCCCCTTCTTGCAGAAGCCGTAGTCCTCCAACTGCATGAGGACCATGGGGGTGAAGTGGTCGTAGATCAACGCCACGTCGATGTCGTCGGGGGTGATCCCGGCCCGGTCGTAGAGCCGCCGGGCGATCGGGGCGTGCCCGGAGGAGGCGAAGTACTCGCCGGGCATCCCGTACCAGGCGAACGCCCGGCCCCACTCGCGCACGCCGCCGTGCGCCGCCGCGACCACGCCGACGGGCGTGCGCCGCAGGTCCCTCGCCCGCTCCGCGCTGGTCGTGAGGACCGCGACGGCGCCCTCGGTCTCCAGGCAGAAGTCGAACAGGCACAGCGGATCGGCGATCATCCGGGCGTTGAAGTAGTCGTCCAGCGTCAGCGGGGTGCGCATGATCGCCTTGGGCCGGGTGAGCGCGTTCTCCCGGCTGGACAGGGCGATCTCGGCGAACGCCTCCCGCCGGGTGCCGTAGTCGTGCATGTGCCGACGCGCCAGCACGGACATCAGATGCCCCGGGCCGACCAGGCCCGACGGCTGCAGGAAGGAGTTCTCCGGACTCGGCGCGACCGCGCCGAAGACGGTGCCGAGACGCTGCTTGACCTGCTGCAGCGCCATCACGGTGACGACGACGGTGGCGTCCCCGGCGAGGATCGCCGCGCGGGCCAGGCCGATCGACCCCGCCGACCCGCCGCCCCCCGAGGTGAGGGCGGCGGAGAAGGTCACCTCGGGGATGCCGAGGGTCTCCATGAACGTGGCGGTGTCCATCGACTGGCCGTAGCCGGCGCCCGCCCCCGAGTAGTAGGCGAAGCCGTCGATGTCCCTGACCGACAGGCCGGCGTCCTCGCACGCGGCGAGGATCGCCTTGCCGGCGAGCTCGGTGATGGTCTGCGGGGCGGAGCCCCCGCGCCGGTAGTACGGCGTGGCGCCGACACCGACGATCGCCGTGTCGAACGGACCCGATGCGCTCACGCGGCCGCTGCCACGGCCGGCTCACCGACACCCGGGAACAGCTCGAGGAAGGTGTCGATGGTGATCCGCTTGCGGACGTCGTCCGACACGCCGTCGAACAGCCCGTGCAGCGTCTCCTGGGTGTGGCCGAACGTGCCCTCCATGTGCGGGTAGTCGCTGCCCCACATGACGTTGCGGTAGCCCATGCCGGTCAGCGCGGCGACCGCGGAGGCGTCGTGCTGGAAGGAGGCGTAGACCTGGGAGTAGAGGATCTCCTTGGGGCTGCGCTTCAGCTTGGGCCGCACCGCCATGTGGTGCTGGCGGTAGCCCTCGGTCATCCGATCGGCCAGGAAGGGCACCCAGGTCGCGCCGCCCTCGGCGACGAGGATCCGCAGATCCGGGTGCCGGTCGAGCGCGCCCGAGGCGACGAGCTTCATCGCGGCCCGCTGGCCGGAGAACGTGGTCTCGGTGTAGTTCAGCACCGCGCCGCCGGGGCCGCGGTAGACGACGCCGACCTGCTGGCTGCCGATGTCGATCGGATCGGTGCCGACGTGGAAGGCGAGCACCATGTTCGCCGCCTCCGCCGCCGCCCAGAACGGCTCCCAGGAGTCACGGTTCCAGTCGTCGGCCAGCGGGTGCGGGGTGGTCGGCAGGAACACCGCGCGGTAGCCGAGCTCGGCGGTGCGCTCCAGCTCGGCCACCGCGTCGTCGACCTGCAGCGTGGAGACCTGCGCGGTCGGGACCAGCCGCGGCGAGACCTTCATGATCGCTTCAATCGCCCAGTCGTTGCTGACCCGCAGTGCCTCGCGCAGCACCTCAGGGGTGCGGAACGAGGAGCTCCACAGGCCCAGCGACGGGAACACCAGCTCGCCCCAGACGCCCTCGGTGTCGAGGTCGGCCAGGCGCAGGGTCGCATCCCGCGCGCCGGGCGCCCGGCTGCTCTCGTCGAGGAACTCCTGGGCCTGCACGTTCGGCAGCTTGCGCCGGAAGGACTGGCCGTCGACGTAGACGGTCTCGTAGGTGCCGTCGGGGTCCTTCACCGCCCTCGGCACGAGCTCGGCCAGTCGCGGCGGCAGGTTCGACCGCCACAGGTCGTCGGGCTCCAGGAAGTGTGAGTCGCCGGAGTTCGCCCAGATCTTTGCCATGTCGTCCTGCCTCCGCATGGGTTGCGCCGCGCAGCCGGTCGCCTGCTGCTCGGACCGCGTGCCGTCGCCGGACTCGATGACACGGAACTCGATGGCATCGATGGCGACTCAGTTGACATGGTTACTTTAGATACCTGAAAGAACCGCAGGCAAGTGCCAGCCGCCCGGAGCCCCGACTCCACGGATCCGGTCACCGGATCATGGGCATCGGGCCGGCGCAGGCCGCGCGCCACACCACGACGCCGAGCTGCTCCCGCGACAGCCACCCACTCCTAGTGAACTAGGTATATCTTCCTCGGTGTGGCGGCCGCCATACTCCTGCCGACCCTAGGAGCGCCGGTGAACCTGGAGAACGCGGGACCTGCCCACCCGCCGGTCCGGCCAGTGCCCGAGACTGCGCCGCTTTCGCTCGCCGCGCTGCTGCACCAGGGCGCGGCGGACCAGCCGGGTACCCGGCTGGTCTTCCGCAGTCCGGTTGACACCCTCACCACGGATCTGGCCACGCTGTACGAGCGGGCCGCGCGGGTCGCCGGCGGCCTCGCCGCGCGCGGGATCGGCCCGGCGGACGTCGTCGCGCTCCAGCTGACCAGCCGCGTGGAGAGCGCGATCGCGCACGCCGCGGTGCTGCTACGGGGGGCGGTGCTGCTACCGATCGTGCCCATCTACGGGATCCGCGAGGTCGCCTTCATCCTGCGACAGTCGGGTGCGAGCGCGATCATCCTGCCCGCAGCGCGGGCGGCGGAGATCGCCAACCTGCGCGGGGCACCAGGCGGGCTGCCGGCACTGCGCCACATCGTCACCGTCACCGACAGCACCGACAGCACCGACAGCGGCACGCCACCGGCCGACGCCGTGCCCTGGCAGGAGCTCGAACTGGCCCCGCCGCTGACGCCGTGCGCCCGCCCGCTCGACGAGGTCGCCGTGCTCGTCTACACCTCGGGGACGACTGCGGCACCCAAGGGTGTCACCCACACCCACCGCTCCGTCGCCGCGGAGGTCGCCTCGATGCGCAGCCTGCGCGCGGGCCAACCCGACTTCGGCTACCTCGACCTCTTCCCGCCCGGCCACATCGCCGGGCTGAGCGTGCTGCTACGAACCCTCGTCGACGGGCTGCCGACCGTCTTCCTCGAACGGTTCGACGCGGCGGAGGCGATCGAACTCGTCCACGCGCACGGCGTGACCGCGTCCGCGGGGGTGCCGTTTCACCTGAGCGCGCTACTCGATGCGGCACAGCGCGACGGCCGCGGCCTCGGCCCGCTGCGCGACTTCCTCGTCGGCGGGGCGAGCGTGTCTCCCACGCTCGTCGAGCGAGCCGATCGTGCCGGCGTCAGCGCCTACCGCGCCTACGGTTCCAGCGAACATCCGACGATCAGCTCGGGCAGCGCGGCCGACCCGCTCGACCGGCGGGCCGCCACGGACGGCCGGGTGATGCCGGGCAGCGAGGTACGCATCCTCGACCCCGCCGGCCACGACCTCGGCCCCGGCGAGGAGGGCGAGATCGTCACGCGCGGCCCGGAGCAGTTCGCCGGCTACCGCGATCCGGCGCTCAACGCGACCGCGTTCACCGCCGACGGCTGGCTGCGCACCGGCGACATCGGCCGGGTCGACGGCAACGGCTACCTGACGATCACGGATCGCATCAAGGACATCATCGTCCGCAACGGGGAGAACGTCTCCTCCAAGGAGGTCGAGGACCTGCTCATGACCCACCCGGCCGTGGCGGAGGCGGCCGCCGTGGCCGAACCGGACGACCGCACCGGCGAGCGCGTCTGCGTCTTCGTCCTGCCGCGGCCGGGATCGGTCCTCGACCTTGACGAGGTGCGGGCGCACTTCGCCGCCGCCGGCGCCGCGAGACAGAAGACCCCGGAACGACTCGTGCTCGTCACCGATCTGCCGCGGACCGCGGCGGGCAAGGTCCGCAAGCACGAGCTGCGCGCCGGCCTGCATGCCGGCGGGTCCCACCACCTCGCCGGAACGGGCGGTCCAGACGGATCGGCGGGCGGCTGACGCGTCGCTGGTCGAGCGCCGCGGTCGCCCCCGCGTCGTGGCGGTCAGCCGGCCACGCCGACGAGGGTGAGCGCGAACCGACCGTAGGTGTAGACGATCTCGTCCTCGCTCAGGTCGCCGTCCTCGCGGTACCAGGCGGCGACACCCATCCCGAGGTCGAGCAGAGCGTAGGAGGCGAGCTTGACCGAGGCCACGTGGAATCGGGAGGCGGCGACACCCTCCTCGATCAGCCCTCGGATGAGCCGCTCGTAGCTGCTGCGCCGGGCGACGACCACCGCCCGGTTGGCCTCGTCGAGACTGCGGATCTCCCGGTTGCCGACGAAGGCCTCCAGGCGGTGGCGGGTGTGGAAACGCACGTGGGCCTCCACGGCGCGACGCAGCCGGTCCGCGACGTCGTCGACACCGGCGACGGCGAGGGCGTGGACGTCGTGCAGGGTGTCCATCGCGTCCAGCATGATCGCGGCGAGCAGGTCCTGCTTGGAGCTCACGTGCTTGTACAGGCTCGGACCCCGGATGCCGACCGCCGCGCCGATCTCGGTCGTGGTGGTCGCCTCGTAGCCGCGTTCGGCGAACAGCTTCAGCGCCGCGTCGCGGATCGCCCGCCCGCGCGGGGTGAGCTGCGGTCGCGCCAGCACCGCTCGGTCCGATCCACTCATGCATCCCCGCCCACGACACTCGTCGCGGCTAGGAAACGGTAGCCGCGCGCATGCGGACGACTCCCCGCACCATGTGCATGGTAGCAGGGAGGATTTTCTCTCAACGCTGGCGGATCGCCGCCACCCCTGCTATCAAGGCTACTGAGCATTAGCCCTTCCAGCCGACCCGCCCCCGCGGGGGCCGGCGCTCGCACCGAGGCGGGAGATCGCATGGCCATTGACTTTTCACAGCCGCCAGAGGTCGTCGACCTCGTCGAACGCACGGCTGCCTTCGTCCGCGACGTCGTGATCCCGGAGGAGGAGCGGTACGCCGGCGTGGTCTCCGCCGGTGGAGAGGCGCTGCGCGCGCGGCTGCAGGCGGCGGCCCGCGACGCCGGGCTGTTCGCCCCGCACGTCTCCCAGGAGTACGGCGGCCTCGGGCTCGGCATGACGGCGCGGGCGCCCGTGTTCGAGGCCGCCGGCTACTCCCTGTTCGGGCCGCTGGCGCTGAACCTCTCCGCGCCCGACGAGGGCAACATGCACATGCTCGAGATCATCGCGACCGACGAGCAGAAGGAGCGGTATCTGCGTCCGCTCGCCAGCGGCGAGGTCCGGTCGTTCTTCGCGATGACGGAGCCGGCGCCCGGGGCCGGCTCGGATCCGGCGGCGCTGTCGACGACCGCCGTCCGGGTCGACGACGGCTGGCGCATCGACGGCCACAAGTGGTTCTCCACCGGCGCGGACGGCGCGGCCTACGCGATCTGCTTCGCCCGGACCTCCGGCACGGTCGGCACTGTCGGTGGCGCCACCATGTTCCTCGTCGACGCCGACAATCCCGGGCTGAAGGTCGTCCGGCACATCGACACCCTCGACCAGGCCATGATCGGCGGCCACTGCGAGGTGATCTTCGACAACTGCGTGGTGCCGGACTCGGCGATCCTCGGCGAGCTCGACCAGGGCTTCGCCTACGCACAGGTGCGCCTCGGCCCGGCCCGGATGACGCACTGCATGCGCTGGCTCGGCATCGCCCGCCGCGCCCAGGACATCGCCATCGACCGGATCGCCGAGCGCCGGCTGTTCGGCTCCAAGCTCACCGAGCTCGGCATGGCGCAGCAGATGATTGCCGACTCGGAGATCGACATCGCCGCCTCCCGCAGCCTCATCCTGCAGGCCTGCTGGGAGCTCGACCAGGGACAGCGCGCGGCGCAGTCCACCGCGATGACCAAGACGTTCGTCGCCGAGGCGGTCTGGCGGGTGGTCGACCGGGCCATCCAGCTCTGTGGCGCCGCCGGCGTCTCCGGCGAGCTGCTGCTGGGCCGCTACCTCAACGAGGTCCGCGCCTTCCGCATCTACGACGGAGCGTCGGAGACCCACCGCTGGGCGCTCGCCCGGCGCGCGGTCAAGGAGCGGCTGAAGGCGACCGGCGCCCTGGAGTCGGCATCATGACCCCGCTCGACCCGCCGCCCGCCGCCGTCCCCGGGCCGGTCACGGCCGCCACACCGACCGACGCCGGCGCCGGCGCCGGGCAGGAGGGGCTGGTCTCCCCGCCAGGCCTGGACCTGGCCGCGCTGTCCGCCTTCCTCGATGCCACCGTCCCCGGCCGAGCCGGGCCGCTGCGCGCCACTCTGCTCAGCGGCGGCCGGTCGAACCTGACCTACCGCGTGTGGGATGACGCCGCGCACTGGGCGTTGCGCCGGCCCCCGTTGGGCAACCTGACGCCCTCGGCGCACGACATGCAACGCGAGTACCGGGTGGTGGCCGCGCTGCGTGAGACCCCGATCCCCGTGGCCGAGGCGGTCGCCTACTGCGACGACCTCGCCGTGCTTGGGGTGCCGTTCGCGATGGTCTCCCTGGTCGACGGGGTGGTCCTGCGCAGCCGGGCGGACCTGGCCCCCTACTCCGACGCCGACGTGCGCCGCTGTGCCGAGAACCTGCTGCGCACCCTTGCCCGGCTGCACGCCGTGGACTACCGCGCCGTCGGGCTGGAGCGGTTCGGCCGGCCCGCGGGCTACCTGCGCCGTCAGGTCGACCGCTGGTGGGGTCAGTGGGAGCGGGTGCGGACCCGGTCGCTGCCCGACCTCGACGCGCTGCACGCCCGGCTGGACGCCGCGGTACCGGCGGAGAGTGACGCGTCGATCGTGCACGGCGACGCCCGCATCGACAACTTCGTGTTGGACCCGGACGACATCGGTGCCGTGCGGGCCCTGCTGGACTGGGAGATGGCGACCCTCGGCGACCCGCTGGCCGACCTGGGGCTCACCGTCGTCTACCGCGACCCGGACTTCGATCCCGTCCTCGGCGGCTCGGCGGCCGCGGCCAGCGACCGGATGCCCGGCGGGGACGAGATGATCGAGATCTACGCGCGGGAGTCCGGCCGTGACATCGTGAACATGGACTTCTACCTGGCGCTCGGCTACTTCAAGCTGGTGGTGATCGCCGAGGGCATCCACGCCCGGCATCTCGCCGGCAACACCGTCGGTGAGGGTTTCGACCTTGTCGGCCAGGCCGTGCCAGCGCTCGCCGCGGGCGGGCTGCGCGTACTCGCCGGCTGATCCGATCCGGGCCCGGGGCCGGCCCGGCCCGGGGCTGGCGCGGGTGGGTGCCGGCGCGGGTGGGTGCCGGCGCGGGTGGGTGCCGGCGCGGGTGGGTGCCGGCCCGACCGGAACGGCTTCACCGGAGCCGGTGCTTTCACCGCCCCTCGCCGGCTCAGCCGGGCAGCTCCAGGCCGAGATGCTCGCGCAGGGTCGTGCCGGTGTACTCGGAGCGGAAGACGCCTCGCTCCTGCAGCAGCGGCACGACCTGGTCGGCGAACTCGTCCAGGCCGCCCGGGACGATGTGCGGGACGAGGATGAAGCCGTCGCTGGCGTCCTCCTGGACGAAGTGATTGATGGTTTCGGCGACCGTGGCCGCCGAGCCGATGAAGGACTGCCGCCCGGTGACCTCGATGACCACCTCGCGCAGCGACAGCTTCTTCGCCTCGCCCAGCTCGCGCCAGCGACGCGCCGTGGCCAGCCGGTCGTCGAACATCCGCACGCTGGCGCGCCCCTTGGAGATCGTGTTCTCCCCGGGCAGCGGGTCGACGTCGGGGACCGGCCCGTCCGGGTCGTAGGCCGACAGGTCGCGGTTCCACAACTGCTCGGCGAACAGGATCGCCGTCGCCCCGCTGACCTGCTGGTGGCGGATCAACTCGGCCCGCTCGCGCGCCTCGGCGTCGGTGTCGCCGAGGACGAACGTCGCCGCCGGCAGGACCACCAACTGCTCGGGCCGACGGCCGAACTTGGCGAGCCGGCCCTTGATGTCGGCGTAGAACGCCTGGCCATCCTCGAACGTGCTGTGCCGACTGAAGATCGCATCCGCCGAGGAGGCGGCGAACTCCCGGCCGGCCTCGGAGTCGCCGGCCTGGAAGATCACCGGTCGGCCCTGCGGGCTGCGCGGGACGTTGAACTGTCCGCTGATGTCGAAGAAGTCGTCGTGGTGGGCGAACGTTCCCGGCCGTGGCTCACGCAGGAACTGCCCGGTGTCCTTGTCCGCGACGATCTCGTCGCCGCGCCAGGAGTCGAACAGCTCCCAGGCCGTGTGCAGGAAGCGTCGGGCCCGCTCGTAGCGATCCTGCTCTGCGAGGTAGCCGCCGCGGCGGAAGTTCTCCCCGGTGAAGGCGTCCCAGGACGTGACGACGTTCCACGCGGCCCGCCCCGCGGAGAGGTGGTCGAGGCTGGCGAACTGCCGGGCGACCTCGTAAGGCTCGTTGAAGGTGGAGTTGATGGTGCCGGCGAGCCCCAGACGGTCGGTGACCGCCGCGATCGCGGCCAGCACGGTGAACGTGTCGGGCCGCCCGACGACGTCCAGGTCGTGGATGCGGCCGTTCTGTTCGCGCAGGCGCAGGCCCTCGGCCAGAAAGAAGAAGTCGAACTTGGCGCGCTCGGCCGCTCGGGCGAGGTGGGCGAACGAGCTGAACTCGATCTGGCTGCCCGCCGCGGGGTCGCTCCACACCGTCGTGTTGTTCACCCCGGGGAAGTGCGCCGCCAGGTGGATCTGCTTGGTCGGCCTGCTCATGGAGGTCCTCCGCTGGTGTGTGCAGGGCTGCCGGCTGCCGGCTCTGCCGGCGGCGAACTGGACGGCGGCGGGCTGGACGGCTGCGTCGGGCTAGACGGCGGCGGTGGGGGTGCTGGCGGCGGCCGCGGCGTAGCGGTTGGCGGGTCGGGGCAGGCCGAGCAGGCCCCGCAGCGTGGCGGCCTCGTAGGCGGTGCGGAACGCCCCACGGGACTGGAGCTCGCCGACGAGCCCCCGGGTGATGCCTTCCAGGTCGTGCGGGATGGCCGCCGGACGCAGCCGGAAGCCCGACAGGCCGGCCGGCTGCCAGTCGAGCAGGAGATCGGCGAGTTCGGCGGGGGTACCGGCGACGATGAGCGCATCGCTGCCCTGGGGTGCGCCGGCCCACTCGTCGAGCCGGGCACGGTTGTCGGCGGCCTGCGCCGCCGAGTCGGCGAGGTGGACGACCAGATCGGCGAACACGTGCACGGTCTCGTCGCCCCGGCCGGCCGCGTCCTGCTCGGCCCGGATCTCCTCGACGATCCGGCGGGCGTCGTCGGCGTCGCGAGGCGTCACGTAGACGACGTCGCCCTGGCGCGCTCCGAGCCGGTAGGGCACCGTGGCGTGGCCGAGGACGGTCACCGGCGGCTGGCCCTGCGGCGGGCGGGGCACGATCGAGGGCCCGCGCACGCTGAACCAGCGTCCCTCGAAGTCGATGTAGTGCAGCTTGTCCCGGTCGACGAACCGACCGGTGGCGACATCCCGGATCTCGGCGTCGTCCTCCCAGCTGTCCCACAGCCGGCGCACGACCTCGACATAGTCGGCCGCCTCGTCGAACAGCTCGGTGATCAGCTCGACGACCTCGGGCCGCTCCAGCTCCGTCAGCGCGATCCCGGGAATCGCTCGCCGGCCGAACAGGGCGGCCTCGGCCCCGCCGGTACCGGCCCGCACCCGGACCCCGCCCCGCCCGGAGCTGACGTAGTCCAGCGTCGCGATCGCCTTGGAGATGTGGAAGGGCTCGGTGTGCCCGGCAACGATCGAGGGGACAAGGCCGATCCGAGAGGTCAGAGGAGCGACACGAGCCGCGATGAGCACGGCGTCGAGGCGGCCGCGAACCCGATCGGTCCGGGCGTCCGGACCGTCGAACCGGTCCGACTGCAGGCCGAGGGAGTCCTCGATCGTGACGAAGTCGAGCAGGCCACGCTCGGCCTCCTGGACCAGATCGGTCCAGTACCGGGCATCCAGCAGCTCCGCGGTCCGCGCGCGCGGCTCCCGCCAGGCGGCCGGATGCCAGCCAGCCCCGTCCAGCGCGAGGGCGAGGTGCAGCGGCGGGCGGGGGGTCATCGGGCGCAATCCTGCACGAGACGCAACGGGCACTCCTCGACGATCGAAACCGGCTGGCGAACGGCGGGCGCAGGGCTTTCGAGCTGCAGGCGCAGAACTATCGCGGCGGTCATGGGGCCTCGGACGCCGTCGCTGGGCCCCGGCGGGGTGCCGAGGATCCCGGCCACCCGCACGGACGGATCCCGGTCACGGCGGAACGCCGGTTACCCCCGCATCAACGACAGCGGCTGGATTCGGCGCGTCCAAAATCGATGCAGCGGCGGCACGTCAACAACAGCGAGGTGCGCACCCTTTTCACTCTGAGTAGGTCGGCTTTCCTCGGTCAAGAGCACATACTGTGACGTGCAGCACAGCATGTTCAAGCAGGCGCTCGCCGGGCGATGCGCTTCCGCCGCGACGGCCGGGCCGGGACGACGGACTCCACGCGCGCCGCGCAGCGCGCGACCGTGTCGCCCGCGCGACCGGCGGATGAGGGGTGGGCATCGTGACCACGGTCAATTTGTCCGGATTCGCTGACGTTCTGGATATCTCCCCGGGCCTCAGCGCATACCTGGCCCGACCGACCGCCGTCGGCCCGACCCCGCCCCCCGGTGACGGGCCGTCGGCCAGGGGTCTCCCGCGTCCCGGCGTGATCGTGCTGCACGAGGCGTGGGGTCTGGACGAGACCATCCGCGCGATCGCCGACCGCCTTGCTGGCCTCGGATATCTTGCCCTCGCCCCGGACCTGTTCAGCGCGGGCGGCGCCCGGCGCTGCCTGGTGGCCACGGTGCGGGCGATGTCCTCCGGGCGCGGGCGGGCGTTCGACGACATCGAGGCGGCGCGACGGTGGCTGACCGCCCTGCCGGCGTGCAACGGACGGGTGGGCGTGATCGGCTTCTGCCTCGGCGGCGGCCTCGCCCTGCTCAGCGCGGGCCGAGGCTTCGAGGTCGCGGCGGTCAACTACGGTCCACTGCCCCGTGAGCTCGATGCCTCGTTGCGGGCGGCGTGCCCGGTGGTGGCGAGCTACGGCGGCCGGGACCGCACCCTGCGCGGGGCCGCCGGCCGCCTCTCCGCGGCGTTGGGCCGGGCCGGCGTTCCACACGACGTCAAGGAGTACCCGACGGCCGGGCACGCGTTCCTCAGCGCCCGGCCGGACGGCACTCCAAGCGGCCCGCGCGTCCTGCACCCGGTGCTGCGAGCTGCCGGTATCGGTCCAGAGCCCCTCGCCGCCGCCGATGCCTGGGTCCGGATCGAACGATTCCTGACGGAACATCTCGGCGCCTGACGCCGCGACCGACCGCGAGTTGACTCGCCGCCGACCACTCGGAGGTCAGGACCGGCGAGTTTGTTCAGCTTCGCCATAGAGATGTGACATGCGTCACTGATCCTCACGGTTGGCGGAGCGGTCTCCCCCGTGTTTCGGTTCGTAGATGCCGACGCCGCCTCCGCTGGTGCACAGACGGCACATCGACCTGCTGCTCGTCTCCTCTGCCATCTGTCCCGCCGGCGGGCGCGCCGCGTTCACGGGGCCTTTCGCGCGGACCTCCGCGCTGGGCCGCACTCCGCGCAGAGCCACCTTTTCCGCCGAGTTGACCTTCGCGCGGAGCTGACCTTCACGCAGCGTGGATCCACCGGGACGGTGCAGAGCACATGCGCAGGGGAACGGTCCACTGCGACGGGTGAGCGTCCACGGCCCTGTTCCCGCCGCCGCGATTCCCGTCGTCACCCGGCCGCCGACGCGCCGACCCCCGGCACGCGTCGACGCCTCGGGCCCGGACACGTGCTCCACGCAATCTCGCCCGCCCCCGTCGCGGCTGTCGCATGCCATGCGGCAGGCCGCCCGAACTCCGTCTGGAGCAACGAGATGACCGTCACCGACGACCTACTCGGTAACGCCGTCCAGTACGCCCGCGACTTCACCGCCGGAGAGCTGCCACTGCCCCCGAAGCTGAAGGTTGCGGTCGTGGCGTGCATGGACGCCCGACTGAACGTCTACGGGGTGCTGGGCCTGACCGAGGGTGACGCCCACGTGATCCGCAATGCGGGTGGGGCGGTCACCGACGACGAGATCAGGTCTCTCGCCATCAGTCAGCGGCTGCTGGGAACCCGAGAGATCATCCTCATCCACCACACCGACTGCGGCATGCTCACTTTCACCGACGAGGCGTTCAAGGCTCAGATCACCGCCGAGACGGGCATTCGCCCGCCGTGGGCCGTCGAGACCTTCACGAGCCTGGACGACGACGTCCGGCAGTCGATCGCCCGCATCACGGCCAGCCCCTTCATCCCGCACAAGGACTCGGTCCGCGGGTTCGTCTACTCGGTCGAGAAGGGCACGCTCACCGAAGTGCGCTGAGCGCACCGTCCGCACATCGCGCCGCCCGGCCGCGCGGGCCGAACCCGCCGACCGGGCGGCGCGGTGGGAGGCGCCGGCCTGGACCCGCCGCCCCGGCCGTCACTGCCGAGCCGCCGTCACCCCCATCGCCGCCGTCACCCCGATTACGGCCGACGCACCCGTGGCGGCCGACGCACCCGTCGGCTCCCGCGCGAAGGTACGCAGGTCGTAGGCCTGCTCTGCCGCGCGGATCGCGTCCACGTTCGCCTCGGCCCAGGCCTTGAGGGGCGTGATCAGGGGATAGAGGTCACGGCCCAGCGGCGTCAGCTCGTAGTCGACCCGCACCGGAACCGACGCGGTGACCGTCCGGTCGACCAGCCCGCTGCGCTCCAACGTCCGCAGGGTCTGGGTGAGCATCTTCGGGCTGACCCCGGCGATCTCCGCCTTCAGCTCGCCGTAGCGGCGCGGTCCCGCCGAAACCGCGGCCAGCACCAGGCCGACCCACTTGTCGCTGAGCATCTCGAACACCTTGCGTGACGGGCAGGCCGCCATGAAGGCGTCATAGGCCACCTTCGCCTCGGCCCGCCGCTGCGCGGCCGTCCGGGTAGTCACGAAGCTTCCTCCAGGATACTAGGGAACTCTTGGGTAACTACTACCTAGAAGATACTCACCCCCGTAGCGTTCGGACCACCGCCGCGGCACCCGCCGCGGCACCGGAAGCGGAGGACAACCGATGCGAGCGCTCACGATCCCGGCCTATGGCGAGACCAGCCCGCTGATCCTGACGGAGTTGGCAACGCCGGAGCCCGGCCCGGGGGAGGTCCGGGTCCGGGTCGAGGCCGCAGGAGTGAACCCGGTCGACCCCTTCATCCGCGCAGGCGGCTTCGCCGCACTTGCCACCCAGCAGCCACCCCAGGTGGTGGCCGGATGGGAGCTCGCCGGTGTCGTCGACGCGCTCGGTGCAGGGGTGACGGAATGGCCGGTAGGTACGGCGGTCGTCGCCCTCATCGACTGGATCGGCGCACGGAGCGGGGCCCATGCCGAGCAGGTCGTGCTTCCGGCCGACCACCTTGCCGCCCGCCCGGACGCCGTGGCTTCCACACTGGCTTCGACCGTCCCACTCAACGCACTCACGGCGCACCAGGCTGTAGCGGAGCTGCACCTGGCCGCGGGTGCCACCGTCCTCGTCACCGGGGCGGCGGGGGCCGTGGGTGGCTTCGCCGTCCAGTTCGCCGCCGGCACCGGCGCCCGCGTCGCGGCGCTCGCCGGACCCGAGGACGAGCAGGCGGTCCGTCAGCTGGGCGCGGAGATCTTCGTCGGCCGCACCGAGGAGTCTGCCGCCACTCTGCGTGCGGCGCTTCCCGACGGGGTGGACGGCATCATCGACGCCGCCCTGCTCGGCGAGTCGATCATCGATCTCATCCGGCCCGGCGGGGCCTTCGTCGGGCTCACCCCGCCCTCGACCCCGTCGCCGCGGGTCGGAGTGAGGACCCATGCACTGAACGTGCACGCGGACGGTCGGGCGCTCGCCACGATCATGGACGCGATTGCGCGAGGGGAGGTCACGATCCGCGAGGTGGAGACCTATCCGGCCGCCGAGGGAGCGGCCGCGTACGCCCGCCTGGCCAAGAGCGGCCGGCGAACGGGCATCAGCCTCCTGTTCTGAGCACCGGGCGGCCCTCGCCCGCCGGCACCGGCGCGTGCGCCGGGGCCGGTGAGGGCAGGCACGGTGCCCGCGGAAAACCTGCTGCGGGCGGGTCGGGTCAAGTCGTACGCTTGTCCAATGAGTGAGACAGCAATCTCATATTCCGAGATACCCATCTGGGATCCTGCCACCTACGACGCGGAGCGCCACCGCCTCGTCCCCTCGTTCGATCTGCTGTACGGGGCGGTCGGCGACCTGGTGGCCCAGCTGGGCAGGACCCGGCCGAGGGTGCTCGACCTCGGCGCGGGCACCGGACTGCTGGCCTCCGCCGTGGTCGCCGCGGTGCCGGAGGTACGCCTGCACCTGTTCGACGGTGCCGCCCCCATGCTCGCCAAGGCGCGGGCCCGGCTGGCCGCCGAGAACGTCGAGGCCGTCACCATGGCCGACCTCTCCGCAGCGCTGCCGTCCGGGCCCTTCGACGCCGTCGTCTCCGCGCTCGCCATCCACCATCTCGACGATCCCGGCAAGCGGGACCTGTTCGGGCGGGTGCACACTGCACTGCGTCCGGGCGGTGTCTTCGCGAACCTGGAGCAGGTCGACGGGCCGACCCCGGCCCTGACCCGGCGGTACGAGGAGATGCACGAGCGGCACGCGCGGGCGGCCGGGTCGGACGACGCCGAATGGCAGGCCGCCCTGGGACGGATGGCCTTCGACCGCTGCGCGCCGCTCGCCGACCAGCTCGCCTGGCTGACCGAGGCCGGCTTCGATCCGGTCGACTGCATCGTCAAGAACGGCCGGTTCGCCGTCTACGCCGGATGGCGTTCCTGACCCCTCGACCGGCCGCATGACCCCACCGGCCTGGGCCGACCGGCCTGGGTCGTGCGGCCTGGGTCGTGCGGCCTGGGTCGTGCGGCCCGCTCCGGACCCGACTCTCCGGACCCGACGCGCTCCGGACCCGACACTCCGGACGGGGTCGGCTCACAGGAGCGCTCGAGCGACCTCCAGGCGGACGCTGTCCAACGTCGAGTACAGGACCGCCCCGGGGCACTCGGTCGCCATCCAGTCACGATGCCCGCTGATCGCCGACACCCGGCGTCGGGCGCCGCCGACCGGATTGAGGTAGTCGACACTGCCGACGGGGTTCAGGCTGTGGGCACCGCAGAGCGCCAGCAGCACCAACGCGAGCGAGCGACGCGCGGCTGCCGTCGGGGCGCGGTTCCGGTGGTCGCCGAGCAGCGCGACTCCGACGTTGCCGGCGTTGAATCCGCCGACGTGCGCGCCGGTGACCACCTGGCCGTCCGGACGATGTCCGGGAACCCCGTCGGTCCCGGACCAGCGTCCTTCGTACAGGCTGCCCGCCTCGTCGATGAGGAAGTGGTAACCGATGTCCGCCCAGCCGCGTTCCACGGTGTGGAAGTGGTAGATCGCCCGCACGGTCGCGGCCGGGTCCGGATCGTCGTTCGGCGTCACGGTGTGGTGCACAGTGATCACCTGGCCCGGGTGGTAGGTCGTTGGCCAGGGCTGGCCCGTGGCGGGGTTGAGTCGCAGCGACTCGTCGGCACCCCAGGCCACTCGAGGCAGGTACCGCAGACCGAGTGCCGACGGCGCCGATCCCGTGGGTGCGGCGGTGGGTGCGGTGGATACGGACGGCGGCGCACCACCCTCGCCCGCCGGTGCGGGTCCGGCCGCCGGAGCCGGTCCCGCCGCTGCGGCGAGGGGTGCGTGTCGCGGCCGCGGCACCGATCGGGCCCGCGCCGGGCTCCTCGGCTCGGCCGAGGCGGCTGCGGCGGCCAGTCCGGCCACGGCGGCCGCCGGGCTCCCCGGGCCGGCCACGCCGGCTGCGGCGGCCAGTCCGGCCACGGCGGCGAGGGCGGCCTGGGCGGTCAGGTCCGGGACCATCAGTCGCCGGCACGGGCCGGACGTCGTGTTCAGCGCCGTGACGACCACCCCGGAAGCTCCCTGCGGCACCCGAAGTTCGTAGCCGGTGGCCGTCGTGGCTCCCATCAGGACCGCATGAGCGGAGGAGGCACCGGCCGGCCGGTCGTCCCGCTCCGCAGGGCAGCCGACGGCCAGCGGGCTCCACGAACCGTAGCCACCTTTCACCTGCCGGAGGCGGATCGCGGCGCCTGCGCTCTCCGTCCCTGCCGCCGCCCCGGGGCCCGTACCGCCGCCCGGAGCGCTCCAGCGGACAGCCAGGTAGCCGATGCGAAAAGCCGGGGCCGCCGGGCCCGTTCCCTTCGACGTCGCGCTCAGTGTCTGCGGGATGAGTACCACCCGGGTACCCGCCGGGCCCGCAGTGAACGCGACCGGCACGCCGGCGGTGCTCGCCGCCACCGGAGCGGCAGCGAGTCCCAGAGCCGCCCACCCTCCGACGCCGGCACCGGCCAGGCTGAGAACTCTGCGCCGGGAGGGAGCGGCCGGGTGGTGCGGACGGGGCGGATCGGCGGCGGGCATGGCGTCCTCCGTGTTCACGTGGTCGGGTCAGCGGGCACGCTACGACAGTCAGGGCATCACCCTGTGTATCGAAGCGCCGACCGGCCCGAGCCAGGCCACGTGGTCTGCCGGATCACCCTCGACCGGCGGCCCACCGGGATGCACCCGGATCTGGGTGGACGGGGTGGCGACCCGCTGACGGCGCGGGCGCCGCGACGGCCGAGAAGTCCCCTTCCGTCCGAGTCGTTGAGTCGGCCTGCGGTGGGAAGGCAGTCCCCAGCGGCAGGAGCCGTCGGGAGGAGAACGACATGGCCGTGAGGAAGCGGGAGAACCCCCGCGTGCAGGCCGACCGGATGCGTGCCGATGTGCCGTCGACGATCGCCCGCTCGGCCGACAAGGCCGTCCGGACCTGGAAGAAGACCCACGACTCGGCGGTCGGGACCTACGGCGAGGGCCAGCGGGCCCATCGGGCGGCCTTCGCCGCCCTCAAGCACACCCACGAGAAGGTCGGCGATCACTGGGAGCCGAAGGCACGGCCGGGGCCCTCGGACGCGCAGGCCGCCAGGAAGTCGCCCGACTCTCTGGCGGGCGGGCAGACGGCGGAGGGCGTGGACACGAACGCATCCCTCGCTCATCTGCGTGCTATCGCCCGCGAGCTGAGCATCCCAGGTCGGTCGAAGATGTCGAAGAGTGAGCTCGTCGGCGCGGTGCAGAAGGCCAACCGTCGCGCGACGGCTCGGGCTCGCGGGTCCGGGCACTAGCCTCGACCGGCGCGTTCGCCAGCAGGCCAGCCGGCCCGGTCGGGCGCGGACCGGGTACAGAAGTGCCCGGAACGGCCCGGTACGGCTGGGTGGGAGTGGACGGGGGCGCCGTCCCGGGTCGGTGTTTGGGCCCGGAAGGGCTACGCGCGCGTCAGCGGTGCGCGTCCGCGTCAAGGACCGTGGGGTCGTCCACCTGGATGCCATCGATGACGAACCCGCGTGTCCCGGTCACGACCTGCGGAGCGGTGCCGTCTGCCCGCCATCGGTTACGCAGGAAGTAGTGCCACGTCGGCGCCTGAACGGGCGCAGGCCTGTCCCAGCGGGCGGCCTCCGCACGCCCTCGCTGATACGTGATCTTCGTGGTTGCCCTGGCCCCCGAGTCGGACTGTCCACCCGTGGCCGGGCTGCCGTTGGTCACGTACGCCGCGTAGGACGGCAACGCGGGGAGTCGGCGATCGTCGTCTCCGGGACCGGCGGCTCCGATCGGCCGGTCAGTCGTGCCGACGGGCAGTTGCGCCCCGCCCCGATCCTGCGCCCCGCCTCGCTGCGCCCCGCTCCACCCCTGTGCCCCGCTCCACCCCGAACCTGGCTGTGTCGGCCCCGATGAGCCCGGGCTCGGCAGACCATAGGCCAACACCCCGTACCCGCCCCCGTGACCGGCCGGCGCGGCCATGCCGTTCACCTCAGCCAGACCGGGTTGCCCTGGCATCGCGTGCGGGCCACCAGCCGGACCAGCGCCGACAGCCGTCTCGCCGGAGTCCTCGCGCAGTCCGAAACGGTCATACAGGCGTCGCAGCGGCGCCGGAGCCCACCAGTTGTACCTGCCGGCGAGGGCCATGAATGCCGGAACAAGGATCGCCCGCACGACGGTGACGTCGAGCGTGATCGCGACGGTCAGTCCCACCCCAACAAGTTTGATCATGCTGATGTGGGAGGTGGACAGCGCGACCATGACCACCACCAGGGCGAGTGCAACGCTGGTGATCAGCGGTCCGGTCACTCCCAGGCCGATGGCCACGGATTCCTTGTTGTCGCCGGTGCGCTGGTATTCCTCGCGGATACGGGCAAGCAGGAAGATCTCGTAGTCCATGCTCAGCCCGAACGCGATGAAGAACATCAGTACCGGGCTCGTCATCTCGAGCGTTCCCGAGACCTGGAAGTCGCCGACCAGGCCGCGGAGGTGCCCTTCCTGGAAGACGAAGGCGAGCAGGCCGATCGTCGCGGCGAGGTTGAGCGAGTTCAGGAACATCGCCTTGAGTGGAAGCAGCACGCTGCCGGTGAACAGGAACAACAGGAGGAAGGTGGCGGCCATCACAACCGCGAAGGCGATGGGAAGTCGATGCAGAATGGTGCGCGAGGTGTCCAGAAAATGAGGAGCAAGTCCACCCATGAGGACACCGAAGGGTGCCGGGGTCGCCTTCAGTTCCCGGACCAGGTCTTTCGCCTCACTGGACACCGGAGAAGTGTCGCCCTGCCACACCGACAACCAGGCGCCACCGTGGTTACCCACATATCCCGTGGGCACCTTGGGCACCGCGCCGATCCGTTTTCCCTGCATGAAGCTGCCAGTCACGGTGTCGATGCGAGCAATACCTGGAAGTGCGGACAGTCGAGTCGCGTAGTCGGTCAGTCTGGCAGCGTTGACCGGGTCGCGCGCGTCCACCCCGGGCACGACGATCGGAATCTGGCAGGGCAGGCAGACGATGAAGTCGTCGCGCATCGCATCGTTCACGACGTGCGATTCCGCGGTGGCCGGCAGCACCGTGTCATCGGCCAACGCGAGATTGAGGTGGCGCAGCGGCGCGGCGCAGATCAACAGGATGGCTATGGCCGCGCCGCCGTACAGCAGTGGCCGGTGCATGACCCGGCGGGCCAGTGCCGTCCAACCGCGGCCCGCAGCGGAGGCCTCCCGCGAGCGGTGGCCACCCGCGCGGCGGGTACCGACGGGTCGGCGCCCACCGGCGTCTCGCCGCCGGGACAACGCCGCGCGGATGTCCCCACGATCGAGGCGGTCCCCCAGCACCATCAGCGCCGCGGGCAGCACGAGCAGCGCCGCGACCTCCGAGGTCACGACGACGATGATGCCGGCGAAGGCGAACGAGCGCAGGTAGTACAGCGGAAAGACGAGGGCCGCGGTCAGCGACAGCGCCACGGTCACGCCGGAGAAGAACACTGTGCGCCCGGCCGTCTCCAGCGTGCGACGCAGCGCCGCGCCCGGGAACAGCCCGCGGTCCTGTTCCTCCCGGAACCGTCGGAGAATGAACAGGCTGTAGTCGACGGCGAGGCCGAAGCCCAGCGCGGTGGTCAGGTTCACCGAGAAGACGGAGACGTCGGTGAGCGTCGCGGCCAGCCGCAACAGCGCCAGACTCGACACCACGGACACCACGCCGACCAGTACCGGTAGAAGGGCGGCCGCCACCGTTCCGAAGGCGTAGAGCAGGACGAGGAAAACCAGCGGGGCAGCCGTCGTCTCGCCACGCTCGAGGTCGACCCGGCTGCGTTCGGTGACATCTCGCATGACCGCCGGGGCACCCCCGAAGCGAACCTGCACGCCCGGCCCCACGTGGGAGTATCGCTCGTGCAGCACGCTCAGGCGATCCTGGATGTGATCCTCGGAGCCGGTGAGCCGGAACACGATGAGCGCCGAGCGACCGTCCTTCGCGCGCAGCAGCGGATTGCCCGCCTCGGAGCCGTTCGGCCAGTACGACAGGACGGAGGTCACCCCGTTCTCGGCCGCCAGCTGCCTGGTGAGCTCGCGGCCGAGGTGGACGGGCGTCGGGCCGTCGATCCCGGCGTCCGAGGTGAGCATGACGGCGACGTTCGGGGGCGCGTCGGGAAACTCCGCGTCGAGGAGCTGCTCAGCCTGGGTCGACTTGTCACCCGGCGCGTAGAAGCCGCCGGTGGCGAGCTGGTGGTAGATCCCGGCGTTCCACGGCAGCAGGACCACCACGAGCAGGCAGGCGGCCGCGAGCAGCCGACCACGGTGCAACACGGCGGCGTCCGCCGCGACTGTGAACAGGGAACGCGGAGGTGCGGGAACGCCGGCCATGGAGGCCACCGAGGCCATGACCCGGCGCGACACTCGCGGTGGGCCAGCACCACCGGTTCCTGTTTCCGCAGGTAGATGGCCCACCCATTCATCTTCCTCATCGCGTCCGCGTGGCAACGCGGCATACGCCACCCGATCAGTCCGGGATTCGCGTTGCTGCGCCGAATCGGCGAACGACGGCATGACGCTCCCTTCGAGGATCCCCCGCAACGGTGGATCTCCCGGCAGCCCGGTGATCGCACGACGGCGCCGAGACGACCGCGTGGCCGGACGTGCAGCACGGCGAGGACGTCCCGGGTCGCTACCTCAAAACTAGACCTCCGGGAGGTCCTCGATTCCGAAATACCCCCGTACGGGGGTAGGGAAAGGTGCAGCCGTCGACGGGGCGGCATTCAGTACCCGGAATCCAGATCTGTGGTCGAGCGGATCGGGTGAGGGGGATCGGCTCCGGCGGCGTACCACTGACGGGAGGGAATGCCGGGGGGCCAATCTCGAAGGTGGTACGGCAATGCCTCAGGCTCAGACCATGGTTCGACAGGTCGACACCGCGGTTCCGCAACTCGTGCCCGCACAGCGGGGCAGCACGATCACGGCCCCGGTGACACATCGGGTCGATGCCTGGTCGAGAATCTCCTACGCCTGCATGAAGAAGGTACTGAGTCCGATATGCCAAGCCTTCTGGCATCCACTGGTCGAAGGTCTCGAGAACATTCCGACCGATGGTCCTGCCATTATCGCAGGCAACCATCTTTCGGTGCTCGACGCCGCGTTCCTCGCGATCGCGTCCAACCGGCGGATCACCTTCCTTGCGAAGAGTGAGTACTTCACCACGCCGGGCCTGAAGGGCATGGCCGGGAAGATGTTCGTCGCCGCGACCGGTCAGATCGCCGTGGACCGCGGCAACCGCCGGAAGGCGACGGCCGCGCTGCAGGCCGGCGCTGGTGTGCTGGGCCGGGGCGGCCTGCTGGGGATCTTTCCGGAGGGGACCCGCTCCCCTGACGGTCGGTTGTATCGCGGCAAGCACGGCGTGGCGCGGCTGGCTCTGGAGACCGGGGTGCCGGTCATCCCGGTGGGGCTGGTCGGCACCTTCCAGGTCCTGCCCATGGACCGGCGACTGCCACGCCCCGGACGCGTTCAGGTTCGGTTCGGCACACCGCTGAACTTCCCGCGCATGACAGGCGAACGGACCGGGCTGGCGCAGCGGGCGGCGACCGAGCAGATCATGAGGTCCATCCAGGAACTGTCCGGGCAGCGCCAGGCGGACATCTACGCCGAGCGCTTCAAGGCCTCCCTGGGACTCGTCAGCCGATGACCATCCGATGACCGGCTGACGAAAGGCCGTCCATTCCGCCGCATCTCCCTGGTCGGTGCGGCGGAATGGACGAAGCGGGGCCGGTGCGGCGGAGCGGGCTGCACCGGCCCCGCGCATGCCCGCGTGAACCTCACGGACGGACGCCGACGCTACGGACTTCCGGCAGCCACTTCAACGAGACCGACGGACGGTCGGGCCACCGCCGGCGGCCTTCGGACGCCGCGAAGCCCGCCCGTCCCGGGTTCACCGCCCCGCGGACCTCCCGGTTCGGCGACAGGTGGGTGCACCTGCCAGGTCCACGGCCATGACCGGTCCGATACCGACCGCTGGGCACCTTCGGGCCGCAGGTGGAGACGATCCCGGTGCCAGGTTGATCCCGAGCGGACCAGGCCAGACCACCGAGGCGCGGTCCGGACTCCGCATCCGAATGACGCGTGGGACAGGTCCGGCCATGCTCCCGCCCGCCGCACGACTTCCCTGGCGATGGCCGCGGTGCGCCGCTGGCGGGAACGTGGGCCCCGGGCGCCCCGGGCCACCGGACAGGTCCGACGGTACCGGTCGGCCCATCGACCTCGGGTCCGCGGGACCCGCCGGGCGCCGCCTGCGATCTCGGGGCATCCGGGCAGGCCGCGACGTGGATTGCCCCGGCGCAGGCCGCATGATTATCGCCGCGTGCCGTCGGCACGGTCCGCCGGGCCTGCCATCATGACTGCCCAGGGAGAGCCGACCGGCCCAGGAGGAGCCCCCGGCGCCCGCACGACGACCGGCCCGGCCATCGGGTACGCCGGTGCCTGCCCGCGGGCTCGAAGATCGCTGGTCTGGCTGAGGCCGCAGCGCCGTCCACTCCGTTGCCGGCGGGTCCGACCATCGACCCGTTCCGCGCCGGCGGATTCGGTGACTCCCGGATCCGCCGGCACGGAACGAGACTTCCCAGAACGGGAAGTTGTCCGACTCTCAGCTTTGGCGCAGACCACGCGCCGTATCCGAAGGGAGAGATTCACCCGACCAGCGGACCTCCCGGACGAAGCCCGGAAGCCGCCGCCGTGTCAGGGAAGCATGCCCAGTTGGCGAGCAGCATGCACCGCCGCGGTCCGGTTACGGACCCCGAGTTTGCGCATGATGCTGCGCAGATATGCCTTCACCGTCTCCGGTGAGACGGTGAGGCGCCGCGCGGTCTCGACGTTGGACAGGCCGAGTGCGACCTGTGCCAGCACCTCGAGCTCACGCGGGGTCAACGCCAACCGGCCGCCGACCTTCGCCTCCTGGTCCAGCAAACCGCGCAGCAGCTCCGATACGCCCCCGATCCGGCCACGCAGCAACGGGTCGGCCACATGTTCGGTGACCTCCTGAAGCTCCCGGTAGGCCAGCCGCAGACTCTCCTGTGGCTGGCCGGGCGAACGCGGCAGCGGCACGGCGCCCACCGCTCTGGCAGCCGGCGCGCGATGCCCTGGTGGCATCGACGTCGACAGCGGCTCCGTACGCGCTGCGACTGCGCCCAGCTCGCGTTCCATCAGTCGAGCCGTGGCGATGGCCGCGTGAATCGCGGCCTCGGTGAACGGCGCCTCGGTCCGCATGGCTCCATACAGCACGGCGACCACCACGCTGTCCATGCAGACCGGCACGGCGAGAATCGCTCCCAGCTCACTGCTCTCGATCGTTGGGGCAGTGGAGCGAAGAACCCTTCTCGCCGCGGCCGGGTCGTTGATGACGACCGGGCGGCAATGCCGTACCACCTGCCCGCCGATTCCCGTCCCAGGTGGGACGGAGTGACCGAGCAGTCCGCTCGGTGCGGGTCCGTCCACGTTGGTGACGGTCAATCGACCGGAATGTGGTGTGACCATTCCGCCGAATGTGAGATGGGCTCCCGATGAAGCGCGCAGCCGGGCGATCGCCCGCGGCAGGACTGTCTGCACGCGACTGGGGGCCGACACGTCCACTGTCACGAGCGTCCCCTTCCCCGACCTGTAGAAGACGAAGGGAATCGTAGCACCCGTTTTACGATAAGCACAAATAAGTGCACAAACGGCATGACGCCGAATGTTGTCCGAGAGTCGGGACCCGTTCGCGCGTAACAGCTTTTCCCGACTCGAACCCAACCTCAGGAGAAGGGCAGATGCATCTGCGCGGGCGGCCCAACGGCTACGCGAGCACCCTCGGTCACCGGCTGGGGGACGCCGGCCCCGGAACCGCCGTCCCCCGCGGCGGCCGTCGCCGGCCCGCCGGGACGATGAGCCGGCACCGCGAACAGGTCGGTACGGGCCATGGCCCGCAGTCGGGCGAGCCCGGCGAGCAGGTGGAGCTCCGCGACACTGCGTGGAGAGCTGTCGAGCAACGCCGGCGACATCACCAGGACCGCCGCCACCTGGGCCCGGGACAGCGCGACGTTGAGCCGGTTACGGGAAAGCAGGAAGTCGAGCCCGCGTGGCGCCTCGTCGGCACTGGAGGTCGTCAACGACGTGACCACCACCGCCGCCTCCTGGCCCTGGAACCGGTCCACCGTGCCGACCCGCACGCCCGGCAGGGCGGCGGCCTCGAGCGCACGTTCGATCGCTCGAACCTGGCGGTTGTACGGGGCGACCACAAGCACATCCGCCCCGGTCAGCGGACGGGAACTCGCACCCTCGATGATCAGACGATTCATCAGTTGTCGGATGACTGCCCCCACCGCGGACACCTCCTCGTCGGAGCGGGTGCCGTTGTCGGCGTGGACCACGTCGTGGAGGTACAGCCCGGCAGGCACGCCGGCAAGGGCACGGGTCGCGGCGATCGGGTGAGACCGCAGCAGGCCACGGTAGGCGAGGGCGGACACCGGCGCGCACACCGCCGGATGGAGCCGGCGGGTCCGATCGAGAAAGTAGCCGAGCGCGGGTGGGATCACCTCGGCGTCGCCCAGCAGGTGTGACAGCGCAGAAGCGTCGGCACCCTCGGGGTGGATGCCCGCCACGACCTGCGGCAACTGCTGCGGATCGCCGAGCAGGACCAGGTTGCGGGCCGCTGGGGCCACCGCGAGGGTGTCGGCCAGCGCGAACTGTCCTGCCTCGTCGATGATCAGGACGTCGAACGGCACGGCCGCGAGCGTTGTGTTGGCGAAGGCCCAGGCGGTGTCGCCGACGAGATGGCCGTCCGGATGTGCGTCCCGCCACGCCGCCAGCGCCCGCAGGTCGCGCGGCGTGTCCCAGGGTGGCCGGTGCGCCGGGTCTGCCGGTGCACCGGAGCGCTGCTTCTTGGCCGCGGCGACCAGCGGACGCCACGGCGGGGCACCATCGGCGCCCTCGGCGCCGTTGACCCTGCCGGACTCGCCGTTGACCCTGCCCGGCTCGGCGTCGGCGGTGGACGACGGGGGCTGGCCGGTGGCGGCGAGCATCGCGTTTTCGATCGCCTTGTGGCTGGTTGAGCAGATTCCCACCGACTTGCCCTGAGCGATCAGATCCTGGATCAGCCGCCCGGCCAGATAGGTCTTGCCGGCGCCGGGCGGGCCCTGCACAGCCAGATACGAGCCGTCGAGGGCGCTGACCGCGGCCAGGACGGCGGTGACCTGGTCGTCCCCGTCCTCGGGTACCGGCAGGCCGGGTGTCGAGCTGAGCAGTCGAGGTGGATCGCGACGCAGCAGGTCCGTCGCCGACTCCGCGGGCAGTCGGCCGGGAAGCGCGGCGGCGGCCCGGCGGGCGAGCTCGCGGATGGCAGTGGGTTTGGGTTCGGGCCGTACCGGAGCACCAGGCAGTACGGCTGTCGGCAGCGCGCGGCTGACCGCGTCCGGTGCCACGCTCTCCCTCAGGAGCAGTGCGTGCGGCTCAGCCCGTTCGACCAGAGCGTCGGTGGTCCCACCGGCGGTGCCTGCCGGGCCCGGGTAGAGCAGCCGCACGGACTCGCCGCGGTCGAACGGGTGCGGACGGTTCGAGTCGACGCGCGCCTGCAGCACCCGGCGGCTGCGACGCCGCCGCCCTGACGGCTCCTCCCAGTCCTCGATCACGGCCCACCCGGTCGGCACGGCACAGTCGTCGGCCGCCTCCAGGCTCTCCCGATCGGCGATCAACGCCGCGAAGTAGGTCCACCAGGCCGGCTTGTTCTCCCGTCGGTGATAGCCCACCGCTGCGGCGAGCAGAGCCCGAGCCCGCTGGTCGGCCGACCAGGCCGCCGGCTCGGGAGGCAGCCCCGCAACCAGCGCGTCGACGAGGGCGTCAGGATCGTCGTCGCCGGCCAGCGACGACGGCTCGGTGACGCCCGGAACATCGGTTCCCAGGGTGCCCGGATCCACCGCGACGCTCCCCCGCGCCTCGACCCCCTCGTCCTGGCGCAGCCGGAGCAGCCAGCGGTGCAGCCGGTGGGTCGACACGCAGTCCACCCGGTTGTACTCGGCGATCTCAGCGAGCACCCGGTCGGCCTCGGCGATCTCCCCCGCGGCTCGGTGCGCGAGGAAGGACTCGTACGCCACGATGCTGTCCGCGGCGTTCTTCACCGCCGCCTGCCGCGCGTCCGGGAAGAACAGCGGCTCAAGATACTTGATCGAATAGGAGGGCTGGGAGACTCGGAGGCTGCGCCGGACCACCGCGTAGAGGTCGATCAGCCGGTTGCCGGCGAGCAGCTCGTCGACCTGCCGCTCCCGTGTGCCGTGCCGTGCCGCCAGCCGCCGCAGCGCGTTGAGCTCGTAGGGTGCGTAGTGGTAGATGTGGGCGCCCGGATGTTCGTGTAACCGCGCCACGGCCCAGTCGACGAAGGACTCGAACGCCAGCCGCTCGCCGTG
Source organism: Frankia alni ACN14a (assembly GCF_000058485.1). Classification (NCBI taxonomy): domain Bacteria; kingdom Bacillati; phylum Actinomycetota; class Actinomycetes; order Frankiales; family Frankiaceae; genus Frankia; species Frankia alni. The sequence continues at coordinate 5,305,883 of NC_008278.1, forward strand.
CCGGTCATGTGCCCAGAACGCCTGGAAGGCCTCCGCCGCGGCCTCGGCCGGGCCACCCCCGCTCGGGGGCCCGGTCAGCGTGACGGCCCCGAAGAGGTACTCCAGACCGGCGGCGTCCAACGCATACGGATCACCCTCCATGTCGAAGTAGATGTCGGCCGGGTCCGCCACCGGGAGTGATGCGAGGCCCGCCGGATCCACCATCCGCACGGTCACCGTCCCCAGCGGGTCATCCGCGCTGCGGGTCGCATCCTGCGCCGCCTGTAGTTCGGCCTGGAGGCGCAGTCCAGCGAACACCGCGGCGGACATCGGCGTCGGCCGTTGCTCGTCGCGCGCAGCGGCGAGCTCCTCGACGGACGTGATGCCCGCCCCGCGCAGCACGCGCCGCTGCCCGGTCCGAAGCCCCGCGACCAGGGACAGATCGCGGGCCGCCGCCCGACCCTCGGCGCAATGCTCGGAGAAGGCACAGCTTGCGCACTCCGGACGGGGCTGCGCCCACGACGGGGCAGGAACAACCGCCGGCTCGACAAGCCGGGCATCGAGGCGGCTGCGTATGTGGCGAACCATCGGCGCGACGTCATCGACGCTGAACGAACGCACCACGGCGACGCCGCCCCGCCGCTCATCAGGTCCGCCACGCCCGTCGCCCACGCAACCCGGTTCCGTCGGCGCGACGGTGCCGGCAGTGCCGGCAGTGCCGGATTCTCGCGCGGGATGCAGGAGGTGCATCATGCTCGGCACTGCCACGCCGACCGACGGCAACGCCAGGGCGTAGGCGGCGAGCTGCAGGACAGCCCCGGGCCGGGCCTGCCGGGCGAGCTTGGCATCGTAGGGCTCGTAGTGGCCCGGCTGAACGGGACCGCTGTGCGCACCGGTTCCGGGGTCACGGTGCGCCGCGATCAGGAAGTCCGGCCGACCGTGGAAGGAACCGTCGAACAGCACACCCTGGTAGACCACCGGGGCGCCGTCGGCGAGCGCGCGACGAGTCCGCTCGTTGGCCTCGGCGAGGGCGTCGGGAGTCGGCGCCGGGCGAGGGATCTCCACCACCCCGTCGGGGCCGAAGCATCGCCGGAGATGTGCCAGCACGCGTCGCTCGTGGGCCTCACCGTGCCGGACCGCGGTCGGATCCGGGGCACTGACCCGCAGCCGTCCCGTCGGGCCACCCGTCGGATCCTCGGGCATCACCTGCGCCATGGGCGTGACGGCGGCAGGCCCCCCTGGGCTGCCGGCATCGGGGCCGCCGGCACTGTCGCCCCCGGCGGACAGCAGGCCGGTGGCGAGCGCGTGCGCAAGCCCGACCCGGTGCCCGCACTCGAGGTCGTCAACAAGATCGCCTGCGGAGACGACCCAGCGATCGTCGAACCTCTGCACGTCACCATCCCGTCCGGACCACCCATCCGGTCCGGTCGCATATTGTCCCGCGCCCCCCCTTCGGCATTCGGCCGGGTCCGAACTCGCGATACGGCGGGACAGACGATTCCGGGTCACCGAGTTCCGCAGCTCACCCTCGTGGCACGGCCCGTCCGTTCGGGCCACCTCGTTCAGGTGCACCATGTCCGCGCGGGTGGATGGAGACGAGTCCAGGCGAACTGTCGCGTTCGTCACATCAACAACCCAGGTGCGATCCGGGTCCGTCTGAGCGGGCGTCCCTGCGATCGCCTCCACCCGAACCGACCAGGGCCGCCTTCACCACCAGGTATTACGATGGAACACGAAGAGGATCATGAAATGGAACGGGTGGCCGCGGTTACTCCTCGCGGTCCGGCCCGCCGACATGGGGTCGCTGCCGCGCACGGCCGGACGTGGGCGGCGGCGACGAGCGGATTCGAGCCTCGGGAGGACGCAAGGTGGCAGCTTCCCGGGCAGCGAACGCGGAGCAGACACGCTGGGTCGAGGACGTTGTGCTCGCCGACGGCGGGTCGGTCGCGGTGCGACCGCTGGGCCCCGATGACGTCGGCCGGCTGAGTGCCTTCCATCTGCGCCTGAGCGAGGCCAATCCCCACGACCCGGATCTCGCCGGCGCCGCGGGGGATCCCGCGCTGCTGGCCGGGCGAGTCGTCTCGCCCGGCAGCCGGGCATCCGCGGTGCTCGGCGCCCTCGTCGGCGACCAGATCGTCGGGTTGGTCGAGTACAGCACGATCGGCGACGAGGGCGACGCCCGGTTCGGGATTCTCGTCGAGAGCCCTCATCAGGGACGAGGGCTCGGCACACTGCTCATCGACATCCTCATCGACACCGCTGGTGAGGCCGGTGTGCGTCGGCTTGTCGCGGATGTGCCGGCGAGTAGTCGACGGGTCCTGGAGGTTCTGCGATCGGTCGGGTTCGACCTCACGCCCATGGACGACACCCAGATCCGCGTGAGCTACCCGGTGGAAACCGGTGACGGCCCCGGGAGCAGTACCCGGTCGCGCCGGGGGCGGGTCGGCGGAGGTCTGGACCATCCGGACGGTTCCCGAAGCATCGACCGGCTGCTGCACCCTCGTGCGGTTGCCGTCATCGGGGCAAGTCGCCAGCCTGGAGCAGTCGGTCACGAGGTCTTCCGCCGCCTGCTCCGCAGCGGCTTCACCGGAGCGGTCTATCCGGTCAACGCCGCGGCAACCCATGTCGCCTCGGTCTACGCCTACCAGGATCTGCACGCAGTGCCCGCCGAGATCGACCTGGCCGTCGTGGCGGTGCCGGCGCAGCGGGTGACCGAGGTTCTGCGCACCTGTGCGCAGAAGCGGGTCCGCGGTGTCATCGTCGTGTCGGCCGGCTTCGCGGACGGCGGGGACGAGGGCCGGGCCCTGCTCGCGGACGCCATCCGCATCGCCCGCGACGGCGGCATGCGCCTGATCGGCCCGAACGCGATGGGGGTCATCAACACCGCGCCGACCACCCGGCTGCATGCCACCTTCGCCGTCGGGGAACCCCCGGCCGGACGGGTCGGCGTGTTCACCCAGTCCGGCGCCCTGGCTGGCACGTTCCTCACCGACGCCGCCCGCCGTGCGGTCGGATTTTCCACCTTCGTCTCCGCCGGAGACCGATCCGACGTCTCGACGAACGACTTTCTGGAGTACTGGCAGTCAGATCCGCGAACCGACGTGATCATGCTGCACCTGCAGAGCTTCGGCAATCCGAGGCGCTTCGCGCGGATTGCTCGCCAGCTCGGTCGACACAAGCCCGTCGTGGCGTTGAAGAGCGGCCAGGAGTCCGCGGACACCGGGGTGAACGCGCTTTTCACCAGCGCCGGAGTGGTTCGCGCGGACACCCTGAACCAGCTCTTCGACGCCGTGCAGCTGCTGGCCCATCAGCCCCTGCCCGCCGGACGACGGGTCGGCATCGTGGGAACAAGCAGCGCGCTCGCGGCGCTTGCCACGGACGCCTGCCGTACCTATGGACTCGAGGTCCCCGCGCTGTCCGAGGAGACCTGGTCCGAACTCGCCGCTCTCGTCGGCCACCGGTACGCCACCAATCCGGTCGACCTCGGTCCGCTGGCCGATCCCGAGCGGTTCGACGCCGCGTTGCGGCTGGTCGCGGCCTCGGGCGACGTCGACGCGATCATCGCGCTGGTGACTCCACACGCCCAGGTCGACCGGCTCGGAGCCGCGGTGCGGGAGGTTGCGGCCGACAGCGGTCTGCCGGTGCTTGCCTCCTATCTCGGTCAGGACGGCATCCCCGCCGCGCTCGCGGTAGCGGACCCGAGCGGCTCCGCCGGCCGAGGATCGGTGCCGTCCTACTCCTCACCGGAATCGGCCGCACTGGCGCTCTCACGCGCCGCCGACCACGCTGCCTGGCGCGCGCGGGATCACGGCCGGGTGCCCGCACTGGACCGCATCGACCTGGACGGCGCCCGCGCGGAAGTCGAACGCCATCCGAAGAACGGCACCTGGCTGCCGGAACCGGCCGTGGCCACCCTGCTGGCCGGGGTCGGGCTGCGAGCATGGCCCAGTATTCGCGTCGCCGACGAGGCGCAGGCGCGGGCGGCGGCCGAGGCACTCGGCTGGCCGGTGGCCCTCAAGATCTCCGACGAGCGCTTCCGTAGCAGGCTCGACGTCGGAGCAGTCCAACTCGGACTGGGTGATCCGGATGAACTCGGGGGTGCCTGGCGGGCCGTGCGCGCCGCGGTCGGCCCCGGCGACATGCTCGTGCAGCCGATGGCGCCGGCCGGGGTGTCCACCGTCGTCCGGTTGCGTCAGGACCCGACTGTCGGCCCGCTGCTCTCACTCCGGCTGGGCGGCGCCGTCGCGGACCTGCTCGTCGATCCGCTGGCTCGCACCCTGCCCCTGACGGACCGGGACGCCGAGGACCTGATCCATGAGATCCGGGGCAGCGTGCTGCTGGTCGGGGGGTCCGGCGCGCCCGCCGCCGATACCGATGCGCTGGCAGATCTCCTGCACCGGGTGGCCCGGCTCGCGGAGGAGCTTCCCGCCATCGGCGAGATCCTGCTCGATCCGGTCCTCGTCGGGCGTCGCGGCGTGGTGCTGCTCCACGCGGGGATCCGCCTGCTACCGCCCGAGACGGAGTCACGCACGCTCCTGCGCGCGCTTGCCGTCCCGACCTGACCGACCGGTACGGTCTACGCATGACCGCACGACAGAGGATCGCGTTCCAGGGCGAGCGGGGAGCCAACTCGCACATCGCCTGCCGGGATGTCTATCCCGACTACGACGCGGTCCCGTACCAGACCTTCGACGAGTGCTTCGGCGCGCTGGAGGACGGTGCGGTGGACCTTGCGATGATTCCGGTCGAGAACTCCACCGCGGGTCGAGTCGCCGACATCCATCACCTGCTGCCCAGGCCGGCGGTGCACATCATCGGCGAGTACTTTCTTCCCGTCCGCCACCAGCTGCTCGGGATACCCGGCGCGTCCCTCGACGACGTGAAGACGGTGCACAGCCATCCGCAGGCACTCGCCCAGTGTCGCGTGGCGCTGCGCGAGCTGGGACTTGTCGCCGTCGCCGCCGCCGACACCGCGGGCTCCGCGCGGGAGATCAGCGAAGCGGGCGATCCCTCCCGGGCGGCGATCGCCTCCCGGCTGGCAGCCGAGGCGTACGGGCTGCAGATCCTCCGTGCGGATCTTGAGGACGAGGAGCACAACACGACGCGCTTCCTCATCCTCTCCAGCGAGAACCTGCGCGCCGCAGCCGGGATCGGGCCGATTGTGACCACGTTCGTCTTCAAGGTCCACAATCGGCCGGCCGCCCTGTACAAGGCACTCGGTGGGTTCGCCACGAACGGCGTCAACATGACGAAGCTGGAAAGCTACATGGTGGGTGGTGAGTTTGTGGCCACCCAGTTCCTCGCCGACATCGAAGGCAGTCCCGAGGACTCCACCGTCGCCAGCGCGTTCGAGGAACTGTCGTTCTACGCGGACCACCGCATCCTCGGGGTCTACCGCGCGAGCCGGTATCGGGAACGCGAACGTATCGGCGCACGCACCGGGCTCTGATCCCGACGACGTCACCTGCTTCGACGGGCGGGGCGGCCCCGGGGTACCGGAAGAGAGGCATTTCACCCACTCGGCCGACCACCTGGTCTACCCAGCGGCAAGCTGGCAGGCTCACCGGAATGGGGCGCGCGACGGTCAACGCACAGGCGGGCGGCAGCGGGCATCCATGCCCTGATCATCGCTCGGGCGGCCACGACGACGTGCGGGCTCCAACCGAAGATCGACAACGCTCGCGGAGCGGTCGGCCGGACAGGGGATGCGCACGGTGACCGCGCCGCCGCGGCCAGGCCCAGGGCTTCGGGTGCGGCTACCGCAGGTCGCCCCGTCGGTGCGGGAGTTCCTCGCGACCGAAGCCGGCGGCGCCGTGCTCCTCCTCCTCGCCGCGGTCGCCGCCCTCCTCTGGGCAAACTCGCCATGGTCGGGCAGCTACGACAGGTTCTGGAGCACCACGGCGGAGCTTCGCCTCGGGAGCGCCGGATTCGACATGACGCTGCATCACTGGGTGAACGACGGCGCCATGGCGATCTTCTTCGCCGTCGTGGGCCTGGAGATCAGCCGCGAGTTCACGACGGGCGAGCTGCGCGACCGGCGCACGATCGCCGTGCCCGCTCTCGGCGCGATCGGTGGGCTGATCCTACCGGCAGCGATCTACTTCGTCGTCAACCGATCGGGGCCGGAATCGAACGGGTGGGGCATCCCGATGTCCACCGACACGGCGTTCGTGATCGGAATCCTCGCCCTGTTCGGCCCCCGTTGTCCGGATCGGCTTCGACTGTTCCTGCTCACCCTCGCGATCGTCGACGACATCGGCGCGATCACCGTGGTAGGAATCTTCTACACGGATCACCTGAACCCTGTCGGTCTTGCCGTCGCGGGAGCGACGGTGCTGGCGATCCTCGGGTTGCGCTGGCTGCGAGTCTGGCAGCTTCCCCCGTACATCCTCGCCTCGCTGGTGCTCTGGGGTGCGATCCACGTCTCCGGCGTGCACGCGACGCTGGCGGGCGTTCTCGTGGGCCTTCTCGTTCCCGCCGTCCCGCCCCGCCCCGACCAGGTCGAGGAGGTACCCGTCTACGTCCGGGCACTGCAGGAGGACTCCAACGCCACCCGAGTCGGCCTCGCGGTGGCGGCGGCGAAGGCGACGGTGCCGGCCAACGACCGCCTGCAGCGCGTGCTCCACCCCATCAGCGCGTTTGTCGTCGTTCCCGTGTTCGGACTGGCGAATGCGGGCGTTCACCTGGACGGCTCGGCCCTGCGGACGGCCGCGACATCATCGGTGACGCTGGGGGTGGCGGCCGCTCTGATCGCCGGCAATGCCTGCGGGATCTCGGTGGCGGGCGTGGCGGCGATCCGGACCGGTCTTGGTCAGCTGCCCGGTCGAGTGCGATACGGGCACCTGCTCGGCGCGGCCACTCTGGCAGGCATCGGCTTCACCATCTCGCTGTTCATCACGGAACTGGCCTTCACCGACGAGGCCCTGCAGGAACAAGCCAAGATCGGAATTCTCGCCGGTTCACTCGTGGCCGCCCTCGCCGGAACCGTCATCCTTCGGGTGCTCGGCGAGCGGATGCCGCTGTGCTCACCGATGACCGACGAACCCGTGCCCCGTCTACCCCCGCGACCATGGCGCGCGCCGGTGCCGGCGAAGTGAGAGACTCGCCGCCTTGCGCAGCGGGGCGATCTCCGTGCGCCCCCGATAGGGCTCGCCGTTGATGAAGATCGTCGGCGTGCCACGCACGCCCTGCTCGATCCCGCGTGCGTAGTCGGCCTCCACGGCATCCCCGTAGGGCTGCGCGGCATCCCCGACGACCCGGTCGGCGTCAATGCCAAGTGACACAGCGTAGCTGTGCAGAAACTTGTCGGCCAGTCGATCCTGGCGGGCGAAGAGCAGGTCGTGCATCTCCCAGAACCGATGCTGCAGGCCGGCGGCCTCCGCGGCAAGCGCCGCGGTGAGGGCGTAGGGATGGATGTCGAAGACGGGGAAGTGTCGAAAGACGAGCCGAACCTGGCCTTCCGAGGTCTCGGCGAACTCGTGCAGGACGGGCGCCGCCCGAGCGCAGTAGGGACACTGGAAGTCGGCGTACTCCACGACCACGATGGGAGCGTCCGCAGGCCCTCGGGAGTGCCGGAACGGATCGATCGGCACCGCGGCCGTCGCTCGGCGCCCGTCCCGGCCGGCCGGCGACCGCAACCGGCTCCACCTCCCGGCCTCGCCCAGCGAGCAGGATTCGGCTGTACCCGTGGGCTCGGTGCGCTCGGACGACCGCGACGGGCTCCCCGATCCGGACCAAGTTCCCACCGACGTCGGCGCGTCCTCCATGGTGCGATTATCCCCGCGGCCTGGCGGAAGGCGATGCCGAGCCAGGAACCGGACACCGAGTTTTGTGTCGCGGGTCACATTCATTCGCGGGCCCCTGCTCGACCCGCTGCGGTGTATGTGACCATCGCCCCGTTGCCTGGCGTCGTCGAGGCCGCCGTCCACAGGCGCGGCTCGCCGGTGAGACGAACCGACTCGCACCAGCGTGCCCATCAGACGCGAGGAGCACCATGCTCGACACGCCGGCCGGACTCCACGCCGATCCACAGCCCCGCCCGACCCTCGATCTGGTCGCTGACCCCGAAAAGCACGGTGCCGGTGACCCCGGGTCGCCGGTCGACAGGAAGCCGCACGCCGCAGCCGGGTTGCGCATCAACCGCATCCACACGAAACCCGGCGTTCATCCCTTCGACGAGGTCCGGTGGGATCGGCGGGACGTCGTCACGACCAACTGGCGAGACGGTTCGGCCAACTTCCGGCAGCGCGGGGTTGAGTTTCCCTCGTTCTGGTCGTCCGCGGCGGCGACCATCGTTGCCAGCAGGTACTTCCACGGCGCACTCGGCCACAGGGAACGAGAGTGGTCCCTACGGCAGCTCATCGAGAGGGTGGTACGCCCCTACGTGCACGCCGGCCGTGAGCACGGATACTTCGCGTCCGACGACGACGCGGAGATTTTCGAACACGAGCTGATCTGGCTGCTGCTCCACCAGGCATTCAGCTTCAACAGCCCGGTGTGGTTCAACGTGGGCACCGACCTGCCCCAGCAGGTCGCCTCGTGCTTCATCCTCGCCGCCGACGACAGTCTTGACTCCGTCCTGGACTGGTACCGCGACGAGGCGTTGCTCTTCCGGGGCGGTGCCGGCTCGGGGGTGAACCTCTCCCGGATGCGCTCCACGGCCGAACTGCTGCCCTCGGGGCGGCCCGCGCCGGGTCCGGTGAGCATCATGCGCGGGGCTGATGCATCGGCGGGGAGCATCCGCACGGGCGGAGCCCCTCGGCCAGCCACGAAGATCGTCATTCTCGACGTGGATCATCCCGACATCGCCGACTTCATCGAGTGCAAGGCACGCGAGGAGCGGAAGATCCGCGCCCTGCACGACGCCGGATTCGACATGGACGTCGGCGGCCGGGACATCGATTCCGTCCAGTTCCAGAACGCCAACAACGCGGTGCGGGTCAGCGACGCCTTCATGCGCGCCGTTGCAGCGGACCAGAGCATCGAGCTGCGCGCCCGAGGCGACGGCCAGACCGTCAGAACCGTCCCCGCCCGCAAGATCTTCCGCATGATTGCGCAGGCCGCCTGGGAGTGCGCCGATCCGGGGCTGCACTTCGACGACACGATCAACAGCTGGCACACCTGTCCCGCGAGTGGCCGGATCAGTGCCAGCAACTCCTGCAGCGAGTACATGCATCTGGACAATTCCTCGTGCACCCTGGGATCGCTGAACCTACTGCGGTTCCTGGGCAGGGATCGCCGCTTCGACGCGACGAGTTTTGCCGCCGCCGTCGAACTGGTGGTGCTCGCCATGGACATCTCGCTGTGCTTCGCCGAGGTGCCGTCCCGGCAGATCGGAGATGCCACCCGTTCCTTTCGTCAGCTCGGTGTCGGCCACGCGAACCTCGGTGCGCTGCTCATGGCCACCGGTCAGGCGTACGACAGCGAGGAGGGTCGGGCCACCGCCGCCGCGATCACCTCGCTGATGTCGGCGACGGCGTACCGACGCTCAGCGGAGATCGCCGCGGTACTCGGGCCCTATCCCGGTTTCACCGCGAACGCTGCCGCCCACCGCCGGGTGGTAGCCCGCCATTCCGCCGCGCACGCCGCTATCCGTCACCCGCCGGCGGCCCGGCGATCGATGGAGAAGAGCATCCACGAACAGGTCCTCCCCCGGGCGGGTCTGGAGTGGGAACGAGCCCTACTGCTCGGCGAGCGACACGGCTGGCGCAACGCCCATCTGACGCTGATCGCACCCACCGGCACGACCGGCCTCGCGATGGACTGCGCCACCATGGGCATCGAACCCGATCTCGCGCTCGTCAAGGTCAGGAAAAGCGCAACGGGCTCGGCGATGCGGCTCGTGAACACGACGGTGCCGACGGCACTGCACGCCCTTGGGTATCCGCGGGCCGCAGTGGCCCGTATCGTGAGCTTCATCGCGGCGCACGGTCATGCCGTGGATGCGCCCGGGCTGCGCCCGGAACATCAGGCGGTCTTCGACTGCGCCCTCGGTCCACGTGCCATCGATCCGATGGGCCACGTCCGGATGATGGCCGCCGTACAGCCGTTCCTGTCCGGGGGTATCTCGAAGACGGTCAACCTCCAGGCGTCGGCCACGGTCGACGACGTCGCTGCCCTGTTGTACGCCGGATGGCGCAGGGGGCTGAAGGCATTGGCCGTGTACCGGGACTCCGCCAAGGTCGGCCAACCAATTTCCGGTGTCACCCTCCCGGTCGCGCCGGCGGGCCCTTCAGACGAGTACCTGGGCCAGCTGTCGGGGTAGTCCACGATGCTCGGACGTGGCGTCAGGCCCGCAGCAGATGCCCGTCGCACCATCTGGCCGAGCCGTCGCATCCCGGCGCGGCACACAGTCTGTCACCTGTGCCCGTTGCACGGCGAAGCTGCCGACGGGCGCTGCGGCGCCACTTCTCGACATCGGGGTGGACGGCGGTCAGCTGCGGCCCGACCTGCCCGCTCCGAAACACCATGGCCAGCTTCGGCGGCACGACCGGTATCGGATGACCGTCGGTTCCCGAGTCCGACGGCAGGTTCCCGCCCGCCCTCAGAACGGCCCACGAGACGGCATCGGCCAGGTCGACGGTCGCCCCTCCGGTCACTGTCAACATCGCGGTCATCTGCGCACGCCGGACGATCTCAAGCAGGGCATCGACCCGTCGAGGTGCGGCAGCGCGGTCGTCCGCGGCCGTGTCCGCTCCAGTGAGCTGCTCCAACGCCGAACGGAGCGTGGCGGCGGACTGGGCGTCGAGCTCGCCGTCGAGCCGGGTCATGCCCTCGGGTAGATCCGTCAGCCACAAGCCGCGGCGGGCGCGTGTGTGCTCCGGCGGGGCCGTTGTCGTGATGCCGGTCGCGGACCGACCGTGGTCACTGTCCCGGACCGGCGACACGCCGTCTTCGGCCACGCCGTCCGAGGCACTCCGATGGGCCGGGCCCACCATCACGTCCTCGTTCACCACGTCGCCGTTCACCACGTCGCCATCGGCACAACCGTCGGTCTCGGAGGCGTCACCGTTCTTCCGGGCGTCACCGTCCTCTCGGGCGTCATCGGCCTCGGGCGCGTTGCCGTGGCTTCCGGCGGGCGGGGAAGAGGCACCCGAGGCAGCCCCATCAGAGCCGCGGCCGGTCGTGGACGTGGGACCCTCCGCCTCGGGAGGATCGACCTTGGGGGGATCAGCCCCAGGTGGATCCGCCCCAGGTGGATCGGCCTCCTTCGATCCGGCGGGGGACTGTGAGACCCGCTGGTGAATGCGCTGACCGATTCTGGTCAGCTCGGCGGGATCGAACATCGCCGCCTGTTCGATCAGGCAGGACTCCGCATCCGCGACGACGTCGGCGGTCGTCAGAGCCGGCATCGAGCGCGTCACTCGGAATATCACCAGGGCCTGCTCGACGGTGATTCTGCCCTCTGCCAACGCAGAGCCCGTCGCTGTCAACGGACCGTCCAGGGCGGCAGCGAGTTCGAGCAGGTGGCGCGCGTCGATCGGACGGACCCGCAACCGCTCCCGCAGCCACTCCTGTGTGCTCTCCGCTCCGACCCGCAGAGCCATGCCCCGTCCCTGTACCTCCCGGACGAGCTGGAGGCGCAGGGCGGCCAACCGGGAGAGCGCGGCGGCGCTCTCATCCACGGCAAGCGCCAGCTCCGCGTCAGACAACGGCCACATCGGCGCGTCCAGAACGCCGTCGACAGAGGTGTGGACGGCAGCCATCCCGGCGACGAGGCCGAGCGGCGATACAAACGAGTCGGCGATCAACGTCATGTGGCCGACTGTAATTCACGTACATACCCGCGTCGATCGCGTGTCAGCAATTTGGCGTTCCGGTCGTCAAACTTTCCAAGAAGAGCGCCAGATCATGGCGGTACTGACCACCACCATGATTCGATCGGACCCGACTCCCGCGCGAGAGGCAGGACGAGGTATCGTGACTGTGATGGCTGACCTGCAACAAAGAGAAAAGGGGAGATCCAGATATCCCCTCGGCTGCTACCGATCCGACGGCTCGCGCGGTGCAACGAATCTCCCGTCTTCTTCCGCCGAGCGCCGCGAGATTCAAGGGCGGACAAAGGAAGCCGTCCTTTGTCCGTACGCCGCATCGGGGCGGTGTCCCGCTGTCCTCCGGTTGTTCCGAGCCTCTGCTGCGGGGGCCGGCCACCGGATCCGAGCTTCCGTCCAGGACCGCTGATCAGCGCGGGACCACAGGCCGGCATGGTGAACAATCGAGGGCATGGCCGACGTAGGAGCTGTCCACCAACGCGAGGAAGGCCCACGGGACCGGACGCCGCTCGCCGTCGGTGTGGCGGGCGCCGCGACGGCGCCGGCCACCGAGATGCCGTCCGGCGGCCGGCCAGCACCTGGTTCCGAGGGGCGCGTCCTGGACCTCAACGCCGACCTCGGTGAGGGCTTCGGGATCTGGCGCCTCACCGACGACGAGGCGCTGCTGGGCCTGGTGACAAGCGCCAACGTGGCATGCGGCTTCCACGCCGGGGATCCGGCGACCATGCGACGCACCTGCGATCATGCTGTCCGGCTGGGGGTACGTATCGGTGCTCAGGTCGGCTATCGCGACCTCGCCGGATTCGGCCGGCGACGCATCGACATGGATCCGGCCGACCTCCGTGACGATGTCACCTACCAGCTCGGCGCGCTCGACGCCTTCGCCCGGGCCGCCGGTGATCGAGTGCGCTACGTCAAGCCGCACGGGGCGCTCTACAACACGATCGTCGCCGACGAGGACCAGGCGCAGGCGGTGGTCGACGCGGTCCGCGGGTATGACACGGCGCTGCCGGTACTCGGCCTACCCGGCTCGGTCTGGTTGCGGCAGGCCGCCGCTGCCGGCCTGGTGACAGTCGGCGAGGCGTTTGCCGATCGCGCCTACACCCCGGCGGGCACGCTCGTCTCCCGCCGTAGCCCTGGCGCCGTGCTGCACGATCCGGACGCCGTGGTGGCGCGAGGCGTACGGATGGCCACCGAGGGAACTGTGCTCAGCGAACAGGGCACACCGGTACGGATACTCGCCCGATCCCTCTGCGTCCACGGCGACACCCCGGGCGCCGTGGAGGTGGTCAGGCGGCTGCGCGATGCTCTGCGCCACGCCGGTGTCGCGCTGTCGCCGTTCTGCTGAAGGGACCGTGATGCGCATCCTGCCCTGCGGGGACGAAGCACTGCTCGTCGAGGTTGCGAACCTGCGGGAGGCCGAGGCCCTCTACGGACGGCTACGGCGGGATCCCCCGCCGGGGGTCATCGACATGGTGCCGGCAGCGCGTACCGTCCTCATCGCCTTCGACCCGGCGGCCACCGGACCAGCCCGACTCCGGGCCCTGCTGCACGGGATGTCAGCCGCGCCGCTCGACCGGGAGCAGCAGTCCGACGGTGCGCCCGGTCTCGACACGCCCCGTTCCGACACACCCCGTTCCGACACGCCCGGTCCCGACACACCCGGTCACACGGCCGCCGCTTCACACGCGGTGGTACCCGGTAGCGACCCTCGCTGCCCCGCCGGTGCCGATCCGATCGGCACGAAGGCGAAGGACTCACCGGCAACCGTGACCATTCCCGTGCGTTACGACGGTCCCGACCTGGTCGACGTCGCGCGGCTCACAGGGCTGACACCGGCGCAGATCGTCGAACGGCACCTGCGCGGGCGGCACAGGGTGGCGTTCTGCGGTTTCGCGCCGGGTTTCGCGTACATCGCCGGTCTGGATCCTGCCCTGCGGGTACCCCGCCGGGACAGCCCGCGCACGCGGGTGCCGGCAGGTGCCGTGGCGATCGCCGACGAGTTCTCCGGCGTGTACCCCCGTGCCTCGCCCGGTGGATGGCATCTGATCGGCCAGACCGATCTGGCCGTCTTCGACCTCACGCACGATCCGCCCGCGCTGCTCGCGCCAGGCACTCTGGTGCGCTTCGTCGCGGTGGGCGCCGCCCGGGCGGTGTGGGCGTGACGGGACCAGCGGAACCGTCCGGCGAGATCGCGATTGTGGCCTCGGGCCCGCTTGCCACCGTGCAGGATCTTGGCCGCCCCGGACTCGCGCACCTGGGAATCACCCGATCCGGCGCCGTCGATCGTCCCAGCCTGCTCCTGGCGAACCGGCTGGTGGGCAACCTGACCAGCGCGGCAGCCATCGAAATCACCTATGGCGGCCTGATCGTCCGATTCACCCACCCCGGACTGATCGCCCTCACCGGCGCGCCCTGCCCGCTCGAGCTCTCGGGCCGTGAGATCGGGATGTACGCGCCGGTTGACGTGCAGGCGGGCGCGCTGCTTCGGGTCGGCGCCCCCACCCGGGGCGTGCGTACGTATCTGGGAATCCGCGGTGGGGTGGACGTACCGGCCGTGCTGGGCTCCAGGTCCCGAGACACCCTCGCCGGCATCGGACCCGAACCGCTGGTGGCCGGTGCACGCCTTGCACTCGGCCGGGAGAGGTCCGATCCACCGACGGTCGATCTCGCGCCCCATGCCCGCTATGCCGACGAGCCCGAGCTTCATGTGCTGGCCGGTCCGCGTGCAGACTGGTTTGCCACGGACGCGATTCTGGCGTTGTGGGCGAAGACCTACGAGGTCACGACCGACAGTGATCGCGTCGGTGTCCGACTACGCGGTCCCGCGATGCGTCGGCACATCACCGCCGAGCTGCCCTCCGAGGCGGTCGTCGCCGGCGGCATCCAGATCCCCCCGAGCGGCCAACCGGTGATCTTTCTCGCCGATCATCCCGTCACGGGCGGCTATCCCGTCCTGGGCGTCGTCGCGGTCGAGGATCTTCCCTTGGCCGCGCAGTGCCGGCCCGGTCAGCGACTTCGATTCCGACCCGCCCGCAGGGCCGTGAACGGCCTGCCGGACCGATGACCGAGTCGACCCTCCCGCCGATGTGCGTCGTCCGGACCGGAGGCTCACCGGAAGGTCATCGCCAGGCGAAGACGGGCTGTTCGAACTCGGCGACGCGGGTGTGCCGGCCGTGCAGCACGAGCTCGGCGAACTGGTGGAGGATGGCGCCCGTCGGGGCGTGGATGAGGCTGCCGAGCAACGGAAGCTGGATGACGGGCCGGTCGGACTCGGGAATGGCGAGAAAGCGTGGCGGCGCGCCCAGCTCGTCGAGCGGTACGACGTGGACCGAGGCGACCTCTCGAGCCTCCGGACTGGTGCTCTGCAGCCTCGAACCCGCCCAGAGCACCACCGGGGTCATCACGAAACCGGATCGGGTCGCGTAGTCGTCGAGGCTGCCGAGGACCTCCTCCGCCGACAGCTCGATTCCGACCTCCTCGGCAAGCTCGCGGCGCGCGGCGGTCGCGGCGTCCTCGCCAGGCTCCGCCCGACCGCCCGGCAACGCCCACTGCCCCGCGTGCGTCCGCAAACGGGCGGCCCGGCGGGTGAGCAGAAAACTGGGCCGGCCCTGCGCGTCCTCACCGAGAGCCACCGCCACGGCGGCGAGACGACGCCCCTCGGCAGGCAGTTCCTGCCGAGGGAAGCCGGCCACGGCCGCCGTCACCCTGGTTCGCAGGTCGACCATGTCCTCGGGAGTCACCTTGCCGTCAGAGGTCACCCTGACATGCATACCAGCACGCGCGCCGACGTGGCGCCGGACGACCCTCACGCGGCGGCGCAAGCGCCGCCGCGTTCCGCTCGCCTCAGCTGTGGCTGCGACGTCGATGGCGTCCCAGGGCAGTGCGTCCGTCCGCAGGCTGGGCCGACCCCGCCGAGTCGACTCCGGCCGGTGTGCCCTCCCCGGTCGCGGGAGCTGACGGACGGTCACTCGGGTACACCTGCGGCTCGGACACGGGTGGCGCCAGCGTCTCCTCACGGGCGCCACGCGAGCGCAGGGTGGCGCGCTCGCGGCGCCGGCGGGCCGCGGCGACATCACGAACTCCGCGGACACTCAACCTGCCCCATGCCGTCGAGCCCAGGAAGAGGACCACGGCGCCCAGACCGTAGAAGAAGCTGATCCACTCGACGGCCTGACGCGCGGACCCGCCGAGAGGCGCCCCGATCGAACCGAGATGCCACGGTCCGGCGAGGGTGGGACCGATGATGAACCAGGCCCCGGCGGCGATCGCCAACCAGGCCCCCAGCGCAGCGGTTCCCCTGTTGGTACTCGCCAGCAGCAGCAGACCACCGACGAATGCCGCGATGCCCGGCAGGACCTCGAGCCAGAACCGCGCGGAGGTCCAGGTCCAGGGGTCGTCCGGGGTGAACGCGAAATCGAAGTAGGGGCCGACAAAGGGAATGAGCGCCCCCCAGATACCCAGGAGCATCAGCAGCAGGCCAGAGACAGCGCCACGGCTACGGGGGATGTGCCAGGCGCCCAGTCCGCGGGCGTCCGCGTTGACGACGTCAGCCATCGGTTGCTCCCTCTCCTCGGCCTACAGCAGGGAGGGTGCCCCGCGAGATGGTCAGCGAACCACCTGGTCAGGGCCCTGCGGAGCACTAGCCGACCGGGCGGGGGACGGCCGACGACCGGTCAGAGCGGGACGAAGGAGAGCCCCCTCGCCCGCAGCAGGGGCAGGACCCGTTGCAGGGCCGCCACGGTCTGCGCCCGGTTTCCGCCGCCGTCATGGCAGAGCAGGATGTCGCCGGGACGGGCGCCGCCCAGGGACTGCCGGATGGACGCGGTTCCCGGACGCGCCCAGTCCCGGGGATCCACATCCCAGCCCAGGGAGGTCATGCCCAGACCGGCCGCAGCCGCAAGGACGGCCGGAGACCAGTCTCCACCCGGCGCGCGGAACAGTCGCGGTGGCTCGGCACCCGCGTCCACTACCGCCGACTGGGCACGGGTCATCTCGGCACGGATCTGCTCCGGTGTACGGGCACCGAACGGCTGCGGATGGGTCATCGTGTGGTTACACAGCGAATGGCCTTCCGCAACGATGCGACGCACCAGCTCCGGGTTTGCCACCGCCTGCGCGCCCACCACCGAGAAGGTGGCCGAGACCCGGTTGACGCGCAGGACATCGAGGATCCGAGGAGTCCACACCGGATGCGGACCATCGTCGATCGTCAACGCGACCGAGTCCCTCGGCGCATCGGGCCGCAGGTCGTGGATGCGGTAGGCGGGTGCCTTGGGAGCCGCCACCGTCGTCGTGGTGACCCCCGTGCTCGCAGCCACCCCCGATCCGCGTGCGGCGCCGGAGCGGGCGGCGGTCTGCTGGCCTGCGGAGCGGACGGCATTGTGGCCCGCCCGGGATGCCTCCCCGATCGCCTGCGCCGGCTCGGCCGCGGTAAGCAGCACAATGCCCGCCGCGCTCGAAGCCGACCAGGCGAACAGTCGTCGGCGGGAGACCTGCGGCGCCGAGCGGTCGACTCCCATCCGGCCGCTCGCCGTCGGGTCGCCGTCAGCCGACCCGGACCCCTCAGGTGATCCGGACCCCACCGACGACCCGGTAAGATCGTCGCCGCTACTCATCCGGTGTCCCGCCACCGCACCTGGCCCTGCCGCTCATGTCACCGCTCCCCCGATCTGCCCCGGTGCCCACGCATCCGCCCGGCGGGGGCACTGGCGCAGGCCGGAGCTGCCGACGCCGCCAACCGGCCATCCCCGACGAGGCCAAGTGGATGCCGGTAGACCATACGACGGCTTTGCGCACCGAAAGCAAGAACGACCCCACAATCAGGCAGATATCCGACAGCTTTCTCGAATACCGGCGCGCAGGGTCATGAATGTGCTGCGCGCGGACACACCCGCACCGCACCCGTGTCTGTTGACGGCTGTCTCAGCGCCCGCTCGGCCCGAAACGTTCGGTCCTGACCCGGCCGGGGTCATGGCCGAGCGCGACGAGCGTGTCCGCGACGGACTCGACGAAGCCGTTCGGCCCGCAGACGTAGCACGTCGGCGCGAACGCGGCGGGCCACGCGACCGCGGACAGCTCGGCGAGACCGAGGCGATGCGGCGGGCTGGGCCAGCCCGGCGGCGTCGCCCTCGTGTAGACCCGCGTGAGGTCGAAGCCCGGGTCGGCTCGAGCGCGGTGGCGCAGCTCCTCGGTGTAGTAGGCGTCGCCCGGTGTGCGGACCGAGTACGCCAGCCGGAACGGTGCCCGGCTCGCTGCGACGGCCCGAGCCCGCACCATGGCCATCAGAGGAACGATGCCCGAGCCGCCGGCGACGAGGAGCACCGGATCTCGGTCCTGCGGACGCCAGACGAACCAGCCGCCGACCGGGCCGCGGATCTCCACCGGGTCACCGACGGCGAAGACCTGAGTGAGGTATGGCGAGACCTCGCCATCCGCGACCCGCTGCACCGTGAGGACCACGCGCGAACCGTCGGTGGGAGCCGCCAGCGAGTAGCTGCGGCGCGCGGTGTAGCCGTCCTCGGCGGTGAGGCGCAGATCAACCCGTTGACCGGCGAGATGCCCCGGCCACTGCGGCACCTCGAGCACGAGAGTCCGCGCGCTCGGCGTTTCGTCGCGTATCTCGGCCAGACGGGCGACGCGCCAGGGTATCCGGCCGGCCGCCGTCGACCGGGCCGCCGACTCCCGCGGCGGCACTGTCATCTCCGCATCCCGACCCTTCTGACCCTTCTGACCTGCCCGGCTCCGGTTCTCCCCGGAACGACTCTGGTTCTCTCCCAGACGATCCCGGTCGAGCGGTGCCGGGAGGGCCGATCCTCGCGCAGCCGTCAGTCGCCGCGGTACCTCTGTTCGAGCCAGGGATCACCGCGCTCGTGATATCCGGCGGCCTCCCAGAAACCCGGCTCGTCCTCTGGCAGCAGGCGGAGGCCGCGGACCCACTTGGCGGATTTCCAGAAGTACAGGTGAGGCACGAGCAGGCGCGCCGGGCCGCCGTGCTCGGGGTCCAGGTCGCCGCCGTCACAGCGATGGACGACCCAGGCCCGCCCGTCCAGCAGGTCGTCGAGCGGCAGATTGGTGGTGTAGCCACCGTAGGAGTAGGCGACAGCGAAGTCCGCCGAGGTCTCGACACCGGCGAGCAACACGTCCAGCGAGACGCCCTGCCACACCGTGTCCAGCTTGGACCACTGAGTGACACAGTGGATGTCGACGGTCGGCGTCTCACTCGGCAGGGCCAGAAACTCCGACCAGCTCCAGCGATACCGGCGCCCAGCCTCGTTGGTGATCACGAACTCCCACTGGTCGCGCGTCACCCGCGGGGTCGGCCCCGCGGAGAGGACCGGGAACCCTTTTTCCAGGTACTGACCTGGTGGAAGACGGGGAGGACCAGACCGTCGGCGGCCGTGAAAGCCCGGCGAGACGATGCCCATGGACCACACGTACCACAGCCGGACCCATCGGGGCGCTCGGTGTATTCACTGCCGCGGGAGAGGGATATCACCTTCGAGTATCCGGACAACCGGCTCCAGACCGAAACGGGACACGCCCCGCCGACCGTCACGGCCGCGCCGGCGATCGCCTCGCAATCCGGGCGAAAGGCGTCTGTTAACATAAACAGCTCGCACAGTCCACTGATACTCGACGATCACCGATCGGCGACCGACGCGCGCCTTTGCAGGAGGACCGCTCATGGCCCGGCCAGCCGCCCCGGCGGCATCCCGCCCAGGCTCATCGCAGGCACCATCCGCACCGGCCGGCGGCCGGGCGGCGGCCGAGCCATCGGGCCCGCGCCCGGCCGACCACGATCCGATCGCACGAGTTCCTCCGCCCGCCGGTTCTCTCCCGGTGAGCGCGGCACCGGTGGGCCGACGGGTCCGTGTCCCCAAGACGGCGGAGCTCGTCGCCAGCCAACTGCGGCGGAGGATCATCCGTGGCGAACTCACCGAGGGTGACGCTCTTCCTCCCGAACCCACCCTGATGGCGCAGTTCGGCGTCTCCCGGCCTACCCTGCGCGAGGCCTTTCGGGTCCTCGAGGCGGAGGCGCTGATCTCGGTGCGCCGCGGGGCCCACGGCGGGGCGCGCGTCCACCTCCCGAGTCCAGCGGTCGCCGCCCGCTATGCCGGGCTCGTCCTCGAACATCGCGGCGCCACCCTGGGCGACGTCCATCAGGCCAGCGCCGTCATCGAGCCACCATGCGCGGCGCTCCTCGCCGAGCGGCGCAGTCCGGCAGACGTGTCGGCTCTGCGCGCCATCCTCGCCGAGGCCGACGAGGTCGCCGAGGATCCCGCCGCACTCGCGGCCGCGCAGGCCTCCTTTCACCTGGCCGTGGTCGAGCTCACCGGCAACAAGTCCCTGTCGGTGGTGACCGGCATGTTGCAGCATCTCGTCGAGCTGACCAACTCCCAGCACGGGCATGCCACCGTCGGCGCGGTGCCCGACGCGTCGCCCGCGTCGACGGCGGCGGACGACCGGGCGACCGACGTCCGGCTGAGCGCCGGTGCCACCCGGCAGATCCACGCCGCCCTTGTCGACCTCGTCGAGATCGGCGATGCGGCGGGCGCCGACCGCCACTGGCGGCAGCACCTGGCCGCACCCGATCACGCGATTCCAGGAGGGCCGGCCGACCGCTGCGTCCTGGATCTGCTCGGCTGATCAGCGGTCACCTTCGGCGACATGGTCGCCGGGCCGGACCGCGTCACCGAGCCAGACCGAGTCACCGGGCCAGACCGTCCACTGAGTGACAGGCATGGCCGAGCGCCACCCGGTGAAGCCACCGACCGGTGACGCTCGGCTTACCGCCAGGCGGATCAGGTCCCCGCCCCGGCGTGCGTACCAGGCCGCGAGCACCGCCTCGGACTCGACGGTCACCGCGTTGACGATGAGCCGACCGCGGCCTCGCAGCGCCGCCCAGCAGGCTTCGAGCAGCCCGACGGCCGTGGCGCCGCCACCGACGAAGATCGCATCTGGTGCCGGCAGGCCCGCCAGGACCTGCGGGGCGCGGCCCGCGACGACCCGCAGCCCTGGTACGCCGAGGTTCATGGCGTTACGACGGATACGCTCCACTCGGTCGGCGCGGGACTCGACGGCGATCGCCCGACAGGTGGGATGGGCGCGCATCCACTCGATGGCAATGCTGCCGGAGCCCGCCCCCACGTCCCACAACAACTCGCCAGGAGCAGGGCCGAGCCCGGCCAGGGTGACCGCTCGGATCTCGCGCTTGGTGATCTGACCATCGTGCTCGAAGGCATCGTCAGGCAGCCCGGGTATGCGCGGCCGGTGGGCGACCCCGGGTCCGGGCCACGGCTCGACGGCGGCAACATTGAGGTCGGCCGGGGGGCGCAGGGCGCGCACCGCCGGCGCACCACTCGACCCCGGCAGGCCGTTTTCCCTGCTGCCCACCCCTCCCGTGCCTTCCGCCACGCTGCCCTGCTGATGGGAAGAGGCGGCGTCGCGCCAGCGGGCAGACGCGGCCGCCCATTCGTGGGCGGCCGCCCGCTGCTGAGCCTCGTCGACCCCGCCGAGCCGCTCCAGCACCGTTATCGGACTCGCACCGTAACCGCGGTCGACAAGCAGATCAGCGAGCGCCAGGGGTGTGGTCCCGTCGGCGCTGAGAACGAGTAGCCGACGATGCGGCGCTAGTGCGGCGTGCACCTGAGCCAGCGGGCGGCCCACCGCGTTCACGACGTCGACCCCGTCCACGGCCCAACCGAGCCGAGCGCAGGCCAGGGACACCGACGAGGGATGGGTGAACACCCGTACCCGCTCCGCCCCGAGCAGGCGAACGAGCGTCGTGCCGATCCCGTGGAACATCGGATCGCCGCTGGCAAGGACGCAGACGTCACGGCGAGGATTCGAGCCCTGCACGGCCGGGGGAACGCCGCCGGACTCCACGTCCGCGTCGGCGCCGTTCGTCCCGGCCACCGGTATGCCGTGCTCCGCGAGCAGGCCGGCGAGGGCCGGCAGCAGCGGCGACGGCCAGGGGACCCTGCGGGCGGTGAGTCGGCTCCCCTCGCCCCCTGCCGGAATGAGATCAAGTTGTCGCTGTGCCCCCAGCAGTACGTCGGCGCGGCGAACGGCGTCACGAGCTGCTGTGGACAGGCCGGTCCAGCCATCCGCGCCCACACCGACGACGGTCACCCACGCTGACGCACGCGGCTCCGCGGCCGTCGGATCGGACGGGGGCTCGGATGCTGACAGTGGACCCGGTACAGATGCCGGATCCGGCACAACAACGGGATCCGGCACAGCAGCAGGATCCGGCACAGCAGCAGGATCCGGCACAGCAGCAGGATCTGGCGATGACGCTGGATCTGGCACAGCACGGCAGCGTAGTCCCGCGCCGGACCACAGGCCCTCTGGCCGACCGGCCCAGGAAGCCGACTGCGTAGGGCCGGATCGGCACCGGCTGCTGCCCACCCGCCGGGTCTGACGAACCGGGGGCTCCCCGACCGCGACAGCCGTACCGTCGTGAGGGGCCGTCACGGTAAGCCTCCGGGAGCACGCCTCCGGTCCCACAGATCTCGACAGCCCCTGAGCCATCACAGCCATCAGAGCCCCTGAGCCATCACAGCCCCTGAATGTCCCCAGCCCCTGGGATGCGGACCGCGATTCCCCACGCGGCGAGAGGATCCGGACGTGACGCTGTTGTTCCCATCTCTGGACGTCGATCACGAAGCTCCCGCCGTGCAGGTGGGAGATGTGGTTCTCTCCCGGACCGAGCTGTTGGAGGCCGCGGCGACCGTCGCCGGTCGCGTAGCGGGAGCCCGGACCGTCGCCGTGCACGCCGAGGCGTCCATGGCCACGGTCGTGTCCATCGTCGGATGCCTGCTGGCAGGGGTGCCCGTGGTCCCGGTGCCGCCGGATTCCGGGCCGCGGGAGCGCGGCCACCTTCTGCGGGATTCGCGCGCCGAGCTGCTGCTCGGCAGCCCAGGCTGGGAGGACCTTGCGATCCCGGCGGTGCCCGTCGATCCCACCGTCCGCACGGCATTGCCGTCCGCCGACAACACCGCGACCGCGACTTCGGCGGGCGTCGGTGAACCGGTCGGGGTGACGGCCGGCCCGCCCGCGCTCATCCTGTACACCTCCGGCACGACCGGAGCACCCAAGGGCGTCATGGTGCCCGCCGCGGCGATCGCCGCCGACCTCGACGCCCTCGCCGAGGCATGGGCCTGGACCCCGGAAGACACCCTCGTGCACGGGCTGCCGCTGTTTCACGTGCACGGCCTCGTCCTGGGTGTTCTCGGCGCGCTGCGGGTGGGCAGCCGCCTGGTCCACACCGTCCGGCCGACGCCGACTGCCTATGCGGCCGCCGGCGGCAGCCTGTACTTCGGCGTGCCGACCGTCTGGTCCCGGGTCTGCGACGACCCGGTCAGCGCCCGGGCTCTGGCCTCGGCTCGGCTGCTCGTCTCCGGCAGCGCGCCCCTGCCGGCACCGATCCTGCATCGGCTCGCTACGCTCACCGGCCTGCCGCCGATAGAGCGATACGGGATGACCGAGACGCTGATCACGACGAGCAGCCGGGTCGACGGCGAGCGCCGCGCCGGCTGGGTCGGGCCGCCGCTGAAGGACATACGCACCAGGCTCGTCGACGACGAGACCGGCGCCCCGCTGCCGTCCGACGGGCAGAGCATCGGCGAGCTGCAGGTCCAGGGGCCAACCCTGTACGGGGGCTACCTGGGCAGCCCGGAGGTCACCGCCGACACCTTCACCGCCGACGGCTGGTTCCGTACCGGTGACGCCGCGGTGATCGCGCCGGATGGGCACCACCGGATCGTCGGCCGACGGTCGACCGACCTCATCAAGTCCGGGGGATATCGAGTAGGCGCGGGTGAGGTGGAGGCGGCGATCCTGGCGCATCCGCAGGTGCGGGAGGCCGCCGTCGTCGGCCTTCCCGACGACGATCTCGGCCAACGGATCACCGCCTTCGTCGTCGCCCCCGACCTGATCGGCGGTGGCAGGAACACCGGGTCGGCAGCCGGAGACCTCACCGACTTCGTGGCCCGGGAACTATCCGTCCACAAGCGACCTCGGGAGATCCACTTCGTCGCCGAGCTACCGCGCAATCCCATGGGCAAGGTCCGCAAGTCCGCCCTGGCCCCTCCGGTCACGCGCTGACGGCGCCGGGAGGAGGGGCCGGTTGGAGCAGGGGGAAGGCGAGAACGGCTACTCGGGTCCTTCACCCCACGGCAGCACGACGCCCGGCTCGACGGCGCCCCAGCGGGCCGAGCGACCCCGAGTGGCTGTCGCCTCCTCCCGTCGGCGGCGGTCCGAGCGGACCTGCCGGCGGGCGCTCCTCGTCGCGCGTGGCCCGCTCCCCCGCCGCTTGCGCAGGCCGCGCCGGCGGGGCGGTGGCGAGTCCCCGGTAGAACGCGCTGGTCGCCATCAGCTCGTCGTGGGTGCCCTCCGCGATCACGCGGCCCTCGTCCAGCACGATGATGCGGTCAGCTGCCCGGACCGTGGAGATGCGGTGCGCGATGACGAGCAGAGCGCGCTCGGCGGCGATCCGGCGCATCGCCTGGGTGAGAGCACGCTCGTTGACGGCGTCGAGCTGCGAGGTCGGCTCGTCCAGCAGCAGCACGGCGGGGCTCGGCAGCAGCGCACGGGCGATCGCCACCCGCTGCCGCTCTCCGCCGGAGAGCAGCACGCCGTGATCGCCTACGGGAGTGTGCAGCCCATCCGGCAGCCGACTGACGAGATCTTTCAGCCCTGCCGTCGCCACCACCTGAGCAATCTCCTCCTCGCCCGCCTCCGGCATCGCGTAAACGATGTTGTCTCGCAGGGTGCCGTGCAGCACCGGTGTGTTCTGTTCGACCAGGTTCACCCAGGTCCGGGCACTGCTGCGGGAGAGGGAACGGACATCTCGACCGGCGAAGAGGATCTGTCCCTCGTCCGGATCGTAGAACCGCTCCACGAGTTCGAGGACGGTCGACTTGCCGGCCCCCGAGGCTCCGACCAGTGCGACGTGGCCCCGCCGGGGCACCCGGAAGGACACTCCCCGCAGCACCGGCGTTGTGGTGTAGGCAAAACGCACCTCGCGCAGCTCGATCGCCGCCGGTCCGTCGCCGTCACCCGCCGTCTTCCGCGCCGCGACCATCGCGGGCCGTTCCCCTCCGCCCGTCCGCTCCGGTGAGGGGCAGCACGCCACCTGACCCTGCCTCG
This sequence comes from Frankia alni ACN14a, assembly GCF_000058485.1. Lineage (NCBI taxonomy): Bacteria > Bacillati > Actinomycetota > Actinomycetes > Frankiales > Frankiaceae > Frankia > Frankia alni. The sequence goes on from NC_008278.1 coordinate 5,330,788, forward strand.
GCGCCGCCCGCGCGAGCAGGCGGGCGGGGGGCCGTGTCACCCCGGCGGGCCAGGCGGTCGCGATCGTGCGCAGCGGACCGCGCAGCACGGTGTCGTCGTCCTCTCGCGGCAGCGCGAACACGGCGTTGACCCGCGTGAGCGCCCCCAGACCGCGCTGGATCGTGGCGGCGGACTCGATGAGCTGAGACAGGGGCATGACCAGGTAGGTCGCGTAGAGGAGAAAGGCGACGAGGCTGCCGAGCGAGACCGAACCCCGAGCCACCAGCACCCCACCGGCCAGCAGGACGGCGAGGACGCTGCCCTGCACGGCCAACTGCATGGCGGGCGCGATGACCGAGTCCAGCTTCGCCATGCGGATGCCTGCCTGGTAGGCGGCGGCGGCGTGATCGCCTATGCGTTCGGCCTCGCGCGCCTCGGCCCGGTTCGCCCGTACGGTGCGGATCGCGACCAGGGCCCGTTCCAGATCCGCGGTCATGCCTCCCACGCTGGCCTGCCCGCGCTCGGACACCGCGCGGATGCGGGACAGCGCGCTGAGGACCACAACCCCGGCCACCGCGACCACCGCGACCACGAGCAGGAACAGCCACGGATTGAGCCACACCATCAGGGCGACGGCGCCGGCCACCCCGATCAGGCTGGTGACGAGGGAGGTGAAGCTGTAGGCCACCGCCTCGCGTACCACGGTGGTGTCCGTGTTCGCCCGCGAGATCAGGTCCCCGATCCGGCGGGTGTCGAAGACCTGCACCCGCAACGCAAGCAGATGGCCGATCAACCGTCGGCGCAGGCCGAGCAGGATCCCCTGACCGGCACGTTCCAGCAGGTAGTGCCCGGTGGTATCGATGATCGCCTGGCAGACGAACAGGCCAAGAAGCGCCCCGACCAGCCACAACGGGATACCGCCGGCCTGCGCGGTGTCGATCACCCTCATCACGAGCAGTGGTTGGAGCACCCCGACGCCGGTGCCGATCACGGTCAGGACCGTGGCGATCATCACGGGCCGTCCGTGCCCCCGCAACAACGCCCAGAGCTCGGCCAGCCCCCTCACCACGGCTCCGTCCCCGGCCCGACGGCAAGAAGCGCCCGCAGGTACCCGGGTGGCACCGGCTCCCCGACGATCGCGCCATCCGCCTCGACCCACGCATGCGCGGCGAAGGGCGCGACGGTCCGCACCCCGACGCACCAGGTCGGCACGCTGCCTGTCATCCGGCACAGCAGGGTGGTGGCGATCGAGCGGGGAACGCAACCGCGCTCCTCTCGGCAGGTGGGGCTCACGGCCATCACCGCCTGGCGCGCGGCGAGCGCGGTGGCGTAATCCGCCGGCCGAGCACCGCCGCCGAGCCTGGCCAGCACCCGCCGGATGCGTGCCGGCGACTGGGTGGCCAGCAGCCGTGCCGCCCCGACGGCGGCCATCGCCTCCAGCCGACGCCCGGCACGCGGCACGACGCCCGACCGGTCGACCACCATCGGCGCCGTCACCGCCGTGCCTCCGGCCGCCCCGCACCGTCCCGCGGCCATCCGGCCTCGACCTCGGGCGACCACCGTGTCTCGGACTCCGGCTCGATCAGTCCGACGTCGGCGAGCTGGGCCAGCAGACCCTCGACATCGTGGCGCGCGACCTGCGGATCGACCTCCACGGTCGTGCACAGCTCCCGCACGGCTGCGGCGACGTCTCCCCCGTCCAGCAGAACGCGCAGAACCAGGTCACCCGAGCGGTTGAGCGTCCAGTACCGCCCATCGTCGGTGTGCAGCAGCACGGCGCCGTACTCGGTCGGCGCCCGCACCACATCGGATCGCAACATCACCATGTCCACTCCCGCTGGTCCGTCACTCTTCGGCAGATCTGCCAGACCCGTCCGTGCCGGCGCCGGACGCCCGCGACCCGACCGGCCGCTCAGCCCCGACGGCCGGTGAGGGTGCGTAGCCACGCGTCGGCCGCGAAGGTCGGTCGGAGGGGCTGGGGCCGGCGGTCCGCCGCGGCCCCCTCACGGCACGCCTCCCGGAGCATCTCCGGCTCGATGAGTCCGAGGTCGGCCAACGGCGAGTCGTCGCACAGCCCGACCAGGGCGCCACGATTGGCGTGCAGCCCTCGGATCTGCTCGGCATCGGCATCGGCGCCACCCGAGATTTCCCCACGCAGGCAGTTCGCCGGTACCACCTGCTGCATCGCCTCCTTGAGCAGCGGCCCGTCCTCCCAGGGGGAGGCGCGCTCCTCCGCCCGGACGGCGAGCGCGGCGCGGACTACCCGGTCGTCGAGGAACGGCGCGCTCAACGGCGGGCCGACCGGGCTGGCCATCTGGTCGAACAGCCGGAAGGCGGACGCGGTGGTCCGAATCGCGAACAGGTCGGCGTGGCCGTCCCGCGTCGGCGCGAGGGGACCGTCTCGGTGAGCCGCGTCGGCGACGGCCTCGACGATGAGCCTCAGGGCGGCAGGGGTCAGCCAGTCCGGGACGACCGGCGCCGGCGTCCAGTCCAGGGCCGCCGTCGGGTCGGGTGGCCGCGGCCGTGCGGGGCGTCCCCCGAGCGGAGCCTGGTCGAGCGCCCGGGCGAGGTCGCCCATGCAGTCGCGGTAGCTCCGACGGCGCATCATCCGCAGGCCCGCGGCCCACGGCCAACCTGCCTGGGTGTGCAGGCCGCTCAGGTGCCGCAACGCGGTCCAGGGCCGCCGGCGGGCGAGTCGAGGCAGGTAGTTCAGTGCGCCCTGTGTCACCTCCACGCCTCCGAGGCCGGTCAGGTGTAGCCGAGGTCCGTAGAGTGCGACGCGGTCGAGTCCCGCCCGCAGCGTCGCCCGATCCACGAGGCCGACGAAGGGATGGTCGAGCGCCTCGTCGGCGGAGGTGATGCCGTCGAAGGCTGGCGGAAGCTCACCTGCGGACAGAATCTCCCGGACAACTCCGGGCAACGAGACCGCCGCGTCGGCTGCCCAGCATGAATCGGGACCATCGGAGTCCCGGGCGACCCCCGTGACCGCAACGATGTCGGCGGGGCCGCGGGCCGCCAGGCAGCACACAGCGGCCGAAGCCAGCCCGCCGGGCAGATCGGCGCTGACGGCGCGCCCCGCAGCCACCCGAACGGACACCGCCTCGGCGAGGGCCGCTCGTAGGATCGGCGCGCCCTCGGCGCGCGAGCGCACCGGCGCCGGCTGCCGCCACCAGCGCATCCGCTCGACCCGTCCGTCACGATCGAGAAACAGGTAGTGGTCGGGTGGCACGGTCTCGACCGACGCCCAGGGGACAAGGTCGTCGAGCGGGTACGGCGGGCATGGATCCAGCAGCGACAGGGCCAGCGCCGTGCGGTCCAGTGCACCGCCGGCCAGCTCGGCCAGGATGTCGGCGCGGTCGGCGGCGACGTGCTGACCCCTGGACATCGCGGTGAAGATCCGACGCGTGCCGGTTGGGCTCCCCTGCAGCCTGCGCTGCCCGTTGATCTCGGCAATGACGTGGTAGTCCCCGGCCACGGCGTGCGCGACGTCGAGGGAGTGCACGTCCCGCGCGGCGATCAGCAGGCGCAGGAGCTGGCTGGAACTCGCCGCGACTCGGCCGACCAGGGCCATCCGGGCGCGACTGGTCTCCGCACTGATCATCGCTTCGTCCGGCCAGTCGCCCACGACCCACGGCCGCCCCGAGGGGTATCGCAGCACTCGCCGGACCCCCGCGGGCAGCACGACCGGATCCCGATCCGCCAGAACGACAAACCAGCAGCTCGGCCGACAGGACGCCAGCCGCGTGTCGGGGCCCGGCAGCCGCACTGTGATGGGCGTGGTCACCGCAGCCTCACGGATGGTGAGGAGGAGGCTGCCGCCGAACTCGTCATGGTCGCGGTCGCGTCCCCGGCCCAGCGCCGCCGCCGCAGAGAGACCGGTCGCCGCCGGTCGCCGGGAAAGGTCGCCGCCATGCGTGCCCTCCCTGTTCGCGTTCCTCCGCGTGACGGACTGTAGGCACAGCCCGCGGCGCGACGGTCGGCATCCGAAAGAAGTCCCGCCTGCCGGCGGATGGGCCGGCCCCCGCTCCTGCACGCGCCAACTCGGATCAGCGGACCGGATGGACGGTCCCATGCCTGACGGGATTCCCAGGCGCGGTTCAGTGAAGGTTCAGCGGTGCGGCGTGCCCATCGGCTCCGAGGAGGACCGCGACCAGCCGCGCGCCGGGTCCAGAACCTCCTGATGAATCCTGCGTAGCTCAGCACCGGGTTCGATCCCGAGCTCAGTGACCATCCGTCGGTACAGGCCGCGGTACTCACGCAGCGCCTCGGCCCGGCGACCGCTGCGCTCCAGGGCGACGAGCAGCTGCGCCCAGAGACGCTCGCGGGTCGGGTACTCCACGGCAAGCGCGCGCAACGCCGGAAGAACCTGATCGTGCTCACCGAGCGCAAGGCGCGCGTCTATCAGCGCCTCGCGGGCCGACCACCGGGCCTCTTCAAGGCGGAGGCTCTCGGCCCCACCGACCTCGGCCGGCAACTCGTCAAAGGCGTTTCCGCGCCACCAGCCGAGCGCCTGCTCCAGCGACTCGGCGGCTCGGGCGGGCGCGCCGGCGCGGGCCGCGACCCGGCCATGTTCGACCGCCTGCTCGAAGCGGACGACGTCGATCTCGTCGGGGACGACGAGCAGGCGGTACTCCCCCGGACGGCTTTCGATGCGTCCCGGGCCGGCCGGTCGACGAAGGATCGCGGACCGGGGGCCCACCGCCCTGATCGACGCCGGCACGGCCGGGTCCCCGATCGGCGGGGGCAGCGTGTGCCGTAGCTCGGAGAGGTAGGTCTTGATGTTGCCGAGGGCAGACCTGGGCGCGTCGTCCTGCCAGAGCGCCAGGCGCATCTCCTCCACCGAGGTCCACCGTCCAGCGTGTAGCAGCAGCGTGAGCAGCAGAGCGCGCTTCTTGCGCTGGTCGATACGGACGCGCTCGCCCGGCCCGCGCCAGACCTCAAGCGGGCCCAGCACCGCGAACACGACACCTACCTCGGGCCCGCGCGCCGCCACTGCGGGGCCGGACCACCGGGAGCCGTGACCTGGTTCGCCGGGAGTCCGGACGCCGGGGCGGGCGATCGGGCCCGCAACGGTTCCGAGCTCGTCGACCATGATGATCCTCGTCGGTTCGGAGATCCTCGCTGATCGGCCCCCGTTGCACACCCTCGCCCGGGGACCGGCGGCCCCGTCCGGGCCGGTGCGAGCAATACCCCGTCCGACCGGCGGATAGTCCTCTCACCCGGCGATATGCGTCCTCCCGGTGGGTCTGTGTCCCCGCCCGCGCGCGTCCTGCGCCAGGATGCAACCCACGGCGGGTAGGCGTCCCGCGAGGGAGGCGTTCAACCCAGCGATGGGTTCCCACGGCGGGATGGGCGCCGAGCGACGTGGATGGCGCCGGCGGGATGAGTCCCTCCGGCGGGATGAGTCCCTCCGGCGGGATGAGTCCCTCCGGCGGGATCGGTTCCTCCGGCGGGATCGGTTCCTCGGCGAGACGCCACGGCGCCCGGCTGCCGCACATGCCAGCGCCGCCGGATGAGGCTGGGAGCGTCACCCGGCGGCGCCACGACGCCCTGCGACCCGTCAGATACCGAGGCTGGCGCGGGTCTGGGGCCCGACCACGCCATCCACGAGCAGACCATGCTTGAGCTGGTAGTCCTTGACCATGTGGTTCGTCTGGTAGCCGAACTGGCCGTCGACCTGGATCGGGTAACCGAGGTTGGCCAGCTTCTGCTGAATCTGCTGGACGTCCTGCCGGTAGCCGATGCCGGAGGCGAGCGAGGGATACGCGGTCGGGAACGCCGGCGCAGGCGCTGCGGGTGCGGTGTAGGAGACGGTGCGGACGCTGATGCCGCCCGAGACTGCGGCCGCCGCGGCCTGGCCACGACCCAGGAACCGGCTGTACATGCCGCGGGTGTACGCGCTCCAGGCCGTGATGCCCTGGCTGTCGCAGACTCGCTTCGCCGCCCAGGCGTTGGTGGCGGGGTCGTAGAGGTTGCGGCTGCCCACCCAACCGGCGTGTGCGCGCATGTTGATCTGCCAGAGTCCGCGCGAGTCCTCACCGACCGTGGCGTGGGCGAAGGTGTTACCGCCGGACTCGCCGAGCGCAACCGCCACCCAGGTGGACAGCGGAACGCCGCGGCAGCCGGCGAGGCCCGCATTCGCCGCCGCACTGGCGATCGTCACGTCCGAGACGGTGCCGGTGGCGGCGCTCGCCGGGCTCGCGGTGACAAGCATGCTGGCTCCGGCACCGATCACGCCGGCGGCGGCGATGACGGCGCCGCGATGCCGGGTGGAACGCTTCCGATGCTTTCCCTTAGCCATTCTTTGACATCTCATTTCGGTGTCGTCGAACATGGGTGTGGAATCGGTGGTGACTTCCGCTCGATGGAGGGGAGCGGTTCTCACTCATCAGATAAGGGCAGCACGGACTATCTGATTTCGAAACAGCACCCGACCAACAGATGAAGGGAAAAGGCGGGAGCGAGCTTCGAGATTGGTGAGAGATCCGGCCCGATCAGCGCGACGGCCGCGTCACGCCTGGCCACCCGCTACAGGCGGTCCGGGGATCGCGGCCGCCCGCCGACGGCGACCCGTGCGGTCCGTCAGGTGGGCCGGTGATGTCGTGCGCGCAGGTCCGGCCGGCGAGCGCCGGCGTTGGCACGTTCTCGCGACTGAATCAGGGCGAGAACGGCGCCCGTCGTGGCGAGGGCGCGTCGCAGAAAGCGCAGGTCGCCAGGGCGGTCATCGAGACCGCGGCCGAGCGTTCCCGGTACACAGGCAACGTCGAATCCTTCCCGTACGCCTGCGAGGTTAGCTGTCGGGTTCGGGCCGGGAAGCCCGGTCGTCTCCGTGGAGGCGACTTAACCCCGAGGGCGGCCGTGACGGGGCCGCCCGGAGGAACCTGGTTCCCCCGCTTCTGCCCAAGCTGTCTTGGAGGGACCCCGGACCGTGGGCAGAACTCGGCGTCGGCCCGGAGCAACTAGTGCCCGGCAACCGTAGCGAACTACGTACCGTAGTGACAAGTACTAGTTCTGCCCGAATTTCGGCGCGCGCCTGTCACCGTGCGTGCATAGTGCTGCGAGACCGCAACACTGGGACATCAACCGAACCTTCGGACGTCGAGAAGGATCACGGGATGTCGGGCGTACGCCCCGGTTTGCCCGGGGTCCACGGTGAGACCCGATCGACGGGGGAGGCTCGGACCGCGGATCGGAAGAACCACACGCGGCGCCAACCCCGCCGGGCGGGGGCGCATCGCGGTGGCAGCGCTGGAACACGCGACGCCGGGCCGACAGCGCCGGATGCGGGGCTCACGGCGGCGGGCAACGAAGTACGACACGACGTCGGCGTGCGGAAACGGCAGCCCGCGAGGGGACTGGAGGTCTCCGGGCGACGAGGAGACTCCGAGTCGCAGGGGCGAGGAGACTCCGAGGGTCGCCAGGCGAGGAGACTCCGAGAGTCGCAGGGCGACGAGGAGACTCCGAGAGTCGCCCAGCGTCGAGGGACTGAGGGCCCGCCGGGCGACGAGGGAACCAGCGCGTCGCGCCCGGCGAGTAGGAGCCGCGGGGTGCGATGTGGTCAGGCTGGCGAGGCGGAGCGCGGCACAGGGGTGAGCCGCCGCGTTCGCAGGCTCTCCAGGAAGAGCAGGATGTGCGCGCCGGCGGCGCGGCGGCCCGGGCCGCGCAACACGCCCCGGCCACCGGGCAGGGAGGCGAGCCGGGCGCCCCGGGCGGTCCGCGTCGCCATGCGAACGAGCGGAAACGGAGTCACCCGGTCGTCCTCGCCATGCAGCAGCAGGATGGGCAGGTCCGGAAGCGACCGTGGGATCGGCTGGTCCGGAGGCTCGCCGGCGACCGCGCGGTGCAGCAGCGGCAGGTCCACCAGGATGAGCGCGTCCGGGCGAACGGCGGGCGACGCGGCGCCGACCAGCGCACGCAGGGCGCCGCTGTCGGAACCGAGCAGAACGAACGGCAGTCCCGGTTCGCGCGCCTCCCCAAGGGCGAGGACGCTGTCCCTCCCATGGTCGAGAAACGTCACCTGGTAGCCGTCGAGTGCCAGCCGAAAGGCCAGGTTCTCGAAGATTTCTGCGGATTCCCCGCGGCCGGGAAGGAGGACCACGTTCGCCCCCGCACGCCGGGTCGGATCGCCGCTTGGCCAGTAGCGGGAACCGGGACCGCCGACGTAACCACGTGGACGCGGATGGGAGGGAGGCGACGAGAGGGGAATGGGCACGACATCTCCGATCAGTGCCGTCCAGATGCGGATGGCAGTGCGCTCCGGCACGGCAAAAAAGCGCGTGCGAGGCTGCGGAAGCCCGACCGGTGCAGCCGGGCCGCGTGGCTGCGGATGCAGCGGCGACGGGCGTGACGGCGAAGCACCGGAAAGGCGCCGGAAAACGCCGACGGCGCGCCGGCAAGGATAGCCTAGCGAGGCACCCGGACCAGACAGACCGCGGAAGCGACACGCAGGAAGTCGATGTGGCCGCGGATGACCAGAGCGGTCGACCGTCGCGCCGGATGAGGCATGGTCGGATTCTGGCGGTACTCTGATCGGATGTCAACATATTTAATACTGACTACCGTAATGTTTCCGTCGGCCGCCGGCGAGGCCCAGCTTGTCCGCCTGGGCCCCGCAGGATGACGATTCGATGTTCGAACGCGGCTCTGGCAGACGGCGAGACCGGCCTGGGGCACGCTGGCCCAGGTACCCGCAGGCCGGCGACGGACCCGCGGACAGGTCAGGCAGCGGCACCCGCCATCGCGTTGCAGCTGTCCAGGCAGGCCCGGCAGGCCCGGGCGAGACGGGCAAGCTGGGCGTCGCGCGGCATCTTCTCGCACATCTCGGCGCAGGCACGACAGACCCGTGCGCACATGGCACACATCTCGGCGTGGAACGGCGACATCCGGCACATCAGATCGGCGCAGGTCCTGGTGACCGCCGCACAGTCCATCATGAGCCGCATGTCCGCCGCGTCCATCATCGTGCCGGGCATATCCATGCAGTAGGAGATCGTCTCCTCACTCAGTGCCGAGCACGACATGCACTCCTCGATAGCTTTCCGCATGTTCTCGTTGATCGTTTCGACGTGCTGCATCGGACACCTCCGAGGTGTGGGCGACGGCTTTTCCGCCATACCGGGAAGCCCGCCGCAGACGATTGTTTCCGCCTGGCCGGGCTCCTCCGACGATAGCTTTCGCAAGCGGATCCGCATCTCGACGGACAGCCGCCGCCACATACTTCGGAAATACCGGAAAACACTCCGGGAAAACGCCTCCGAAGAGGGCCTGTCGGCCTGCCGACACCGGTGGGTGGAGGCACACCGCTACCGGCGTGCCGGCCTCGGCGCACACCGGTCAGCCGGCGGCGGGCCCCGACGGGAGCACCCGCGAAGCGGCGGCGGCGCGGTCCGCGCCGTCCGGCACCGGGCGCCCGGGCAGCGCGACCGAGGCCAGCATCGAGGCGGGCAGTCGCGGATGTGCCAGTACCGGGCGGCCGGCGAGGAAGACGCCGCTGACCGCGTCCGGGTGCTCGAAGATCCGCAGATCCGCCGGATCCTCGTCGAGCAGGATCGCGTCGAACGTGTAGCCGACGGCGATCCGTCCCAGCCGATCCCCCACCCCGCACAGCCTGGCCCCGGTGGCGGTCGCCGCGAGCAACGCCTCGGGGGCGGTGAGTCCCGCCCGTCGCAACTGGCTGATCTCGGCGAGGTTGGCGCCGTGGCGGGTGCGATGACGGGCGTCGCTGCCCAGCGCGATGGGAACCCCCGCCGCGCGGGCCACCGCGACCGTCTCGGCGAGCGAGGCGGCGGTCGCCTCGGCTCGGTCCACCGCCCAGCCCGGCAGCATGCCGGTGGTCGCCAGCGCGGCCAGGTCACGGTAGGGCGTCAGGGTCGGCACCAGTGTGACCCCGCGGGTGGCCATCGCCGCGGCCGCCCGCTCGCTGAGCCCGAGACCGTGTTCGACGGAACGTGCGCCGGCGGCGACCGCCGCCTCGACCGCCCGCTCGCCCAGAGCGTGCATCATCACCGGACGGCCGTAGCGGGCCGCCTCGGCGGCCGCGGCGGCCAGTTCCGACCGGCCGAACTGGAAGTCCGGGCTACCCGGGCGCGCGGACATCACCCCACCGCTGGCGTAGATCATCACCCAGTCGGCGCCGGCCCGCAGGACGCCACGCACCGCGGCGGGCAGGCCGCCGGCCTCGACGACCGAGTGCGGCGGGCGGCCCGGGTAGTCGGGTCCGAGGACGTCGTCGGCGGACTCCAGCCCGGGGCCGAGGATGCCGCCGTCGCCGTGGCGCCCGGAACGGCTCAGCGCGACGACGCAGATCGCGAGCCGTGGACCCGGCACGCTGCCCGCCACGAGTGCGTCGCGGACGCCCGCATCGGCGCCGCCGGCGTCGCGCAGATAGGTGACGCCCGCCTGCAACGAGGCCCGCAGCGCATCGGCGGTCTGCAGGTACCGCGCGGACAGCGGGGTCGTCACCAGCTCGAACTGGTCATAGGTCGCCTGGGTCACGTGCGCGTGGCAGTCGACGACGCCGGGCATCAGCCACAGCCCGCGGGCGTCGACGTCGACGACGTCCGGGTCGACTGCAAGCCGCGATCCCAGAGCCCGCACGATACCGTCACGCACCGTCACGTCACGCGGTTCGGTGAAGCGGCCGGTCGCGTCGAGGACGTGCGCCTCACGCAGCGTGAAGCTGGTCGCCGCGAGCCCTCGCGGCGAGGCGAGCCGCGCGGGTCCCGCAGTCCGGGCGACCGACACGCGTCCAGCGGGCCCGGGACGGCTCGCAGGCTCGGTCCGGCCCGGCGGATCCGGGTGTTCGGATGATGCAAGGGGATCGGTCATGACCAACGCCGTTCCTGCCGGTGTCGACGACCTCCCGCCGCCGGTTCACGGATCGGGGCCGAGTTCGGATCCGGCGACGCTGCGGCCCGAGGGGCAGGCGGCGCCGGCGGACCCGGGGCGCGGGAAGGCCAGGGAGGCTGGGGGACGTCAGCGGGGACAGGCGGCCGCGTTGACCCGACAGGTGTCGATGTGGCGACGGTGCGTGAGCTCGTGCATCCCACCACCGGATCGAGGACGCGGCGCCGCCGCGCTCCTGGACCAGTCGTCGGACACGATGCCTCCTCCGTCACCCGCGCGGGCCGGACAGCCGCCGACGGCGATCGCCGCCGGCCGTGTCACGCGCCGAGCTCCACGGTAACCAGCGGTCAGGAACGACGCAAAGCGATGCCGGCTCAGGCCCCGAGGCCGGCGGTTCTCCGGACGATCAGTGCCACACGCCGGCGAGGAGCTCGTACGAGCGCACCCGGTCCACGTGATCATGCGCGATCGTCGTGATGATCAACTCGTCGGCCCCGGTCACGTTCCGCAACGTCTCCAGCTTGCGCGCGACGGTGGCGGGGCCGCCGACGAACTGGGTCTCGACCCGGTCCGCGACGAGGGTGCGTTCCTCCTCGGTCCACGGGTGGGCCGCCGCCTGCGCCGGGCTCGGGAAGGGCCGGGCTCCCTGCCCGGACCGGATGCTCAGCACCCACAGTCCGTAGGGCGAGGCGAGCTCGGCGGCCGTGTCGTCGTCCGGACCGACCACCACGTCCGCCGAGACCATCACGTAGGGCCGGTCGAACGACTCCGACGGGACGAAGGCATCCCGGTAGGCCTGCACCGCCTCGAGCACCGAGGACGGCGAGACGTGGTAGTTCGCCACGAACGGCAGTCCCAGTTCGCCGGCCGTCCGGGCGCTTGCGCCCGGACTGGAGCCGAGGACCCAGATCTGCAGATCGGCCCCCTCGGCAGCAGGCACCGTCAGGTGCTCGCCCTCGGCGGTGCGGTAGTCGCCCCGCACGAACGCCTGGATGTCGCGGACCTGCTGGCCGTACTCGTCCCCGGCGCCCGGCCGGTAGCCGACGAGCGCGAACTGGCGACGCAGCCGGTCGGCGTTCAGCCGCATCCGGGGCGGCACCGGCAACAACAACCCGTCGACGACGGTCGCCGCACGGCCAGGAGCGGCGCCACCGGACGCGGCGACCGGCTGCTGCGACCCGGACGGCGGCCCACCGCCGTTCGCCGGGGCGAACAGCCGGTCGACGGCGGGACGCCCCAGCCCGAGGTCGATCCGGCCCGGATGGATCTGGGCGAGGGTGCCGAACTCCTCGGCGACGGTCACCGCCGTGTGATGACCCATCTGGACCGCTCCCGAGCCGACCCGGATCCGGGTCGTGGCGTCGGCCACGAGCGCGATGACGACCGCCGGCGCCGAGGAGACGACGCCGGGCACCAGATGGTGCTCGGCGAGCCAGTAGCGATGGAAGCCGAGCTCCTCGGTGCGACGGGCGAGGTCGAGAGTGTTACGCAACGCGTCGCCCGCGGACGCGCCCTCCGACCGGGGAGACAGATCGAGTACGGACAAGGGCACGCGATCGGCCTGGGACACACGATCGGCCTGGGACATGAGCACGCCACCTCCGCACGGCGACCCGGTCCCGACAGGGACGACCGACCGACGAGGCGGGACGCCACATGACAGTGAGTAGGAATGCGACGGACGCCGACCCGCTCACACCCGGCGCCCGGTCGCGGCTGGTTGGCGGCGCGGCGCCACGAACCAGCGAAGGGTCAGCGACAGAGGCGACTGGCCACCTGCATGAGGTCGACCGACCGACGGCGCACGAGCGGGATCCGGCGGCGCATCGTCACCACCGGCCGGCCGTGACCCGGGACGTCGGGTCGTCCGGGCTCGGCATGATCCCACTCTGGCATGACGGCCTCGGCGAGACAAGGCACGCCCACGGCCGGGCACTGTTGACGACGCCGCGGCGCCCGTGGTGGGATCACCGCGTGCAGCGCTCGGCCGTCCTCGTCACGCGTGGTCACGTCGACTTCGCCCTCGTGAGCTCCGCCATCTGTACCGCGCGCTGAGCCGCGCGGGGGTCTCCCCGCCCCGGGCGCTCCGGGCGGTGCACTCAGCGCGTTCCTGAGGTCCGTCGGCGCCCGGACGCCCCGCCGTTGCCACGCGGGATCGGTCACGCCATCACCTCTTCCTCGGCCAGCCCCGGCTGCACGTGAGCACCTCGCGCCGGGCCGTGGCCGGCCTGCGTGCCTCGCCTCGCCGGGGCCAGCCGGAGGCGTCACCCGGGGCGAGGTTCGCCGGGCTGTCCGTTCACCCGCACGGTCGGGCCGGCCGCCGGTTCCGTCGACGCGGCCCGGCCACGCTCCACCGATCTGCCCGAGGCGGGCCGGGCGGTCCACCGGTTCCGGCCCCAGCCACGGCCAACTCCTTCTTCCCGCGATGCATCGAAACGAGGTCCCACATGTCCCGCCGCCTGTTCACGTCGGAGTCCGTGACCGAGGGTCATCCCGACAAGCTGGCCGACCAGATCAGCGACGCCCTGCTCGATGCCTACCTGGCTGCCGATCCGAGCTCCCGGGTCGCGGTCGAGACCCTGCTGACCACGGGGCACGTCCACGTGGCCGGCGAGGTCACCAGCTCCGCCCACGTGGACGTGACCTCGGTGGTGCGGCGCACCCTCACCGAGATCGGCTACGACGCCGCGACGGGCTTCGACGGGGCCACGGTCGGCGTTCTGGTCTCGATCGGCGCGCAGTCCCCCGACATCGCCCAGGGAGTCGACCGGGCCTACGAGGCCCGGGTCGAGGGCGGCGAGGACGTCCTCGCCCAGCAGGGCGCCGGCGACCAGGGAATCATGTTCGGCTACGCCAGCGACGAGACGCCCGACCTGCTCCCGCTGCCGATCACCCTGGCGCACCGGCTCGCCCAGCGGCTGTCCCAGGTTCGTCACGAGGGTGTGCTGCCCTACCTGCGCCCGGACGGCAAGACCCAGGTGACGATCGAGTACGACGACGACCGGCCGGTGCGGCTGGACACCGTCGTCGTCTCGGCGCACCACGCCGCGGACGTCGACCTCGCGACCCGCCTCATCCCGGACATCCGCGACCAGGTCATCGCGCCGGAGCTCAAGCGGCTGGCCGAGGAGAACCTCGGCCTGGAGGTCGACGGCTACCGGCTGCTGGTCAACCCGACCGGCCGGTTCGAGATCGGCGGGCCGATCGGCGACGCCGGCCTGACCGGCCGAAAGATCATCATCGACACCTACGGCGGGTACGCCCGCCACGGCGGCGGCGCGTTCTCCGGCAAGGACCCGTCCAAGGTCGACCGGTCGGCCGCCTACGCGCTGCGCTGGGTGGCCAAGAACGTCGTCGCGGCGGGCCTGGCCCGCCGGGCCGAGCTGCAGGTCGCCTACGCGATCGGGAAGGCGGAGCCGGTGGGCCTGTTCGTCGAGACCTTCGGCACCGAGACGGTGCCGGTGGCCGAGATCACCCGGGCCGTCACCGAGGTGTTCGACCTGCGGCCCGCGGCGATCATCCGCGATCTCGACCTGCTGCGACCGATCTACCGCCAGACCGCGGCCTACGGTCACTTCGGCCGGCCGCTGCCCGAGTTCGCCTGGGAGCGCACCGACCGCGCCGACGCGCTGCGCGCCGCCGCCGGCCGCTGACGCCGAAACCGCGACCGAAACCGAGCGGCGGATCCGTCGCCGCCCGCACCCGCAACCCGGAGGGCAGCACCCCTCGTCCCGTAGGGCATCACCCCTCGTCGTGGCCCGTCCCGGCTCCCCCGCCGGGACGGGCCACGGCTGTGGCGGCACCGGGCGGACGCGTGGTGACCGCCACCCCGGACCATCGCGGGCGACAGAGTCCCCTCACCTGGTCACACTGACGAAGATGACCAGACCACGACGCCCCGGACCGGCGCCCGCCGGAGCAGACTCCACCGGGTCCACGCAGGAAGGGCCCCGCCCGACCGGACCAGACGGGTCCTCGGGCGAACGCGGCGGCGGTGCACCGCAACCACCGTCCACGCGATCCGCCGAGCGGCCCCGCGACGCTCTCGGCCGGCCCCTGCCGCGCGGAGCGGCCGGCGTGGCGCCCCTGAGTCTGCCGAGCCCGCTGCCCCCTGGCGCCGCGCTCGCCGCCGCCCAGCATCTCCTCGACACCGGCCACCCCTTTCAGGCTCATGAGGCTCTCGAGGCCGCCTGGAAGGCCGCCGCAGAAGACGAGCGCGGCCTGTGGCGCGGGCTGACCCAACTGGCCGTGGGGATCACTCATCTTGCCCGCGGCAACCTCAGAGGCGGCGTGGCCGTACTTGGCCGAGCGTCGGACAACCTGGCGCCCTACGCCGAGAACCCGCCGCACGACGTGGACGTCACCGGCCTGCGCGGGTGGATCGCCGATCGTGTCGCCGCCATCGAAGGTGCGCATCCCCAGCCACCCTGCGTCACAGCCGCCTCGGCCGCCTCGGCCGCCTCGGCCGACCGTCCCGCCGACGCGGACGCATGGCCCCGGACCGCCGCCGGTGGCCGTCCGCCGCGGCTGGTCCGCTGAAAGCTCACGCCGATGGCCGCGGGTGGGCCCGGCTCACGGCAGCCGACTCGGTGCGCCCGGCTCGCAGCACGCCCTCGGCTCACCGCATGCCCGCGGCCACAGCACGCCCGGCTCACAGCACGCCCGGCTCACAGCGCATCCGGCTCACAGCGCATCCGGCTCACCATGCGGCCCGGGCCGGTGCCCGGCGGCGGACCGGTCGCTCGCGCCGCGACCCCAGGTATGGAATTGTCACTCCAATCTGCTTGTTGACCCATCAAGAGCAGCCTCGTAGCGTCAACTCGAACGATCGCCAAGCGGAACACGGCACGACCCGACCGGCGCGATCCCGGCCCTGACGGCCGGATCGCGCATGTCAGGGCAGGCCGTGGCAGTGTCTACTTAGCGAGCGCTAGACAACCAAGCGAGCGCTGGACATCGGGTGGGCGACACGGGCAGCGTGGCGGATCGGTCCGCCACGCTGGTGACGAGGGAGATCCCATGGAAAACGCAGTCATCGTCGATGCGGTCCGGACGGCGTCGGGTCGCGGCAAGCCCGGCGGGGCACTGTCCGAGACCCACCCGGTGGAACTGCTGGCCACCGTGCTCAAGGCGCTGGTCACGCGCAACGACCTCGACCCGGCGCTGGTCGACGACGTGATCGCGGGCTGTGTCGGTCAGGTCGGCGAGCAGTCGCTGAACATCGGACGCACCGCGTTGCTGTCCGCGGGCTTCCCCGAGTCGGTGCCCGCCACGACCATCGACCGTCAGTGCGGGTCGAGCCAGCAGGCCGCCCACTTCGCCGCGCAGGGCGTCATCGCGGGGGCGTACGACATCGTCATCGCCGGCGGAGTGGAGTCGATGAGCCGGGTGCCGATGGGCTCCGCGGTCATCGGCCAGGACCCCAACGGCCCGGGCTTCCGCGCCCGCTACCCGGAGGGTCTGGCCAACCAGGGCATCGGCGCCGAACTGATCGCCGCACGCTGGAAGATCAGCCGCGAGGACCTGGACACCTTCTCCGCCCGTTCGCACCAGCTCGCCGCGGCCTCGGCGGCGGCCGGCGACTTCGCAAACGAGATCGTCCCGGTGGAGATCACCCTGCCGGATGGTACGAAGACCCAGCACCTCGCCGACCAGACCGTCCGGCCCACGACCACCTTCGAGGGCCTGCAGCAGCTCAAGCCGTCCTTCTACACCGAGCAGTGGGCGGCCCGCTTCCCGGAGATCGCGTGGAGCATCACGCCGGGTAACTCCTCGCCGCTGACCGACGGCGCCTCCGCCGTGCTGATCATGAGCGAGACGAAGGCCAACGAGCTCGGCCTGCGCCCGCGGGCCCGGTTCCACACCTTCGCCCTGGCCGGCGACGACCCGCTGCTCATGCTGACCGCCCCCATTCCGGCGACCCGCAAGGCCCTCCAGCGGTCCGGGCTGTCCATCGACGACATCGACGCCTTCGAGGTGAACGAGGCGTTCGCGCCGGTGCCCCTGGCCTGGGCTCGCGACACCGGGGCCGACCCGGCCAGGCTCAACCCGCGCGGCGGGGCGATCGCGCTCGGCCACGCCCTGGGCGGGTCCGGGACCCGGCTGCTGACCACCATGGTCAACTACCTGGAGGCGACCGGCGGTCGCTACGGCCTGCAGACGATGTGCGAGGGCGGCGGCATGGCCAACGCCACCATCATCGAGCGGCTCTGACGATCGAGACGGCTCTGACGATCGAGACGGCTCTGACGAGCGAGACGGCTCTGACGACCTGGTGATGCGGTGCCGTCGACGACCTGGCCCGTCGGCGGCACCGGCACGTCGATCGATCCGCCCGGAGCCCGCGGCCCGTGGCGGTTCGTCACCCTGAGCGTGGTCCGGATCCACGCGTGGGACGGCCGGTCCACACTGGGTCAGGACCAGCCACACCCGGGAGGCCATCGTGACGGCAGGACCCGCGCTGGCGGCGACGAACTGGCGCGAGTTCGCCCCGCCCCAGCTCACCCCGATCCTGCAGGGCGCGATGGAGGCCCTCTACGAGCACGGCTACCACGGCACGACGGTGCGGGACATCGCGCGCCGCGCCGGCGTCACCGTGCCCGCGCTCTACTACCACTACGCCAACAAGCAGGGCATCCTGGTGGCGCTGCTGGATCTTGGGATCGAGGATGCGCTCGGTCGGGCCCGCGCCGCCCTCGCCGAGGTGGGCGAGAGCGCCCCGGCCCGCGCCCGCTTCGTCGCGTTCGTCGAGTCGATGACGCTGTTCATGGCGCACCGTGTGCGGATGGCCGTCCTCGACTCCGAGCTGCGCTACCTGGAGCCGGCCAACCGCCGCGGATACGCCGCGAAGCGCAAGGAGCTCGAGACCCTGCTGCTCGACATCCTCGTCGACGGCACCAGCAGCGGGGTGTTCCAGATGACCAGCCCCGCCGACACCTCCCGAGCGCTGCTCGGCATGCTGCGATCGATCACCGGCTGGTACCAGCCGGCCGGGCCGCTCACGCCGACGGAGATCAGCAGGCGTTACGTCGGCATCGCCCTGAGCACCGTCGGAGCGGCCGACCCGGCCGCCGGCTGACCGCCGCCGCCGATCGGTGCGGCGCCGGTCGGCCGGTGAGGCGTCGGCCAGGGAGGTCAGCAGGTGAGGCGTCAGCGGGTGAGGCATCAGCGGGTGAAGGCGGTCACCGACAACTGCTGCACGGCCGGACTGCTGCACGCCGAGACATCGGACAACGCCAGCCGCAGGGCCGTCGTGTTCGCCGGGGGAAAGACCCGCAAGGAAGCGACCGGTGTGCTCTGCGCCGGCTCCTCGCAGCCCACCTGGATGCCGGGGTGCACGGTGCGCAGGGTCGCGCTGGCCGAGGCACCGGGGGCCAGCCGGACGGCCTGGCCAGCGGGACCCGACCGGACCGCGGCCGCGCCGACCTGACGGCCGGCGGCGTCGAGGTAGGAGACGCCGGGGAAGCCGCGCAACACGCAGGACGTGGTGCCGGTATTGGTCAACACCAGGTGTTCGTAGGTGCTGCCGGCCGCGCCCTCACCGTCGGCCGAGCGCACCGCCAGCCGAGCGGTGGGGCACAGCCCCCCGGCCGGCGCGGTGACAGTCCTGCCCGGGACGCTCGGCGTCGAGGCTGCCGTCCCCGGCGTTGCCAGGGCAGGCGCCGTCGAGGCGAGCGTCGTCGGGGCTAGCGTCGTCGGGGCGAGCGTCGTCGGGGCGGCCGACCATCCGGCGGGTGGGCCGCCGCGAGGCGCGGTCACCGTGGCGGGGGCCTTCCCACCCGCGGAGCTCGCAGCGCAGCCAGCGGCCAGCAGCAGGGTGGCCGCCGCCACGAGGAGCGCCGCCCGTGACGCGGGCGTCGGCGCCGGCCGCGAACCCGCTCCCACCGGGCGGGGAGGCCGGGACGCCATGGGGTCGACCGGGGGCGCGGGCGCCCGATCGGGCCAGACGGGTATCGGCACGGATCGTGTCTGAAGTCGATGCATGGCGACCTCCTCGTCCGACGGCTGGGCAGCGGCACCCGGCGACGACACCCACCTTCTTCCCGCTGTCACCCTCCGTGACACTCGAGCACTTCGTGCGTGTCGGACCCAAGGCGCTTCCTCCCATCCTGGCCCTCGCCCGGGCCCGCGACCGGCCTTCCGGGACCGTCGTCCGCGGTCGGCCGCGCGTGGATGTGACGACGATCGTCGCGGATCGTGGCCGGACGGTGAGGCGTCGGCCGACTCCCGGCCCGCGGGACCACACAGTGATCTTCTACCGAACGCCGCCCGAGGTCTGGACCGTCCGGCGACGACAGGTCATCGTGAAACGGACGGGCTGCCCGGCGCGTTGAACCCGCGTGACGCGGGTAAGGCCAGCGCACGGGCCGACCCGGACCGACCGGAAGGGATCATGAAGGACTCCGACGACGCCGGATGTAGTTCCGGCCGGCCCACGCGTGCAGAAGCGCCCGCGGGGGTCGACCGATGATCGAGGCGCTTCTCCTGGTACTGGGCCTGGCCCTCGTCGCCACCTGCGGGATCTTCGTGGCCGCCGAGTTCGCCCTCGTCACCGCCGACCGGCCGTCGGTGCAGCGGGCCGCCGACCGGGGTGAGCGGGGCGCCCGGGGCGTGCTCGCCGCGCTGCGCGGCCTGTCCACCCAGCTGTCCGGCGCCCAGCTCGGGATCACGGTGACGAACCTGGCGATCGGTTTCCTGACCGAGCCTGCCATCGCCGACCTGCTGCGCGGGCCGCTGACCTCGCTCGGCGCCTCCGACGGGCTGGCCGGCGCGCTGTCCGTGGTGGTCGCGATGGTGCTCGCCACCACCGTAACGATGGTGTTCGGCGAACTCGTCCCGAAGAACCTGGCGTTGGCCCATCCACTCGCCACGGCCAAGGCCGTGCAGGGGCCGCAGCGGATGTTCACCCGGGCCACGGGGCTGCTGATTCGCTTCCTGAACGCGACCGCGAACGCCGTGCTGCGCCGCCTCGGCATCGAACCGCAGGAGGAGCTGGCCTCGGCCCGCTCCGCCCAGGAACTGTTCTCGCTGGTGGGGCGGTCCGCGGAGCACGGCACCCTGTCGCAGGAGACGGCGACGCTGGTGCAGCGCTCGCTGCTGTTCGGGGACCGGACCGCCGAGGACGTCATGACTCCGCGGATGCGGATGCGCACGGTGCACGCCGACGAGCCGATCAGCGAGGTCATCACCCTCACCCGGCGAACCGGCCACTCCCGGTTCCCGGTGCTCGGCGCGGACAGCGACGACGTCGTGGGAGTGATCCACATCAAGAACGCGGTCGGCGTCCCCGAGGACGACCGCGAGCGCACCCCGGTGCGTGAGGCCATGGTCGCGCCGGTCACGGTCCCCTCCACGCTGTTGCTGGAGCCGCTGCTGGAGACGCTGCGGGCCGGCGGGCTGCAGATGGCCATCGTCGTCGACGAGTTCGGCGGCACGGACGGTCTGGTCACCGCCGAGGATCTGATCGAGGAGATCGTCGGCGACGTCGTCGACGAGCACGACCGGGTCTCCCCCCGGGCCCTGCGCCGGCACGACGGTAGCTGGCTGCTGTCCGGCCTGCTGCGTCCGGAGGAGGCGAGCAACGTCACCGGGATCGCGATCCCGACCGACGACACGTACCAGACGCTCGGCGGTCTGGTGGCCCGCGCGCTGGGCCGCATCCCCCGGGCGGGGGACGCGGCGGCGGTCGAGGGGGTCCGCTACACCGTCGAGCGGATGGACGGCCGGCGGGTGGACCGCATCCGGCTGGAGCCGGTGGCGCCGAGGGGGGTCACCATGGCGGACGACCCGGTCACGGCGCACCGGCCGGCCGGGACCCGGGATCGTGAGCGGTCCGGGGGGCAGCGCGAGCGGTCCACCGGCCCGCGCGAGCGTGGCGGCGGCTCCGGCTCTCGGACGCCCGGCGGCGGGCCACGCCAGCCGGCCGGGGGCGGCGCACCCGAGGCGGTCGGACGGACGGCGCAACGATGAACGGCCTGCTGGCGATCGCCGCCACGATCCTGCTGCTGGTGCTCAACGCGCTGTTCGTCGGCGCCGAGTTCGCACTGATCTCCGCCCGGAGGACGAGTATCGAGCCGATGGCGCAGGCCGGTTCCCGGCTGGCGAGGATCACCCTCGGCGCGATGGAGAACGTCTCGCTGATGCTCGCCGGCGCGCAGCTCGGTGTCACCGTCTGCACCCTCGGGCTGGGCGCACTCGGCGAACCGGCGATCGCGGACCTCCTGCACGGCCCCTTCTCGGCGGCCGGGCTGCCCTCGGCGCTGCTGCACCCGGTGTCCTTCGCGATCGCGCTCGCCCTCGTGACCTTCCTGCACGTGGTCGTCGGCGAGATGGTGCCCAAGAACATCGCGCTCGCCCTGCCGGATCGGGCCGTGCTGCTGCTGGCTCCGCTGCTGGTCGGCGTCGTCCGGCTGGGCAAGCCGGTGATCATGCTGCTGAACGCGGTGGCGGGCATGTCGCTGCGCGTCGTCGGCGTCGAGCCGAAGGACGAGGTGGCCAGCGTCTTCACCCGTGACGAGGTGGCCGGCCTCATCGAGGAGTCGCATCGGGAGGGCCTGCTCGCCGAGGACGAGCACGAGCTGCTGACGGGCGCCCTGTCGTTCGAGGAGCGCACGGCGCGCGCCGTGCTGCTCGCACCGGACGGACTGGTCACGGTTCCGCCGACGATCACTCCTCGTGAGGTCGAACGGCTCGCCGCGCGCACCGGGTTCACTCGTTTCCCCGTGCAGGACGGTGGCGGGATGACCGGCTACCTGCATCTGAAGGACGTGCTGGAGACCCGCCCCGAGCGGCGGTCGAGCCCGGTGGCGGCGAAGTGGATCCGGCCGCTCGCCCATGTCGGCGCCGAGGACAGCCTGCGCACGGCGCTCGCGACGATGCAGCAGTCGGGCGCCCATCTCGCCCGGGTCACCGACGCGCAGGGCTCGGTGCTGGGACTCGTCGCGCTGGAGGACATCCTCGAGGAACTGGTCGGCAAGATCCGCGACGACGCGGTCCGCGGCGGTCACCGGCCGGAACACCAGCCCGCCTGACGGCACGCGGCGCGGATCAGGACCGGCGCGGATCAGGACCGGCGCGGGCCACGGGCCACGATGACGGCCATCGAGGGCGCCCACCAGTAGCTGCAGTCCTCGGGTGGGCGCAGGCCGTCGACGATCTCGACCGCGAACGTGCGGAAGTGGCGCAGCAGCGCGCGCTGGTGTCGCCGGGAGACCGAGTCGATCTCGTTGGAGTAGTAGGTGAACGCGCCGCCGCCGGTCAGGGCCGACGCGGCCGGTGCGAAGAAGTGCTCGGCGAAGGTCGCGTCGCGCATGACGTACTCGTCGACCTCGGCCTCGTCCATGGGATAGGTGTCGAACAGGACGCCGTCGAACCGGCCGAGCTCGGCGAGGGCGTCCTGCCAGCGCCCGGTGACGATCTCCACGCCACGCCGGCCGGCGGCCCGCGCCCACTGCTCGGCGACCGCGGCGGTCTGCGGGTTCGCCTCCACGATGACGTGACGGGCGGGCCCGACCTCCTGCACGAACCCGGCGGACAGCCCGAGACCGAACCCGATCTCCAGCACCGTTCCCCCCGGCGTCGTGACCGCCTGGGCCAGCGCCCGCATCAGCGGTGCCTCCCAGGTCTGCATCACCTCCTGGCCGGAGACGAGCAGGGTGCCGTCGACCACCGCGGGCGCGGCCGCGTCGATGGCGGTGTCGATGCGCGGGCGGGCGGCGCCCGGCACCATGGCCTCGGCCGCCTCGTCCAGCGCGCCGAGGTCCGCGACGAACTCGTCCAGGGCCCGGTCCAGCAGGAACTGGCGAGGCTCGGCGGACATCGGAGCGAGCAGGGACTGCGCGGTGGGGTTCAGCGTCACCTCGAACTTCGCGGCACGGCGGAGCACGCGGCCTCCCGGGTCAGGGCGCGCCGGGCGCGGCCCGGCATCCAGTTCGTATCGTAGAGCGATCAGTCCCGTGCTACCGGCGATCCGCCGGGTGTGGACGGTTATGATCGTGCCACGCTTCGGCGCAGACGGGGGATTGGGCCGGGGTAAGCAGAACGGCACCTCGGGGGAACGCGTGCGATACCAGCTCGGCATCAGTCCCGGAGTCGACGTCTCGACGGCCGCCATCGCGGAGAACGGCTGGCCGTCCGCCCTCGCCCTCGAAGGCGAGCCGCAGATTCCGACCGTGCTCCATCTCGCCGCCGACGGCGCGGTGCGCGTGGGGCGCTCGGCCGTCCGGCTGCGGGCCGGCCAGCCGGAGCGGACCGCCGACGGCTTCGTGCACTGGCTCGGCGACTCGACGCCGATCCTCGTCGGCGGCATCGGCTACACCGCCGCTGCACTGCTCGCCCGCTTCCTCGATGCGGTGATCCGCACGGCCACCGCCCAGCGGGGTGAACCGCCGGAGCTGGTCGTCGTGACCAGCCCGGCGTCCTGGCCGGCGCGCCGGCAGGAGGGGCTCGCGGACGCGCTCGCCCGCCTGGAGACCACCGCGCCCGTCCTCGCCCGCAGCTCCACGGAGGCGACGGCCGCCCTGTTCTCCCAGACCACTCCCGTGGCCGACGGGCGCGGTGCGGCGACCTACCAGCTCGGCTCGCACTGGTTCGAGGCGGCGGTCTTCACCGCGACGGCCGGCGGCCACGTGGCCGTCGGTTCGCCGGTCGGGCTTGCCGACGTGTCGACCTCGATGCTCGACGATCTGCTCTACGCCCACGTCGCCCGGCTGGTCGGCGACGCGGGCGAGCGACTGCGCGGCGGCCCGCGGGCCTCGGCCGACGGCGCCCGCCTCGGCGCGGCCTGCGCCGAGGCCCGGGAGGTCCTGACCGAGGAGACGTTCGTCGACGTCTCCGTGCCCACCGGCGACACGACCACCGTCGTTCAGGTCAGTCGGGAGGAGTACGAGTCGCTCGTCCGGCCGTTGCTCGACGACTCGGTCCGCGCGCTGGCCCGGGCGGTGCGCGCCGCGACGAACGACGCCGGCCCGCTCGGCCTGCTCGCCGTCTACGGACCGGGGGCGCGCATCCCGCTGGTCGGCCGGTTGCTCGGCGAGCAGTTCCCGGACGTGGGCCGACTGGAGATCCGCCACGACGGCGAGTTCGCCCTCGGCGCGGCGCTGCTTGCCGCTCGCGACGCCGTGGCCGAGCCGGCGAGCTCGGAGACGGTCCTGCTCGGCCCGGCCGCCTTCGCGACGACCCCGCCGCCGAGCGTGCCGCCCGTCGGGCACACCCCGCCGCCGACGCTGGAGTCGTCGGGGCAGGCTGACTCGCGGGCCGTCGGCGATGGCGCGTCCCGCGGGTCGGTGCCCGGGGGTGCGTCGGTGCCCGGGGGTGCGTCGCTGGGCGGGGGTGCGTCGCTGGGTGGGGGTGCCGTCGTCGGGGGTGCGGCCGGGACTGCGAACGGTCCCGGTTCACCGGATCCGGCCACGCCGGGCGGCTGGGCGGGATCCGGCGGCCCGACGGCGTCGGCCGGCCCGCGCGGGATCGCGGCACCGGCGTCGGGCGAGGGCGCCGCCGCCTCCCCGGCCGGCGTGCGTCGGCGCTGGTCGGCGGGCGGCCGGCCGAGGCGACGACTCCTGGCGGGCGTGCTGGCGCTGGCCGTGTTCATCGCCGGAAGCGTCACGCTCGGCCTGGTGCTGACCGGCGGGGGCGACGACACCTCGGTGACCGCCGCCACGCTGCCCCGCTCGACGGTCGATCAACATCCCCACCTACCCGCCGACTCCATGCGCGCGGCCGAACGGGCAGCCGGAATCGTCGGCGGGAAGGGCTCCACCGGGGCAGGTGCCGGCGGGGCTCTTCCCGGCGGGACGGGCGCCGGCGGGACGGGCGCCGGCGGCGGAGCCGTCGACCCCAATGCGGTGATCACGACGGGGTCGGCGGAGGTGGCCGCGATCACCGGGACTGCGTACACCCTGTTCCGCGAGTCGACGAAGGGCGTCACCGTCCGCGTCGGCAGCACCGACACGGACGACGGGTTCCAGCAGGTCTGCGCCGGCCGGGCGGACATCGTCGGAGCCTCCTACGCGCTGCCCGACAAGGCCTGCGGGGCCCGGGTCGCCGGCTTCGAGATCGCCCACCACCTGCTGCCCATCGTGGTGAGCAGGCAGAACACCTGGGTGCAGTGCCTGACCACGGCGCAGGTCGGCCGCATCTGGGCGCGGGACTCGACGGTCACCAGCTGGAACCAGGTCGATCCCAGCTTCCCGAACGTCCCGCTGTCACCCATCGGTCCCGCGGCATCGACCGTCCATGCCAAGGTGTTCCTCGCCAGCATGACCGGCAGTTCGACGAACACCCGCGCCTACGAGACCCGGGAACTCGACGAGATCCCGGCCCGGGTCGACGGCGACCGCGGCGCCATCGCCTTCATGGACTACTCGAACTTCCTGACGACGAACCGGGCCGTGCGCGCCATCAAGCTCGACTCCGGCGGCGGCTGCGTCGAGCCGAACGCGCTCACCGCCGGCACCGGCATGTACATGCCGCTGTGCAAGCCGCTGTACCTCTACGCGAACAGGGCGTCGCTGCGCAAGCCGGCGGTGGCCGCCTTCCTGCGGTACTACCTGGAGAACCAGAAGGAGATCACGTCCCAGGCGCACTACATCGCCCGCGACGACGCCACGGTGCGTGACAACATCGCCATCGTGCAGAACCTGACAGCCGGCGTTCCGCCCGTGAAACCGGCCTAACCGTCCCGATCGCGGCCCGGCGTCGTGAAGACGCCAATGTTGGTCTGATCCGGAGACGCTGCACTTACATCATCACCTGGTATGAACATGGGGTCAGACGGACGCCGAGGCCGGCGTGCCGTGATTGCGGGGCGGGGCATGCGGGGCCGAGGCGGCCCCGCGGGAGTGGGGCACGGTGACGGGGACGACACCACCGCCGTTGTCCGGGAACACGGCGCGCCCGCTGCAGCCCGAGGATCCCCGCCGCCTCGGCACCTACCAGGTGGTCGGTCGGCTCGGCCAGGGTGGGATGGGCACGGTGTTCCTCGGCCGGGCCCCCGACGGAACCGCGGTGGCCATCAAGGTGATCCGGCCGGAACTCGCGCAGCGCCCCGAGTTCCGTGCCCGGTTCGCCCGGGAGGCCGAAAGCGCGCGCCGGGTGCGCCGGTTCACCACCGCGGCCGTGCTCGACGCCGACCCCCACGGCCCGCAGCCGTACCTCGTGACCGAGTTCGTCGAGGGCCCGACGCTGTCCCGGCACGTGTCGGTCCGGGGCCCGATGCGGCCCGCCGACCTCGAGCAGCTCGCCGTCAGCGTCACCACCGCGCTCAGCGCGATCCACGCCGCCGGAATCGTGCACAGGGACCTCACCCCCGGCAACGTGCTGCTGTCCCCGGTCGGCCCGAAGGTGATCGACTTCGGGCTGGCCCGCGAGTTCAACGCGGACACCGAGCTCAGCCGGAACGTGCGCCAGGCCATCGGTACGCCCGGATACATGTCGCCCGAGCAGATCCTCGACGCGCCGATCACCTCGGCCGTCGACATCTTCTCCTGGGGCGCGGTCATGGTCTTCGCCGCGACCGGGCAGCCGCCGTTCGGCACCGGCCGGATGGAGGCGATCCTCTACCGGATCATCAACGAGCCGCCCCGGCTCGACGGCGTCAGCGGGGAACTGCGCGGCCTCATCGAGGTCGCGATGGCGAAGGAGGCCGGCGCCCGACCGAGCGCCGAGGAGCTGCGCACGGCGCTGATCGGCGGCGGGGCGCTGCCCGCCCGGCCGACGCCGGTGACGACGCCGGACGAGCCGGCCGACGCCGCTGCCGCTCAGCCCCGACGGTGGGGCCGGCGTGGCCGGGACACCGCGACCTCCACGCCGCCGGTGCAGCCACCCGGCACCGCCGGTGCCGGCAGCGTGACCGGCTCCGAGGGCGCGGCGGGACGCAGCGCGCCGGGACGGTTCACCGGCTCTGCCGGCGCATCCGGATCTGGCAGGTCGGTCGCGCCCCACGCGGCACCGGGCGGGGCAGCCACGGATGCCCCGGCCGGCTCGTTCGGCGGACGACCCGCGACGGCGGTGCCGCCGCCCACTGCCGGCGGCGGTCCGCCGGCCGGGGCGATGCCGGCGACCCAGATGTCGCCGGCGCCGCTGGCCTCCCCGCCTCCGGTCCCGTCCCGCACCCCACCGCCCGGCAACCCACCGCCCGGTGGCCTACCCCCAGGCGCAGTGTCGCCCGGCGCAGTGTCGGGTTCGGTGCCGTCGGCGGCGCCGTCCGCCTCCTCGCCCGGGTCGGTTCCGCCTCGGGCGCAGGGGCCGGGCGACGCCTACGCGCCACCGGGGGGTGCGGCGGGTGACGCGCAGCCCGGTCCGCGCCGGCGCCGTCCCCGCACGCTCGTGCTCGCCGCCGCCTTCGTGGTCCTGCTCGCTGCGGCGGTCGCGATTCCGGTCCTCGTCCTGGGAGGCGGCGACGGGCCCGGCGCGCCGAACCCGGCCGAGCGGGCGGCCGCGTCGGCACGGCTGGCCACCGACGCCGCCGCGCGTCGCGCCCAGGATCCGCAACTCGCCGCCCGGCTCAGCCTCGCGGCGTACGCGGTCGCTCCGACTGCCGCCGCCCGTGACTCGCTGATCGCCTCGTTCGGCCAGTCGACCGCGGTGCGGGTACCCGCCGGCGCGGCGGCGTACTCCGATCTCGCCCTCAGCGCGGACGGCACGGCGCTCGCCGGTACCGACGACGCCGGCCGCCTGCACCTGTGGCGCCTCGACGGCGAGGGTCGGCCGACCGTCGCCGCGCAGGGCTCGGCCGACGACCACGCCAGCGGGGTGGTCTTCGACGGCGGCGGCCGGACACTGGCCACCGGAGGGGCCACCGACGCCGGCCGGCTGTGGGACGTCAGCGACCCGGCGAGGCCGCGCCCGCTCGGCGCGCTCGGTACCCAGTCAACGCCGGTGCACCGCCTGGCCCTGTCCACCAGGGCTCATCTGCTCGCCACGGCCGGCGTCGACTGGTCGGTCGGGCTGTGGGACGTCACCGACCCCTCCCGGCCCACCTCTCTGCAACTGCTGATCGGGCGGTCCGGGCCGGTCACCGGGGTGGCGCTGCGACCCGACGGGGCCGTGCTCGCCATCGCCGGAGTGGGTGGCACAGTCCAGCTGTGGAACGTGCGCGACCCGCGCAGTCCCACGCAGATGGGCTCGGTGCCGGGCCACACCGGGGCCGTCAACACGGTGGCGTTCAGCCCGGACGGCACGCTGCTGGCGACCGGGGGCGACGACCGGAACCTGCAGGTGTCGGACGTCACCGATCCGAACCGTCCGCGCGTCGTGCATCGCCTGCCCGGGCACGCCGCGCCCGTGACCACCGTCGCCTTCGCCACCGACGACCAGCTCCTGAGCGCGGACAGCGCCGGCAGCGTCGCCTACTCGAACCTCGCCGCCACCGGGCCCGCCCTGATCCCGGTGGGCACGCTGGACTCGCCGGTGCGGGCGATGAGCACGAGCACCACCGGGACCGTCGCGCTCACCACCGACAGGGGCACGATCCTGCTCGGGACGGTGGACCCGCAGCGGCTGCGGCAACGCGCCTGCGCGAAGCCGGGGGCAGCGCCGAGTCGGACCGAGTGGAGCCGGCTCGTCCCCGGCATCCCCTGGTCCGACGCCTGCGCGAGCTGATCACCTGCCGACCGCGGATCAGGAGGCAGACCGGCGTCGGCGCCACCGCCGCGCGAGCATGACCAACGTCCCGACGCCGACCAGCGACCCGCCGGTGACGATCGCGGAGGTGACCGCGACCTGGCGGGTGGAGGCGCCACTCACGCGGACCCGTTCGGAGGCGCCGCGACGGTCGGGAAAGCGGATCACCGCCGTGGCGGTCCGCTCGACCAGCCCGCTGTGCAGCTTCACCGTGGCGGTCCACGGCCCGGCCGGTATCTGCCCGTCGAGGGCGAACGAGACCGGGCTGACCTCCCCGGGGGCGATCGTCGTCCCGAGGTTCGCCGGGAACGGTCCGGCCCGCAGGCCGCCGGGACCCTTGGTCAACATGAGATCGCCGGACATGTCCAGGGCCCGACCACCGGTGTTGTGGATCTCGGTACCGACCGCCAGTCGCCCGTCGAGCAGGCGGCTCGCGGTGAGTGCGGCGATGGTGAAGCCGGCGGCGGGCGGCCCGCCGGGGCCGATGTCCAGGTACATCCGGATCCCGACCCGGTTGACCATCTGGAAGCCACTGCCCTCCGGCGCCCCGCTGCCCGCCTGCGCCCAGAGCACGCCGTAGTGCTCGCCCGGCGAGGCGTCGCGGGGGACGGCGACGGTGACCTCAGCCTTCTGCCGAGAGTGCGCGCCGACCTCGATCGCACTGCGGTCCAGGCTGACCCAGGTGGTCAGCTCGTTGGGCTTGCGCCCCTCGGCGAAGTGGAACGAGCTCCCGCCGAGGCTCGCGGCGCCCGGGTAGAGCTCGATCCGCATCGGCCCGTCAGTGTTGTTCACGACCTCCACCTGGCGGCGCATCGTGGCACCCGGGTTGAGGTGGTCGACGATGTACTGCCTGGCCCGGGGGTCCTTCCACAGCGACGCGGTGACCTCGCCCAGCCTGATCCCGAACGTCCCGTCGGAGTTGACGGTCCCACTGCGGGGCGCGGCTGACACGGCAGGAGCGGTGATGGTCGGAACGAGCATCCCGACCATCACCGCCATGGCACCGAGAAGGGTGCCTCTGTTCATCCCGAAGCCCCGATCACGGCACCGTGGAGTGGGTGATCGTGGCGGTGTAGTTGGTGCCGGCGACGGCGGTGGGCGGGATGTCCACCGTCAGCGTCGGGTTCCATGACGCCGAGTTGATGCCGGGACCGCCGGTGCCCGTCACCGTCTCCACCGGAGTGCCGGCGGTGACGAAGTCGACGTCGGTCGCGGTCCCCGCGTTGTTCACGCGGGTCACCGTTCCCGGCGCGTAGTGGATGTTCGTGACCGGGATCGCGGCGATGCCTCCCGCCGCGGTGAAGTCGGTGGCGGCGACACTAGCCACCCAGGAGGGCGCTTCGATGCCCTGGGTGTCGGTGACCGTGACGACCCCGAGGGATCCGGTGACAGGCGTCGTGCCGATCGTTCCGCTGAGGGTGGCGGTGGCCGGGGCCGTGATGTTCACGGCCCCTCCGGTGAGGGTCAGGGTCACCACAGTGTCGGCGGTCGCGGCACTGGCCGGTAGCGCGGTGCCGAGAAGCGCGGCCGCCGCGGCGGCTGCGCTCAGAAGAAACAGCGATGACTTACGCAATGGAACTACTCCCCTGGTGTGAGGCCGGAGCGCCCCAGCAGCGGAACCGCGACGGATGATCCGCGGGGGCACGTCGCGCAAGCTATCACTCTGAGTAGCTACTTAATGACGTACAGCAACGACAGCGTGTCTCGAGGGCCTACCCCGCGCACCGCTCGCCCGCCCCGACGGCCGGACTCGTCCCGGCAGGCCAGGGATCCAGCCCCACCCTCATCCCCCGTGGTATGAAGTCGGCCTCGCGCCGAGGGCCTGCTCAGGAGTCCCCGAGAGCGAGAAGTCGCCGAGATGCGGCGCAGCCTCCCGCCAGACCGCCCCAGGGCGTCGCCGACCTACTGGTCCGTCCTCGCCACCGCCGGTGATCGAAGGCCCTGGTTTCGAGGCGGACCGGACCACTGCCCCACCAAGGCTGGATTGCCACACAGCCGCAGCGCTCGGTCGGCTCGATCCGACACCGCACCACAGTCACGCAACGTGCTTGCCCTGCTCCTCGCCGCGCGATACCAAGACGGTGTTCGCGCCCTCCGTGGTCAGGAGCAATCGATGCGGCTCAGTCCTGGGGACTCTCACCATCACGAGCACCACGCTGACCGGAGGCTGACCGTCACCCACTCAGTCGCCTGACGCCGCCGGGCGCCGTCAGGCGGGCACCCTCAGGCGGGCACCGGTCCCACCCCCGTCGTCAGCTTCTCCAGCCTGGCGACGTTCTCCCCGACCGTGTCGTCGCTGCGGGGCACGTAGTGCGCGTCGAAGGCGATCTTGCGACCGTTCTCGAGGAAGTAGCGCAGGAAGGCGGCGGTCGCCGGCTGGCGCAGCGCGTCGGTGCGAGCGTAGACGAACAGCGGCTTGCACAGCGGCAGGTAAAGCCCCGTGCCGACGGCCACCGCGGTCGGCGCCACGCACCCCTCACCATTGTTGATCTCCACCCCGCGCAGCCTGGCGCCGAACGTCTCGTAGGTGGGGTAGTCCAGGAAACCGATGGCCGACCGGTCACCGGCCACGTCGTTGGCGACCCCGCTCAGGTCCGCCTGCTTGTAGGCGCGAGAGCGGTCGCTGGCGTCACTGATGGTCGCGTTGAAGACCTCCGCCTGCACCGAGTTGTGGGGCGGGCCGACGAACGCGATCGGTTCATCCGGGAACGAGCTGTCGATCTGGTTCCACCGGGTCACCGACGAGTCGGCGCCCCAGATCTGCTTGACCTGCTTGAGGTTGAGGCAGTGCAGCCAGGTGTTCTGCGGGTTGACCACGATCGGCAGGGTGTGGTGCGCGACCTCGAACCCGACGACCTTCTTCGCGCAGCCGGGATCCTTGGCGGTTTGCGGGGTGAGCTCGAAGGAGGCGTCGGCGAGTTCGGCCTTACCGCTGCACAGGGCCGCGAAACCGTCCTCGGTGCTGGTCGCCTCGATGCTGACGGTGACGTTGCGCTGGGTCTGACGGAACTCGTTGTAGGCGGTCTCGGTGATGGGAGCGACCTCGGAGGAGCCCGCGACCCGGACGAGGTTCGCGGCGGGCGGCGGCGCGGCGGAGGGGCTGGACGACGGCGGAATCGGATCCGTGGTCGGGAAGGCCCCGACCGCGGCGACGGAGGCCCCGCCCGAACCCGAGTCGCGCCCCGTGAGCACGACTCCGGCGGTCGTCCCGATGGCGACGAACAGGACGACGATGATCGCCGCGGCCACCATGACCCGACGGGACCCGAAGATCCCGCCGCCTCCCCCGGCAGCGCCGTCTCCCCCGCCGCCCCCGGCGGCACGGCCACCCCCGGCGGCACGGCCTCCCCCGGCGGCACGGTGCGACCCCCCGGCATCCGCGACGCCACCCGCGGGCGGACCTGCCGCGCCGGCGGGAAGCAGACCGATGTCGGCGGTGCTCGCGGCGGCGGCATAGGCACCGGGGTCATAGGCACCAGGGTCATAGGCATCGGGGGCATGGGCATCGGCGCCCGCCCGAGCCGGCGCACCGCTGCCGCCCGCGCCCAGCGGGCCGGCGGCGACCGTCACTCCGCTCACGTCGGGGGACCCGCCGCTCCCGGCGGCGGCTCCCGGCGGCGGCGTCCCGACCCCGGAGAGGAACGGCGGCAACGACGTGAGGCTGGACGCATCCGGCGGACGAATGACCGCGGTGACGTCGTACGGCTCCTCGACGGCCCCGGCTGCGGCAGCCGCGCCGAACAACGCCCCACCGGCCCGCGCGGAACGATCCGCCAGGTCGGCGGCGATCAGCGCCGCGCCCATCGCCACGTCCGCGTCCGAGCGGTGCTCGATCCGGCCGATCTCCGGGAAGGCGGCACGCAGCCGGCGCAGCACCAGCGGCAGGTGCGCCACCCCACCGGAGAGCAGGATGCGGGAGAGGTCGGCGGGACCCGCCGGCACCGAGCGCAACGCCCGACGGAAGGTCTCGACGGTGTCGTCGACGGTCGGGCCGGCGAGCGTCTCCAGCTCGCCGCGGGTCAGCGTGACCGTGGCGTCGATGCCGGGCAGCTCCACCGCCAGGTCGACCTCGTCCTCCTCGGCGAGGATCTCCTTGGCCTGCGCGGCCTCGCGGCGCAGGCGGGCGAGCGCGGTGCGGGTGGCGGCGTCGGCCCGGTCGAGGCGCGCGGGCGCGGCACCGGCCGCGGCGAGCACCCGGTCCACCAGCAGCTCGTCGAGGTCGAGCCCGGCGCCGTGACGCAGCCCCGCCGGCGCACCGACGACCTGGAACCCGAACGGGGAGAAGGAGAGGATCGCGGCGTCGAGGAAGCCCGCGCCGAGGTCGTACCAGCCGACGAGGTCGACCGTCTGGGTCACCGAACTGCGGGCGAGCAGCGTCCCCATCGCGTCGGCGGCGGGCAGGGCCACGACCGGCAGTTCCAGCCCGGAGAGCTGGGTGATCGCCTCGGTGAAGGTCTCCCGCCGGCCCGGGGACCAGAACGACGGGAAGGTCACCACCACCTGGTTCGGGGGCCCGCCGAGCTGATCGACCGCCAGGGCGACGAGATGGGCGACCAGGCGGGCGAGCAGACCCTCGCGGCTGTAGGCGGCGCCGCCGAGCAGGACCGGACCACCGTCACCGAGCCGGCGCAGCAGGTCGGTCGCGGACCGGTCCGGATCGCCCTGGGCGCGCCGGGCCGCCGCGCGGGCGAACTGCAGGCCGCCTCCCGGCGGCGCGAACACCACCGACGGCAACCGCCGCTGCCCGCCGAGTTCGAGCACGCGGGGCCAGCCGCCGTCCGCGACCGCAACGATCGTGTTCGCGGATCCAATATCGATGCCTAGCTGATAACCCACCGCGACTCCTGAAACCCACACGATCACCGAGGCGCTCCGGGACGCACGAGCCGCCCCCAACCGCCGGAGCTCTCGCCCTTCTAGCTGGTGCGATCATCGTAGACGCTTGACCAGGCAATTTT
This sequence comes from Frankia alni ACN14a, assembly GCF_000058485.1. Lineage (NCBI taxonomy): Bacteria > Bacillati > Actinomycetota > Actinomycetes > Frankiales > Frankiaceae > Frankia > Frankia alni. The sequence continues at coordinate 5,364,189 of NC_008278.1, forward strand.
CGTGTCCGGTGCAAGACAGTCAAGACAATAAGGAACCGGGACCAAAGCGAACCGCGAGGCGGCGGGAGAATGCGGGAGGAGTTATTGCCCAGTGCCGGAGGGTGGCGCGGGTTCGCCGAAGGCGGTGAGGATCGCGTCGGCGGCGAGGGCGGGGGTGAGCGTGCCGTCGCGGACGCGGCGTTCGAGGTCAGGCGTGATCTCCCGGACGCGCGGGTGCGCCCGCAGCTCGGCGAGCAGCCGGTCGTGGACCATCGCCCAGGTCCAGTCCACCTGCTGGCGCCGGCGGCGGGCGGCGAGCTCACCGGAGGCGTCGAGGGTGTCCTGGTGCTTGACCACCTGCGCCCAGACGGTGTCCAGGCCGGTGCGCTCGGCGGCGCTGCAGGTGAGCACCGGGGTGTTCCAGTCGCGCGGCCCCGAGGAGCCCTGCAGCATCCGCAGCGCCCCGGCCAGCTCGCGGGCCGCGCGGCGGGCGTCGAGCTCGTGCGGGCCGTCGGCCTTGTTCACCGCGATGACGTCGGCGAGTTCCAGCACACCCTTCTTGATTCCCTGGAGCTGGTCGCCGGTGCGGGCCAGGGTCAGGAACAGGAAGGTGTCGACCATGTCGGCCACCGTCGTCTCCGACTGGCCGACGCCGACCGTCTCGACCATGACGACGTCGTAGCCGGCCGCCTCCATGACCACCATCGCCTCCCGGGTGGCCTTCGCGACCCCGCCGAGGGTGCCCGCGGTCGGCGACGGCCGGATGAACGCCGCCGGGTCCACCGACAGCGCGGCCATCCGGGTCTTGTCGCCGAGAATGCTGCCGCCCGTCCGCGTCGACGACGGGTCGACGGCGAGCACCGCCACCTGGTGGCCCCGCCCGGTCAGGGTGGTGCCCAGCGCGTCGATGAACGTCGACTTGCCGACACCCGGCACGCCGGTGATCCCGACGCGGCGCGCCTTGCCGGCGTGCGGGAGCAGCGTCACCAGCAGCTGCTGGGCGAGCTCCCGGTGGTCCGGCCGGCTGGACTCGACCAGCGTGATGGCCCGCGCGATCCAGGTCCGCGACGAGGCCAGCACGCCGTCCGCGTACTCGGTCAGATCAATGCGCCGGTTCACGATGCCGGCGATGCCGTTGCCTGGGATGCCACAGCTCGGGCCGCCTAGGCGGCGGAGTGGCCGAGCTGCGCCGACAGGGTGGCGAGCAGCTCCAGCGCCGCGTCCGCGATGACCGTCCCCGGCGGGAAGATCGCCGCCGCCCCGGCGGCCCGCAGCTCGTCGAAGTCGCCGGGGGGGATGACCCCGCCGACCACGATGAGGATGTCGGACCGGTCGAGCGCGGCGAGCTCCTCGCGCAGCGCCGGCACCAGGGTGAGGTGCCCGGCGGCCAGCGAGGACACGCCGACGATCTGGACGTCCGCCTCGATCGCCTGGCGGGCGACCTCGGCGGGCGTCTGGAACAGCGGGCCGACGTCGACGTCGAAGCCGATGTCGGCGAAGGCGCTGGCGATGACCTTCTGGCCGCGGTCGTGGCCGTCCTGGCCCATCTTCGCGACGAGGATGCGCGGACGGCGGCCCTCGGCACGCTCGAACTCGGCGGCGGCCTCGCGGGCGGCGGCGACGTTTCCGGCGGGTCCCGCCTCGTCCCGGTACACCCCGGAAATGGTACGGATCTGGCCGGAGTGGCGCCCGTAGACCTTCTCCAGGGCGTCGGAGATCTCGCCGACCGTCGCCTTGGCACGCGCCGCGTCGACGGCCAGCGCCAGCAGGTTCTGCTCCAGGCCCGGACCGCGACGACCGTCGCGGGCGGCGTCGGCGGCGGCGGTGAGCGCGTGCAGCGCCGCCTCGACCGCCGCCGGATCACGCTCGGCACGCAGCCGGCGCAGCTTGTCGATCTGCTCGGTGCGCACCGCCGAGTTGTCGACCTTGAGCACCTCGATCGCCTCGTCGGCGTCGACGCGGTACTTGTTCACCCCGATGAGCGGCTGGCGGCCGGCGTCGATGCGCGCCTGGGTGCGCGCGGCGGCCTCCTCGATGCGCATCTTGGGGATGCCGGCGTCGATGGCCTGCGCCATGCCACCGGAGGCCTCGACCTCGCTGATGTGCCCCCACGCCTTGCGGGCCAGATCGTAGGTGAGCCGCTCGACGTAGTGGCTGCCGCCCCACGGGTCGATCACCCGGGTGGTGCCGGACTCCTGCTGCAGCAGCAGCTGGGTGTTGCGGGCGATGCGGGCGGAGAAGTCGGTGGGCAGCGCGAGCGCCTCGTCGAGGGCGTTGGTGTGCAGCGACTGGGTGTGGCCCTGGGTGGCGGCCATCGCCTCGACGCAGGTGCGCACCACGTTGTTGAACACGTCCTGGGCGGTCAGCGACCAGCCGGAGGTCTGCGAGTGGGTGCGCAGCGACAGCGACTTCGCACTCGTCGGCGAGAACTGGTTGACCAGCCGCGCCCACAGCAGCCGGGCCGCCCGCAGCTTCGCGACCTCCATGAAGAAGTTCATGCCGATCGCCCAGAAGAACGACAGTCGCGGGGCGAACGCGTCGATCGCCAGGCCCGCGCCCAGGCCGGCGCGGATGTACTCGACGCCGTCGGCGAGGGTGTAGGCGAGCTCCAGGTCGGCCGTCGCGCCGGCCTCCTGCATGTGGTAGCCGGAGATGGAGATCGAGTTGAACTTCGGCATCTTCTGCGAGGTGTACGAGAAGATGTCCGAGATGATCTGCATCGACGGCTGCGGCGGGTAGATGTAGGTGTTGCGGACCATGAACTCCTTGAGGATGTCGTTCTGGATGGTCCCGGCGAGCTGCTCCGGGGCCACCCCCTGCTCCTCGGCCGCGACGATGTAGAGCGCGAGCACCGGCAGCACCGCGCCGTTCATGGTCATCGACACGCTCATCCGGTCCAGCGGGATGCCGTCGAACAGCTGGCGCATGTCGAGAATGGAGTCGATGGCCACGCCGGCCATGCCGACGTCGCCGGTGACCCGCGGGTGGTCGGAGTCGTAGCCGCGGTGGGTCGGCAGGTCGAAGGCGACCGACAGGCCCTTCTGGCCGGCGGCGAGGTTGCGCCGGTAGAACGCGTTCGACGCCGCCGCGGTGGAGAACCCGGCGTACTGGCGGATCGTCCACGGCTGGGTGACGTACATCGCCGGGTACGGCCCGCGCAGGAACGGCGCGATGCCCGGGTAGGTGCGCAGGAAGTCGAGCTGCGCGGTGTCGCCGGCGGTGTAGAGCGGCTTGACCGCGATGCCCTCGGGGGTGTCCCAGGTCAGGGCGTCGACGTCCTTGCCGGTCGCCGACTCCAGCGCGGTGCGCCACTCGGCCTCGGGCGTGTCCGCGCCGGCGGGCGGGTCGCCGAGCTCCACCTGGGAGAAGTCCGGGATGGCGCCGGCGCGCCGGTTCGAGCTGTCCACGGACATCAGCGCACTCCCGCCTCGGCCTGCGTCGCCTGCAGCACGGCGACCGCATTGCATCCTGTGAAGACGTACCCGTCGATCCCCGCCTCGGCGTCGGCCTGGGCGCGCGAGCCGGGCTGACCGGCGAGCCACACCTGGCGGGCGCCCGCGTCGCGCAGCGCCCGGGCCACCGGTGCGGCGTGCTCGGCGTACACCTTGTCGCCCGAGCAGAGGCAGGCCACCGCGGCGCCGGACGCGGCGAAGGCCGCCGCGATGGCGGCCGGGTCGGTGCCCGGGCCGGACGTCGGGGTCTCGAAGCCGCCCGCCTGGAACAGGTTCGCGGCGAACGTGGCGCGGGCGGTCGACGCCGCGGCGCTGCCGAGGGCGGCCAGGAACACCACCGGGCGGGCGGCCGCCTCGGCGTGGGTGTCGGCACGCGAGCGCAGCGCCTCGAAGTCGGCGTCGTAGTGGATTTCGGGCAGGCCGGGCGTCCCGTCGACGGTGGGACGCTCCTCGGCCGGGGCCGCGGCGCGCTCGGGCAGGATCTCGGCCAGGTTCGGGAACTCGCTGACGCCGGTGAGGGGGTCGCGCCGGTGGGCGATCGCCTCGGCGCGCTTCGCCCAGGTGGCCGCGATCCGCTCGGCGACGAGACCGGAGCCCAGGGCGGCGACGATCCCGCCGGCCCGCTCGATCTCGGTGAACCAGGCCCAGGCGGCCTCGGCGAGCTCGGCGGTCAGCGACTCCACGAACCACGAGCCGCCGGCCGGATCGATCACGCGGATCAGGCTCGACTCCTCCTGCAGGAGGGTCTGGGTGTTGCGGGCGATCCGCCGGGAGAAGTCGTCGGGCACGCCGAGGCGGGTGTCGAACGGCAGGACCGTCACCGCGTCCGCGCCGCCGACGCCGGCGCCGAAGCAGGCCAGGGTCGTGCGCAGCATGTTCACCCAGGGATCGCGGCGGGTCATCATCGCCGCCGAGGTGACCGCGTGCTGGCGCTGGGCGCGCTCGGCCGGCTCGGCCCCACACACCTGCGCGACCCGGGACCACAACCGGCGCGCCGCGCGCAGCTTCGCGATGGAGGAGAACTGGTCGGCGGTGACCGCGTAGCGGAACTCGAGCTGCCCGAGGGCCTCGGGCAGGCTCAGCCCCGCGTCGGTGAGCGCGCGCAGGTAGGCGACGCCGGTCGCCAGCGACGCGCCGAGCTCCTCGGCGTCACTGCCGCCCGCGCGGTGGTAGGGCTGGGCGTCGACGACGAGCGCGCGCACGTTCGGGAACTCGGCCACGCAGCGCGCCGCGAGGGCCGCCGCCTCGGCCAGCCCCGCCGGCCCGTCCGCCGGCAGGCCCGCCCGCGCGGCCAGGCCGATCGGATCGGCGCCGAGGCTGCCGGCGAGCTGCGAGCCGGGCACGCCGCGGGCGGCGGCGAGACGGAAGAGCTCCTCCGCCGCGGACCGGGTCTGCGCGCCGGCGTCGAGGACCACGGGGGCGAGGTCGAGGTAGACCTCGCCGAGCACCGTGGCCAGGGCGTCGATCGCCAGCCCGCCGGAGCCGAGGCGCAGCCACAGCGACGTGACGCCGTTCTCCAGGTCGGCGAGAACGGCGTCGGCGGCGGGCTTCGCGTCGGGACCGGCGTGCAGGGCGCGGACGTCCCAGCCGGTGGGGCCCGCACCCTGGGGCCGACCGCCCCGCACGAACGGCGCGAGGCCCGGCAGGCCCACCCCGCCGGCAGGCAGGTCGTCGGCGGTGTAGAGCGGGCGGATCAGCGGGCCGTCATAGGTCCGCGTGGCCAGTAGTTCCTCGACTTCGCCGGCGGCGCTCGACTCGGTCGCCACGCCGGACTTGCGCAGGACGCCCAGGACGAGCTGCTGCCACTCGGCGCGGGTGGCCTCCGGAAAGTCTGCGGCCAGCGACAGCCCGGCCGGGGGAACGCTCATGTTCCGGATCGTAGGCGTGGGAGGCCCGGACGGCTTGGAATGTACTTCCTGTCACAAGTCCTTGCACGCCTTTGTCCGGATGGTGGCGATGCTCACGAGGCGCGGCGTTGCTCCAGGTCCCACGCCGCGGGCGAGTCGAGGAACCGGTCGACGGCGGCGACGATCCGCTCCGGGTACCAGGCGACGTCCAGTTCACTGAACCGCAGCACCGCCCACCGCCGGGCGGCGAGCAGGTTGCCGCGCAGCCGCTCCAGGTGGAAAACCTCGGCGGAGCTCGCCGCGGTGGCGGTGTCGGCCTCGACGTCGAGCCGGTGCTCCGGCCAGGCGAGGTCGAGCTTCGCGATCGACTGGCCGCCGTCCTGGACCGGCCACTGCAGCTGGGGCGGCGCGAGCCCCGCGTCGGCGAGCAGCAGCCGCAGCCGGGTCTCGAGGGCCGACTCCGCCCTCCCGTCGGCCAGGTCCCACCAGCCCTGCGTCTGCCGGAAGCCCCGGCGCCCGGCCGCCGCCTCGCGGGCCGCCCGCAGGTTCCGCACGACCCCGCTGCGCAGGGCGGCGTCCATCTCGGTGACGGCGGCCTCCCGGTTGGGCGCGGCGAGCACGAGATCGGCGACGGTGCGCGCCGGCGAGGTGACGGGAATCCCGGCCACGTCGATCTGCTCACCGGCGCCGAGTTCGGTGAAATGCAGCCGGATTCCCCGCGGCTGCGCCCGCGTGAGCCGGGGCGGCAGCAGCAGGTGCACGGGCTCGGCGGGACTCTCCGGCTCCGCACCGGAAAGACCGAGCAGCCGGGCGGCGGTGATGTTGCAGACGACCGCGTGCGGACGGCCGACGAGTGCCGCCCGCACGCGCGCCGACAGCGGAAAGGGAGGCGGCGCGAACACCCCCGGGACCGCGCCGCCGGGCACCGGCTGCGGCACCCAACCCGAGCACGGCCGCTCGTCGCCGGGGCCGGCGACGTCCTCCCACAGGGGGGCGACCGGGACGACGAAGGCGCCGCGAACGGGGTGGCTCCACTGATCGGACTGGACGAGCTGGCGGAGCTGACCGCGGGTCAGGCCGGCGGACATCGCCTGCCGGAAGGTGATCACCCCGCCCTGCCGGCGGGCCAGCGCGACGGCGGGGTCGAGCCCGGCGTAGCGGCGGACGACGGGTCGGGTCGGCGGGGTCGAGGCCGAGTGGGAGAAGGTCATGAACCGAGAATCCAACAGAATCGACCCGCCAGCCAGTGTCACCAGGAAGGCTGTGGATAACCGCCGGGACGATGGACGGAGAGCAGATCACGAATCCCCCGAACGGCGACAACCATTTCCCATAATCGCCGCGGGGCGCTTCGAAGAAATGGTCGAAGAATGGCGTCCGGCGACGTGCGGCGCGCGATGATGTGCGGCGGTGTACAGCGGTGTAGGGCGGTGCACGGGTCAGCAGTTCCCGCGCGTCGGGAGGCCGGCGAAGCGGTCGGCGAGGAACCGCAGCGCGTCCTGCGTGCGCCCCACGCCGTCGATGTGGTCGCCGGGGAAGGGAGCCCAGGTCACCGCGACCCGCCGGGCGCAGTACTGCGTCCGCAGGCGCGCCGCCTGGTCGAACGCCACCAGGCTGTCCGAGGTGGCGTGGTAGAGGTAGGCCGGGACCCGGGGCGCCACCCGTCCCAGGGTGTTCTCGGCCAGCCGGGCCCGCCAGCGCGGCAGCGTCATCGGATCGGCGGTCGTCAGGTCGGCGATCCGCCTGCCGGCGAACCCGGTGACCAGGGCGAGCGAGCAGGCGGTGCGGACGGCGGCGAACACGCCGCGCCCGGACGCGGTCAGCAGCGCGTCCAGCCGCAGCTCCGGGTAGGCCGCGTCGAGGCCGACCGCGGCCGCGAGACCGAGCCCGGCGGCGCCCCGGCCGTCCAGGGCGCGTCCGACCGCCACCAGGTCGGCCGGCACGCCACCGGCGGCGACCCCGCGCAGGTCCAGGTCAGGCGCATAGGCGGGAGCGAGCTGCGCCGCCCACACCGCGGCTCCCCCGCCCTGCGAGTAGCCGGTCAGCCCGACGCGCCGGGGTACCGCGGCGGCGACCCCCACGACCCGGGGGGTGGCCCGCACGATGTCGAGCAGCGCGTGTCCCTCGGCCGGTCCGACGACGTAGGTGTGCTCGCCCGGGGTGCCGAGGCCCTCGTAGTCGGGCACGGCGACGATCCAGCCCCGGGCCAGTGCCTGGGTGATCGCCCCGACGGCGAGGTTGACGCCCACGGCGAGTCCCTTCGACGCCGCGCAGTCGTCGCCGAGCCCCTGGGTGCCGGGGGCGTAGCCGAGGATCGGCGCGTCACCGGCCGGGTGGGCGGGGACGAGCACGGTGCCGCTGACCGCGATCGGCCTGCCGAGCGCCCCGGCGGACAGGTACAGCACCTGGGTCACCCGCGCCCCGGCCGTGGCGAACGACCCCGCCGCCGGCACGGGACGCGACCACAGGACGTCCCCGGGGCGCCCGGCGGGCAGTGGCGCGGGCGGGCGGTAGAACCCCTCCCCCGCCGGCGCCGCCACCGGACCGACGTAGGGCGGCCGGCCGGCCGCGTCCTCGACGCCCGCCCTCGCCGCGCCTTCGGCGGCCGACGAGGAAGCCTGACCACCACCCGGCGCCCCGCCACCCGGGGCACAGCCGGCCAGCGCGAGCGCCAGACTCAGTGCCAGATTCAGTGCCAGTGCCACGAGCACGCTCGCTGGAGGCGGCCGACGGCCCGGACAGCGACGACGACTCCGGGACGCGCGCGCCCGAGTGCAGTCGGGCATGCGGGCCGCTCCCCTCGCCACCGTCGCGGGGCGCCGGGCGGTCGGGCCCCGCGCTCAGCTCTCTCCCGCGAGCAGCAGCGGGATGTCGTGGGCGTAGTCGGCGACGGCGGTGCCGGCGAGATAGCCGACTCGGGCGACGCCGTCCGGGCCGATCGCCGTGACCTGGCTGCCGTGCGGCACCACGATCGTGCCATCCGCGGCCGGCGTCGGCGTGCTGAAGGTGACGCCGGCCGTGTCGGCGAGTCGGGTCACCGCCGTCGCCGGCCCGGTCAGGCCGACGAACGACCGGTCGAACTGATCGAGCCAGTGGCGCAGGACCGGGCCCGTGTCGCGGGCCGGGTCGGTCGTCGCGACGACCACCCGGACCCGGTCGCGCTGCGCGGGGGTGAGCAGACCCACCGCGGCGGCGAGGTCGGCGACCGTCGTGGGGCAGATGTCCGGGCAGGAGGTGTAGCCGAAGAACAGCAGGGTGAGCCGGCCGTCGGCGGCAGCCGGCAGGGTCCACGGCCGGCCGGCGGTGTCGGTGAGGGTCGCGCCGGGCAGGCGTACCGGGGGGTCGAGGCGCACGCCGCGCACCCCGGTGGCGCCGCTGACGTCGTCGAGGTGCACCGGTCCCCCGGCCGGCGACCCCGAGCCGCCGGCGGGCCCGCAGGCGGCGAGCAGACCGAGCAGCGCGACGAGGCAACCGACCAGAACCGCCGCGCGGCCCCACCGCGGCGGCCTGCCGCGCAGGGTCACGCGGCCCTGCTCGCCAGGCCCAGGGCGTAGTCGAGCCACCATCCGCCGGCGGCCGGGCCGCCGTTGCACGCGCCGTCGGACTCGCCGGGCACCTTGATCCAGAGGTAGGCGTCGGCGCGCGGGTTGCCCGTCCGGCCGCTGGGAGCCACGCCCAGGCCTCGGCCGGGTGGGTTGCACCAGGCGTTGTCGGCCGCCGGCCCCCGACCGTTGCGGGAGGTGTCGACGACGTAGTGGGCGGTGCCGCCGAGGGCGGCGACGACCGCGTCGCCGTAGGCCGTCTCGTCGGCGGTCTCGTCGAAGTTCGACACGTTGAGGGCGAAGCCCCGGGCCCGGGCGACGCCGGCCTGGCGCAGCCGGGCGGCGGTGTCGGCGACCGAATGCCAGGAGGCGTTGCCGGCGTCGAGGTAAACCTCGGCCCCGACCGCGGCGAGCTGGTCGACGGCGTAGCCGAGCATGGCGTACCGGGCGGTGGCGGCGGCCGGCGCCAGGCAGTCGATCTGGGCCAGGGCGTCCGGCTCCAGGATGACCGCGGCGGGGCCGGAGCCGATGCCGGCGGCGAAGGCGGCGATCCAGGCCCGGTAGGCGGACTCGCCGCCGACCCCGCCCGCCGACTGGCCACCGCCGCAGTCGCGCTGCGGGATCGCGTAGGCGACGAGCACGGGCAGCGCGCCGGCCGCCCGCACCACCCGGACCCGGTCGGCGACGCGGGTGCGCACGGTGGCGGGATCCGGATCGCCGAACCAGTCCGCGTGGGAGCGGTCGGCCAGTCGGGACAGCGTCTGCGCGCCGGCGGGATCGCTCTGGCGCAATGTGCGCACCGCCTGGGCCGCGTCACCGGCGGGATCGACGTAGAGGGTCGCGGCGGCGAACGGGTCGCCGGCCGTCGCAGCGACGACCGCCGGCAGCGCCGCGGCGCCGGTCGGCGTGCCGGAACCCCCGGCGCCCGCGACGGTGGGCCCGACCACCGTGACCGCCGGGCTGGCCGACGCCACCGGCCGGGTGGCACGGGCGGCGGGCGCGAGGGCCACGCCGACCTTCGCCCCCGGGACCGGGCCCGACGAGGCGAGTGTCGGCTCCGCCGGCGCCGGGGCGGGGGTGAGGGTGATGATGCCGGGCTGCGCGGCGACCGTGCTCGATCCGCCCGAGGACCCGTAGGCCGGCTCGATGACGAGTTGTTCCAGCCCGAAGCCGGCGCACACCATGAGCGCCGCGAACGGCCAGAGCAACGCGAAGAACCGGCCGTGGTGACCTCGCGCGGCGCCCGCGGCCGCCGGGACCCGGCCCACCGCCGGGGTGGGACGACGATGACGGCGGTGCCCCGAGGCGTCCGACACACGACCTCCGAATGCACGCGACCGCGCGGCGTTGACGCGCAGTGCCCCGATGTCGGGAAAGAGCATATCGACCGCCACAATGGCGACACACCGGCGGGTACCGGGGAATCTGCCGTACCGGGAGACTTCCCTCCCCCGTCCGGGGGGCGCGGATAACCGGTCGGCGTTCAGCCGGGCGTTCAGTCGGGCGTTCAGTCGGACGTTCAGTCGGACGTTCAGTCGGACGTTCAGCCCGCGGCGTTGCGCACGAGCTCCGCGGCCTGTTGCGGCCACCATGCGCCCGCCGTCGGATCGCCCCGGCCGCATTCCCCGTCGCTGGCGCCGGGCGTCTTCACCCAGAGGAACGCGTCGGCATGCGGATATCCCGTGCTGGTCGTGGGTTTCTCGCCGAGGCCGCGACCCGGCGGGTTGCACCACGGGTTCGTCAGCCCCACCGCCGGTCCGCGGCCGTTGCGGGAGGTGTCGACGACGTAGTGCGCCCCCCCGACGAACCGGGAGAGGACCTCGGCGCGGGCGGCCTCGTCCTCGGTGCGGTAGTAGTTCGCCACGTTGACGGCGAAGCCGCGGGCGTGCGCGATCCCGGCCTGCGCCAACCGCCCGGCCATGACCGCCGGGGCGATCCAGCCGCAGTTCGCGCCGTCCAGGTAGACGCTGGTCGCCGGCAGCGCGCCGTACACGTCGACCGCGTCACGCAGCAGCGCGTAGCGTTCCGCCGCCTGGGCGGCGTCGAGCCGGTCGATCTGCCCGAGCGCGTCGGGTTCGAGCACGATGACCGCCGCCGCGCCGCCGATACCCGCGGCGACCTGACGGGTGAACTGGCGGTAGGCGGCGGCGTCGGGCAGCCCGCCGGCGGAGTAGACGCCCCCGGTGTCCCGGTGCGGGATGGCGTAGACCATGTACACGGCGGTGGCGCCGGTCGCCTCCGCCGCGGCGGCCCGGCTGTGGACCTCACCGACGACGTCGGTCACCCAGTCGCCGACCGGGAAGGCGCTCGAGGTCTGCACGAGCGGGGCGATGGCCGCGGCCTCGGCCGGGTGTGCCTGGGCCTGCTGCGCCGCCTGGCCGGCCGGGTCGACCAGGAACGGACCCCGGGGCGCGCGGCCCCGCGCGGCGGCGCCGTCGGCCGACCCGGCGGCGGCCTCGCCGCCGGCAAGGGACGGACCGCCCCCGGCACCGCCGCCCGCGGGGCAGCGGGTCGGGTCCGGGGCGGGCACCGCAGTCGTGGCACCGGCCGCGCCCACGGCCCCGCCGGCCCCGCCGGCGCCGCCGGCCGACTTCCCCCCGCCCGGGCCGCACCCGACCAGCGTGACGACCAGCGCCGCGACCAGGGCGAGGACGGCGGCGACCCCGCGGGGTCGCCCGCCGGCGCGCGGGCGCCAGGCCCGCCCTGCCCGGCCACGCGGGGCCGGGGCCCGGCGCGGCCAGGCCGGCCGCACCCGGTCGCCGCCCGGCGGCGTGGGCGCGGCGACCCGGGACCTGGACGTCGGCACGAAGTCACTCCTCTCGACGGTGGCCTCGCCGACCCCGGCGTCGGGCGGCCGTCAGGGGGTCACGTGCACCCAGGTCGCGACCGACGGCACGTTCGCACCGTTGTCGACGAAGAGCATGTACCAGTCACCCGGCAGGACGTTCGGATTGTCCGGCACGCTCACGGTGACCGTACCGTCCGCCTGTGCCGTGATCGGCAACGCTACCGACCGTTGCTCGGTGTCGGTCACGTGGGTGTAGGCACCGGGCCGCATCAGCCGGACCTTGCCGATCTTCTGTGAGGCGTGCAGGGTGATCGTCGTGCCTCGGGTGATCGTGCCCGGGGCGCCGCTGATCACCGGGCGTTCCCCGGCGTACAGGTAGGGCGGGGAGTAGACCTCGACGCGGGTGTCGAACGTGTTGTCGTCGCTGAGCGGGTTCGAGCCGAAGACCGCGACCCGGCCGTCGGGCAGCAGCAGGTACTCGGAGTGGTAGTCGCGGCCGACATGCGGGTCGGCCACCGGGCGGAACGCCTTCGTCGCCGGGTCGTAGATCTCGGCGGTGAGGGTGTCCTTCGCCCGGTAGCGCCGCGACCCGCCGGAGACCAGCACGGTGTCGTCGGGCAGCAGCACGGCGCCCGGGTACCGCTTCGGCGAGCTGAGGTCCGGACCGCGCTGCCAGGCGGGCTGCGGCGCGGCCAGGTCGACGATGGCGGTGCGGTCGGTCGCCACCTGGGTGTCGCCGACGCCCCCGCCGCCGATGAACATGACCTTCTGGTCCTGCGCCGGGGCGAGCAGCACGGTGCCGGCCGTCTCGTTGACCTCGGGCAGCGGCAGCCCGGGAACGGCCTGGAACTGGTTGTTCGTGAGATTCCACAGGCCCGACTGGCGCGCCTCCAGCGACGCCGGTCCGTAGCCGGAGTTGGCGCCGGAGAAGAACAGTCGCCCGTCGGCGGCGAGCAGCAGCGACGGGTAGGTCGGGAACTCCTTGACCAGCTCCGGATGCTCGATCCAGGCCGAGCTCGCGATGTCGTAGGACTCGGTGTTGCCCGGGTCGATGTCGCCGTTCTCGTTGAGCCCGGAGACGGCGACGACCGCGCCGTTGGCGAGCGTGACCAGCGTCGGATACCAGCGGGCGTGCTGCAGGAACCCGGTCTTGACGTACCGCTCGCTGATCGGATCGAACACGTAGGAGTCCTTCAGGCCCTCGTATTCCTTCTTCTTGCCGTCGGGGGCGTCCTGCGCCAGCACCTCGTAGGCCTTCGTCCCGCCGGCGATCAGCAGATCGCCGTTGGGCAGGAAGGCGTGACCGGCGCAGAAGACGTCCCACGGCGTGTAGATCTTCTGGAAGCTGTTCGCCGTCGGATCCCACAGGACGGTCTCGAACCGCTTGGCGTCGAAGTTGTTCTTGTCGTTGCCGGAACCGGACATCAACAGAACCTTGCCGGTGCGCAGCAGCGCGGCATGGATGGACCGCGAGCCGCTGTCCGCGACGATGTCCCAGCGCCCGTTGTCCCGCATGTACGCGGGCTGGTGGGAGCGCCACTCGTCGTACCGGTCGGACGCCCAGGAGTCCATGTACGGGAAGTTGCCGGCGAGGACGACGAGCACGATGACCGTCGCCTGCAGGAGCCGACGGCGCCGCCGGGAGGTCGTCGGCGCGGCGACGACGGGGGCCATCCGGGGGTCGTCGAGTGGCCGCGGTCCGCCCGGCGGCGGCAGGTCGGAGACGGTCGGCGGGTCGGGGTCCGGCGTCGGGCCGGAACGCCGGGGACGGTCGGCCATCAGTGCAGCTCCTCGAGCGTGCCATCGAGGGTGACGCGGCGGCGGCGCGGGGTGAGCCGCATCGTGACGTCCTCGACGTAGGCGGGCTGCTCGCCCGCGGCGGACACCCCGGCCAGGTCCTTGCCGCGCCGGGTCAGGACGGTCTGCTGTTCCGTGAACGCCGGTTCGACCTGGGCAGGCTCGTCGTCGGCGTAGGCGGGCTCGGCGTAGGGGAGCTCGGTGAAGGGGAGCTCGTCGTCGGCGTAGGCGGGCAGGTCGGCCGGCCGCTCGGCAGCCCGGCGCTCCCGGCGCCACTCGCGCCCGTCCGCGGCGGGCCGATCGCCTTCCCGCGGCGGCCGGCCCCCGCTGGAGGGCAGTGTGCGGGTGATGACGGTGTCCTGGTCGGCACCGCCCGCGCCGGCGATCCCACCACCACCACCACCACCACCACCACCGGCACCGCCGGCACCGCCACCGCCAGCGCCACCGGCTGCGGCTCGGGCCGCGGCCGCGGCCGCCGCGGGGGCGGACAGCAGGATGGTGGGCCCGTCCACGCCCGTGGAATCGCCCGCCCGGCCCGCGGACTTCGCCGACGCGGCGGCGGGAACCCTCGGTCCGACGATCGTCTCGGCGCCGGCACCGGACGCGCCGGCGCCGGCCAGCACCGCGGGAATCGGCACGTGCACGTGCTCCGTCGCCGGCTCGGCGAACGTCGCGACGACGGCGGCCGGCACCTCCTCGGTGACCGGGTCGAGGGCGGACGGGTACCCGGCCGCGGCCGCGCGGACGGGTGCGTGCCCGCCCGACCCGACGGTCCGCGGCGCGCTACGCGGCGCCGGCACGTGCGCGGCGGGCAGCGGGTTCGGCGCCGCCGCACGCCGCGGCGCGAGGATCGGCTCGAGGCCCCAGAGCCCGATCGGCAGCAGACAGGTCACCAGCGACAGCGAGACCCAGACCATGTTCGCCGGGTACAGGTGGCCGAGCGCGGCGGCGGCCGCGATCGACCCCGCCGACCAGGCCGCCCAGAACAGGTGCTTGCGGAAGGTCAGCAGCCGGTCCGGGCTCGCCTGGTCGCCCTTCGGCGTCACGACGAAACCGAGCTTGCGCCGGAAGATCGCCCCGACGAACGCCGTCGAGTAGAACGGCGTGCACAGCACCGACACGAAGATGCCGGACATCCCGGCGCTGCCCGCCTCCTCGTGCGGGCTGGTGTTGAACCGGCGCAGCCAGAAGTAGAGCAGCAGCCGGGCGGCGAACACGTCGATGTAGAGCGCCAGCCACGCCGAGACGTGCACGACCACCCCGGTGGAGCCCAGCGCCATGTACGTCGTGGTGAGGATCATGCCGAGGATCCAGGTCAGCGCGACCGTCGGGTAGTGCAGCATGAGCGTGGCGTAGTGCAGCCGCGGGCCCCAGCTGAGCTTGCGCATCCGGCCGGCGGCCTCGGTGACGAGGACCTCGTTGGCGCCCCGCGCCCAGCGCAGCTGCTGGCTGAAGAAGTCCGTCCAGGTGGCCGGGCCCTCACCGACGGCGATGACGTCCGGGGTGTAGACCGAGGTCCAGCGGTGGTTCGTTCGCGGGTTGCGGGCGCCGTGCACGGCGAACGACGTCGCGAGGTCCTCGGTGATCGAGTCCTGGAAGCCGCCGATCTGCCGCCAGGTCTCGACCCGGTAGGCGTGGTTCGTGCCCACGAACATGCCGGCGGCGAACCGGTTCGCGGCCCGCTGGATGACCGAATGGAACATGTAGTTCTGCGCCTCGGCGCCACGGGTCAGGTAATGGCGGAAGTTTCCGTAGACCTGCGGGCCGACGACGAAAGCGACGTTCGGATCCCGGAAATAGCCGAGCATGCGTTCCGCGAAGTTCGGCAGCGGGATATGGTCCGGGTCGACGGAGAGCACCACGTCGTAGGTGTCGCCGTGCGCGTCGAGCCACGAGTTGTGGTTGCCGTGCTTGGTCTTCGCCCGGAACCGGCCGCGGCCGGTGTTCCAGCGCTCCACACCCTTGCGGGAGAAGTGGTTGACCCCGATCTCGGCGCACATCGCACGCACCGCAGGGTCGTCACCCTCGTCGAGCAGCCAGACGTCGATCGTCGAGTCGTGGCGGATGTTGCGCGCCGCGATGAGGGTGTCCCGGACGACGTCGAGGGGCTCCTTCGCCGGCACGATCGTCGTCGTGAAGGCGACGCGCAGCCCCTTCGGTGGTCGCACGGGCACCGGATTGCGCATGATGTAGGCCGACCAGCACAGGGTGATCGAGTTCAGTAGCCGGATACCCTCCGTGACCACGATCAGCCAGAACATCACGGCGTTGCCGACCTGCACGGCGGTCGGCAGGTACTTCGCATGCGGGTAGTGCTGCGGCTGAAGCAGCCACACGAAGAACAACGACGACAGGCCTACCGTGGCGATGAGCTGCGGCAACACCTGGTAGAGCGCCCGCCCGACCATGATCTTGCGGTAGGCGACGTGGTACTCCCCGCGGGCGGGGGGCTCCTGGAGCGGTCCGGCGAGCGTCGAGAACGACGCATAGTCATAGGCCATGGTCGACTCCGCGTTCCGCGGCTCCGTCGCCGCCCTGGATCCCACCGCGCCCCGCCGACCCGGCACCCGACCCGGCCGCTCCTGACCCGACCGTTCCTGACCCAGCCGGCCCCGACACCCCGGCTCCGGACACCACGGCTCCGGACGCCACGGCTCCGGACGCCACGGCTCCCGGCGTCTCGGCGGGGGCGGGCCCGGCGACAGGAGCGAAGCCGGCCTGCGCCGCTCCGGCCGGGCCGGCCCATCCGCCGGCCGTCGACGCGTGGGACTCCGCCGCGGCGCGGCGGGAGAGCCGCAGCCAGCCCACGGCCGTCAGCACCATCACGATTCCGGCCACGACCGCGGTCCACAGGCCCGCGCCGGCGGTGCCCGCCGCGACCGGTTCGTCGGTCTGGAAGGTGCCGATACGCAGCCGGCCGATCGTGTGCACGAGCGGATCGGCGGCGTGCAGCCGGCTCAGCGCGAGGCCGGTGACGGCGGCGCCGAGCAGGGCCAGCAGCGCGCCGAACGCGGCCCGGCCGCGGCGGTGCGCCAGCGGGCAGACCAGGGCCGTGACCAGGCCGAACGCGACGACCAGCGGCCCGGCCGGCCGCAACTGCCAGCCCGATCGGGTGACCACCAGCAACGCCGAGCCGCGGTCCGACAGGGTCGCGCGCGCCCAGGTGCGCGTCACGGCGGCCGCGGCGATCAGCCCGGCCAACGCGCACAGCGCCAGCGCCCGGTCCGACCAGCGCGCGGCCCCCGCCGACGGGCGGCTCAGGCCCCGCCCGCCCGCCCGCTGCGCCCCCGGCCGCGCCGCGCCGGACCGCCCGTCTGCACTCGGTTCATCGTCGAACACAAGACCCCTCCCAGCGGACGGCCACGCGCGTCGGCACTCCGACCGACCGCACGGGCATGCCGCGATACCGCGCCACCCCCTGGCGCGACAGGACCCACCGACCCCGCGCGGATCACGCTGGCAGCAGCCCCGCTGATAGACGCTCAGCGGGGCGAGATTGTTGCGCCATCCGCACAGGATTACCGTTACGTGAGCGTTCCTCGGGAACACTGCGTACACAGATTATGCGGGCGCGCCGAATACGGCTCCGCCGGGCCCGGCTCGTCGGGCTGCCATTGTGACACTGACGTGAGCGTCATTCGAGGCGCGGACCGGCAAAATTACCCGACGTAGGTCGGAGCGTTGTCCGGCCGGTTGTCCCGCGATGAGATGGCCGGCCGCGCGATGGCCTCCGGTGAGATCGTCCTCGATGCGACGGCCCCTGGTGAGATGGCCCGCGCGGCGCCGATCAGTTCCGGATGATGAGCACGATCGCCACGACGACACCCAGCGTGATGACCGCCGCACGCAGGAGGGTCGGGCGCAGCCGCCGGGCGATCCGGGCGCCGAGCAGGCCGCCGAGCAGCGAGGCGACCACGAGGATGCCCGCGAATCCCCAGGAGACCTTCGCGGTGATGAGGAACACGGCGACGCCCACCGCGTTCACGCCGAAGGCAAGCAGCGTCTTGAGCGCATTCGTGCGTTGGAGGTCGTCGACGAGCAGGATCCCCAGCACGCCGAGCAACAGCACCCCGAGGCCGGCGCCGAAGTACGAGCCGTACACGCCGGCGACGAAGATCCCGATTCGGGTGGGCCAGGTGACCGCGGTCGGTGAGCCGCCGATCCCCGCCGCAGACGCAGCCGGAACCGTCGAGGCGACCGGAACCGTCGAGGCGACCGGAACCGCTGAGGCGACCGGAACCGACGGGGCGGCCGGAACCGACGGGGCGGCCGTTGCCACGGCGGCCGCGGCCCGACGGCGCGCCACGACCGCGGCCAGCCGGGTCTGCGCCGCCAGCAGCAGGCAGGAGACCAGGACGAGGTACGGGACCAGGGCCCGAAAGCTGTCCGACGGGGTGGCCAGCAGCACGACCGCGCCGACGATCCCGCCGAGCATCGCGGGCGGTCCGAGCGCCCGCAGCCGGTCGACCTGGTCGGCGAGCTCGCGGCGGTAGCCCAGCGCACCGCCGGCGTAGCCGGTGAGCAGGCCCACCGACGAGGTGATGTTCGCGGTCAGCGCGGGCATGCCCGTGGTGAGCAGAGCGGGGAAGGCGATCAGGGTCCCTCCGCCGGCGATGGCGTTGACCGCTCCCGCCAGCAGACCCGCCCCGGCCGTCAGCAGGGCATCGGCTGGACCCACGCGTCCTCCCTCGTCACACGCCGTCGCCGCGGGGATCCACCCGGACGGCCATGGGCGCCGCAGTCCGCACCCGCCTGCCGCCCGGCTCCCCCGGGCAACGCGTTGACCTGCAGGTCAACCCGTTCGGGCGATCTGCCCGAGCATCCAGCTCCGGCGGCGAACATGGGAGAAAGTGTGACGAGGTAGGCGCTCGGCGGCCACCGTACCCCGGAGCGGAGCTACAGATCGAACTCCTCGGGGCTGATCCCGACCGCGAAACACGCCTCGCGCACGACGGCCTGCTCGCTCTTGTCGAAGGTGCCGTCCGCCCCGCCGATGACGATGCCGATCTGGATGACGGCGCGCGCCTCAGCCGGCTTCTTCTTCGTCTTGCCGATGTCCTGCAGGACGGACACCTTGCCGAACTCGAAGTCCGCCTGGAGCTTGCCGACGTAGTCGTTGAAGCGTCGCTGGAGGTCGTCGGCCGGGAAGTTGTTGAGCACGTCATTCGAGATGATCAGTGACGCGACCCGCTGACGCTCGGCCGGGTCGATCGTCCCGTCCGCCGCCGCGACCAACGCGCAGATCGCCATGCTGGCATCGCGGAAGGCGCCGCTTTTGAGGTCGTTCTTCTTCGCGGCGAGCTGGCCCTGCATCGTCTGGGCGGACTGCCGAAGCTGGTTCCAGATGGGCACCTGGACTCCCTTGCGCGGGTGTGGGGTCGACGGAGGCGTCTTCTCGCTGGTTGCAACGCACGATGGCCGACCCATGCTCCCACCGGCTACCCCCGCCACCCCGTCAACCTCCGCCACCCCGTCGACCTCCGGCGCCGTCATCAGCCTCCGGTGGCGTCAGCAGCCTCCAGTGGCGTCATCAGCCTCCGGTAGCGGAGGCCGCCGATGCGGGGAGGCGGTTGAGGCGGTCGACCGCGGCCTGCGCCGAACCGATCGTCGAGAAGTCGACCGCGACGAACGTCGGCGTCCGGCCCTGCTCCGCACGGCAGCGCTCGGCTCTGCCGACGATGGTGTCGGCGGCGTTGGAGGTCAGCGCGGCCCGCCGGCTGGGCGCGGCGTCGGTCAGCCAGTGGTTCATCAGCAGCAGGCCCGCACCGGCCGCGCCCCGGTTGCGCACGCAGCCGCGCAGGTCCTCGGGCCGCTTTGCGGCGAACGGCGTGTCGGCGGCGTACCGGTAGAAGCCGCGCAGGAACGTGCCCGGCAGGTCCTGGCGCTCGGTGAAGACCACCAGCCGCCGACCCGAATCGATCATGGCGCGCAGCGTCGGCCAGCGTCCATGGGGATCGTCGGGCGGCGTCGCGACCATGCCGGCGAGCCCCGCCGCCGCAACCCCGCCGGCGATCTCGCTGGCCGGGACGTCGTCATCCTGAATGATCAGTGTCACCACCTCGGTCGGGTTGCGGGCCATCCAGTCCCGCACCCGGCCGAGCTCCGTGACGAGGTCCAGCGAGCCGAGCTGGCACAGGTTGTGGCACAGCCAGACGCCGGGCCGCGTCGACACGGCACCCCGGGTCAGCGGGGCCAGCGCCGCGCGGGTCGCCGGCGGCAGCGTGGCCAGGTACGCCTCGACCTGCGCGGGTGGCGTCCAGTGATGGACGTCGATCAGCAGCGTCCGCACCCCGGAGTCGAGCTGGTGGACGATCGTCGGGTCCTGGGACGGGCCGAGGAACCGGTCCTCGCTGTTCGCCATCGCGTTGTGGGTCGCGAGGTAGGTCACCTGGTCGTAGCGCCGATCGCACAGCGAGGGGCTGCTCTCGCACAGCTCGCGCGGCTCGGCGGCGGCGCCGGGGAACGCGGTCCAGGTCACGGTGACCATCACGGGCACGGCCAGGGCGAACGCGGTGGCGACCCGGCGGCGGCGACCCGTCCGGCTCCACCGCGCCGACACCGCGACCAGCAATGACAGCCCGGCGGCGGCCAGGCCGACGACGAGCGTCCAGGCCACGACCCGCAGGTAGTCGCCCTCCACCGTCCCGTAGGCGTGCCGGGAGAAGTCGACGAGCACCGCGCTCGCCCTGGGGGGCAACGGCGAGCGCGGCCCGGCGAGCGAGGTCAGCGGATTGGGCAGGGTCAGGCGCAGCACCGCCCCGAGCAGGGCCGCGCCGAGCCCGGCCGCGATCACCGCCCCGGCCGCCGCGCGGACCCGCGAGACCCCCCGCCGCCCGGCCAGCACGACGATGCCGGCCAGCGCGCCGGCCATGATCAGGCTCAGCAGCACGGTCACCCAGGTCAGGGTGGCGGCGACGTCGTGCAGGCGGTCGATCGCGGTGATCGCCGGGGAGTCGCGCAGGTCCGACAGGCGTAGGCCGAGGTCGAGGGTGGAGCCGTGCAGCGACGCCTGCAGCCGCGCGGTGGCCCGCTCGTCGCCCTGGAAGACCTGCGGCCCGATGAGGGCCAGCGCCCCGGCGACGTCGCCCGAGCGCAGCAACGCCCGCAGTTCGGGACCGACGCGCGCGCGGGTCGCCGGATCCACCCGGTCGAGCACGAGCGGCAGGATCCGGTCGGTGTCCTGCGGGGTCAGCTCGATGCTGGGCAGCGACGCCGGGGGGCGGCCCGCCGCGATGTCGTCCAGCGCGGTCAGCACGCCGTGGGTGAAGTCCTGCACGGACGCGACCCGGTAGCTGGTGCCGGCGCCGAGCTCGCCGGCGATGTAGCGGTTGGCCAGGCCGGAGATGTTGCCGAAGATGGGCCGCAGGTCGACGGCGAGCTCCACGTCGCCGGTGCGGGCGCGCAGGTAGTCGACGATCCGGGTGATCTGCTCGTCGGTCATCTCCTGCACCGTCGCCGGCGGCAGCACCGTACGCAGGTTCGCGGTGACCAGTGAGCTGTCGATCGGCAGACCGGCGAGCAGCGTGTCGACCGCCGGGTCGGGCAGGACCTCGGTGTAGATGCGGTCGTAGGCGTGCGCTCGGGCCAGCGACTGGGAGTAGAAGGCCGGGTTCAGCACGGTCCGCGACGCGGTGAGGATGACCACCAGCGGCAGCCAGCAGACCACGACGAGGGCAACCAGACCGAGGTGCGTGGCGCGCCGGCGGCCCGTGTGCGGCGGACCGGCGGCGGGCTGGGCGCCGCCCGTGGCCCGACCGGTCCGTACCGACGGCTCCCGCTCATCCGCGCCCTGGCTCACCGCGTTCAAGATATCGCGACTCGACGCGGTCCCACGCGGGCGGCAGCGACCGGGGACCCCTCGGGCTCCCCCGCCGCAGCGGTCAGCCGGGCAGGTGCAGCTCGGGGTGGGCGGTGTCCGCCAGCACGCGCTCGATGCGGGCGGCCACCTCGTCGGGGGTGCCCGCGCCGTCGACGGTGCGCAGCAGTCCGCTGCGGCGGTAGTAGCGGCGCAGCGGCGCGGTCTCCTCCGCGAAGACCTTCAGCCGGCGACGCGCGGTGTCGTCGCCGTCGTCGACGCGGTCCTCGGTGTGCGCACGGCGGCGGATACGGTCGAGCACCTCGTCGATGTCGACGTCGAGGTCGATGACCGCGTCGAGCGGGCCACAGCTCGCGGCGAGCATCCGGTCCAGCGCCTCCGCCTGCGGGTAGGTGCGGGGGAAGCCGTCGAGCAGGAAGCCGACGGCGCAGTCGACGCTGCCGTCGAGCCGCTCGGCGACCATGTCCAGGACGATCTCGTCGGGCACGAGCTCGCCGGCGCGGACATACCGCTCGGCGCGGCGGCCCAGGTCCGTCCCCGCGGCGATCTGCCGGTCGAAGAGCTGGCCGGTGGAGATCGCGGGAATGCCGTGGCGGGCGCTGATGCGCGCGCCCTGCGTTCCCTTGCCGGAGCCCGGGGGGCCGAGCAGCACGAGCCTCATAGGACAGGACGGTACCGCCACCAGCGCCGATGCCCCTAGCAGATCTCGGTCAATCGGGGCAGATCCGGCAGGGAGCAAGGCACATCACAGCGCTGTGTCACCGAACGCGAACAGCTGACCGTCGCGGCCGCACGCGGCCACACCGGTGACGCCGGCGGGGACCGGCCGTGACGGCCGCCCCTGCGGGAGGGCGGCCGTCATCGTCAGCGACGGGTCGGGGTGATCGGCTCGGGCAGGTCGGTGCGGCCCATGAGGTGGCGATCGACCGCGGCGGCCGCCGCGCGCCCCTCCGAGATCGCCCAGACGATCAGCGACTGGCCGCGGCCCATGTCCCCGGCGACGAACACGCCGGGCACCGACGACGACCAGCCGGCGTCGCGGGCGACGTTGCCCCGGGGGTCGAGGTCGACCCCGAGATCGGTCAGCAGGCCGGGCTTCTCCGGGCCGGTGAAGCCCATGGCCAGCAGCACCAGCTCGCAGGGCAGCTCGACGTCGGTGCCCTCGACCTTCTCGAACTTCCCGCCGACGAAGCGGACCTCGTGCATGCGCAGCGCCCGCACGTTGCCCTCGTCGTCACCGAGGAACCGCTCGGTGTTGACGGCGAAGACCCGCTCGCCGCCCTCCTCGTGCGCGCTGGACACCCGGTAGACGATCGGGTACGACGGCCACGGGTTGGCCGGCGCCCGCAGCTCCGGCGGCCGCGGCATGATCTCCAGCTGGTGCACCGACGCCGCGCCCTGGCGATGCGAGGTGCCCAGGCAGTCCGCGCCGGTGTCGCCGCCGCCGATGATGACGACCCGCTTACCCTTCGCCGAGATCGGCGAGGTCGCCAGGTCGCCCTGGGCGACCCGGTTCGCCGGCACCAGGAACTCCATGGCGAGGTGGATGCCGCCGAGCTCGCGGCCGGGGACCGGCAGGTCGCGACCGACCGTCGAGCCACCGGCGAGCACGACCGCGTCGTACGAGGAACGCAGCTCGTCGGCGGAGATGTCGACCCCGACGTTGCAGGAGGTCACGAACGAGGTGCCCTCGGCCTCCATCTGGGCGAGCCGCTGGTCGACGACCTTCTTCTCCATCTTGAACTCGGGGATGCCGTAGCGCAGCAGCCCGCCGATCCGATCCGCCCGCTCGTACACGACGACGTCGTGTCCGGCGCGGGTGAGCTGCTGGGCGGCGGCGAGCCCGGCCGGGCCGGAGCCGACCACGGCGACCCGCTTCCCGGTGCGGACCGTCGGCGGCACCGGCACGACGGTGCCGTCCGCCCAGGCCCGGTCGATGATGCTGACCTCGACCTGCTTGATGGTCACCGGGTCGTCCCCGATACCCAGCACGCAGGCCGCCTCGCACGGCGCGGGGCACAGCCGGCCGGTGAACTCGGGGAAGTTGTTCGTCGCGTGCAGGCGCTCGATCGCGTCGGTCCAGTCCCCGCGCCGGGTCAGGTCGTTCCACTCGGGGATGATGTTCCCCAGCGGGCAGCCGTTGTGGCAGAACGGGATGCCGCAGTCCATGCACCGGCCGGCCTGCTCGCGCAGGTGCTCCTCGGGGAAGGGCTGGTAGACCTCCCGCCAGTCCTGGAGGCGGAGGTCGACCGGCCGGCGCTTCGGCAGCTCCCGGCGGTGCTTGAGGAAGCCTGTCGGGTCAGCCATGACACTCCTGTCGGATCCGTCCGGGCCACCCGGCCCCATCGACGTTCAGCTTCTCCACGGCCGGCCGGCCGCCGCACGGGCGGCGCCGGTCAGACACGACTCGCCGCCATGATGACGTCCTCGGCGACGAGGCCCTGCTCCTCGGCCTGGCGGATCGCGGTGAGCACCCGCTTGTAGTCGCGCGGCATGACCTTGCGGAACGCGCCGCGCACGTTCTCCCAGTCGGCGTAGAGCCGCGCGGCCACCGTCGAACCGGTCTCCCGGCGGTGGCGGACGAGCAGGTCGCGCACGACCGCCTCGTCAGCGGCCTCCAGGTCCTCGACGTCGACCATCTCGGTGTTGATCCGGGCCTCGACCGGGTCGTACAGGTACGCCACGCCGCCGCTCATGCCGGCGGCGAAGTTCCGCCCGATCGCGCCGAGGACCAGCACCGTGCCGCCGGTCATGTACTCGCAGCCATGGTCGCCGACGCCCTCGACGACCGCGGTCGCCCCGGAGTTGCGCACGCAGAACCGCTCGCCGACGATCCCGCGGAAGAACGCCTCCCCCGCCGTCGCCCCGTAGAGCAGGACGTTGCCCGCGACGATGTTCTCCTCGGCGCGCAGCGGCGACTCCTTGGGCGGGAACACGAAGATCTTGCCGCCGGACAGGCCCTTGCCGGTGTAGTCGTTCACGTCGCCCTCGAGGGTCAGCGTCATGCCCCTGGGGGCGAAGGCGCCGAAGCTCTGCCCGGCGGACCCGGTGAAGCGCAGCTGGATCGTGTCGTCGGGCAGCCCGGCCGCGCCGTACCGCTTCGTCACCTCGTAGCCGAGCATCGTGCCCACGGTGCGGTTGACGTTGCGGATCGGCATCTCGAGCCAGACCGGCCGGCCGTCGTCGAGGGCCCCCTCGCAGAGCTGGATCAGCGAGTTGTCCAGCGCCTTGTCCAGCCCGTGGTCCTGGCTGGAGGTGCAGTTCAGCGAGCCGCCGAACGGCCGCTCGGGGGTGTGCAGCAGCGGCGTGATGTCGAGCCCGGAAGCCTTCCAGTGCTCGATCGCCGCGCGGGCGTCGAGCAGGTCGACGCGGCCGACGGCCTCCTGCAGGGTCCGGAAGCCCAGCGCCGCGAGGTAGGCGCGAACCTCCTCGGCGATGAAGGTGAAGAACGCCTCGACGAACTCCGGCCTGCCGGTGAACCGCTCCCGCAGCGCCGGGTTCTGGGTGGCCACTCCAACCGGACAGGTGTCCAGGTGACAGACGCGCATCATCACGCAGCCGGCGACGACGAGCGGCGCGGTGGCGAAGCCGAACTCCTCGGCGCCGAGCAGCGCGCCGACGACGACGTCGCGGCCGGTCTTGAGCTGGCCGTCGACCTGCACGACGATCCGGTCGCGCAGCCCGTTGAGCAGCAGCGTCTGCTGGGTCTCGGCCAGGCCCAGCTCCCAGGGGGCGCCGGCGTGCTTGAGCGAGGTCAGCGGGGACGCGCCGGTGCCGCCGTCGTGCCCGGAGATCAGCACCACGTCGGCGTGCGCCTTGGAGACGCCGGCGGCGACCGTGCCGACGCCGACCTCGGCGACGAGCTTGACGTGCACCCGCGCCTTCGGGTTGGCGTTCTTCAGGTCGTGGATGAGCTGGGCGAGGTCCTCGATCGAGTAGATGTCGTGGTGCGGCGGCGGGGAGATCAGCCCCACGCCGGGCGTCGAGTGCCGGGTCTTCGCGATCCACGGGTAGACCTTGTGGCCCGGGAGCTGGCCGCCCTCGCCGGGCTTCGCCCCCTGCGCCATCTTGATCTGGATGTCGTCGGCGTTGGCCAGGTACTCGCTGGTCACGCCGAACCGGCCGCTGGCGACCTGCTTGACCGCCGAGCGGCGCAGGTCCCCGTTGGCGTCGGGGACGAAACGGCGGGCGTCCTCGCCGCCCTCGCCGGTGTTCGACTTGCCGCCGAGCCGGTTCATCGCGATCGCCAGGGTCTCGTGCGCCTCCGCGCTGATCGACCCGTAGGACATGGCGCCGGTGGCGAACCGCTTGACGATCTCCGAAACCGGTTCGACCTCGTCGATCGGCACCGGTGGGCGTACCCCGGTGCGCAGCTCGAACAGCCCGCGCAGAGTCGAGTTCTCCCGGGACAGGCCGTCGACCTTGCCGGTGTACTCCTGGAAGACGTCGTACTGGCGGGTCCGGGTGGCGTGCTGGAGCAGGAAGACGGTCTCCGGGTTGAACAGGTGGATCTCGCCCTCGCGCCGCCACTGGTACTCGCCGCCGACCTCCAGGCCCCGGTGGGCGAGCTCGGAGGCGACCCGCGGGTGCGCACGGCGGTGCCGGGCGGCGACCTCGTCGGCGATGACGTCCAGCCCGATGCCGTCCAGGCGCGAGGGGGTGCCGACGAAGTAGGCGTCGACCAGCTCCTGGGACAGTCCGATCGCCTCGAAGACCTGGGCGCCGGTGTAGCTGGCGACGGTGGAGATGCCCATCTTCGACATCACCTTCAGCACGCCCTTGCCGAGCGCCTTGATCAGGTTCTTCTCGGCCTGCTCCCGGGACACGTCGGCGATCTCGCCCTCGGCGATCAGGGTGTCGATCGACTCGAACGCCAGGTACGGGTTGACCGCCGCGGCGCCGTAGCCGGTGAGCAGGGCGATGTGGTGCACCTCGCGGGCGTCGCCGCACTCGACGATGAGGCCGACCTTCGTCCGGGTCCGCTCCCGGATCAGGTGGTGGTGCACGGCCGCGGTGAGCAGCAGCGACGGGATCGGCGCCTTGCGCTCGTCGGAGTCACGGTCGGAGAGCACGACGATGCGCGCCCCGTCGGCGATGGCCTCGCTGACCCCGGCGCAGATCTCGTCGAGGCGGGCCGCGAGCGCCGCCCCGCCCCCGTCGACGTCGTAGAGGCCGCGCACGGTCACCGAGGCGAACCCGGGCATGTCCCCGTCGTCGTTGATGCCGATGATCTTCGAGAGCTGGCCGCTGGAGATCACCGGGTAGGGCAGGTGCACCATCCGGCACGACGCCGGCGACGGCGCGAGCAGGTTGCCCTCCGGGCCCAGGGTCCGCCCGAGGCTGGTGACCAGCTCCTCCCGGATCGCGTCCAACGGCGGGTTGGTGACCTGCGCGAACAGCTGGGTGAAGTAGTCGAACAGCAGCCGGGGACGGCTGGAGAGCACGGCGACGGGAGTGTCGGTGCCCATCGAGCCGATCGGCTCGGCGCCGGCACGCGCCATCGGCGCGACCAGGACGCGCAGCTCCTCCTCGGTGTAGCCGAACACCTGCTGGCGGCGCAGCACCGAGGAGTGGCCGTAGATGACCTGCTCGCGGTCGGGCAGGTCGTCCAGCGAGATCAGCCCGGCGTGCAGCCACTCGGCGTAGGGGGCGGCGCCTGCCAGCTCCGACTTGATCTCCTCGTCGCTGACGATGCGCTTCTGCGCGGTGTCGACGAGGAACATCCGGCCCGGCTGCAGCCGACCCTTCTGGACGATCTTGTGCGGCGGGATGTCGAGCACGCCGACCTCGGAGGCCATCACGACCAGCCCGTCGTCGGTCACCCAGTAGCGCGAGGGGCGCAGGCCGTTGCGGTCCAGCACCGCGCCGATCACCGTGCCGTCGGTGAACGCGATCGACGCCGGGCCGTCCCAGGGCTCCATCAGCGTGGAGTGGAACTCGTAGAAGGCTCGCAGCGCCGGATCCATCTCGGCGTGGTTCTCCCACGCCTCGGGGATCATCATCAGCACCGAGTGCGGCAGGCTGCGCCCGCCGAGGTGCAGCAGCTCCAGCACCTCGTCGAAGCTCGCCGAGTCGCTCGCGCCGTCCGCGCAGATCGGGAACAGCCGGGCCAGGTCGCCGGGGATGAGGTCGCTGGCCAGCAGCGCCTCGCGGGCCCGCATCCAGTTCCGGTTGCCACGGACCGTGTTGATCTCGCCGTTGTGCGCGACGAACCGGTAGGGGTGTGCCAGCGGCCAGCTCGGGAACGTGTTCGTCGAGAAGCGGCTGTGCACGAGCGCGATGGCGCTGGCGAACCGCGGATCGTCGAGGTCGGGGAAGTAGGCCGAGAGCTGATGCGTGGTCAGCATGCCCTTGTAGACCAGCGTCCGCGACGACAGCGAGGACAGGTAGACGCCGGTCTCCCGCCGGATCCGCTTGCGCACGCAGAACGCCCGGCGCTCCAGGTCACCCACGTCGAAGCCGTCGTCGGCGCCGTCCGCGGCGGCACCCTCGGCCGGCCCCTGCGCGTTCGCGACGCCCTTCGCCCCCGCGCCGGGCAGGCTGCCCGGCAGGGCGAGGAAGAGCTGGCGCATCCTCGGCTCCACCTCGCGGGCCGCGTGCCCGACGATGTGGCTGACCGTCGGCACCTCGCGCCAGCCGAGGACCCGCAGGCCCTCCTGGCGGACGATGCGGCTGATCGTGCGCACCGCGTCGTCGCGTTCCCCCGCGACCTGCGGCAGGAAGGCGATGCCGACCGCGTACCGCCCGGGCGCGGGCAGGGCGAAGTCGACCACGTCGCGCAGGAACAGATCGGGGACCTGGACCAGGATGCCGGCTCCGTCGCCGGTGTCCGGGTCACTGCCCGACGCACCTCGGTGATCGAGGTTGCGCAGCACGGTCAGGCCCTGGTCGACCAGTTCGTGGCTACGTCGGCCGCGCACGTCGACGACGAAGCCGACACCACAGGCGTCGTGTTCGAAGGTGGGGTCGTAAAGACCTTGCGCACTCGGCATCCGGCGAAGTCCTGTCCATCTTCAGGGGCTGAAGGAGGTGCGGACGACGCTGTCCGAGGTGAAACGAGACATGACAGCGCTGGCCCAGCGCCGGCTGCCTCCTGTCGAGTGTGCCACGCGCCGCGTCGATGCGCCGTGATCATATATGTCCAGGAGATCACGGCCGTATAACGTCACATTTCCGGGCATGACCACGGGTGGCCCGAGTAGTGCGGCGGCACCGTGCCGTGAGCCCGGGCGCGTCGCTCGGGCAGCGCCGTGAACGCTCAGGTCGCGGGCGGTCTTTCGACCCGCGTCCGCCCGGAGGACACCGCGGCCGCTCCGTTCTCGGCCCCCGCGACCGGCTGCTCCCCTGCCCCTGCCCCTGCGCCGTCGGCGTCGTTGACGTTGACGTTGACGGGATCGGCGCCGTTGACGTTGGCGCCGTTGACGTTGCTGGGATCGGCGCCGTCGACGTCGGCGCCGTTGACGTCGACCCCGTCCGTGGCGTCGTCGTGCCGGGTGGCCGTGCGGGTCTCGCCGGCGGTTTCGCCGGCGGCGTCCGTCGGCTGGCGCCGGGTCCGATCCTGGACCAGCCCCAGCGCCCGCTGCTCCTGCGGGGACACGTCCGGGTCCACCGGCCGGCGCACGACCAGCAGCGCCACCACCGCGCCGACGCACACGATCGCGGAGGTCCAGATGTTCACGCGCAGGCCGAGGATCTCGTCCGCGGTGTCGATGCGCAGCATCTCGATCCACAGCCGGCCGAACGTGTAGAGCGCGACGTACAGGGCGAACAGCCGGCCACGGCCGAGGCGGTGGCGCCGGTCGACCAACAGCAGGATGGCGGCCACGACGAGGTTCCACAGGAATTCGTAGAGGAACGTCGGCTGGTACGTCGCCACCCCCGGGTCGGCCCGGTGCGCGGGGTCGATGCGCACCGCCCAGGGCAGCGTGGTGGGCTTGCCATAGAGCTCCTGGTTGAACCAGTTGCCCCAGCGCCCGATGGCCTGGGCGAGGATGATCCCGGGCGCGGCGGCGTCGGCGAACAGGGCGAGGCTGATCCCGAGACGCCGGGCGGCGAGCCAGGCGCCCAGCGCGCCGCCGGCGATGGCCCCCCAGATCCCCAGCCCGCCGTTCCAGATCTTCACCACGTCGGCGACGTGCCCGTGCTCGCCGAAGTAGGCGTCCGGGGTGCTGAGCACGTGGTAGATCCGGGCACCGACGATCCCGAAGGGGACGGCCCAGTAGGCGATCTCCCCGGCGAGCGCCGGGTCCATGCCCCGGGCACGCAGCCTGCGTCCGGTGACGACGACGGCGACGACGATGCCGATGATGATCATCAGGGCGTAGGCGCGCAACGGCACCGGCCCGAGATGCACCACACCGCGGGAGGGGCTGGGGATGGCGGCGAATACCACGGTCGTCAGGCTATCCCGCGGGCCGCGGAGACCCGGCGGGGGGCCGCGGCGCCACTCCGGTCAGGCCGAGGCCGGGACGGGGGCACGCACCCCTTCGGCGAGCTCGGCGGCCAGCCGGCCGATGCCGGCGAGGGCGGCGGCGTCGCCGGTGCCCGAGCGCTGCGCGTCCACCAGCACCTTGACCAGCGCCGAACCGACGATCACCCCGTCGGCGAACCCGGCGACCTCGGCGGCCTGCGCGCCGGTGCTCACCCCGAGGCCGACCGCGACCGGCAGCTCGGTGGTGGCCCGCACCCGGGCAACCAGATCGGCGGCCTGGCTGCCGACCGCGGCGCGGGTGCCGGTGACGCCCATCAGCGAGGCGGCGTAGACGAACCCGCGGGAGATCCCGGTGACCCGCCGGATCCTGGCGTCCGAGGAGCTCGGCGCGACGAGGAACACCGGGTCCAGCCCGTGCTCCGCGCTCGCCGCGAGCCAGGGGTCCGCCTCCTCGGGCGGCAGGTCCGGGGTGATCGTCCCCGCTCCGCCGGCCGCGGCGAGGTCGGCGGCGAACCGCGCCGGGCCGTAACGGTCGATCGGGTTCCAGTAGGTCATGACCACGGTCGGCGCACCGGTGGCGGCGACCGCCTCGACGGTGCGCAGCACGTCCACGGTCGTCACCCCGCCACGCAGCGCCGCGTCGGCGGCGTCCTGGATCACCGGCCCGTCCATGGTCGGGTCCGAGTAGGGCAGGCCCACCTCGACGACGTCGACGCCCGCCGCGACCATCGCCCGCATGGCCGCGACCGCGCCGTCGACCGTCGGGTAGCCTGCCGGCAGGTAGCCGACCAGCAGGGATCGACCCTCCTCGCGGGCGGCCGTGAAACGCTCGTCCAACCGACTCTGCACCGTGCTGCGTCCGTTCCGTCGGGCCCGAGGGCTGCCTGTGCGCCGGCGTCAGCCGCGCGGATCCGCGTCGGCGGCGGCGCCGCCCGCGTCGTCGAGCAGGCCGAACCAGCGGGCGGCCGTGTCGACGTCCTTGTCACCGCGCCCGGAGCAGTTCACCACGACGGTCGCGTCCGGACCGAGCTCGCGGGCGACGTCGAACGCGCCGGCGAAGGCATGCGCGCTCTCGATCGCGACCAGGATGCCCTCGGTGCGGGCGACCAGCGCGAGCGCCGCCATCGCCGCCGCGTCGTCGACGACGCGGTAGCTTGCCCGGCCGGTCTCGTGCAGCAGCGCGTGCTCGGGGCCGATGCCCGGGTAGTCCAGGCCGGCGGAGATCGAGTGGGACACCTGCGTCTGGCCGAACTCGTCCTGCAGCAGGAAGGTCCGCATGCCGTGCAGCACGCCCGAGGAGCCGCCGGCGATCGCCGCGGCGTGCCGCCCGGTGGCCACCCCGTCCCCGCCGGCCTCGCAGCCGATCAGTGCCACGCCGGTGTCGGGGATGAACGGGTGGAAGATGCCCATCGCGTTGGAGCCGCCGCCGACGCAGGCGACGACCGCGTCGGGCAGCCGGCCGGTGCGCTCGAGCACCTGGGCCCGGGCCTCCACGCCGATGATGCGCTGGAAGTCCCGCACCATCATCGGGAACGGGTGCGGGCCCATCACCGAACCGATGCAGTAATGGGTGTGCTCGACGGTGGCGACCCAGTCGCGCATCGCCTCGTTGATCGCGTCCTTGAGGGTGCGGCTGCCGGAGGCGACCGGGACGACCTCGGCGCCGAGCAGGCGCATCCGGGCGACGTTGAGCGCCTGCCGGCGGGTGTCCTCCTCGCCCATGTAGACCACGCACTCCAGGCCGAGCAGGGCGCACGCGGTGGCGGTGGCCACCCCGTGCTGGCCGGCGCCGGTCTCGGCGATGACCCGGGTCTTGCCCATCCGCCTGGTCAGCAGGCACTGCCCGAGCACATTGTTGATCTTGTGGGAGCCGGTGTGGGCGAGATCCTCGCGCTTGAGCAGGATGCGGGCGCCGCCGACGTGCTCGGTGAGCCGGTGCGCGTCGGTCAGCGGCGTGGGCCGCCCGGCGTAGGTGGCGAGCAGGTCGTCGAGCTCGGCGACGAAGCCCTCGTCGGCCCGGGCCTGGTCGTAGGCCTCGGTCAGCTCGTCGAGGGCCGCCATGAGCGCCTCGGGCACGAACCGCCCGCCGAACCGGCCGAAGTGCCCCGCGGGATCGGGAAACACCTGCCAGTTCTCCGCCTGCGCCCGGACGGCCTCGGCGGACGGCGTCGAGGTCGCGGTCTCGGCGGGAGCTGGCTGGGCAGCAGTTCGGGTAGCCACGGTGCGACTGTATCGGTCCGCACCGACAGTCCGGACGGACCCGCCGACCGCCGGGCCCGCTAGCGGCCGACCCTGGCCGCCGGATGCGCCCCGGCGGCCACGAGGTCGGCGACGGTCTGGCGGGGATCGCCGGTGACCGCCGCCTCGCCGACCAGCACCGCGTCGGCCCCGGCGGCCGCGTAGGCGAGCAGGTCGTGCGGGCCGCGCACCCCGGACTCGGCGACGGTGATCACGCCGGGGGGGACCATGGGCGCCAGCCGGGCGAACGTGGCCCGGTCGACCTCCAGAGTGCGCAGGTCACGGGCGTTGATGCCGATCAGCCGGGCATCGGCGTCCAGCGCGCGGCCGAGCTCCGCCTCGTCGTGCACCTCGACGAGCGCGGTCATGCCCAGCGACTCGATCCGCTCGCGCAGGCCGACCAGCCGGGGCTGGTCGAGCGCCGCGACGATGAGCAGCACGAGGTCCGCCCCGTGCGCACGCGCCTCGAAGACCTGGTAGGGCGAGACGATGAAGTCCTTGCGCAGCAGCGGGACGTCCACCGCGCGGCGCACCGCGTCGAGGTCGGCGAGCGACCCGCCGAAGCGGCGCCCCTCGGTGAGGACGCTGATGGCGGCGGCGCCGCCGGCCTCGTAGTCGAGGGCGAGGGCCGCGGGATCGGCGATGGCCGCCAGCTTCCCCTTCGACGGGGAACTGCGCTTGACCTCGGCGATCACCGATACCGGGGAGTTACGGAACACGGTGAGCGCGTCCCTGGGGTCGGGGACGCGCTCCACGCGCTGCTTGAGGTCGGCGAGGGGGGTCTGCTGCTCGCGGGCGGCCAGGTCGGCCCTGACCCCGTCGAGGATCTCGGCGAGGACGCTCATCGACCCGCGCTCGCGGCTGTCGCGGTCATGCCGCGATGGTAGGCCAGGCCCGGTGGCCCGACCCGAGGCCCCCACAACTTGCTACGACCCACAACGCTACGTAGCCAACGGTCGGGCAACGACGGCCCGCCTGCCGGCCGGTCGGCCGCGGCGGTCCGCGCCACGCCGTGCACGGGGCGCAGTGGCGCCAGTGGCCTTCGATCCCCTATAGTCGAACACGCGTTCGACATCGAGGGAGTTCTCATGGACACTCGCCGCACCTCCTTTCCGCTGCTCCCGGGCATCTCCCTGGTCCCCGGCCAGGCCCTGCCACGCCGGGCGGCCGGCGCCGGGCCGGCGGCGGCCCCCGCCCGGGCCGAGGACCTCGCCCGGGCCGGCGCCGCGGCGCCGGCCTGGGCGGAGCAGCTCGACGCGCTCGCCCGCTGCCTGGCTCGGATGGACGCGCTCATGGCGATGGTCGAGGCCGACCTCGACCGCCACACGCGGGTTCTCGCCGCGCTGGCCGACCCACTTCCGCAGCTCGTGCCCGTGGCCATGCCGCCGGATCTCGACGTCCCCCCGTATCCCGATCTGCCCGGCGGCGCCGCCGGGCGCGGCGAACAGCGATGATCAGGTGGGGTCGTGGCCCCGCTCGATCGCGTCCCAGGCGTCGACCGGCCGGGCCTCGCGGGCCTGGTAGCGGCCGGACATCCCCGGCCAGGATCGGCCTCGCAGGACGGCGAGGGCACCGGCGGCGGTGAGCAGCACGCCGCCGAGCATCGCCAGCCAGGGCGCGGCCGTGCGGTGCACGCCGCTGATCTCCGCCTGCCCGCCCGGGGCGAACTGGCGGACCTGGTCGGTGTCACGCAGGGCGGACAGCGGATCGACGCCGATGGCCCCCGCCACGTAGGCGATGCCGATCCCGGCGGCGACAGCCAGCAGGCCGACCACCGGCCGGCCGATCCGCCGGGTGGCGACGATCGCGACCGCGGCGGCGAGGCCGACGAGGGCCAGCGCCGTCGCCGCCGAGGCGATGTCGCCGCCGGTCCAGTGCACGGCGAGCGGCGCCGCCACGGCGGTGGCGTCCCGCTCGCCACGGGGGGTGCCCACGCGGGCGGAGACCCAGGTCGCCCCGCCGCACACCAGGACCAGACCCGCGCCGAGCAGGCAGCCGAGCACGGCGAGCACCCGTTCCCGGCGTCCCCGGCGGGCCGCCCGCGCCGCGCCGGCATCGTCGGTCGGGGCCGTCGGGGAGTCCGCCGGCAGGCCGGCGCTCATGCCGGCGGCCGCAGCGACTCGGCGACCTCGATCGCGCGCAGGACCGCCGCCGCCTTCGTGCGGCTCTCCAGGTCCTCGGCGTCGGGGTCGGAGTCGGCGACGATCCCGGCGCCGGCCTGGACGTAGGCCACGCCGTCGCGCAGCACGGTGGTGCGGATCGCGATCGCGGTGTCCAGGTCACCACCGAAGTCCAGATAGCCGACCACGCCGCCGTAGAGGCCGCGGCGGGTGGGCTCCAGCTCGTCGATGACCTCCATCGCGCGCACCTTCGGCGCCCCGGAGAGCGTGCCCGCCGGGAAGGTCGCGGTGAGCACGTCGACGGCGCTGCGCTCCGGCGCCACCTCACCGATCACCGTGGAGACGATATGCATGATGTGCGAGAACCGCTCGACCGCGGCGAACTCGACGACGCGCACCGAACCGGGCACGCAGACCCGACCGAGATCATTGCGGACCAGATCGACGAGCATCACGTGCTCCGAGCGCTCCTTCGGATCGGCGAGCAACTGCGCCGCCAGCTCCGCGTCGCGTTCCGGTGTCGCGCCCCGGGGCCGGCTGCCCGCGATGGGATGCAGCAGCGCCCGGCGCCCGGTGACCTTGACGTGCGCCTCCGGCGAGGAACCGACGACATCGTGGTCGCCGAACCGCAGCAGGTACATGTACGGGCTCGGGTTGGTCGTGCGCAGCACCCGGTAGACGTCGAGGGAGTCGGCGGCGGTCGTCCGCTCGAAACGCTGGGAGACCACGATCTGGAAGCACTCGCCGGCGCGGATCTCCTCGATGGCCCGCTCGACCGCGGCCTGGAAGGCACCGGGCGGCGTGGCGGAGACGAAGTCACCGACCCCGCTGGCCGCCCCGCTGGTCGTCGCCACCGTCGGCTCGGTCCACTTCGCCAGGTCGCTGGTCATCGCGTCCAGCCTGGCCACCGCATCGTCGTACAGGGCGTCGAGGTCCGGGCGGGCGGCCTCGGCCGGATCGCCGCCGGGCTCGGTCGACGCCCCCGTGAAGACGTTGGCGACCAGCAGGCACGAGCCGTCGGCGTGGTCGAGGACGGCGAGGTCCGTGGTGAGCAGCATCCGCAGCTCGGGCAGGCCGAGATCGTCGACGGCGTGCGAGGGCAGCCGCTCGATGCGCCGGACGATGTCGTAGCCGAGGTAGCCGACGAGGCCGCCCATCAGCGGTGGGGCGTCCGGATCGTTGGCCGCGCGCAGGGAGCGTTCCACCGCGCGCAGGATGTCCAGCGGGTCGCCCTCGGTGGGCACGCCGGGCGGCGGCGTGCCCACCCAGACCGCCTGGCCGTCGCGTTCGGTCAGCGTCGCCGCGGCCCGCACCCCGACGAACGAGTACCGCGACCACACCCCGCCGTGCTCGGCGGACTCGAGCAGGAAGGTGCCCGGCCCGCCGGCGAGCTTGCGGTAGATCCCGACCGGGGTCTCGCCGTCGGCGAGCAGCCGGCGGGTGACGGCGACGACCGGGCGGCTGCCGGCGGCGGCGTGGAAGGCGGCCCGGTCGGGGCGGATCCGCCCGGTGGTCATCGGGCCGGCCCGGCGTCGGCCGTGACGCCCGGGTCACCCACGCGCGTGGGCAGCGGATCGGCGACGAAGCAGTTCCGGGTGCCGGTGTGGCAGGCGGGACCAATCTGGTCCACCCGGACGAGGACGGCGTCGCCGTCGCAGTCGAGGGCGACCGAACGGACCCACTGCTGGTGGCCGGAGGTGTCGCCCTTGACCCAGTACTCCCCGCGGCTGCGGCTCCAGTACGTGGCCCGCCCGGTGGTCAACGTGCGGTGCAGCGCCTCGTCGTCCATCCACCCGAGCATCAGCACCTCGCCGGTGTCGTGCTGCTGGGCGATGGCCGGGAACAGACCGGCGTCGTTGCGACGCAGGCGGCTGGCGATGGCGGGATCCAGAGCGGATGGACGTACGGTCACGGCTCCATTCTGCTCGTCCGCGGCGGCGGGGCAGGGCGCACGTCGACCGACCCGACCGGCGCCGCCGGGGCCACCGCCCCCGCTTCCGGGCCCGACACCGCCGCCGCCGGACCCACCGCGACCGCCCCAACACCCGCCGCCCAGGACTGGTGCATCCGGCGGTACACCCCGGGCACGGCGACCAACGCGTGGTGATGGCCTCGTTGCACGATGCGCCCGGCGTCCACGACGACGATGTCCTGCGCCGCCTCCGCGGTCGACAGCCGGTGCGCGATCGTCACCGAGGTGCGGTCCCGGGTCAGTTCGACCAGCGCCGCCGACAGGCGCACCTCGGTCTCGGGGTCCACCGCGGAGGTGGCCTCGTCCAGGACCAGCAGGTCCGGATCGGCCAGCCGGGCGCGGGCCAGCGCGACGAGCTGCCGCTCGCCGGCCGACAGTCGCGACCCGCCCTCCCCCACCCGGGTTGCCAGCCCCGCCGGCAGCCCGGCGAGCCAGTCGGCGAGGCCCAGTGCCTCGAAGGCGGCGCGGACGGCCTCGTCGTCGGCCCCGGGGCGGCCGTAGCGGACGTTGTCGGCGATCGTGAGGTCGAACAGGAACCCGTCCTGCGGCACGAGCAGCACCCGGCCGCGCAGCGAGGCGAACCGCACCTCGGGCAGCGGCACGCCGCCGATGCGCACGGTGCCCGTGGTCGGATCCATCAGCCGGGTGAGCAGCTTGGCCATGGTCGTCTTGCCGGACCCGGTCTCGCCGACCACCGCCACCCGGGTGCGCGGGGCGATCTCCAGGTCGACGTCGCGCAGCACCGGCGGCCCGTCGGGATAGGCGAACCCGACCCCGTCGAACCGCACCCCCAGCGGTCCGGCCGGCAGGTCCCGGCCGGCCTGGGCCGTGACCGGGCCGCGTTCTCTGCCGGGAGCCGGTCCGACGCGACTGCGGGGCGCCGGCAGTCGGCCGACGGCCGGGCCGAGGGCGGGGTCGCGGACGTCGGTCGGGATGTCCAGGACGTCGAGCACCCGGCGCAGCCCGGCCAGCGCGTTGGCCGCGTCGTTGAGCACCTCGGTCATGGACTGGATCGGCATGACGAACAGGGTCATCAGGAACAGGAACGCGATCAGCCGCCCGGTGGTGAGGGAGCCGGCGACGCCGAGCGCCACTCCCGCCGTCACGACCGCGGCGGTGGCCAGCGCGGCGACCAGCTCACTGAGCGAGAAGACCCCGGCGACGACCCGCTGCGCCTCGATCTGGGCGGACCGATAGCGGCCGATGGTCCGGTCGATGCGCCGCCCGGTCCGTTCCTGGACGCCGTAGGCCCGCACGACCGGGGCGCCGACCACCGCCTCGGACACGGCGCCCAACAGCTCGCCGACCCGTTCGCGCACGATCGCGTAGCGACCGGCGAGGCGGCGCTGCACCAGCCGGGTCACGACGAACAGGGGGACGAAGAACGCGTAGACGAGGAGGGTCAGCTGCCACGAGTAGACGACCATCAGCACGGTGGCCAGCAGCATCTGGCCGGAGGAGACCAGCAGCATCACGCCGCCGAACTGGAGGAACTGCGACATCTGGTCGACGTCGCTGGTCACCCGGGAGGTCAGCGAGCCGCGGCGTTGGGCGGACTGGCTGAGCATCGACAGGTCGTGGATGTGTCGGAAGGCGTGCACCCGCAGGGTGGCGAGGGTGCCCTCGGACAGGCGGTAGAGCCGCAGGTTCATCCGGTAGGTGGCGACGGTGGTCAGCACGATGACGACCGCGGCCGCGCCGACGGCCACGGCGACCAGGCCGACGTCGGCGCCGTCGTCGGTGAGCCCACGGTCGAGGGTCTGCTGCACGACCACCGGGATGACGACCTTCCCCGTGGTGGCCACCAGGGCAAGCGCGAGCGTGCCGAGCAGGCCCCGGGTCAGGTCGGGGGACAGCGCGCGCAGCCGGCGAAACGTTGCCGCGAGCGTGGGCTGGACCGGCGGGGCCGGAGTCCTCACGGGGCCGCCTCCGGTTCGAGCTCCCGGACGTGCTCGGAGACGGCGGGCTCTGGGAGGGCAGGCTCACGCCCCTGGACGGCGGGCTCGCGGACGGCGGGCTCGGGGAGGGCGCCGGCCGCGCGGGCGGCGGCCTCGTAGGCGGTGAGCAGGGCGGTGTAACGCGGGGAGGAGGCGAGCAGGTCCTCGTGTCGACCGCGTCCGATGACCCGGCCGGCGTCGAGGTGGATCACCTCGTCGGCCAGCGCGATCGTGGAGCGGCGCTGGGCGACGACCACGACGGTCGAGGCGCCGGCACGTGCTCGCAGGTCGGCGAGGATCGCCGCCTCCACCCGGGGATCGACGCTGGCGGTGGCGTCGTCGAGGACGAGCAGCCGCGGGGCGCGGACGAGCGCGCGAGCCAGGCCGATCCGTTGGCGCTGGCCGCCGGACAGGGAGGTCCCGCGCTCGCCGACCATGGTGTCGAGGCCGTCGGGCAGGGCGGCGACGAAGCCGTCGGCCTGCGCGCGGCGCAGCGCCGCCCAGACCTCGTCGTCGGCGGCCTCCATGCCCAGGGTCACGTTGGCCCGCACGGTGTCGTCGAACAGGAACGCCTGCTGGGCGACGACGGCGACGGCTCGGCTCACCTCGCCGGCGGCGAGTTCGCGCAGGTCGACACCGTCGAGCAGCACGGTGCCGGCCTGCGGGTCGACGAGCCGCGCGAGCAGGTTCACCAGGGAGGACTTGCCGGCGCCGGTGCGGCCGGTGATCGCGACGACGCTGCCCGCGGTCACGTCGAAGCTCACCGCGTCCACCACCGGCCGCGGCGGCGGATCGCCGGCGCTCGCGCGCTCCGCCGGCTCGCCGCTCGGGTCTGCGCCGGCGTCGAGAGTAGCACCGGAGGAGGTCGGGTAGCTGTAGGTGACGGCGTCGAGGCGCAGTGACGCGGGGCCAGTCGTGGTCAGCGTGCGCGAGCCGTACTCCTCGTGCCCTTGGGCCCGCAATACCGCCTCGACCCGGTCGTAGCCGACGACCTCCCGCGGCAGGTCCCCGAACACCCAGCCGAACGCCCGCAGCGGGAAGGCGAGCAGGGTGAACAGGTAGGCGACCCGAACGAGCTGGCCGACGTCCATCGCCCCGGCGTCGATGCGGATCGCGCCGACCAGCAGCACCAGCAGGATCCCCAGGTTCGGCAGGGCCTCCATCACGGGGTCGAACAGGCCCCGCAACCGGCCCGCGTGGATCATCGCGTCGCGCAGGTGCTCGGCGCGGACGGCGAAGCGGGCGGTCTCGTCCTCCTCCCGGCCGAGGGTCTTGACGACGAGGGCGCCGTCGAACGACTCGTGCGCCACCGCGCTGACCTCCCCGCGCAACTGCTGGGCCCGGGAGTACAGCGGCCACACCCGCCGCCCGTACCAGACGTTGAGCACGCCGAACGTCGGGAAGATCACGAAACCGATCAGCGCCAGCACCGGGTCGGTGACCACGAGCAGCACCAGCGCCACCACGAGCATGACGAGCGCGCCGAGCGCGAACGGCAGCGGCATCACCGGGGCCCAGGCCGCCTCGACGTCCGAGTTGGCGTTCGACAGCAGCGTGCCGGTGGAGTGCCGCTGATGCCAGGACAGCGGCAACCGCAGGTACTGGCGGGTCACCGCGTGCCGGTGCCGCGCCTGCAGCCGGAACACGACCGTTCCGCCGGCGAGGCGGCGCAGGAACATGCCGAGCGCCCGCGCGAGGCCGACGAGGCTCAGCGCCGCCGCGGCCAGGGCGACTCCCGACCAGTCGGCGTACCCCCGCCGGATCGCCGGGATCACCACCCGGTCCGTGGCCTCGCCGAGCACGAGGGAGCTCGCCACCCCCGTCAGCGTGAACAGGCAGCCACCGACCGTTGCCACGGCGAACAGGCGGGGCTCGTCGCGGATGCCCCGCCCGAGGTTCGCGAAGCCCTGGCCGATGACCCCGGGTTGTCGCCCCGGCTCCGCCACCCGCTCCGACATCGTCACCCTCCGTCAACACGTCACGGCAGCGGCGCCGGCGTGGTGGCGGCGGTCAGCGCACCGGAACGCCCGTGTCCCGCAGCGCCGCCTTCACCTCGCCGATGCGCAGCTGCCCGAAATGGAACACGCTGGCCGCGAGCACCGCGTCCGCGCCCGCGCCGACCGCCGGCGCGAAATGAGCGAGGTCACCGGCCCCGCCGCTGGCGATCACCGGCACGTCGACCTCGGCGCGCACGGCGGAGATCATCTCCAGATCGTAGCCGTCCCGGGTCCCGTCGGCGTCCATCGAATTGAGCAGGATCTCGCCGGCACCGAGCTCGACCACGCGCGAAGTCCAGCCGACCGCGTCGATTCCGGTTCCCCGGCGACCACCGTGCGTAGTCACCTCGAAGCGGGGACCCGCCGGATCCGGGCAGCGCCGGGCGTCCACCGAGATCACGATGCACTGGTTGCCGAACCGGTGCGCGCACTCGCGGACCAGCTCGGGCCGGCCCACCGCGGCCGTGTTGATCCCCACCTTGTCGGCCCCGGCGCGCAGCAGCCGGTTGACGTCGTCAGCGGAACGGACCCCGCCTCCGACGGTGAGCGGGATGAACACCTGCTCGGCGGTGCGCCGGACGATGTCGTACGTGGTCTCCCGGTCGCCACTCGACGCCGTGATGTCGAGGAACGTCAGCTCGTCGGCGCCCTCGGCGTCGTAGAGCCGGGCCATCTCGACCGGGTCCCCGGCGTCGCGCAGGTCGGTGAAGTTCACGCCCTTGACCACCCGCCCGCCGTCGACGTCGAGGCAGGGAATCACCCGAACCGCGACGCTCACCCCGCCACGACCGTAGAGGTGACGGCGAGGGCCTCGGGGAGGGTGAAGGCACCCGCGTAGAGGGCCTTGCCGACGATCGCGCCCTCGACGCCGGGCACCGCGGCGATCGCCACGAGGTCGGCGAGCGCGGACACTCCCCCGCTGGCGACGACCGGCCGGTCGGTCACCGCGGTCACCGAGCGCAGCAGCTCGACGTTCGGGCCGGTCAGCGTGCCGTCGCGGCGCACGTCGGTCACCACGTAGCGGGCGCAGCCGTCGGCGTCGAGGCGGGCGAGCACCTCGAACAGCTCGCCGCCGTCCTGGGTCCAGCCGCGGGCGGCCAGCGTCGTGCCGCGCACGTCGAGCCCGACGGCGATCCGGTCGCCCACCCGGTCGATCGCCCGGCGCACCCAGTCGGGATCCTCCAGGGCGGCCGTGCCGATGTTGACCCGCGCCGCGCCGGTGGCCAGCGCCGCGTCGAGGGAGTCGTCGTCGCGGATGCCGCCGGAGAGCTCCACGGCCACGTCGACCGAGCGGACGACCTCGGCGATCAGCTCGCGGTTCGAGCCGCGGCCGAACGCGGCGTCGAGGTCGACGAGATGGATCCACTCGGCGCCGTCACGCTGCCAGGTCAGCGCCGCCTCGAGCGGATCACCGTACGAGGTCTCGGATCCGGCCTCGCCCTGAACGAGCCGGACGGCCCGCCCGTCGGCCACATCGACGGCGGGAAGCAGAGTAAGCGTCACACCGGCCACCCTACGGCCACGCGCGACGGCCCGAGATCACTGCCGCCGGCACCGCCGGTGACGACCCGTCTCGACGACGTCGCTCCCGACCGGGATGCTCGGCAGTGGCAGATCTTGGACTATGGCTGGGCGACGGCCGGCGTCCTGCGCGTCGCGCCGGCCGGATGTGGCGTCACCCCGGGGCGACGCCGGTCAATCGCACCTGGGGTACGGCCACGGGCCGTTCAGGTAGTCAAACATGGCGTTCCAGCTGTAGTACGAGCTCGCCGTGTCGGATTGGCACGCTATGAAGCTGTACATGAAACCACTCGGGTCACGGTAGTCGGAGCGATTGGTGAAGAGTGTGCTATGGAAGACCAAAAACACCATCTCCACATCGCCACTGACGTCCCAGTACACGGCTTTCGGCCCCTGGCCGTCCATGATGCCGGCATCTGGCAGGTTCGCGAGAGCCGGCCATACGTCAGTCACACCCAAAGGACGGGCCCAAGGCCCCATGGGCAGCATATCTCCGCTGCTTGCATCGAGCAGGACGACCCGGTTTCCCGCGATGAACAGGTAGGAGTCGCCGAAGGCCGTGGCACAGGAGATGCCGTTGGCCCACTGCTCTTTCTCTTCCTCGCCGAACTCTCCGCTGTCGATCCGGCTGAGCCCCCTCCAGATATCCGTCAATTTCGACGGCGACCAGGTGACCGAGGCTCCGTTACCGTCCGTTCGCGCACAGTAGGTGTCGTTGAACAGCCACCACATCCCAGTGCGGGGGACGAAGGTGCATGTATCCAGCCCACTGTCAAACTGCTTGTAGTCCTTGAGGCAGGGCCATCCATAGGTGCCCCTGAAATCCTCCGGGTTAGTGTGCATGGAGTTCCCGTCATACCCCGTGGAGAAGTAGACCGACGACACGGACTCGTCCGGATTCGAATTGGTGGCAGTGAAAGTCCAACGGTTCTTGTAGAGGTTGATGGAGTTCACGGTCCACCACCGCAGGCCGTTCACAGGGTCCGGCGGGTTCCATCCTCCCGGCGGGACGTAGCCCTCGTCCGGCACCGGCATCACAGCAGGATCGGGAATCCACCCCTCCAGTTTGACCCTTCCGTCCGACACCTGGGCCGACACCGCCTTGATCGACTCCACCTCAACATCAATATACGCCTTAACCGCCTCGAAGAGCGGCGCGAGCTCCTCGAGCCCCTCCATGGCCGCTTTCAGGAACTGATCGAAGAGCTTGTCCATGCCGCCGATCCAGACGACCGCCTGCTTGCTCAGGTGAATGGCATAATAGAGGCCACTCACTTCGCAGTAGACGTCTCCGCTGATGTCGGCCTTGCCGATGTCGGTCGCCCCGGTGTGCGAGCGGTGCGTGAGCGTTCCGTCAACCGGTTGATGGGGAAGCAGCAAGGTGACTCCTCCTGTCAGGACCGTCGGCCAAAGGGTAGGAGATCAAGCGGCTCGGCGATGGGCATTCGAGAACTTTTGTCCGTCTAGGTGATGGGATGCTCTGGTCTGGTACAGGATCAGCGCCCGCCATATCCTCGGCGCGCACGAACCGAGCGGCACGTCGCAAGCCCTGCTGGGCACGAGGAGGCAGGTGTCGAGCAGCGGGGAGACACCTTGTTCGGCCATCAGCCTTTTGACGGGCGGCTTCCAGCGCCGCGCCGCCTGGGACTCGTCGGGGCTGACGTCATAGCGGCCGAGACGCTCGGTATCGGCGCTCTTTACCCAGATCGGAGGCCATCCGCTCTGTGCGGCGGACCATGCGTGGGCACAGTCAAGCCGAAGCCTCCGGGCTCCGACCGTCCCGCCGTCGATCCCCTACCGCGCCACCCTCGATCTCAAGACTGTCTCCGAGCTCCTTGGCCACGCCTCCGTCCACTTCACCGGTGACGTCTGCACCTCGGTCTTCGCTGATGCCGATCGGGCCGCCGCGAGGGCCGCGGCCGAGATCATCCCTCGCCGTCGGCCGACAGATGCTGCACCGCAGGCTGGCCCAGCCGACACGACAGTCGCCGCGGAGAGCAGCCGAGGATCGACGAACCAACACCCGACACCCCCCGACCTGAGCTTGACCTTTGAGCCTCCGTCCACACGATCAAACTGCCCGGGATGTCGCCCAGTACCTGGGAGGCGAGTCTGTCGAGGCGCTTCCGATCTCCGTAGTTCCCTTCCACTCAAACAATGGGCGAGTGAGGCGCCCTCACGGGATCTTCGGGTCGACGCACACCCCCCACGCTGCACCCCCGCCCGCGTCAGCAATCACTCTCGGCCATCGTCAAACAAGATCAATAAATGATCATCCACAGTTCGTTCGGCACCACGCGGCACCACCAGGGCCAACTGTTGATCTCTGCAGTGACCGGGGCTCTGTCTGTTTCATGCTCGAACGGGAGAAAGGCACCTGCGCCGAAGCCGCGTTCCTGCGCTCCATCAGCACCGGACAGATCAGCCTGATCCCACTGGCTCGCCAGGACCTCGACCGGATGATCGAACTGGTCGAAAAGTACAGCGACTTCCCGCTCGGCGCCGTCGACGCCTCCGTTCTCGCGATCACCGAACGGCTCGACGCGAAGCTCCCATGACCTTCGGGTTCGGCCCGCTCTGAGCAGCGATCGAGAGTTCCTCTTCGACGTGAGGCGAGCCGCCCTACGGGCATACGTCGGACAGACGTCGGGGTGGGACGATGCGGAACAGCGCATAACCGCTGACAGGGAGTTCGCCGACCTGCCATTTGCCGTGGTCGAGGAGAGCGGGCGAGCCGTCGGCTACGCGTGTGTCATCCACCAGAGTAAGTACGACTTCGTCGAGGAGATCGCGCTGCTCCCCGAGGCGCAAGGTCGTGGCATTGGCACCCATCTGTTACGGGGCATCCACATCGTCGGGATACCAGGCCAGCACCCGACGCCGCACGGTGAGCAGATCAAGCGAGTCGTCCCGGACCACGCCGCCCGTGAGGCTGGCCAGAATCTGGGTCGGGGCCAGTAGCAGTGGTCACTGCCACCTGGTGATGTGGCCGGCAGCCTCTCCAGGGCGACGTCGATCGGCGTGGTGTCGAAGCCCGGCGGGACGAACAGCCGCACCCGGGGGCCGAACCGGACACGACTCCAGAATCTCCCCACGGCGT
Organism: Frankia alni ACN14a; assembly: GCF_000058485.1. Lineage (NCBI taxonomy): Bacteria > Bacillati > Actinomycetota > Actinomycetes > Frankiales > Frankiaceae > Frankia > Frankia alni. The sequence continues at coordinate 5,408,729 of NC_008278.1, forward strand.
CCCGTCATGAACCAGACGACGCCATGATCCCACCGCCCCGCCGACGGATCGCGCCCGCGAGATCCCGAAGGCCCGCCCGAGACCACCTGACCACCTTGGGCCAGCTCCACGCCGGCCGCCCGGGGGCTCGGGGGTCGCCCCCGAAAAAATTGCGGCCCGCCGCGAAGCCACCAACGGGTGGCGAGCACGACGGGCCGGCTCGTGGACCTAACGCACCACAATAAGAACCGCCTGATCTTGGTCCAGGGGCCAGAAATCACCATCCGTCCGGTCTCCACGCGGCCGGTGACCAGGGGCGATGCCCGGTGACCACGCCAACCGAGACATCATCTACCGGATCGAACGAGTGTTCCGCATACCTGGCGGTTCCCGCGACGCCGGTCCGCCTGGTCACCGCGATCGCAGGGGTCGTGGTCGGGCTGACGTTCCTGTTCGGCCTCGGCAACGTCGCCGCTCTCGGTATCCACCTCGGTGTCCCCACCTACGTCGCCGTCCTCGTCGCACCCGCGGTCGACCTGTCCGTCGTCGGCCTTCTGGGCACCCGGTATCTGGCCCTGCACCACGGGCCCGCCGATGTGATCCGCTCCGCGCGGCGGCTGCTCATCTTCGCCAGCCTGGTCACCCTGGCGCTGAACATCGCCGAACCCCTCATCACCGGCCACTACGGCAAAGCCGCCTTCGACGCCGTCGGACCCCTCCTCCTGATCGGATGGTCCGAGATCGGCCCGAGGCTCCTGCAGGCCATGCAGACCACCACGGCCAGCGCCCAGCCATCTCCCAGCCCGGTCATGGATGCACCTGACAGAACCACGGCCGCCGTGACGGGCATGCCGCCAACCAGCGCGGCCGAAGGAGCAACCGCGCCAAGCGGGACGGCAACTCAGCACGACGATCCGGGCGCACGGGAGCAGGACCTGCTGCATCGCGCGCGGGCCGAGGACGTGCTGCACTGGCAACAGCACCAACGACCGATCTCTGCGGAGACGCTGCGTAAACGGCTCGCCGTCGGTATGGGGACCGCCCGCGGCTTGGTCACCCAGCTGCGCACTGATACCCACATCGCCCTCGACACTCGGGATGTTCGCGGGAACTGTTCATGAACTTAGGGAGATCGAGAGGATGGCTCCGTCGGGTGAGGCTGCATGTGCCCGAGTTGTCTGCCTTGCCTGAGACCGCCGATGGCGGGCAGAGAGTTCATTCGCGAACTTCGCCTGCGCGCTAAGCACAGCGCCCGGGCCGTCTGTTGACAAAGCCTTGATGATGGGCTTCGCGACGCCATGGAAAACAGTGAGTGCCTGGCGGCCAAAACTGATCCGGGTCCGGCGTCCCACAGCCTCGCCGTATGGGGTTCTGGTTGTCGGCGGACGCTCCAGCCGCGCAGTGTCAACCGACGGCCGACCGGCCAGATCGCCGCGCCAGGCATTCGGAGCCCAGCGGCGGGCAGCATTAGCGTCATCTGCGAGACCGGCGAGCCGCGCCCAGGAGACGCGGAGCGCTGCGGCCACCAGCACTTCAGATGGAAGATCGCTCAACCGTGCATCTAGCGGACTTGCATCCGTCCGTATTCGCGCTGTATTGAAGCCGAGCACAGTCTGGTCAGGTGTCAGAAGATCCATGGGCGCCTCGTGGAGCCTGTCATCCCCCGAGAGTTCCAGCGCCCGGTACTGCACCGTGTCGCCTGCGGCGACGGTACTCACTGCCAGTCCGGACGGCCGTTGGCCATCGACGAGAAGGCTACCCAGTTGGCCTGTGGCCCTCGCGAGTTGCGGCACGGCGATGCTGGGATCGGATGTGCCCTTGCACTCAAGAACGTGCACGCGGAAATGGCGAGGAGACTTCGAGGGGTCGTTCGCGACGAGGAGGTAGTCCGGGTATCGATGTCCAGCACTCACCTCGATCTCCCTGCCTGCGACGCTGAGCGACCCCCAGCGCAGAGCAACGTCGATATCAACCGGGTCGACCAGGTTGAGCGCCCTCGGGCTGGGGGCTGAGGCCTGTAGCCACCGTTCGGCGAGCAGGACACCGAAACCGATGCCGAGATCCTCGGAGACATGGCGGCGCTGGGTCCCCACAATTTGCGCCCCCGTGTTACTGACTCGAAGCAACCCGTCGGAACTATCGCATTCAAAGAACGCGTGGTAGCGGGCCAGCCCCCACAGCCGGTAAAGTTCGGCCGCGTCGTCGTGGGGACGTGGCCGCGTCGCGATAGCGAGCCTGTGAAGCGCCTCGGCGGGCCTCAGGTCGATGTGCTCCTTGATGCAGGCCACGGGCACGACCACATGCCCCTTCGGGAAGTCGCCGTGTCTCGTGACCAAGTTTACAAGATCGGCGTTACTCTGGCCCTTAACCCTTGCCTTGGTCCGGATAGCTTCCACAGCCTCAGCGAGATCCACCTGTCGAGGATCGCAGCCTCCCCGATACGGCCGTCACCGGGATGTTCTGCGCTCCGGCCGACGGGCAGCCCGTGATGTCGCCGACGACGGAAGCACGTTCACGGTGCGCACGGCGAACCTCGATGCCGCTGCCGCTGGCGAGCGGCGATACCTTATACCAGCGAGAGCGAGCGCCTTCCCGCGCGGTCGCAGTATAGGGCCGCCCGACCGCGGCGTCCGGCGCGGCATGGGTGTGGATCGCGGACGACGGTGCGTTGTGGCCGCTGACCCCGTTCGCCTCCGCCCACCCGAGGACAAGGTGAACGTGCTCGCCTGCCTCCTCGGCGCGCACGTCTGTGCTGGACGGTCAGGCCGAGGGCGACTCGCCCGAGTCGATCCGGGTCGACCAGCCTATGGTGCCGCACATCCATGGTCCGGTCGAGGCGGGACCACGCCGAGAGGGATCGGGCGCACGGGAGCAGGACACGCTCCAGCGGGCACGTGCCGAGGACGTCCTGCACTGGCAGCAGCACCAGCGGCCGATCTCTGCCGAAACCCTTCGTAAGCGCCTCCACGTCGGTGCAGGTACCGCCCGCAAGCTCGTCACTCGGCTACGCGGCGACACACATATTACACTGAATAGCCGAGTGCCGTAGATAAGCACCCCGTAGCTCACGCCATCCGATAGTCAAGAAGGGGAGGGCGTAGACCCTGAGATCATCCACTGACTCCTTCCAGTCAAATAAGGCTGCCAGTAAATGCACCCTACCGATTTTCCCAATCTTGCAAGTAGCTCGTAACCGTGGGCGCGTTCTTCGCGAGGGCACTGCGCCAATTCAGAAGTCCGTCGTTTTGCAAACGACCGACGATAATAATTGGGTGTACACCAAGTTTCTTGGCGACCGCCGTTAGCCAGGTCCGACCTACGCGTTCTGGAATGGCGGGGATCGGGCTGGGTAGCACCCATTTCGCGGCGAGCTCATTGGCATCTTTTTCCTGATGCCTGCCGTTGCCGTTTTCCTCGTCTAGGATCACAGTGTCGGTGATGTGGTCAAGTACGACATGCGCCACCTCATGCAAGATGGTGAAGAGCACCTTATCAAGCCGTTGACCGCGACCAGAAATTCCGATTACGGGCGTCCCGCCCATACTGAACGCGGCCCCGTCAATCTTACTGGAAGGGAATGCCTCCACATAGACTAGCCGAACACCAACATCCGCAAATCTCCCTGGCAAGTCGGCGAAAGCTTGTGGATTTTGCAGGTCGCGGCTCAACCGTTCAGCCAACCCTCGCAGTCGGATTGGAGAATAGACTGAAACCGTCTGGCTCTCTGCTTGCCGTCGCACGCAGGCTAGCCACGTTAGCTGGGTAGACGACGCCTGATCGCCAAGATTGCTTCGCCGCGCGGCCATCGGGAGTTTAGGTTGCTCCCCAATGTGGTCTATATTGAGTAGCCGGCATAGTTGGTCCGCCTGCCCACCGAGCGTAGTCGCAGTGACTATCCCACGTTTGCGTAGGACGGCAAGGGGTGCGAGCTCCGTCAGACGGGCCCGTAGCCTCACGTCGTCCAATTTCCTGCGGGCGCCCTCATCCTGTTCTTGTCGCCACAGGTGATATTGGTCTTGGTACCTCAGCCAGTATTCGGGACTTGTGCCGAGCGCCGCCGAGATCTGGGCTGCCGACTCTCGCGTGATCTCCTTCTTACCAGAAATGATCTCCGAGACCACCTGTGCGGGTCGGCCGATGATCTCGGCAAATTCCGCCTGGGACCACCCCCGCGCGTCCAGTTCCTCTAGGAGGTGCTCACCCACCGGGAAGGCTTCCGCAGGTCCGGTATTCATGACGCTGCCTCCCGCATGCTGGACCCGACGATGGCCACCACCGTCACCTGGTCTGTCTTGGAGTCATCGAAGGTCAACAACAACCTCGACCCGTTTACCAACCGAATCGAGCAACGCGTCCCGTCACGACCGTTCTCAGCTCTCAGGTCTAAGGACGCGACCTGCCGCAGATCTTCACGGTCCCTCGCGGCGAACAGCGACTGGAGCTTTTGGCGGTAGGACCTGACGAGGTCCGGCTCCCACTCGATCGGCCGGAACGCAGCATCTACGGCGAGGCGCCGAAGCCCCTCGTTGTCGTAGATCAGCAGCATGCCCGCCTCCACCTATCACCCCGGGGCTGACGACGTCAACACAGATCACAGCGACCATACCGGCCTGCGGCGGCTCCCCGGCTCCGATCGCAGCCAGGATGGTCGTGTACTGTCAATGTCGAGTTCACCCCATGGGTGAAGGACAGAAGACGGCTACCCGACCACCCCACCTGGGGAGTGTGACGGGCGGGCGTCGTGATGGGTGTCGGAGCCGGCGCCCAGAGAGGAGAGGCAGGATGGCCAGCGCAGCGGAGGTGGAGGCGGAGCTCGCCCGTCGTCCCTCGGGTATCCCGGTGACGGTCAACGGCCAGCGGGTCGACCTCCCGGACCGGGAGGTCACCGGACTGGAGATCAAAAAGGCGGCGGTCCAGCAGGGCGTCGCGATCGAGGTCGGCTTCCAGTTGTCGGTCCGGGAGGGCCAGCGCTACCGGGTCATCGGCGATGGCGACCCAATCCGGGTTCACCCGAAGCAGGAGTTCATCGCGGTCGCGCCGGACGACAACTCGTGACCGCGCTCTCCGCGGCCGTCGCGGAGGCCATCGACGCTGTCCGGGAGCAGTTCGCCGACACCGCGGTGGACGTCGTCCCGGACGGCGCCGGCGGCGCCTACATCGTCGTCGAAAGCATCGATGTGGCCCCGCTCTACGACCCGCCGACGACGTGGCTCGGTTTCCACCTCAACGCCACCTACCCCGCGTCCGACGTCTACCCGCACTACACCGGCCTGCTCACCAGGACCGACGGCCAGCCACTCGGCTCTGCGATCCAGAGCGTCACCTGGCGGGATCGGCCGGCGCTTCAGCTCTCCCGCAGTTCCAAACGCTGGAATCCCGCCGTCGACAACGCGGCGCTCAAGGCCCAGAAGGTCCTGACATGGCTGACCTCTCAGTGAACCCGCCGGCCACCGGCTGGAGCCTGACCATCCCGATCAGGCTCTGGACGATGCTGGCCGACCACCTGTTCTCCGACGGCGACGAGCACGGAGCCGTCATCCTCGCCGGCTACACGGACGGCCCCCGCGGCACCCGGCTGTTGGCCCGCGACGTCATACTTGCCGCCGACGGCACCGACTTCGTCGACGGCACGACCGGCTACCGGGCGCTCGACGCGACGTTCGTCCGCGACCAGGCCCTCCGCGCCCGCGACGAGAAGCTCGCCTACCTCGCCGTCCACAACCACTCCGACATCCTCCAGCCCGGAGCTGTCGCGTTCTCGACGATCGACATAGCCAGCCATGAACGCGGATACCCAGCCCTGCGGCAGATCACCGGCCAGATCGTCGGTGGGCTCGTCCTCACCCCCCGAGCCGCCGCCGGCGACCTTTGGCTCCCCGACGGCACCCGCGCTGTCCTCGCCGAGACCGTCGTTCCGGGAAACAACATCATCCGGCTCCGCCCGCGGCCGGCACCCACACCTGGCACCGCCCCACGGTGGGATCGGCAGGCGCTGCTGTTCGGCACGGCAGGGCAGCAGACCTTCGCCAGGATGCGCGTCGCGGTCGTCGGCCTCGGCGGAGCGGGGAGCATCATCACCGAACTCCTCGCCCGCCTCGGCGTCGGTGAACTCGTCCTGATCGACGGCGACCGGGTCGAAGTCACCAACCTGCCGAGGCTTCTCGCCGCCGAACCGGACGACGTCGGCGAACTCAAGGTCGATGTCGCCGCGCGCAACGCGCGCCGAGCCAACTCCGCCATCCAGATCACGGCCATCGCCGAACGTGTCGAGCATCCCGACGCCCGCGACGCGCTGACCACCTGCGACTGGATCTTTCTGGCTGCGGACAGTCACTCCGCCCGGCACTGGGTCAACCTCACCGTCCACCGGTACCTGATCCCCGCCAGCCAGGTAGGCGTCAAGATCCCGGTGGGTCCGGACGGCGAGATCGGTGAGATCCACGCCGCGGCTCGCTTGCTGCTGCCTGCCGAAGGCTGTCTGTGGTGCAACGGGCTGATCGACTCGACCCAGCTCGCGATCGATATGCACTCCGCAGCCGACCGGCGCAACGCGCAGTACGTCCCAGACGTCCCGGCCGCGAGTGTCATCGCGCTGAACGCGCTGCCCACCGCCGAGGCCGTCAACCACTTCATGCTCGCCGCCGTCCGCCTCCACGACGACCCCACCGACAGTGCCTCGGTCCTGCACCACCCGCGAGGGCGCGATCGTGCGCTCCAGGACAGCCGACAAGATCCCGACTGCCCTTGGTGCACCAGGGCCGGCGGCCTCGCACGCGGCGCCGGTGACGTAGCGGAGGGCGCTGCCCGGCTTGTCGGCGTGCCCCGTGTACAAGCCCAAGATGGCTTGTGACGATCTTCTGACCGGATGCGCGACGGCCGACCGATCCGGCAGACCACGTGATGGCATGCGTCCGTTCCGGGGGTTCAGGGCCGTGGGTGGCAGGCTGTCCGACATGTCGGGGCTGCGGCTAGCCTTGCCGGCAGGGGCGACCCGTGCACGGCCGGCCGGCGGTTGGATCTGAGACGAGCAGGGGGACATGTTGGGGCGCAAGCTGACGTTGCCGCAGCTGGAACGGCATCTGTACGCGGCGGCGGACATCCTTCGCGGCAAGATGGATGCCTCGGAGTTCAAGGAATACATCTTCGGGATGCTGTTCCTCAAGCGCGCGTCCGACGAGTTTGAGGTCGCCGAGGAGCGGGTCATCGCCCAGCTCATCGCTGAAGGGCGCAGCCGCGCGGACGCCGAGCAGCGGGCCACCGCCCGAGCACGGTACAGGGACACCCTCTACGTCCCGGAGGAGGCCCGGTGGGCTCGGTTGCGGGACCAGGTACACCACAACGTCGGCGACGAGCTGAACAAGGCGCTTCTTGCGTTGGAGGAGTGCAACAACACGGCGCTCGAAGGTGTCGTCCAACACATAGACTTCACCCGGACGGTCGGCCAGTCACGCATCCCGGACCGCAAGCTACGTGATCTGATCGCGCACTTCAATACGGTCAGGCTGCGGAATGAGGACTTCGAGTTTCCCGATCTTCTGGGTGCCGCGTATGAGTATCTGATCGGGGAGTTCGCTGACTCGGCCGGTAAAAAGGGCGGTGAGTTCTACACTCCGCGGGCGGTCGTGCGGATGATGGTCGCCCTCGTCGACCCGAAGCCGAAAATGGAGATCTACGACCCATGCTCCGGCTCGGCCGGCATGCTGATCCTCGCCCGGGACTGGGTCGCCGAGCACGGCGGTGACCCGCGGGACCTACGGCTGGCCGGCCAGGAGTACAACGGCGGCGTCTGGTCGATCTCGAAGATGAACCTGCTGCTCCACGGCATCCCCGACGCGGACATCAGGAACGGGGACACCCTCGCCGAGCCGATGCACGTCTCCGGCGGAGAGTTGGAGCGGTTCGACCGGGTGCTGTCGAACCCGCCGTTCTCCCTGAATTACAGCCGGGAGGGGATGGAGCGGGAGAACCGGTTCCGGTGGGGCTGGGCTCCCGAGGGTGGCAAGAAGGCTGACCTGATGTTCGTCCAGCACATGGTCGCGGTGCTGCGCGCGAACGGCGTCGCCGCGACAGTCATGCCGCACGGCGTGCTGTTCCGCGGTGGCACCGAGCGCGACATCCGCACCGCCCTCCTCAACGACGACGTCATCGAAGCTGTGATCGGGCTGGCACCGAACCTGTTCTACGGGACGGGCATCCCCGCCTGCGTGCTGGTGCTGCGGGCGCCAGGGGCGAAGCCGGCCGAGCGCGCCGGCAAGGTGCTGTTCATCAACGCGGACGCAGAGTTTCGTGCCGGCCGGGCACAGAACTACCTCATGCCGGAACACGTCGAAAAGATCGTCGCGGCATACCGCGAGTTCACCGACATTCCCGGCTACGCGAAGGTCGTCACCCGGGACGAGCTGCGCGCGGGCGGTGACAACCTAAACATCCGCCGGTATGCCGACAACGCGCCGCCCCCCGAGCCGCAGGACGTCCGCGCCCACCTGCACGGCGGAGTGCCGCGTGCCGAGGTCACGGCGAAGGCCAACTTGTTCGCCGCGCATGGGTTCGACCCCGGCGCGGTGTTCGTCGACCGGGATGCCAACTACCTCAACTTCGCCGACGTGACGAGAGACGACCTTCGGCGGCTCGTCGAGGAGCACCCAGGGGTGCTCACCCGGGAACGCGAGGCAGCGGAAGCGCTCTCCGCCTGGTGGGAGCGCAACCGCGAGGTCTTCGACAGGCTGGCAGCGGCGCGCGGGCTACGCACCACACGAACAGCCCTGCTGGCAAGTTTCTCCGCGGCGCTGACCCCCATAGGCCTGCTCGACCGCTTCCAAGTCGCCGGCGTGTTCGTCCGCTGGTGGGACGCCGTCCAGTTCGACCTGCGCACCCTCGCCGCGAACGGCTACAACGGAGTGCTCGACGGCTGGGTGACCACCATCATCACCGCCGCCGAGGACTCGAAGTCGAAGTCCGACCCATTCGACCACCGGCTGGTCCGGGCGCTCCTCACCGACTTTCTCGGCGAGCTAGCCGAGGTAGAGGCCCAGCGCGCGGAACTCGATGCCAAGATTAAGGCAGGTACGGCCCCGGCGAACGACGGCGAAGAGGAGGATGCCGGCGAGGAGAGCGCCGATATCGAACGACTCTCCCCCGCGGAGCTAGCTTCCTCGAAGCGGGAGCTGACCGCGGTGAAGCGGCGACATCGCGAGCTGACCCGTGAGGTAGTCACTCGGCTGGAGAAGGCCCGCGCCGAGCTGACCACCGCCGAGGTCCAAGACCTAGTGCTCCGTCTCTTCCTTGAGACCCTCGCCGAGCATTTGAACGGACGTGTCGCAATCCATCTCCGCCAGGTGGCCATAGCTGTAGAGAATTGGTGGGATAAGTACGCGGTCTCCCTGCGTGAGCTCGAATATGTCCGCGCCGCTGCAACAGCACAGCTCGCCGACTATCTCAAGGATCTCGAATATGAGTAAGTCGAATTCCACTCAATGGACTACGACTTCACTAGGCTCCATAGTAACATTCTGGCCCGGATACGCTTTTCCGGAGGTCGAGCAGGGTAAAATTTCGGGTGATATTCCCTTTTTTAAGGTTGGAGACATGTCTCGGCCGGGGAATGATGTCGCACTAAACTCGGCCGAACACTACGTGACCTCGCGGACTTGTCGATTTTTTGGATGGAAGCCTTGCCCGGCGGGGGCGGTTGCATTTGCGAAAGTCGGAGCCGCACTACTCAAGAACAGGCGCCGACTGATCACGCAAGACACCCTTCTCGACAATAACATGCTCGCCGTCGCACCGCGTCCCGGCATCAGCTCGCGGTACCTGTACTGGCTGATGCAGACGATTGACTTTTCCAGATTCGTTCAGGATGGAGCGGTCCCGTCTGTTAATCAGAATCAGATTGGTTCCTACAAGGTAGCCATCGCACCCTTGTCAGAGCAACAGAAGATCACCGAGGTCTTAGACACTGTAGATGAGGCAGTTCGGTCGACGGAGCGCCTCATAGCGAAGCTATATATTGAGCGCGCGGGCATCATCCAGGAGCGTCTAGGCGAGTGGGAATCACGCCACGCCGACAACTCCGATGGGAGCTCACGGGACGTTCGCTGGGTACAGCTCGGCGATATAGTACGCGAAACACTTCTAGGCACTCCACTAAGGGGCAGGAAAGACGGCAACATACTACTAGTAAAAATGGGAAATATCTCCGGCGGCATGCTCAACATGGAGCACACCGAACACATCTCCCGGTCGATCGTCGGGTCGTCGATAGGCCACCTCGAACTCCAACACGGAGATCTACTATTCAATACCCGGAACACGCCAGATTTGGTCGGCAAGACGGCCGTATGGCCAAAAAATTTGCCGCCAGCTATTTGTGATAACAATATTCTTAGGATACGCTTCCAACCCGAGGTGCTACCCGAATTCGTCAATGCATATATGAGCTGGGGGCTTGGCAGAAACAGGCTGGCGAGGTTGGCTACAGGAACCACCAGCGTGGCGGCAATTTATTGGCGGGATCTATGCAAATTCCCAATTCCCGTACCCGCTATCAGCGAGCAGCGCCGATTGGTCAGCGGTATCGACTACTCAGGGTCGCGGTTGTCCTGCGAGCAAGTCGAGCTTGAAAAATTTCTTCTGATTAAGCAGGGGTTGATGGATGATCTCCTAGCTAAGCGGGTAGGTGTATGGGATGTGTCGGATGTGGATACGCTGACGGCATGACCGGGGGTGCTGAGTTCGAGCTGGTTGAGCGTCCGTTCGTCGAGCAGCTGTGTGGTCTGGGCTGGGCTCATCTCGCCGGGTCGAAGCACGATCCGATGGCGAGCGGTCGGACGTCGTTCTCCGAGGTACTGGTGGAGGGTCGGCTGCGGGCGGCGCTGCAGCGGATCAATCCGGGACCGGACGGCGGGCCGTGGCTTGACGATGGCCGGCTCGCGCAGGCCGTAGCCGCGCTGACCCGCCCGAAGGCGACCAAGCTGGTCGAGATCAACGAGGAGCTGACGGAGGCACTGCTGCTCGGTGTGCCCGTTGAGGGGATTCCAGAGGTCGACGGTAGCCGGAACCGGCGGGTCCGGTTCATCGACTGGGACACGCCGTCGAACAACGACTTCCTGGTGGTCAACCAGTTTCGGGTGGACATCCCGGGCAGCCAGGGCCGCCGCTACATCGAGCCGGACCTCGTGCTGTTCGTCAACGGCATCCCGCTGGTGGTCGTGGAGGCGAAGAGCCCGACGACGTCGTCTCCGATGGCGAAGGCGATTCGCCAGCTGGCTCGGTACGCCGACCAACGGGGGGCTGTCTCCCGGGAGGGTAACGAGCGGCTGTTCCACACCAACCAGGTCGTTGTCGCCACGAGCTGGGATGTGGCGAAGGTCGGGACGTTCACCTCGGATCCGGATCATTTCGCCGAGTGGAAGACGACCGAACCTGCTCCGGAGGTCGAGGTCGCCAGAGTGCTCGGGGTGAGCGAGCTGACGAGCCAACAGCGGCTCGTCGCAGGCATGCTCGCCCCGGAGCGGCTGTTGGACATCGTCCGGCACTTCACGCTGTTCATGCCGGCGCAGGCCGGCCGGAGAGTGAAGATCGTCGCTCGCTACCAGCAGTACCGGGCTGTCCAGCGCACAATCCACCGTCTGATCACCGGCAAGACCCGGGTGGTGGACGCCGAGTTCGACCGGCGTGGCGGGATCATCTGGCACACGCAAGGCTCGGGTAAGTCGCTGACCATGGTGTTCCTGATCCGGGCCATGCGGACGCATCCCGATCTCGTCAGTTTCAAGGTCGTGGTGGTCACCGACCGGAAGGATCTCCAGGCGCAGCTTGCGAAGACCGCCGAGCTAACCGGGGAGACACCCCGGACGGCGAGGAAGGTCGAGCAGGTTCGCTCGTTGCTGTCTGTTCCGGGCAAGGCGCTGCTCTTCGCGATGATCCAGAAGTATCGGAACCCGGACGCGGCGAAGGACGCCCCGCTGGAGGTGAAGTCACTCGGGGTGCTGGACCCGTCCGAGGGCGTGGTCGTGCTCGTGGACGAGGCGCACCGCTCGCACAGCAGCACGCTGCACGCCGTGCTGTTGGACGCGTTGCCGAATGCGGCAAGGATCGGGTTCACCGGGACGCCGATTATCATGGGGAGACGGAAACGTACCCATGCGATCTTCGGCCCGTATCTAGACCGGTACACCATCGGCGAGTCCGAGGCTGACGGTGCGACCGTACCGATCCGCTACGAGGGCCGTACGACGAAAAGCGACGTTCAGGACGCGGCGGATCTCGACGAGCTGTTCGAGGACATGTTTCCCGACCTCACCGACACGCAGCTGGCGAAGATCCGACGCCGATGGGGAGCGACCGGCAACGTTCTCGAAGCGGAGAAGATGATCGCGGCGAAGGCCCGCGACATGCTCCGCCACTACGTCGACACCGCGCTGCCCGGCGGATTCAAAGCGCAGGTCGTCGCGACCAGTCGGCTCGCCGCGGTGCGCTACCGCGAAGCGCTGTTGGCCGCCCGCGATGAGATGGTTGCCCGACTCGATGCGCTGCCCGCCGAGTTGCGCACGGCCGAGGCCGCGGACCGGGCCGCCTCCGCCGAGGGCATCCCCGGCCTCGGGCGCGCCCGGCTGCGCGACGTGCGGGCCTGGCCGTACCGCGACCTGATCGCCCGGCTCGACTTCGTCCCGGTCATCTCCGGCGAGCAGAACGAGAAGGACTGGCGCGACTGGACCGACGAGGCCCGGCAGAAGATCGTGATCGAGGAGTTCAAGAAGCCGCTGCCCGCGCCCGACGATCCGACCCCGGACCCGGCCACGACCAGCACGGTCGCCTTCCTGCTGGTCAAGTCGATGCTGCTGACCGGCTTCGACGCGGCCGTGGACCAGGTTATCTACCTCGACCGGCGGATCAAGGAAGCCGAGTTGCTCCAGGCCATCGCTCGGGTGAACCGCACCGCGCGGGGCAAGGCCAACGGCTACGTCGTCGACTACTTCGGCGTTGCCAAGCATCTGCACGCCGCGCTGGAGGCGTATGCGGCTGAGGACGTCGACGGGGCGCTGGCAAGCATCACCGACGAGCTCCCGCTGCTGGCCGACCGGCACGCCCGGGTCCGCGCGCTGTTCACCGACCGCGGCCAGGAGCGCTTCCACACCCCGGCTGATCAGGAAGGCTGCGTCCAACTGCTGGCCGACGACGCGCTGCGGGCCGCGTTCCAGGTCGCCTACCGGGCACTGACCCGCAGTCTGGAGACGGTCCTGCCACGGCAGGAGGCACTGCCCTATGTCGCCGACACGAAGGCGTTCGGGGTGATCGGCCTGCTCGCGCGGCGACGCTACGACCGCGACGACGCCGACTTCGACGTCTCCGTCTACGGCGAGAAGGTACGCCGCCTGATCGACAACCACATCGTCGCGCTCGGCATCAGCCAGAAGATCCCACCGGTGTCGCTCACCGACGCCCAGTTCGACGAGAAGGTCGGCGGACTGACGTCGAAGCGGGCGAAAGCGTCGGAGATGGAGCACGCCCTACGCCACCACATCAGCGGCATGCTCGACGCCGACCCGGTTCGCGCGCGCACTCTGTCCCAGCAGCTGTCCGAGATCCTCGACCGGCTCCGTGACCAGTGGGACCAGCTCGCCCTCGAACTCGGCGACCTGATCGACAAAGCACGTGCCGGGCGGACCGCTGCCGAGAATCCCGACGACGCGCCTGACGGTGTCCAGCTGACTCCGATCGAACGTCTCTTCTTCGACGTTCTACGCGCGGAACGGGTCGCCGAGGGCAAGGAGATGACACCGGTCGCCGTCGAGGCCGTCGCCGAGCTGGTCACCTTCATTGTCGATCATCTGCGTAGGGAGATCGGAAGGGTGCACTTCTGGGGGAACGCTCACGCCCAGCAACGCTTGCACAGCTGGATCACCGTCGCGGTCAGCGACGTGTCGATCGACGGAGACGACCTGTTCGACCAGGACCGGGCGGAGGCCATCGCCGACCAGATCGTCGAGTTGGCACGGCACAACCACGCTGCGGTTATCACGACAGTCCCGCCCACGGTCGGCTAAATGCGCCACCGAACTGACAGCAGCAGGAGGGGCGAGCGTAGACCACACCGTCTCACCGGCCCAGTCGACGCAGTCCGACGGGCCGACCCCCTACGCTTGCTCTATGACAAGCGGCGAGAGCGTGCGGATGACGATCGGAGGCTTGGACTTCGTCGTCCGCGCCTCCGAGCTCCGTCGCACCGTCGGGATCACCGTCGACCGGGACGGAACCCTGCTGCTGCACACCCCAACTGACGCCGACCCGGACCGGCTGGCACGGTGGGTACGCGGCCATCGCTCGTGGATTCACCAACGCCTTGCGGAGAAGGACGTCCTGCTCTCCCCTCGGCCGGTGAAGCAGTTCGTCAACGGAGAGGGCTTCGACTACCTCGGCCGGCACTACCGCCTGCTCCTCACTGACGATCCGACGGTGGACGACGGCGGTGTCCTCCCCCGGGCTGGCCGCCCAGCCGCTGGACGCCACCGAACCCCGGCGTCCCCGGTGCGCCTCATCCGGGGCCGAATACACCTGCCCCGCAGCCTGGCCGCGACAGACATCGACGGCGCCGCAGCACTGATCGGCTGGTACAGGCACCGAGGGGCAACCTGGCTACCACCCCGCATCCGTCCCTGGGCCAGCCGCATGGGCGTCGACATCACCGGCCTCGACATCCGCGACCTCGGCCACCGATGGGGCTCGCTCAGCACCACCGGCCGAATCAACATCCATTGGGCGACCATGCAGCTCCCGGTCAGTCTCGTCGACTACGTCCTCGTCCACGAACTCGCCCACGCCCACGAACGAAACCACACACCGACCTTCTGGCGACTGGTCGAACGCGCCATACCTGACTACGAGACCCGCAAGAACAGGCTCGCCGCCCTCGGTGCCACCCTCTGGCTCGGATAACAGCGGCTGACCACCTGCGTCAAGGAACGGCGGCGGCACTGGCAGGGAAGGGACTCTCCCTCGAGAGGTGTTTTCGGCCCGCGAAACTTTGGCGAGGGCGTGCGACTCAGCAAACCTCGCCGCGCCGTTCGTAGGAAACGATGATCAATTTGACGTTGACGGTAAGGGTGTCATCAGGACCTAGGACGCGTTCGCAGTCAGCATAAAGGCTCTTGTACCGCACAATCGCGTCATCGGCATGTTCGGCGTCCGCGTACGCCGTGGCATGCATGTGGCGGACGAGTAGCGTCACCAGGTGATCGGGTCCGAACCGTCGCGTGCTGTCTACTGCCAGTTGTTCGAACCGATCGACCGCGTCTATTACGCCGAGTAGCTCGGTGTAGACCAGTAGCAGGTTGTTTCGCGCTACCAGCGCGTCAGGGTGAACAGTCCCCTGTAGGCGTATACGGTCAGCCAGTAATTGCTCGGCGATGGGACGAGCTTCGGCGGTCCTTCCTGCTTCCTGATAAGCGCACACGAGGTTGTGTCGTGCGACTAGTGTCCTCGGATGATCGGGTCCGAACAGCTCCTGGAATTCGTCGACGGTCCGCTCGTGGGGCTGCACCTGGTCTGGGTTGTCGACTACCAGCGAGTCGGCGAGGCTGCCACGTATGAGCACGCTCAGCGAATCGTTGGGGCCCAGGTGCCGCTCGGCGTCTGCGAGGGTCCACCCGAGCAGGCCGGTCGCTTCAGCCAGCCGTCCCGCGGCCCGGTAGGTGCATGCCAGGTTGTGGCGGGCGGTCAACCCTGCTCGGTCTCCGACGCCGAATGCCGCTTCGAAACGGGGCACAATGCGCTCGTAGAGCGCGATCGCCTCGTCGGTCCTCCCGTCCGCGCGTAAGGCCTCAGCGAGGTTGTTGTACGCGAGCCACGTGTCTGGGTGATCGACACCCGGAAGGCGTTCAAGGCCGGCGACAACCCGCTCGTACAGATCGATCGCCTCCGTTGTCCGCTTAGCAGAAATGTAGGCCGCGCCAAGATTGTTGCAGGCGGCCGCTGTATCCCTGTGGTCAGGACCGAGACGCGATTCGTCGAGCGCCAGGGCTCGTTCTAGGTAAAGAACCGCGGCCTCGGACTGTCCCTGCTGGTTGAGGTACCTACCGGTGACGTCACAGATCCTTGATACCAGCCCAGCTGTCACAACGTCACACTGGTCATCAATGCCGTCGAGCGCTGCCCGCACGTGAGGTATCAGCTGCCGCCACCGCGGCCAGCTCGTTGGATCTTCAGAGGCGTTGGGTAGCCCGGCGGCGAGAAGTCGGATGATTCCAACCGTGGCCGCAGCCTGATCGGCTGGCGTCATGTCCTCCCGGACTGCTGCGGCGGTCAGCCGGTGAACGGTCAGCGTTGATCCGGCACGACGCGCCAGACTGAAACTAACCAGCACCCCGACGGTCTCCGCCCAGTCGAGCTGATCCTTGGCTGCCCGCCGCAGCGGCCCGTCCGCCAGTGCCGCTGCGGCACCATCGGTGAACAGGTCGAGGGGAATCGGATCAGCGGCGCAGAAAGCGCACAGCGAGAGCAGCTCCACCGCTGCCAGCCGCTCCGCCTGAATCCGTGCCACCGAAAGCCTCCACAGATTTGCCACCGTCACGCCGGGTCGATCCGCCACGCGCCCGCGGTCGAGCAAGCTTCCGAGCCGCTCGATCAACAAGCGGACGTACTCGGCCGGGGGCAGCCCGGTCTGCACGAGGAAGCTGGCCGCCTGCTCGACTGCCAGCGGCAGGTAGCCAAGCAGATCCGCGATCCACCCGGCTTCCGTCTCCTTGATTCCTTCGACCCGAGGGACGAGTACCCTGACCGCCTCGTCCTTGCTGAATGCGCCGACCTCAACCGCCGCACCGACGCTGTCGAGCCCTACCAGACGGGAAGTCACCAGCAGTCGCCCGTGCGGACCCGACGGCCGGAACGGATCGACGACATCCAGCTCGTTGACGTCGTCGAGTACCAGCAGCCAGCGCCGCCGCTCTCGATTCAGCGACGCGGCGACCTCAGACCAGCCGGCGTCGTCGGAGAGGCCGAGCTTGACTCCCAGCGCCGCGACCTGCCCAGCGACCACCGCCGCGTCACCCGCGTTGATCCACCACACGACATCGAAATCGTCGGCGAAGCGGTGGGCGTACTCGACCGCGAGCGCCGTCTTACCAGTCCCGGCCATCCCGTAAAGCGCGCAGACAGCGGCGGTACCGGCGCCCGAGAGGCCATCGCGCACCGCGTCGAGGAACTCCTCACGATGAATGGTCCGTGCCAGCCGCGGGGGGACGTTCCACACCTGGGGCAACTCGAAGGGCAACAGCGTCCCGATGCTCGCGTCAGGTAGTTGGAAGCCTCCGGGGAAGCCCGGCTCCGTAGCCGGCTTGCGCCGTCCACCTACGACGGCTTCGAGGAGCCGCTCCCGCGCCGTCTCCCTGTCGATCCCGAACAGGTCCACCGCTTGGATCTGGCCCAGCAACGCCGGGGGCAAGCAGTCTTCCACCCGGACAACCAGCACGCGCCTGTTCAGCCCGGCGGGGTCCGTCGCCCAGCCAACTTCCCATTCCGCGCCTCGAGTCGCCGACGCCAGATAAGCCTCCGAAAGCACCACCACGGAGCGTGCACCACTCGCCAGCGTCCGCTGCAGGTCAGCGACAGGATGCGACCCAGGCACGGCATCCCAGGCGCGGATCAATGCCCTATGGCCTGCGGACTCCAAGGTCCAAGCGACCCACTCCGCCCACTCGGCGTCGTCGACGACGTACGAGACGAGGAACTGCTGCCCTGTCTCAGGTCCACCGCTGTCCGACACAAGGCTATGATCTCACCCTCCGCCGTCCACCGGTTGGAGCCTTCGCCCGCGGCAGGGTCTGTCCCGTGAACAACGTTTCCGGCGGTTCGATCAGTTGGTCGCGGTACACCCCAGACGCCGACCTCCACGCCGCCTTCCATCCACCTGCACCTCCATCGGCGAGCCCCATGTCGATAGCTCATCAATGCCTGACTGGCCCGTCCTGCTGCGTGCTGCACCACGGGCAGATCACGGTCGGCGCGGACGCGGGAACCTCGAATCGCGCGCCGCACCGCCTCCGGGACCTACCCGAACGCCAGCGGCGCCGTCGGCGGCCGACACACACCATGGCCGTGTCGCAGGGTGATTCGTCGCCGAGCGTGCGCGGATGCGCATCGCGGCACACCGCGCAGACCGGCTCCGGGGGCGCGGCAACGAGCGTCGGATTCACCTCGGTCGCTGAGATGATCCGCCGATAGCTGGAGTGCGGGGTCGGACCGCCGCAGACATCACAGTGCAAGTAGAGATCTGGCCGGGGCGTAGGGCTCCACGCGTCCCGCGCGATGAAGGCAAGCGCCGCGAAGAACTCGCGTACCGTCATCTCGCGATCTTCTGGCTCACGACCGCGTGAGTTCCGGCTCCTCCACACGACCCATCATGATCTCACCCGATCAACCAGCCTGTCGGGCGATCGGCCTCATACGCCAACAGCCAGTGGGGGCAGCTGGTGGGTCTCGACAACCGCGGCCTCCAACCGGCCGAACAGGAAACGCGCTTACCCGGCCGGGAACAGGCAAACGTGGACGAACCGCGCGAGCGCTGGGACAACCCGACACCAGAACAAGCCATCGGAGGCGGCGAAGGGCGACGCCGTGGTCGCCCAGGAACCGCTCCCAGCAGCAATAGAGTGCCCCGCAGCCGATACAGGCCAGAGAGCCTGAAGGGGGCACGCTACTGATGGCCGGTCCCGACCACGCCCAGGACGATTCCCGCACGGAGAGCACGGAAGCCGGCAACCAAGCTGGCGCGGGACCGTCCCGGAAAGCACGACGACAACCCGTCGCCCGCCACATGGTCATCGAGCGGGTCGAGACCATACCCATGACGGCCGAGGAACGGCGAAGAGCAGTCGAGGCGCTCGCCGAGCTGATCCTGCACTGGGAGCACACCACCGCAGCCGCCACCAACTCGGAGGAACACCGGTAGGGCCGGAGGCCCGGCCGCCTGCCGCGGCTGACGTTCCGCATCGCTCTCAGCGACATCGCGCCCTTGGTGTCCGCCCGCTGGCGCGCCTCGGCCGGGCCGGTCACGCCGACATGGTCAGAGCGTCTCGCGCCGAGGGTACCGGGGATGGGTCTCCCGCATCCACGCACGGAACCGCCGGAGCCGCTCCTGGTGATTCACCTTCCGGGACTTCGCAGCGTCCGTGCACGGGCGTGATTCGGGGGCACCGCACTTCGGGCACGTGACGAGCCTGGCCCGCCCGACGGTCACCGGATCGGAAACCGTGCCACCGGCACGCCGGTGCCATTCGTCGACCTGGCGGTCGTAGTCGGCCAGCGCCTGCTGGTACCGGCCTTCGTGGACGAGGGAGACGCGGGGCGCGGGTGGTGTGTCCGGCTCCGGCGGTCTCCAGTCCGGATCAAAGGCCGCGAACGACCCGCATGCTGACCCAGTCCCAGCAGCGGTGACTACCGACAGGAGTCGACTGCTACAGAGCCAAAGGAGGCTCGAACCACCTGCCCGGCCCGCCGACCTGCAGTTTCGGCGGGCACGAGCACGTCCACAACGTGCGAACCAGCCTGTTTCTGCAGGTCAGGCGGTTCGTCACGCTGCGGGGTGGACCGGGCGGGGCCCGAACCCTACCGGTGACCGATGCCCCGGTTTCGACCGGAGCAGCGGCGGGAATCCCGCCGGTTCGCGCGGCGTGCCATGCACGCCACGCCGGACGAGGCGGGAGGCTGTCGCATGACCAGTACCGATCACGAACTCGCCGATGCCGTCAGCACCGTGCGCTACGAGGTACGTCGGCTGTCCGTCGCGACGGACCTGAGCTACGACGAGACGGTCCGCCGCTATGAGCAGGCGGTTCCCGCCCTCGACGAGGCACGCTTCGCTGCTCTCGCCGCGGGCGAGCCGACCTGGGACGACGTCCGGGTCGCGACCGCGCCGAACGCGCCGCACGACTTCCTCCGCTACTGGCGCGGCGAGTTCACCTGGATGTTTCGGGCGGCCGGCGACGAGGGGCGGTGCGTCGAATATCTGATGGGCAACCATGTGATCGCCGAGCGGATGTTCCGCCATGACCCGGGGGTGCTGCTGCACGCCCCGCTGCGGACCACGATCCACACCGACCGGGCGGGCACGACCTGGTTCAGCGTCGACCAGCCGAGCACGCACTTCCGCAGCTACGGCAGCCGGGCGATCACGATCGTGGGCATCGAGCTGGACCTGAAGCTGGCCGCCCTGCTGGAGCACCTGGGCCTGCCCGTGCCCGCGGCGCTCACCGCCGGCCGGGTCCCCGCCCACGCCGGCTGACTCACCCCGCCGCCGACCCGGCACCAGCGGCGGCGATGGCGGCGGCGATCGCGATGGTGCCGCCGTCAGGACAGGGTGGCGAGCCAGTTGGTCAGCAGGTGCGCGCCGGCGTCGCCGGACTTCTCGGGGTGGAACTGGGTGGCGGCCAGGGCGCCGCGCTCGACGGCCGCGGCGAACGGCTCGCCGTGCTCGCCGATCGTGTCGCCGGCGTCGGGATCGGCCTTCGCCGCGTAGGAGTGGACGAAGTAGAAGCGGGTGTCCGCGGGCAGCCCGGCGAACAGCGTGGACGCCGCGGGCGGGCGCACCGTGTTCCAGCCCATGTGCGGCAGGATCGGCGCGGCGAGGCGGCGCACCTCGCCGGCCAGCACGCCGAGCCCGGCCGTGCGCACGCCGTGCTCGTCGCCGAGCTCGTAGAGCACCTGCATGCCCACGCAGATGCCGAGGACCGGCCGGCCTGCCGCCACCCGTTCCCGCACGACCGGCCCGGCGCCCACCCGGTCGAGACCGGCCATGCAGGCCGCGTAGGCGCCGACGCCGGGCACGACCAGCCCGTCGGCGTCCAGAGCGGCATCAAGATCATCGCCGACCGTCACGTCGGCGCCGACCCGGGCGAGCGCCCGCTGCGCCGAGCGCAGGTTACCCGAGCCGTAGTCGAGGACCACGACCCGCGGGCGCCGGCCCGTCGGCCCGGTCACAGCACACCCTTGGTGGACGGGACGCCGGCCACCCGGGCGTCGAGCGCCACCGCGTCGCGCATGGCCCGGGCGACCGCCTTGAACTGGGCCTCGACGACGTGGTGGGCGTTGCGGCCGGACAGTACCCGCACGTGCAGCGCGATC
Organism: Frankia alni ACN14a; assembly: GCF_000058485.1. NCBI lineage: Bacteria > Bacillati > Actinomycetota > Actinomycetes > Frankiales > Frankiaceae > Frankia > Frankia alni. Next base: position 5,429,822 of record NC_008278.1, read on the forward strand.
CGGGCCGACGCGGTGATCGACTCGAAGATGTGCCGGGTCAGCGTGGTGTCGTACGTCCCGATCAGGCCGACGAGGTCCGGCTCGACGTGGACGCAGTACGGCCGGCCGGACAGGTCGACCGCGGCCTGGGCGAGGGCCTCGTCGAGGGGGACCAGCGCGTCCCCGAAGCGGCGGATGCCGGCCTTGTCGCCCAGGGCCTCGCGCAGCGCCGAGCCGAACGCGATCGAGGTGTCCTCGACCGTGTGGTGGGAGTCGATGTGCAGGTCACCGCGGGTGCGCACGGTCAGGTCGAACCCGCCGTGCTTGCCGAGCTGGGACATCATGTGGTCGAAGAACGGCACGCCGGTGTCGGAGCTCGCCACGCCCGTCCCGTCGAGGTCGAGCTCGACCAGCACGTCGGACTCCAGCGTCTTGCGTTCGATCCGCGCGGTGCGGGCCATCGGGGCTTCCTCGGTCTTTCTCGGTCACGGGTGGGACCGGCGGAGCGGGGCGGCTGAGGGGGCGGCAGGGCGAAAGCGGCGGGACGAAAGCGGCGGGACGAAAGCCGCGCGGCGAGGTGGAAGCGGCAGAAGCGGCGGAAGCGGCAGGGCGGAAGCGGCAGGGCGGCAGCAGGAGCGGCGGGGTCAGCCCCCGGCCAGGGTGACGATGCCGTCCGCGGCGACGTCGCTGCCGGCGAGGACGCGGCCGAGCGCGGCGAGGAACGCGTCGACCTCGGCGGGCAGGCCGGCGGTGACCCGCAGCCAGCCGGGCAGGCCGACGTCGCGGACGAGCACCCCCGCGTCGAGCAGGCCGCGCCACACCGCACGCTGGTCGGCGAACAGGCCGAAGAACACGAAGTTCGCGTCGCTGGGCGCGAGCCGCAGGCCGAGGGCCCCCAGCTCCACCACGATACGGTCCCGCTGCGCCTTGACCGCCTCCACCGTGGCGAGCAGCTCGTCGGCGTGCGCGAGCGCGGTACGGGCGACGGCCTGGGTGAAGCTGGACAGGTGGTAGGGCAGCCGGACGAGCTGCAGCGCGTCGACGACGGCGGGGTGCGCGGCGAGGTAGCCGACCCGGGCGCCGGCGAGGGCGAACGCCTTGCTCATCGTGCGGGTGACGATGAGGCGCGGGTGGCGGGGCAGCAGCGTCAGGGCGCTGGGCACCCCGGCCCGGCGGAACTCGGCGTACGCCTCGTCGACGACGACCATGCCGCTGCCGACGCGCGCCATCGCCTCGCAGGCGGCGACGACGACGTCCAGGGGCAGGGCCGTGCCGGTCGGGTTGTTCGGCGAGCATAGAAACAGCAGCGCCGGGCGGTGGCGCTCGACAGCCGCGGTCACGGTCTCTGCGGAGAGGGTGAAGTCCGCCGCGCGCTCCTCGCGGACCCACTCGGTCGCCGTGGCCAGGGCGATGAGCCGGTGCATCGAGTAGGACGGCTCGAAACCGACCGCGACCCGCCCGGGGCCGCCGAACGCCTGGCAGAGCTGCTGGAGGATCTCGTTGGAGCCGTTGGCGGCCCAGACCTGGGCGGTGTGCACGCCGAACCCGGCGTCGGGCGTGAGGTAGTAGGCGAGGTCGGCGCGCAGGGCCTCGGCGTCGCGGTCGGGGTAGCGGTTGGCCTCGGTGGCGACGAGGGTCGCGGCCTTGCCGAGCGCGTCGACCAGGCCGATCGACGGCGGGTGCGGGTTCTCGTTGGTGTTGAGCAGCACCGGCACGTCAAGCTGCGGCGCCCCGTAGGGGGACAGCCCACGCAGGCTGTCGCGCAGCGGCAGCCCGTCGATGTCGAGCGGGCGCCAGGGCCGGTCGTCCCCGGCGGGGCCGGCCTCGGCGGGGTGGGACGCCTGGATCGTCATCGGAATCGAGCCTCCACGGCGTCGGCGTGTGCGGTGAGATCCTCGGCCCCGGCGAGCGCGGCGAGGCGCGGGGCGACGGCGTGCAGCGCGTCGCGGGTGGACTCGACGACGTGGACCTGGCGCTGGAAGGCGGCCACGGCCAGGCCGCCGGAGTGCCGCGCCGTCCCGCCGGTGGGCAGGACGTGGTTGGAACCGGCGAGGTAGTCGCCCAGCGGGACGGGGGCGTGGGGGCCGACGAACACCGCCCCGGCGTGGCGCACCCGGGCGGCGACCGCGGCCGCGTCGGCGGTCTGGACCTCCAGGTGCTCGGCCGCCCAGGCGTCGGCGACCGCGAGGCCGGCGTCGACGTCGGCGACGAGCGCCACGGCGCCCTGGCCGGCGAGGGCCTCCTCGACCCGCTCGCGGTGGCGCGTGGCGGGCACCTGCTTGCCGAGCTCGATGTCGACGGCGTCGGCGAGCTCCACCGACGAGGTGACGAGCAGGCAGGCCGCCATCGGGTCGTGCTCGGCCTGGGCGATGAGATCGGCGGCGACGAACGCCGGGTCCGCGGTGGCGTCGGCGAGGATCGCGACCTCGGTGGGGCCGGCCTCCGCGTCCACCCCCACGACGCCGCGCACGAGCCGCTTGGCGGCCGTCACGTAGACGTTGCCCGGGCCGGTGACGACGTCGACGGGCGGGCAGCTCGCGGTGCCGTAGGCGGCCATCGCGACGGCCTGGGCGCCGCCGGCGGCGTAGACCTCGTCGATCCCGAGCAGGGCGCAGGCGCCGAGCACGACCGGGTGCGGCAGGCCGTCGTTGTCCCGCTGCGGCGGGGAGAACACGGCCAGCGAGCCGACCCCGGCCTCCTGGGCGGGCACCACGTTCATCACGACGCTGCTCGGGTAGGCGACCCGCCCGCCGGGCACGTACAGCCCGACCCGCTCGACCGGCACCCACCGTTCGGTGACCGTCAGGCCCGGCCCGACCTCGATCGTGACCGCCTCGCGCAGCTGCGCGCGGTGCACCACCCGGCTGCGGCGGATCGCCTCGACGAGCGCGTCGCGCACGGCCGGATCGAGGGCGTCGGCGGCGGCGTCGAGCGCCGCCTGCGGCACCCGCAGGCTGGCCGGACGCACGCCGTCGAACCGGGCGGCGGCGTCCAGAACGGCCGCGTCGCCGCGGGTCCGCACGTCCTCGCAGACGGGACGGACGGCGTCGACGGCGGCGTCCACGTCGATCGCGGCCCGGGGCAGCAGACGCCGGACATCGGCCGCGGAGGGCACCGCACCCCGCAGATCAAGCCTTCTGAGCACGATACGAGACTAGCCGCCGAGCCGGGGGGCGGTGAAATCACAGCTCGCGGCGGGGTGTCACGCTCATCTGCGTGACCGACACCCGTACCCCGCCGCCCCCGGCCGGTCCGCCGCCCACCCCCGATGCGCCGGCGGGGTCCGTGACCGTGCCCGGGGAGTCGTTGGCGACGCTGCTGCACGGCTACCGGGTGCACGCACGGGCGCCCCGCGGCGTGGTGGCGGCGCTGACCGAGCGGCCGCGGACCCTGCGCGCCCTGATCCAGGACTCGGGGCTGCCGCGCCGCTCGGTCGAGGAGATCCTCGGCTGCCTCGGCGACGATCTGCGGACCGGGGCCGGTGGAACGTTCGTGCTGCGGCCCGCCGCCGTCGACCGCTACCGCGCCCTGATCGACTACGACGAGCTGCGCGCGGGCACCCCGCTCGACTCCCTCGCCGCGGCGATCGGCCGCAACGATGCGCTGGTCACGACCATGCACGAGCTCATCGCCTCGGCCCCGCGCCCCCGAGCCGAGCTGGACCACGTGCCGGCCACGGCGGCGACGGTGGTCCGCCGGGCCGTCTGGCTGGCGACCCACTTCGACCTGCGCGACGCCCATCTGCTGTGCGTGGGCGACCACGACCTGACGTCGCTGGCCGTCGTCCTGCTGGCCGCTGCCGCGGCCTCGGCCCCGGGCTCGGCGCGGCGCGGGCCCGCGGTCACGGTGGTGGACATCGACGAGGACCTGCTGGAGTTCCTCGACCGGTCGGCCCGGTCGCGGGGCGTGCGGCTGCGATGCCTGTACGCGGACCTGCGCTTCGGGCTGCCGCCGTCGGTGGCGGGCAGCGCCGATCTCGCCTTCACCGACCCGCCCTACACCCCGCAGGGCGTGTCGTTGTTCGCCGCCCGCGGCGCCCAGGGCCTCGCCGACCGGGAGCGCGGCCGGGTCCTCGTCGCCTACGGGTTCAGCGACCGGGTGCCCACCCTCGGCTGGAAGGTGCAGCGGGCCCTGCTCGACCAGGGGCTCGTCTTCGAGGCGATCTGGCCGGCCTTCCACACCTACGAGGGCGCGGAGGCGGTCGGCGCCCGCGCCGACATGTACGTCTGCCAGCCGACCCCGGCCACCTGGAAGCACCTCGACCGCCCGGCGCCGGCGCGCGGGCCGGTGCCGACGGCGATCTACACCCGCGGCCGGCAGTCCACCGAGAGCCGGCCGGTACCGCCGGCGCAGCCCGTCCTCGCCGCGGCCACCGCATTCCTCGCGGCGGCGCCGGGCCGGTCGGTCTTCGTCGGCGAGCGCCCGGAGCTGGCCGCGGCGGCCCACGCACACCTTGCGACGGTCCTCGAACGCGGGTTGCCGACGGCCGCCGCCGGAGCGGGCGGGCCGCTGTCCGCCGTCGCCGACCTGTCCGACGATCCGGGCCCGTGGCTGACGCGGCTGCTGCTGGCCGTCAACGCCGACCGGCTCGCCGTGATCGTGACCGCCGATCATTCCGTCCTGGGCGCCGGGGGCAGCCGGTCGGATGCCCTCGACCCGCTGCGGGCGAAGTGGGTTCCCACGCCCGAGCACGACGCCACCGCCGATCACCACGCCGCCACCGATCACCAAGGCGGCGGCGATCACCACGGCGACGGCGGGGACGGGGCCTGGGGTGGTGCCCGCCTGGTGACGTTCGCCGCGGTCGACCCCGCCGACCTGGATCCCGGCATGCGCCTCGCCCGCTGGCTGCTGGACCGGCCGCACGGCAAGATCGGCAACGTCTGGCGCGACGGCCTGATCCGCGTCGTCCGGACGGCCGAGGGCCGGGCGCCGTCCCAGCGGGAGGCCCTGGCGGCCGCGCGCCGGGCCGTCGCCGATCCCGATCTGCTCGCCGCCCGGCTGATCGACCTGCCGCGGCACGCACTTGCCTCGACGCTCGCCGCCGCGGTGACCAGCGTCGAGCCGCCCCGCGAGGGCGAGGCCGCCGCGGGTGGGTGAGGGGTCGGCGACGCGGCGCTCACACCCGCGGGGACGCCGCACTTCGCCCCACTGGACGTCCTACGCTGGGAAGATGGCGACGCCCGCAGGCCACCACCGCACGGGACGGATGCCGGACCCGCCACGCCAGCCCGATCCCGGCGGCGCCCGGGTCCTGGTGGTCGAGGACGACGACGGGCTCGGGACGCAGCTCGTCCGCGGGCTGGACCGGGCCGGCTACACGGCGAGCCGGGTGCGCACCGGCGGCGCCGCCCTCACCCAGATCGCCGGTCCCACCCCGCCCGACCTGGTGCTGCTCGACCTGGGCCTGCCGGACATGGACGGCGCGCAGGTGTGCGGACGCATCCGCGAGCGCACCGACATCCCGGTGATCGTCGTGACGGCCCGGGGGGACGAGGCCGACCGGGTCGAGGCGCTCGACCTGGGCTCGGACGACTACCTGGTCAAGCCGTTCGGATTTGCCGAGCTGCTGGCCCGGATGCGGGCCGTGCGCCGGCGCACCGCCGGGCGGACCGGCGGTGGGGACGCCGACCTGCTCCGGCACGGCCCGCTCACGCTCGACCGGCGCAGCCGCCGGATCACCGTCGACGGCCGCCCCGTCGCCGTCACCGCCCGCGAGTACGACCTGCTGGCCTTCCTCGCCGCCGACCCGGGCCGGGTACGGACCCGGCAGGAGATCTTCACCGGGGTCTGGGGAGACTGGTTCGGCTCGCCGAAGGTCCTCGACGTGCACATCGGCGCTATCCGCCGCAAACTGGGCAAACCGGAACTGATCGAGACGGTGTACGGGGTCGGCTTCCGGCTGGCCGGCGCCCAGGCCGCCAGGTCCCACGCCACCGCGACGCAGGCCACCGGAACGCAGGCCACCGGAACGCAGAGCACCGGAACGCAGAGCACCGGCACGCGGGGCACCGGCACGCGGGGCGTGGTCGGGCCGGCCGATCCGGCCCGCCTGCCGGTGCAGGGTGGTTGGCGGCAGGAGCTGCCGGGCTGATGAGCCGGCGGATCCTCGCCGCCCAGCTCCTGCTGACCGCGGCGCTGCTCGTCGGGCTGTGCGTCCCGATGGGTCTGGACGCCACCCGGCACGACCGGGCCCTGTTCGGGCTGCGGTTGTCCGCGTCGACCGACGCCTACGTCGCCGAGGTGAAGTGGCGGCGGCTGTCACCGGACGCCGCGCCGCTGCCGGTGCCCCGCCGCGACAGCGCGGACGTGCCCCCCGACGAACTGCGCCTCTACCGGCCCGACGACACCCCCGTGGCCGACACCGGCGAGGACATCCCGGTCACGCCGCAGGACCTCGACCGTGCGCACCACCACAGCATCACGCTCGAACCGAGCGACGCCAACGGGCACCGCATGATCCTCGTGGCACCGGTGTCCAACGCGAACGGTCTGGTCGGGGTCCTCGCGGTCGCGCGCAGCGACTACGGCCTGCGGGCCTCGATCAATCAACGGTGGACGAAGATCGCCGTCGGTGGCCTGCTGGTCGCGCTGGCGGCCCTGGCGATCTCCATCCTGCTGGCCCGCTGGGTGGGCCGCCCGCTGCGCCGGCTCGGACACGCCGCCGGCGAGCTCGGCGCGGGCGACCTGACGATCCGGGCCCGGGCCGTCGGCGGCCCGCCCGAGGTCCGGGAGGTCGCGGCGACCTTCGACGCGATGGCCGACCGGATCCAGTCCCTCGTCGACAGCCAGCGGCACTTCCTCGCCGACGTGTCCCACCAGATCCGCACCCCGCTGACCGCGATGCGGCTGCGCCTGGAGCTGCTCGAACAGGACGTCGACGCCACCGTGGCCGCCGAGGTGGCCGGCACCCTGGTCGAGGTCCACCGGCTGTCCCGCATGGTCGACGGGCTGCTTGCCGTCTCCCGGGCCGAACACGCCCCGACCGCCGCCCGGCGGGTTCCCCTCGCGCCGGTGACCGCGCAGCGCTGCCTGATCTGGCGACCGGTGGCCGCCGCCGCGGACATTGCGCTGACCTGGGACGTCGACGACACGCACATCGTGACCAGCGGCCCCGGCCATCTCGAGCAGATCCTCGACAACCTGCTCAGCAACGCGCTCGAGGCCACCCCGCCCGGCGGCCGGATCCGGATCGAGTCGCAGCCGGCCCCGCCGACCCTGACCGGACCGGCGATCCGCCTCACCGTCACCGACAACGGCGGCGGCATGAGCGCCGAGCAGCGCAGGGCGGCCTTCCGCCGCTTCGGCGGCGCGGCCGGCGGGCGCGAGCTGGGACAGGCGCAACAAGCCGAAAGCGAACGGGATCCCGACAGCGAGCGGGATCCCGACAGCGAGCGGGACTCAGCCGGCGAGCGGGACCCCGACACCGAGCAGGGGTCCTGGGCCGATCGGGGATCCGGCGGCGGGCGAGGTGGCCCGGACGGGCGGGTCGCCGACCCGGACCGGACGCCGCGGCGCGCCGATCGGCGGGGCCACGGGCTCGGACTCGCGATCGTGCACGCCCTGGTGACCGCCGACGGTGGGACGATCACGCTGGCCCCCGCCGCGACCGGTGGCCTGTGCGTCGTGCTCGACCTGCCGTCGGCGAGCCCGCAGCCCGGCGAGAGCGCCGCGGCGGTTCCGCCGCAGCGGGCCGGAGCCGGCCACCTCCGGCATCCCTCGGAGCTCGGGCTCCCGGAACCGGAGTTCGGGCTCCTCGACATCGTCGACGATGCCTACCGGGACCGCGAGGCCGGGCGAGAAGCCTGACGGGCCCGCGCTGGGCCCGCCGCCGCCCGGGGTCCCATCTGTGATCTTTACCGTTTCTTTCCCGGCCGAATCGCGGTAACGCACCGGCAATCCGATGCCGGACGGTTATTTTCGCACCGAGCGACCAGGGAGGGAGTACCCACAGATCATGCCAAGAAGCCCGGCGCAACGCATTCGGGAAGTCACGGCGCTCGGTGCCGAGACGGTTCGCCGCCAGGTCGTCGGGGGTGGCGGCCGAGGTTCCAAATCCACCTTTCTCAGCGGCAGAATCGCGGCATATCTGACCGAGCACAGCTCACCGCCCGACGAGGTCCTCGACGACCTGTCGGCGGTCACCGCCGCACTGCCCGAGGCGGAGATGCAGGTGCCCGCCGAACAGGGCACGCTGCTGACCATCCTGACCGCCGCGATCGCCCCGCGGCGGGCCGTCGAGGTCGGCACCTTCACCGGCTACTCGGCCCTGTGCATCGCCCGCGGCCTGCCGACCGACGGCCGCCTGCTCTGCCTCGACGTCAGCGAGGAATGGACCACGATCGCTCGCAAGCACTGGGCGCGGGCCGGCGTCACCGACCGGATAGACCTCGTCCTCGGGCCGGCCGCCGACAGCCTCGCGGACCTCGCCGAGGAACCCACCTTCGACCTGGCCTTCATCGACGCGGACAAGGTTTCCTACCAGCGCTACTACGACCTGCTTGTTCCCCGCATGAACCCCGACGGGGTCATTATCGTGGATAATGTTCTCCAATACGGTGAAGTCGTGCGCCCGCGCTCGGAGAATCCGGCGGTGGTCGCCGTCCGGGAGTTCAACCGGCTGCTCGCCGCCGATTCCCGGGTACAGGTCGTGATGCTGCCGATCGCCGACGGGCTGACCATCGCCCGCAAGCTGCCCTCCCCTCGCGGCGGCGACTGACGCGGGCGCGGCGGGCGGGCGGGCGGGCGGCATGTCACACCGCGGCCGGCGGCCCCGTCCCTCCCCACAGGGGTCGCCGTTCGGGTGGCCCCGCCCCGGGGCGGCACGGCCCCGGCCAGTCGGGAAGGGGATCAGGAGATGACCCAGCGGGTGAACGTGGCGGAGGTCGCGCCGGAGGGGTATCGGGCGATGCTCGGCCTGGAGCGCTACGTCCGGCAGAACGTCGACGGCACGGTCCTCGAGCTGGTCAAGCTAAGGGCTTCGATCATCAACGGCTGCTCGTTCTGCGTGGACATGCACAGCCGGGACGCCCTCGCGGCCGGAGAGTCCTCGCGCCGGCTGTTCGCAGTCGGGGCCTGGCGGGAGGCGCCGTTCTTCGACGAGCGCGAACGCGCGGCGCTCGCGCTCACCGACGAGGCCACCCGGCTCGGCCCGGACGGCGTGACCGACGAGACCTGGGCACTGGTCACGAAGAGCTGGTCGGAGAAGGAGGCCGCGGACCTGATCCTCGCCATCGTGACGATCAACGCGTGGAACCGGATCGCGATCCCGAGCCGTCTGAGCCCACCCATCGACGCCTGAGCCGAACTCTCCCGAGGGAGCGGTATCACAGGGTGACGGAGGTGTCTCCGGGGTAGAGGGTCCAGCCGTCGCCCGCGCGACCCCAGCCGCTGGACGCCCAGGCGCCGCCGTCGATGTTGAGGGTGACGCCCGTGATGTACTTCGCCCGGTCGGAGCTGAGGAACACCGCCGCGTCGCCGACCTCGTCGGCGTGGCCCTCGCGGCCGAGCGGGACGTAGCGCTCCACCTCGGTCCGGCGCTCCGGCGACAGCGGCGGCAGGTTGTCGGGGTCGACCGGGCCGGCGAAGATGCCGCGCATGCCGGCGGTGGCGGTGTGGTCGGGCGCCAGCGCGTTGACCCGGATCTGGTCCTCGCCGAGTTCGAGGGCCATCGTCCGGGTGAAGGAGATCATGCCGGCCTTGCAGGCGGCGTAGACGGCGTAGAGCGGCGCCGCGCGCTGCCCCTCGATGCTGGTGATGTTGAGGATCGATCCGCCGGCACCGCCCGCGGCGATCAGCGGCGCGGCGGTCGACGTCGCCGCGATCATGCTGACCAGATTGATGTCGATGTGCCGGCGCCAGCTGCGCTCGCTCTGCTTCAGGAAGCGGTTCGCCTTCACCCCGCCGGCGTTGTTGACGAGGATGTCGAGCCGACCGAACTCCCCGTGTGCGGCGGTGATCGAGCCGGCCAGTGCCTCGGTGTCCATCACGTCGGTGGGCAGCGTCAGCGCCGTGCCGCCCGCCTTCTCGATGATCTCGAGCGTGCTCGCGGCACGCTCCGGATCGATTTCGACCAGCCCCACCGACACCCCGACGCGGGCCAGCGCCACCGCGATGGCCTGCCCGATGCCGGCCCCGGCGCCGGTGACCACCGCGGCCTTCCCGGCCAGGCCCAGCTCGAACGACTGCTCCGGGATCGCCTGCGTCATCGTCGCTGCTCCTCTGGCACGGCTGGACGGAATCCGGCACCGCTGGACGGAATCCGGCACCGCTGGACGGAATCCGGTGCTGCCGGCCAGCAGCACCTGGTGAGACACCAAATCATCACGCACCGACCGGCGGCAACCGGACGCCTGCGCCTGCGCCGGCGCCGGCGCCTTCTGACAGCGACGGCTACCGTGTGCACGTGTCCCATGTCGCGCAGGAACCAGCGGACGAGGCGGTCGCAGTGCCGGGCGGGTCGCTGTGGACCCTGTCGCGGGGGTCGGGGCCGCCGATGGTTCTCGCGCATGGCGGGCCAGGGCTGTCCAACAACCTCGAACCCGTCGCGGGGATGGTCGACGATGTCGCGCGCGTACACCTCTACGACCAGCGAGGCTGTGGACGCTCTCGGGCGAGCGGGCCGTTTGACATCGCCACCCTCGTGGCCGATCTGGAGGCTCTGCGCACGCACTGGCGGCATGAGCGTTGGGTGGTCGGCGGCCATTCCTGGGGTGCGGCGCTCGCGCTGTTCTACGCTCTCGCGCACCCTGACCGCACGCTCGGCGTCATCTACCTGGCGGGGACGGCCATCCGCTGGGGATGGAAGGACGGCGTGCAACGCGAGCGGCTGAGTCGCCTCACCGCGGCTGAACGCCAGGAGTTGACGGCGCTCGGCGCACGCCTGGAAAGCAACGGGGACGAACGCGACCGGGCACGGTTCCTGCGTCTGATGTGGTCCACGGACTTCGCCAGCCGTGCGGCGGCGACCGTCCTGGACAGCGAGCCGCTGTACGGCTATCCGCGTGCCGAGGCGGTGGCGCGCGCGGTGCAGAGCGACTGGAAGGCTCGACTCGATGCTGGCATCGACGACGACCTGCGGCGACTCACGGTGCCGGTGCTCGTCGTTCACGGCAGGCGCGACCCCGATCCCACGGGGGCGCGCGAGGTTGCGGACCTGGCGCCGCGTGGCCGGTGGGTGCCGCTGGACAACGCCGGGCACTCTCCGTGGCTCGAGCGGCCGGCGGAGATGCGTCAGGTGCTACGCGCCTTTCTGGGCTCGCTGAGCTGAGGAATTCCCGGCCCGGTCGATGTGGGGCTGGGCGAGCATCCGGTCGAGCAGGCGGGCGAGGAAGACGGTGTGCCGGTGCAGCAACGCCGGGTCGAGCTTGTCGAGCTGGTCGCCCGGGCCGACCTGGAGCAGGTACGCCGGCCCGCTGATGAACGCCGCCGTCGGCAGGCCGAGCCGGTAGGGGAACGTGCCCTCGCCGTAGAGCCCGTCGGCAGCCGGTGGGAGCACGGCGGCCCGGGTGAGCCCGCCGGCCCGCACCTCGTCGAGCGCGAGCCGGCGCAGCCGTTCGCTGTGTCCGACGGCGACGACGACGGGTTCGCTGCGGCCGGTCGGCCCGTAGGGCACGGTGCCGCCGCCTTCGTCCCAGCCCGTCGCGCCGAGATGTTCGGCGACGAGCGCCATCGCGAGGCGGTCCCGCAGCCGCGGGTGGCGGCGCAGCCAGGCGTCGGGCTTCACCGTCGCCGCGTCGGCGGTCATGTGCGCCGGGGAGAACAGGAACACCGCGTCGCGCCTGCGCCGCGCGGCCGGGCCCCGGCGGGCGAGCCGCTCGGCGAGCGCGAGCAGGGCCGGCCCGCCGTTCTCCTCGATCGCGTTCTGCCCGTCGGTGTGCGTGGCGACAAGCACGTCGCCGCCCGCCCGCGCCGAGCCGCGGGGGTCGGGGTCGCGGTTTCGGTCGGCGCCGCACTCGGGGTCGGGGTCGGGGCTGCAGTCGGGGTCGGGGCTGCAGTCGCGGTCGCGGTCGGAGTCGGGCAGCCGGGCCAACAGGTAGTCGACGGAGCTGTCGTCGTGGCGGGCGGTCAGGACGACGGTGGCCCGCAGCGGGCCGGCCGCGAGCAGGGCTCGCAGTCGGGCGCCCTGCTCGCGGTCGACGTGCAGGGTCGGCAGGCCGGCGTACGGCTGCTGGTGCGGGGTGTACTGGCCGGCGGCCAGCGCCGGTGGCAGATCGAGGATCTCGATCATCGCGAGGGCACCGTGCCGGCGGGCGAGGGCGAGATCGGGTGGTGCCGGGACGCCGAGCCACACCCGCGAGTAGTCCTCGGCGGCGAGCAGCGCCCGCGCGTCGGGCGGCTCGACGGCGTCGGCGAGGTCGGTGAGCACCGCCGCGGGCAGCCGGGCGACCGGCGCGTCGGCGAGCACGATCGCACCCGCCACCGACCGGCCCCGGTAGTCCGCCGCGCCGCCCGCGCCGACGTCCACCACCGTCGCCGTCACCCCGCGGGTCGACGTCTCCCCGGAGTACGGACGGTAGGAGGCGACGGGCACCGTGACGCTCACCCCTCGTGCGTCGACGACGCGTAGCGCCCAGTCGTCGGCGAGCCAGCGGGCCAGGGGGACGGGATGGCGGGTCACCGCCAGGCCCAGCCTCCGCAACTGCGCGTCAAGGTCGTCGATGTGGCGGTGGTGCGCCGGTGAGCCGGGCAGCCGCGGGCCGAACGAGACCATCCGCTCGACTGCTTCCCAGAGGGCGCCCTGGCTGTTTAGGCCCCCGCTCCTACTCGGTCCCGTCATCACCGCGGAACCTACCCGCCGCGGCCGTCCCCGCCGTTCGCCGCGACGAACGACCGCCGACGAACTGTCGCCTCGAAACCCGCATGCCGCTTCGCCGACCGCGACACCTCGGCGGCGACAACGACGGATCGTGCCCGCGCCGGCCCGCTACGGCGTCTCCCGCGTCGCGGCCTGTATCCGCTGGGCCGCCCTCTCCTGGGCGACCAGCAGGCGGAGTGTCTCGATGTCGGCGACGTCCTTCTGCCGCCATGGCCGGCCATGACGCAGGTGCGGGAACTGCTCCTTCATCGCGAGCATGCCATCGGCACTCATGACCAACATCGCCGTGCCGTCGAGCATCGCCCGCTCTTCGGCGAAGGACCCCGGCGGGAACAGCCAGTCAGACCATCGGCCCAGGGGCTGGCTGCATGACCCGTCTGGCCACCTGTCGAAGTACGCGGTGCTGAACGGAACATCGCCCCAGGTGAACTCGCAGGATTCCGCCGGCGGCCGGGTCGCCAGCGCCACGGCCCCGGCCTTCGTGAGCGCCACCTTCGATCGCTCGGCGTGGCGGCGCTCCACCCAGAACTCGACGTCACCGTGCTCGCGAGTGATCCGCCCGATCCTCGCGTCCAGTCCCCAGCCTCCGAACAGCCAGGCCGGGATGCCGACTTCCTGGAGCAGCGACAGGATCCTGCGAATGACGCGCAGTTGCCCTTCGGCCTGCTGATCCACGGCCTGATCCTTCCAGGGCTCGTCGAGGAGAAGGTCGGCCAGCGTCCGCTGGCGGTAACCAGACGAACCACCCCACGCGTGACACATCGTGCCACCTGGAAACGCGCCGCCACCAGGGGCTGGGCAGCGGAGCCGCTGTTCTTGCAGAGCCCGATAATGCAGTGGCCTGCCCGGAGGCGGATCGATAGCCTCCGGCGAGTGATGTACGAGGACCCGCGTGCGTACCTGCTTGGGCTTGAGGGCATTGCGTTGTTGCGCGCGTTCACCGGCGAGTCTGACCGTGACTTCGTAGCGGCCCGGATCGCGGAGATACGCAGAGTGCTCGCCGACGAGGCGTTGGCACACGCGGCGGTGGAAGTCGACCGGGTGGACACGGTTACGGGCTATCGGCTGTGGTCAGCGACGTATGACGGGCCCAACGGGGCGTTCGACGTCGACGAACCCGTGGTCAGGGAGATCGTGGACCCGCTGCCCGTCGGTGTTGCTCTGGACGCCGCGTGCGGGACCGGTCGCTACGCCGAGTTTCTCGCCGGGCGTGGCCATCGGGTCATCGGCGTGGACCGCTCGCCCGACATGCTCGCCCGCGCACGTACTCGGGTGCCGCAGGGCCAGTTCCTGCTCGGTGATCTGCACCGGCTCCCCGTGGCCGACGCCGAGTTCGACCTGGTCGTGTGCGCCCTGGCGCTGACCCACATCGGCACGCTCGGGCCGGTCCTGGCGGAGTTCGCCCGGGTCCTGCGTCCAGGCGGTCACCTGGTGATCTCCGACATGCACCCCGAGACGGTGGCGCTGGGCTCGATTCCCTCCGTCCGCGGTGCGGATGGCCGACCTGGACATCTGAGTGCCCACCGCCACCTGATCGGGGACTATCTGCGAGCCGCGCTGGCGGTGGGACTGCGCGTGCGTCGCTGCGAGGAGCCTTCCGCGCCGGCCGACGAACCGTCGGGGCCGGCCGACCAACAGGGCACGTTCGCGGAGGTGGGACCGTGGGAGCGGTGGCCGTGGTGCCTGGACGACATGGTGCCCGAAGCAGCGCGAGCCGCCAGGGCCGGTGTGCCGGCGCTGGTCATCTGGCATTTCCAGTCGGCTGAATCGTGACACCACCGTCTGTCCTGACACGGAGCGACGCCGGGCGCGCACCGTCGTGTGAAGGACGCCATGGCGCCATCCGGGGACGTGGGCGCCCCCGTTACCTATGCTGAGGCCGTCCTGCTACTACAACACGTAGAAGCGGAGCTGGTCCCGGATGAGCACCGTCCCGGCCTGGGCGTCACCATGCGCCTGACCCGCACCACCCGTCCCCACCAGGCGAGGCGTCCGACCTGCACCGATGGCGCGTCGGGCACGCCCACGGCGGCTGGCGCGCGCGAGGAACGGCCGGGGGCTCCGCCGGACGGCTGACGACGCCACGCACACACCACACCGCCTGGCCGACGGCCCGTGCGGGCCACCCGCATCAGGCCACATCGCCCGCCACCGCCGGCCCGCCGCACCAGCCGCACCGCCGCACCAGCCCCACCCCCGGGCCAGCCGCACCGCCAGGCCAGTCCCACCGCCGGGCCAGCCGCGCCCGGTCTCCCGGCCGGCAACACCCCGGCCCGGACGCGCAGGCGCGCAGGTGCCGTGCCGGCGTGTTCCGGGGCGGGCCGGGCCGCGCCGCGGGCCCCTGCCCGGCGCCGCGCGCCGGCATCCAAGTCCGGAGGTCATCCCATGCTGTCCGAACGTTCCGCCGCCGTCGTCGGAGCGACCGCGGGCGTGGTCGCCGAACATGCCGTCGAGATCACCGCCGCGTTCTACCCGCGCGTGTTCGACGCCCATCCCGAGCTGCTGAACCTGTTCAACCAGGGCAACCAGGCCACCGGTGAGCAGCGGCAGGCGCTGGCCGCGGCCATCGTCGCCTACGCCGGCCATCTTCTCGCCGGCCCGGGCTCGTCGTCGTTCGCCCCGGTGCTGCGCCGCATCGCGCACAAGCACGTGTCACTGGGGGTTCGGCCCGAGCAGTACACGATCGTCGGACAGCATCTGCTCGCCGCGGTCGGCGAGGTGCTCGGCGACGCGGTGACCCGCGAGGTGCACGACGCGTGGGACGAGGTCTACTGGCTGTTCGCCACCGCACTCATCGCCGAGGAGGGTCGGATCTCCCAGCGCGTCGGCGCGGACCCGGATCGCGTCTGGCGGCCCTGGCGGGTGACCGCGCGCACGGTGGCGACGGCCGAGGTGATCTCCTTCGACCTCGTGCCGGCCGGCCCCGAACCACTGCCGACGTTCCTCGCCGGACAGTACGTCTCCGTCGCGGTGGACCTGCCCGGCGGCGGCCGGCAGGCCCGGCAGTACAGCCTGTCCCGGGCGCCCGGTGCCGGCAGCCTGCGGATCACCGTGCGCCGGGTGCCGGGCCCCGCCGGCGCGCCCGCGGGCGCCGTCTCCTCCCACCTGCATGACCAGGTCAAGGTCGGCGACATCCTGGACGTGAGCCCGCCGACCGGCGACGTCACGCTCGCCACCGGCGCCGACCCGCTCGTGCTGATCAGCGCGGGCATCGGCGTCACCCCGATGATCGCGATGCTCGGCCACACGGCCCGCCTGCAGCCGGAACGCCCGGTCGTGGCCGTGCATGCCGACCGCTCCCCCGACCACCACGCGCTGCGCTCCGAGATGCTCGAGATGGGTGCCCTGCTGCGGGACTTCCGGCTGCACACCTGGTACGAGTCCGGTGTCGGCAGGCCGGCGGGCATCGGCACCGCGACGGGCACGGGCGCGACGGCGGGCGCCGGCGGGTCACGGGGCGAGTCCCGCCACAGCGGCACGGTCGACCTCGACGCGGTCCCCCTGCCCGACGGTGCCCGCGCCTACCTGTGTGGACCGCTGCCGTTCCTGCGCGACGCCCGCGCCGGCCTGCTCCGCCGCGGCGTACCGGCGCAGCGGATCCGCTACGAGGTCTTCGGCCCCGACCTGTGGGCCGGCTCCCCGACCTGACGGGACGTCCCGGGTCCACGGACCGCCCGCGGGTGGGCGCGCGGGACGCCGGCCGGGCGGGCCCGTCGGCCGGCCGTCGACGGACGGGCCGCCGTCAGCGGGCTGGCCGCCGTCAGCGGTCGAAGGTCGCCCGGGCGGGTACCGCGAAGCCCAGCTCGGCCAGCCGGTCGACGATGCGCCGCGGCGTCCAGCGGTAGCGCCACGACGCGACGAGGACCTCGGCGCGGGAGAACGCCCGGTCGACATGCCGGCCCTGGTGATCGCGCAGCAGGTCGACGAGCGCGCCGTCGACACCGTCGATGAACGCCTCCCGGGCCGCGTCGAACAGCCGCGGGACGTCGCAGCCGAGCGCGGCCAGTCGGTCGGCGACCCGGCCCGGCGTCCACCGCAGGTAGCCGGCTGCGCCGATGACGTGGGCGAGTGGCACCGGCCCGCGCCCGAGCCACGGCCCTCGACCGTCCAGCCGGGCGCTGAGCAGCAGTACATCCCGTGTGGTCAGCCCCGCCGCCGACGCCGTCCCATCCAGCTCAGGGAGGCGTACGGCCAGGCCGAGGCGGCGCACAGCAGGGTCGAGGCGGCCGTGGTCGACGTGCAGATCGAGGTCGGTGAAGGTCCGCGCGACCTCGCCGGGCGCCCGGCCGGTGAACTCGGCGACCCCGAGCGTCGCGGCGGCCGACACCGGTGTCAGCTGCGGGTCGGCGGTGTCGGCGCGGTAGAACGCGACGGTCACCGCGGTCCGCTCGACGCGGTCCATCTCCCGCATCCCGTCCGGCACACCGAACCCGAGCCGGGCGTAGCGCTCCCGCACCTCCGCGACGTCACAGCCGAGCACGCAGGCCGCGTGCAACAGATGCGCCCGCGGCAGGCGCCCGCCGGCCAGCCACGGCGACTCTCCGTTCAGATCACGGCTGAGCAGCACGAGATCCACCGCGTCGACGGCGGCCGGTGCGGCGTACCCGGTGACGGCCTCGCCGCCGAGATCCGCCGTCGCGAAACCCAGCCGGTACAGCGCGTCGACGAGGTCCGCCGGGCGCCGCCCGGTCAGCCCGGCGACGGCAAGCACATGTCCCGGCGGGACGGCTCCGTCGGCGAGCCACGGCGCCTGCCCGTCGACGTCCCGACTCAACAGGTCGAGATCGTCGTCGGTCACCTCCACGTCGAGGTTGCGGTCCCAGGGCGCGACGCCGTCCGGCCCGGCGGTCATGGCCTCCGGCCGCAGCCCAAGGCCGCGCAGCCAGCGCGCGAGGTCCCACGGCGAGCGGCCCGACAGCCGCGCGGCGGCAAGGAGCCCGGCTCGGGTGGGCTCCGCCCAGATCCGCTGGGCCCCCCGGGGGTTCGCCGGGCTCAGCAACGCGGTGAGAATCCGGTCCTCCGCTGTGGTGAGGGCGATCTCGGGCACCGCGCCGGTGCGAAACCCGAGGTCGCCGAGGCGGCGCGCAATCTCACTCGGCGACCGGCCGGTCGCCGCCGCGACATGCAGCACCTGAGCGGCTGACATCGTCTTCGCCGGCAGCCACGGGCCATCGAGACCGGCGTCGCGCGACAGCAGACGAACGTCCTCGGTGGCCAGCGGCGACGCATCCCAGCCGTCCGGATCGGGAACCGCCACGCCCAGGTAGCGGACCCGCTCCGCAAGCTCGGCGGGACTGCGGCCGAGCCGCGTGGCGGCGGCCAGCAGGTGGGCGACCGGGAAGGCGGTGCCGCGGTCCCGCGCCACCGACAGCACCGCGCCATCGAGACGGGTGCTGAACAGGACGGCGTCCTCGGGCTTCGGCTCGAAACCGGTGAGGTCGGGCGCGGCGATACCGATGCGGTCGAACAGCCCCGCCAACGACTCCGCCGGCAGGCCCAGCGTCCCGGCGAGCCCGAGTACGTCGATCAGACCGACCCGGTCGCCATGGGCGAGGCGCCGCAGCCCGGAACCATCACCACCAGTCAACGTCCGCGTGTCCGCCGGGTCGGCATCGGCGAAGTCCGCGACCGTGAAGCCAAGGCCGCGCAGCTGCGTGATCACTTGGTCCGGGGGCGCGGCCGTCTGCTGCGCGGTGCGCAGCACCGAGATCCGGGTGACCGGCGCCCCCGCCTGGCGGAAGTCCCAGGAGTAGTCGGCGTGGACCAATTCGGGCTCGAAGCTGTCCACGGCCGCCGGCAGCTGGCTGGACCGCGCCGCCGAAAGACCCAGTGCGGCGAGCCGGCGCGCGACTTCACGGGGAGAGCGCGCGGTCCGCACGGCCGCCAGCAGAACGAAGCCGACGGGCACCGGCCACCGGGCGAGTGCGTTGCGCTCGTCCGCGTTGAACAGCAGAACGTCGTCCTGCTCGAACGGGGTGGCCGGCACGCCGGACGGCACGTGGGCGCGGTGCCCGAGAGTCCGCAGGCGGGCGGACAGCGCGTCGATCGTCAGGCCGGTGTGCAGCGCGGCGCGCAGCACGTGGGCCAGCGGGACCCGATCCCGCGACAGCCAGGGGGCCCGACCGGTGAGATCAGCGCTGAGCAGGACGAGGTCGAGAGGACGCACCTCCAGTTCGCCAGTTCCGGCGGGGAAGATCTCCAGTCCCAGCTCCCGCAACCGACCGACGACCTCGGCGAGCCCGAGACCGAGGCTCTGCGCGGCGAGTACGGCATGGCCCAGGGGCATCTCCGACACCAGCAACGGCGCGCGGCCGTCCAGATCGGCGCTGAGCAGCAGCAGGTCGTCCCGGGTGACGGCGGCGACGGTCGTGGCCTTGCCGCTCCACGTGCCGAGGCCGAGCGCGTCGATCCGCCGATGGATCTCGCCGGGAGGGCGGCGCAGCTGGCCAGCCAGGAACAGCACGATGCCCAGTTCACGCAGCGGCTTCGTGAGGATGAACGTGGGCCGGCCGATACCCGCAAGCACCAGGTCGCTCGGCACGGATCGGGACTCGGCCGGTGGCCCGGGCCTGGTGGCGGTCGCCCACACCTCGAGCCGACGAAAGACGAGGGCATCGGGGAGGAACGAGTAGCCGGCGTTGCTGTCCAAATGCTGGCGCGGCGCCGCCGGCAGGAGCTCGCCATCGAGCGGGAAACAACCGACCCGCTCCATCGGCACCGCCGCGCCCTCGGCAGACGGCCAGGTCCGGGCGCCGCTGGCCAGCAGCGCGGCAAGGATCGCATCCGCGACCAGGGGAAAATAGCGAGCGAGGGACGACAGCCACTCGTACGTCAGCTCGAAGGCGCCGGCGGCGAGCAGCCGGGGTATCGCGGCCGAGAGCCGCCCGTCCACCGCCGGCTCGTCGACCAGCTCGCGGATCTCGTTGCGGTCGACCGACAGCTCGGGTGCGAGCGGGCCGGTGAGGTTGACAACGACGCCGAACACGGTGTGGCCCACCCAGAGGCCGTCGGACAGCAGCGCACCAAGACCATTCGCCCACCAGACGCCGTCGCCCGCGGGCACGATCGGCGACGTCCAACGGCGAGCAGACCCCTGGAGCGGGCTACCGTCGCCGACGGGAGCGGAGTCGGCCAGCTCGCCGGGGGCCCAGTGAGCGCGGGAGACGCCTTCGGTGGCCTGCGTCTCGAACTCGGCGACCCAGAGAATGCGACGCAGCAGGTCGACGCAGGACACCGTGGCCTGGCCCGCCCCGCGGCTCAGGTGCAGCCGCACGCTGGTCCCCGCGGCCGCGCCCGGCCCGAGGTTCTGGACCCGGAAGAGGTTGCCCGGGCCGGCGATGGTGACCCGGAACCGGTCGCCGGGCCGGCCGTCCAGGCCGAGCCGACACGTGTCGATCGTGATCTCGTCGGCGATCATGAAGTAGGACAGCACGCCGACGCCGAAGCGGCTGTTCGGATGGAACTCGATCGGCGGATTGCAGGACTTCCAGGCGACCATCTCCTCGATGACCTCGGGCAGGTCCACCGACCGGGTGCCGGCCTCGGCGAAGACGTCGGTGAGCTCGCGCAGGCCCATCCCGATGCCGTTGTCGTGGCATTCGAGGTAGGCACCGCCGTCCGGCTCGAAACCCTGGGTGAAGCTGATCCGCCCGGTCCACGCGCTCAGCCGCCCGGTGGTGCGGGCCAGGTACTCCTCGCGGGCCCGGCGGTAGCGGCAGGCGTCGAGGGCGTTCTGGTAGAGCTCGCGGATCGCCAGCCCCCGGTTGGTGTAGAGCTGCTCGCCCATGAGCAGCTCCTGCACCTTGTCCTCGGCCAGCCGGAACTGGGCACCGGCCGAGCTGTAGGCGGGCTGCCCGTCGATCTCGACGGCGCGCACGGCGTCGGCGGTGGCATGGGTGGGCAGGTGGGCCAGTGCCGGTATCTCGCCGGTGACCCGGTGAGCCTCGGCGAGCAGGCTGTCGAGCTCGGTGGTGTGCCGCTCCAGAGCGACCTGGACGGCCTGGTGCTGGCAGCGGGCGGCCAGCGCCCGGCCGGACCGACCCCGATGCTGCCACTGGGCCTGGCGGATGGTCTCGCCCAGCACGCCGAGGTCGACCGGGTCGCCCACGCCGAGGTGCTCGACGATGACGTCCGGCAGGGCCGCGGGTTCGAGGGCCATCCGCTGGCCGATGGTCAGCAGGTAGCCGACGAACCGTTCCCGCAGGGTCATCTCGTCCCCGGTCGCGGGTGCCACCGTGACCAGGTCGAGCAGCGCCGCGGCCTGGCCGGGCCGGTTCAGGTACGCCGGGTCGGCGCGCACCGCGGTGAGCAGGGCACTCGCCCGCGCGGCGGTGAACACATCCCCGGCCGGCGTCTCGGGATCGACCCCGGCGAGCAGGCCGGCGAGCACCGGGCCGGTGTAGGACTCCGGGCGCCGGGCCACCCAGCGGTGTGCGAGCCACCAGCCGATGGCCTCGGCCGCGTCCGTGTCTGCGGCCCGCCGGGCCCGGTCGATGCGGCGCAGCAGCCGAGGGTGCAGCCGGGTGAAGGTCTCGAACTCCGTCCGCTCGGCGTCCCGTCCGGCCGTCCAGCCGTCCCGGTCGGATCCGGCCGGGTGAGCGACGGACGCGCGTGCCACCAGGGTCGTCCAGAGGGCTTCGTGCAGGAACGGCACCGCGACCAGCAGGCCGGCCTCGGCGGGCGAGAGCGGTGGGGGATCGGCCGGCAGCCGCCTGACCAGGAACTCCAGCCGTTTCATCAGGCGCAGCGCGAGCGTCTGGTCCAGCCAGGGATCGGCGCGCAGACCGGCCGCGGCGTGGTCGCGCCCGACACCCAGGCGGGCGACGAGGTCGAGGGTCTGCGCGCGCAGCTCCTCGGCGGCCGGGCCGTCCCCCATGAGGGTCCAGGCGGCGTGCCGATCGGCGGCGCGCCGCCAGGGATGCTCCGGGGATGCCGGCGAGTCGGCGGACGGGGCGGCCGGGAACGGTCGGAACTCGTGCGGGTCGCAGTGCAGGACCAGCCGCAGCGCGCAGGGAGCCGATCCGCCGCCGCCACCGTCCGGACTCGCCGAGCCGGCGACGCAGTCGGCGACGGTCGCCGGGTCGATCGTTCCCTGCGCACCGACCGAACCAGCCGCACCGACCGAGCCGGCCGCACTGACCGAGCCGTCGGTTGCCGCGTCGGTCGACCCGGGGAGGGCCAGGCGACGGCGCAGCGCCTCCTGGAGAATCCGCAGATCACCGGGGACGACGGGGCTTGCCAGGACGTCCACCAGGGCCCGAAGCAGCGGCGATCGCACGCTCGGCGACGGCGTCTGCCGGATCAGGTACGCGACCTCGGTGCCCTCGGCCACGGGCAGGCGCCCCTGCGCCCAGCCGTCCTCGGTCATGGCGGCGCGCGCCTCGTCGTCGGCGAGGTCGGCCGCGGCGTCGACGATCACCAGCACGCGGCCGGCGGCGCTGTGGGAGATCGTGCGTGCCCAGTCCAGGGGCACGCACAGGTCCCAGAACGGCTGGTAGCCGAGGTCGGCGTCGGCGGGGACGAGGAAGTCGCGACCGTCATGGTGGACCCCGTGACCGGCCAGGACCAGCAGCAGCGTGTCCTCGGCCGCCGCGTCGCGCAGGAACGCGTGGATCGCCGACTTGATCGCGCTGTATCCGAGCCGCGACCGGTCGTGGACGTCGGCTCGGTAGCCGACCCGTTCCAGGGACTCGGCCGTGGCGTCCATGAGCGGCGCGAGCCACGGCAGCGAGGGCAGCCCCTCGTCGTCGTAACCGGGCACGCCGATGAGCAGTGCCCGGCATTCCCCTGGCGTCTCGGGCTCCGCGCGCATCGGCGGCACCGTCTGGGGGCCGCCGGACGCCTCGGCCCGCGCGCCGGCCGGCGGCCAGGTCGCATCGCTGCGCGGGCGCGCCGCTGTGGCAGGGGGCGGCGCGGGAGACGACGGCACGATCGACGGGCCGGTCACAGCGGTGGACGGGCCGTCCGGGAAACCGGGGAAGAACGGCGCGCGTCGAGCGGTCGGGGCTTTCGGTGGGATGGGTCCGCCGCCGGGGAAATGCGGCTCGGCGGGGGGCTTCGCCCGGCCGGAGATGGCAGCCTGGACGGCGTTCAGGAGGACGTCGCGGGCGCCGTGCGCGGCCAGGCCGAACAGGTCGACGGAGACCCTCGAGCCGAGCACCCCGGGACGCGCGCAGTTCTCGATCCGCACCGGGAGCAGCCGGCGGGCCGCGCCGTCCGGGTCGGCGACGAACGCGGCCTGCCACTCCTGCTCGCCGTACACCGAATCCAGATAGGCACCGGAGAGGACCGCCAGGGTGCGGGTGCTGTACCGGATGCCGTCCTGCATGGCGGCGGACCAGTTGGAACCCGCCACCATGTCCCAGGCCTGCACGAGCACCCGGAAGCCCGCGGCCTCGAGCTGCCAGGCGATCCACTCTGCCCAGGCCCGGTCCCGCGCCGTGTAGGAAATGAAGAAGTCCCACCGGCCGTCGGTGTACGGCCGGTCCAGTCCCCCGGTAACCATTCCCCAAAGTGTGACAGGTGGCATCAGACCGGTCGCCCCGCGCACACCGCGCCTCAGCCGCCGGGCGGCCGGCCGTCGGCTGCCCCGCCCGGGCCGGCCTCGAGGGCGGCCGGGAGGCGCAGATGCGGCGGGACGTCGACCCGGATCGTCTCGCCGTAGGCCAGGAACCGCATCAGGACGAAGAACCAGTGCGGTGGCCACACCTCCAGGCGGACCGGGGGCTGGCCGGCCACCATGACGATCAGGCCGGTCCCGTCCACCGAGGAGGCGCGCAGGTACGGGTAGGCGATGTCGATCCAGCCGGAGGACAGGCCCAGCGCGATCCGGTGGTTGGTCAGGAAGAGCTGCCCGGTGGCGGTGGGACGCCACTGGACCGCCGCGGCCGCCTCGGCTCGGCGGCGCTGGCTGCCGTTGTAGAGGGCGCTGCCGAGCAGCGACGCCCCCAGCAGCAGCGGGCTGCCGAACGCGACGAAGAAGCCCTGGTTGTACGTGACGTCCTGGCCGGTGTACTGCCAGAGACGGACGGCTCCCTGCGCCAGCACGACCTCGCCGGGTGCCAGCGCGATGGGCGCGGGTTGCGGCCGGGGCCGCCACCCGGCGGCGAGCGCGTTGCCCAGGTCGGCACCGGCCACCCAGCTCTGCTCGTACGGGTTGCTGGGGCCGGCCGGGACCGGCGCCGCGCCCGACCGATACGGGTCGGACCCCTTCGGATCGTGAAGAGACACGGCGATGTCACCCCGGCATCCTCAGTGCGAAACGGTGGCGAATCTATTGTTCACCCTGGGGGACCCGCGATGGCGGCATCGGTGCGGATCGGTGCGGATCTGTTCGAATCTGTGCGGACCACGCTGATTCCGGCCGGGGTTCCAACGCGCCGAGTCCGGTGGCGGCGCGGCGGATTCGAGCGGTGGCTTCGAGCGGTGGCTTCGATCGGCGGATTCGATCGGCGACTTCGAGCACGGCCCGGTCGGACCGGAATCGGTCCGGCGGTGGCCGCGGATGATGTCGGTGGAGGGCCGTCCACGCGGCTGGGTGACCGGAAACAGCCGAGCGTGCAGTCGATTCCGCCACCCGAGCGCCGACCCGCCGCGGCGGCCACGCGGGCCGCACCCGGATCGTCCCGGCCGGGACGATCAACGCCCCCGGGTTTTCCCCCTTGGGACGGCCGACCGATGTTTGCCATGCTCGATGGACGCTGTGGGAAAGGTGACGGATGGGACGGCTGCCGGTCGGCAGAATGCTGGAGGTGACCCGCCGACACGACCGCCACCCCGGTCGCGGCCGGCCGGCATGACCATCGGCACGGAATGGGAGATTGACGGCGCCGACCTGCCCGCCCTGGTACTGCCGGACACCGACGGCCTGGTCCTCGCCGGTCCGCCCGCCGCCCCGACCGGCGAGGCGTGCGTCGAGGTCGACTTTCTGCCGGTGGCACCGGACGTGCTGCTGCGGGCCGCGGTGGACGCCGCCTCCTGGCCGCACGTCGGATCCGTGACCGTGCACCCGCGGCGGCATCCGCCGGCACTGACCCGGCTGGCATTCCTCCTCGGACGCCAACTGCGGATCGAGCGGTCCGCAGCCGGCTGGAACTCGCCGGTGGTGACCCTCGGCGCCACCCTGCGACCCGAGTCGGCCGGTGGGCAGGGCCTGCGCCTGGTCGCCCACCACGCCCGGTTGCATGACGGCGGCGGCTGGAGCAGGCACACCCTGTGGGAGGTCATGGGGTTGCGGCAGTACGTGACCTGGCTCGACCGTCGGCCGGCGAGCAGATCGGTGGTCCGACCCGACCACACCTGATCGCACCTGATCGCCGATGCGGGCAGGGACCGGAGGGGCCGTCACAGTGGGGGCGATTGTCACAGTGAGGAAGGGCATTCGCGGGCGTCCGGTCCGGATTGCCCGTGCTGAAATGCTCGGCATGGCGGCAGCGAACACGATGGTTCGACACCGGGAGCGTCACGGCGCGCAGCGGGCCGGCTGGCTGCGGGCGGCCGTCCTCGGCGCGAACGACGGGCTGGTGTCCACCTCCAGCCTCGTCGTCGGCGTGGCCGCGAGCGGCGCGTCGAGCGGTGCGATTCTCACCGCGGGCCTCGCCGGGCTGACGGCGGGGGCGCTGTCCATGGCGGCCGGCGAGTTCGTGTCGGTCAGCGCCCAGGCCGACGTCGAACGCGCCGACCTCGCCACGGAGCGGGCGGAGCTCGCGGCGAGCCCGGTCGCGGAGTTCGCGGAGCTGGTCGGCATCTACGAGCATCGCGGCCTGCCGCGTGAGCTGGCCGAGAAGGTCGCCGCCGCGCTGACCGAGCGCGACGCCCTCGGCGCCCACATGCGCGACGAGCTCGGCCACAACGAGACCAACCAGGCCCGGCCCCTGCAGGCGGCATCGGCCTCGGCGGCCAGCTTCACCCTCGGCGCGCTGGTGCCGTTCGTCGGGATGGCGGCGCCCGCGGGCACCGCCCGCCTCCTGCTGATCGTCGCGGTGACCGTACTGGGCCTGGCGGTCGCGGGGGCGCTGGCGGCGCGGGCCGCGGGCACCGCGCTGCTGCGCCCCACGCTGCGCGTCCTGCTGGGCGGCTGCGCGGCGATGGCGGTCACCGCGCTGGTCGGCGTCCTCGCCAATGCCGCCGGCGCCTGACGCGCGGGCCGGAGTCACCGGCCGGCCGGCGTCATCCGCTTTCGGGCGGTCCCGGAACACGGTAGGTGAAGATGCTGTCGTCGAAGGTGTTGTACGCGGCGTAGTCGAGCAGTTCGTAGAGCCGGGATCGATGTTGCATCCGGTCGAGGAGCTCGGTCTGGGTGCCGTCGGCGGCGAGACGACGCAGGCCGTCCTCGGTGGCGCGCATGGCGAGGCGTAGCAGGGTGACCGGGTAGATGACGACGTTGACCCCGACCGATGCCAACGTGGCGGCGGTGAGCAGCTCGCTCTTGCCGAACTCGGTCATGTTCGCGAGGATCGGCACGTCCACGGCCGCGCGGACGGCGGCGAACTCGGCGGCGTCCGCCAACCCCTCGGGGAAGATCATGTCGGCGCCGGCGTCGCGGTAGGCGCGGGCCCGCTCGATCGCGGCGTCGAGGCCCTCGACGCCGCGGGCGTCGGTGCGGGCGCACAGGACGAAGTTCGGGTCGCGGCGGGCGGCGACGGCGGCGTGGATGCGGCGGACCATCTCCTCGACCGGCACGACCGTCTTGCCGTCGAGGTGGCCGCAGCGTTTCGGGTTGACCTGGTCCTCGAGGTGGCAGCCCGCGAGCCCGGCGTCCTCGAGGATCTGGACGCTGCGGGCGACGTTCATCGGCTCGCCGAAGCCGGTGTCGGCGTCGACGAGCGTCGGCAGGTCGGTGACCCGGGCGATCTGCCCGGCCCGGTCGGCGACCTCGGTGAGCGTGGTCAGGCCGATGTCGGGCAGGGCCAGGTCCGCGGCCAGCACCGCGCCCGAGACGTAGACCCCGTCGAAACCCAGCTCGGTGATGAGGACGGCGGTCAGCGGGTTGAACGCCCCGGGGAAACGCAGCAGCCGGCCCGACGCCAGCGCGGCGCGCAGCGCGGCCCGGCGGGCGTGGGGTGGGGTGCGGGCGTGCAGCATCAGAAGATCCCCGCCGTCTCGCCGACCGCCGCCGCCCGCTCGGGCACCAGGGTGAGCCCGCCGAGCTCGGCCGGGGCGAGATCGGGGAGGCGGACGGCGACGTCGAGGAAGCGGTCCTGCTCCTCGGTGGACACCACGCCCTCGGTCAGCCGGCGGAACTTCGCGAGGTACTCCGCCCGCCCGAACGGCCGCGCGCCGAGCGGGTGGGCGTCGGCGACGGCGATCTCGTCGGTCACGGTGACGCCGTCGTCCCGCTCGACCACGACCCGACCGCCGAACGCCCGCTCCGCCGGATCGGCCGCATGATAGCGGCGTGTCCACTCCTCGTCCTCGACGGTGACGATCTTCTGCCACAGCGCGACGGTGTCGGGCCGCGCCGCCCGCTCGGGGGTGTAGGACCGCTCGTGGTGCCAGTCGCCGTCCTGCAACGCCACCGCGACGATGTACGGAATCGAGTGGTCGAGCGTCTCCCGGCTGGCCGACGGCGAGTACTTCTCCGGGTCACCCGCGCCCGAGCCGATCACCTGGTGGGTGTGGTGACTGGTGTGAATCGTGATCTTCCTGATCCGGGACAGGTCACCGAGGCGGGGGCCGAGCCGGCGGGCCAGGTCGATGAGCGCCTGGCTCTGGTATTCGGCGGAGTGCTCCTTGGTGTAGGTGTCGAGGATGGCCCGCCTGGCCTCGCCCGGCCCGGGCAGCGACACGACGTAGCGGGCGGCCGGTCCGTCGAGCAGCCAGGCCACGAACCCGTCCGCGCCCTCGTACGCCGGTGACGGCGCGCCCTGCCCGCGCATCGCCCGGTCGACCGCCTCGACGGCGAGCTTGCCGGCGAAGGCCGGCGCGTACGCCTTCCAGCTCGAGATCTGCCCCTTGCGGGACTGTCGGGTCGTCGTCGTCGTGTGCAGCGCCTGCTGCACGCTCTGGTAGACGACCTCGGTGGACAGGCCGAGCAGCGACCCGAGACCGGCCGCGGCCGACGGGCCGAGGTGCGCGATATGGTCGATCCGGTGCCGGTGCAGGCAGATCCCACGGACCAGGGCGACCTGGATCTCGTAGCCGGTGACGATCCCCCGGACGAGGTCCCGGCCGCCGAGACCGAGGTGCTGCGCGACGGCGAGGATCGGCGGGATGTTGTCACCGGGATGGGAGTAGTCGGCGGCGAGGAACGTGTCGTGGAAGTCCAGCTCCCGCACCGCGACGCCGTTCGCCCACGCCGCCCACTCCGGCGACACCCGCACCCGCGGCGGCAGGCCGAACACCGTCGAGCCGGTCCGTCCCGGCGCGGGCGGATGGCGCATCGCCTGATCGCGGGCGGCGGCCACCGGCGGACGGCGCAGCGACGCCGCCGCGACCCCGGCATTGTCGATCACCCGGTTGACGACCATCGCCGCGACCTCGGGCACCACCTCCACCGGGTCGGCCGCCACCGCGGCGATCTTCCAGGCAAGCTGGTCCGGCGGCGCCAACCGCTGCGTGCTGCGGTGGACCCGCACCTCGTGGTCGATCATCCGCGCCCCCGTCCTCCCCGTCGTGTTCCCCGCTCCCGGCCGCCGGGGAAACAGCCGGCGTCCGGGAACGGGCCAGGGCTCAGCCGGCGGTGGTCGGTGCGGCGGCGGTGCTCGGTGCGGCCGCCGGTCGGTCGACCACGGACGCGGCGGTCCGCGGCTGGCGGCGGGCCGGCGCGACGGCGAGGCGTTCGGCGAGCTGACCGAACGCGAGTGCGATCGTCGCCCAGAGCACGAGCTGGCTGACCACCGAGTAGAACCGGAACCGGAACAGCACATCGGCCGGGAAGCCCGGGTAGACGATCGTGCCGTTCGGGGCCGTGAGTGGCTGCGGGGTCTCGGTGGCGAAATCACCGAACTCCGCCCGGTTGGCACCGAGATGGCCGTAGGCGGGCAGCAGGGCCATCGCGACGCCGACGAGCACCAGGAACACGACCCCCGCGAGCAGGCTCGCGTTCCAGGTGCCGACCCGACCCGCCAGCCACCGGCCGACCACGACCGCGAGCCCCAGCGCGACCACCGAGACCGCGACCATCGTCACGTACAGGGCGCTGCGGGCACCGATCGTCTCCTCGTGCCCGATCGCCGGCGGATTCGCCGGGTACTTCGCGAACGGGATGAGGTAGAGACCGACGAAGCCGGCGCCGGCGAGCAGCGCGGCCAGCACCCTCGGCCGGATGTTCGGGTAGCGGCGCGAGACGACCAGGTAGACGACGACGAACAGGCCGCCCACCGCCAGCCCGAACAGCGCCATCCCGACGCCGATGCCCAGGTTGCGCTGCACCGAGCGGCTGAAGACCTCGTGGTCGTGGGCGCCGGCGGCGAGGCCGGCCGCGGCGTCCAGCGCCTCCTGGGCCTCGTGCCGCCCGTCCTCGTAGTCGATCGCGTCCTGGATGAGGGGCTCGGCGAAGATGCGGGCGAAGACGAACGCCAGCAGCCCGCCGAGCAGGCCGACCCCCAGACCGCGGTAGATGTAGCGGAACTCCATCTCCCCGCCCCCGCTCAGTGGCAGGGGAACCCGAGGAAGTGGCGCGCGTCGTGGACGAACTCGTGAATGTGGGTATCCGAGCCGAACAACGACGTGGCGCCCTGGTCGACACCGATGAAGTACAGCAGCAGCAGCGACAGCAGCGCGGTGAGCCCGAGCGCCGCCCGGCGCGCGGACAACGGCAGGGAGATGGATCGCTGTCGTGGCTGGGCGACGGGTGTGGGTTGGGCAACGGGTGTGGTCATGGAAGCCCCCTCAGGGATCGTGCGTCCCGGTTGTTCGGACAACCTGTGCTCGGGTCTGACTCCCGGTACCGCCGCCCACACGGACAGGCAGACCGGTCACAGTGGCGCGACCGCGCCGGATTCCCACCGGCTTCCTCACACAAGCGATCGGAGTATGCGGTTCGCGCCCGGCCTCTGTCAACGCCGACGAATCACCCGAAGGACGCAACTACCCAGGTAACGGACCGATCGGGGCGCGCCACACCGCCGGCGCCGTCGGAACCGGCGACCTCTCGGAGGCCGGCGGCCGCGCCCAGCGGTGGTGGCCGGCCGGACCCGGCGGATCGATCACGTGCCGGTTCCGGCCGGCCACTCGTCGAGGCGCCCGGTGACGCCGCTACCGGTCGACCTCGATGCTCCGTTCGGCGCCGGCCTCAACGCGCAGCGGCCCGCGACCGAGCAGTCCTTCGAGCTCCCGGATTCGCCGCTGAAGCCGCTCGACCTGCTGCTTCCCAATTTCCTGACCGTTTTCCCAGCCGCGGCGATGACCGTCGCCCATCCCCCGCTGGTACGCCTCGGCGACGTCGCGCTCGTGCTCGGTGAGGTGCGTACGACAGGCGATCTCGGGCCCATAGAGACGCATCCGGCACGGTTTTCCGGACCGGGTCGGCCGCCCGCACAACCGGATCTCGACCAACTGATCGCCAGCACGCTCGCCCATGTCGCCACCGCTCTCATCGTTGTCAGGGATGACCGCGGAAAATTATAAACCACGCAAAGAGTCAGACAAGATGTTCTCAACTATTCCGATAGCCAAAGAACGACGATCTTCGGTGGCGCGCGGGAGCCGCGCCGAATAGTCGTTCGAACGACGCCCGCATCCGTCCTGTTCGGACGACCCTCCTTCACCGACGCCGGTTTCACCCGCCACTTCCCAGGGCGCACCACACCGCGGAGCCCGCCTCTGCCCGGAGCCCGCCGCACAGCAGACCCGCCACACGGCAGACCCGCCACACCGCGGCAGAGCCCATCACGCAGCGGCAGGGCCGGTGCGCGGGCGGAATGCCGCGGACGGGCGCCGTCGGTCCGAGTCACCCGGCCTTCGGTGCCCGATCCCCGACGGCCGTGGGCGCGCCGGATGTGCCCGCGTCGGCGGGTGTGCCGCGGCGGCGGTCCGTCTCACGAGAGCGCGCGGGACGGCGCGCCACACGTCGACGGCTTCACGGATCGTCTGGTCAGGGCTTTGGGGCAGCGGAAGGCCGGCCCCGAGACGGTGCAGGACGCCCGCCGGCCGCCGATCGGTGAAACGAGGCGCTCCGGCGCGCCGGAAAGGCGGACGGCCGGAGTCCGTTTGATGGCACTCCCCACGGCCGGCGGTGTCGGGTATCCGTCACCGCCACCGTCCCCGCCCCGGCCGCCACCCGGATACGCCCGATGCCACGGGAAAAGGGGCCGGAATTTCCCGGATTAGACCGGACATGCGCCACCCGACAACCCGCGGCTGCGGCTCGACACGCGTACGGCGGCATCCTGGACACCGTCGACCCGGCGCCATACTTTCAATCCGCACCCAGAATTGTTCCTAACCAGGCGGTCGCTTTCTCACCGAAAACAGGTCCAGCGATGCGGCCTCATTGTTGAGGCAACTTTCATCCGGTCTCGACCAGACCCGACGGGACACCAGGAGACCACGATGAACGTGCCGCGCGGGCGATTCGGCTGGCGTGCCCGGAAGGACGGTCGGGGCAAACCGTGACGTCGTTGCGGGAGCGACGCCCAAGCATTTTCTCATCAACGCAAGGAGCATGGACATGAACAGGACCTCCCTTCGCCGGAGCCTCGCCGTCGCCGTTGGCGGAGTGGCCGTCGCCGGCATCGTCTCCGTCGGACAGCCCGCCCTCGCCGCCGCCGGCGGCGGTGGATCGGCCACCACGTCGGGGACCAGCGCCCCGGCGCCCACGAGCAGCTCGGGTTTCGCCGCCGCCGCCGCGACGACCAAGGCCGGCCGCAACAGCCACGGCATCAGCGCGCAGCACCTCGACGGCGCCTGCAACCTGTACAGCAACGGCGACGGCGATCTGTGCCTGTGGTACCTCCAGAGCTACGGGGGCAGCCACGCGGACTTCTTCTACTCGGACAACGACCTCAACAACAACACCTTCAGCTCGCCCGGTGCCGGACAGGGTGCCCGGGTCGGAAACAACTCGGAATCCGCCTGGAACTACGACCAGCACCTCACCGCCCGCGTCTACACCGGTGTGAACAGCACGGGCACCGCGGGCACCATCGCCCCCAGCAGCGGCGGCAACTTCACCCCCACGTTCATCAACAACGTCGAGTCCTTCATCTGGGTCTGATCCCGCTCGAAAACCGATCCAACCGCTGACCGCTTAACCGCTCCCACCGACGACGCGCCGTTTTCAGGGCCGGTCCCGTCCCCACCCGGACGATCAGGATCGGCCCTGATCGGCCGTGATCGGCCGTGTCGGTCGTTGCGGCCGCGGTGACCGACAGGAGACCGATGCCCCACCAGGCGGGCCGTTTCGGCCGGCTCCACGCCCCCCGCCGGCGGTCCGCCCCCGGACGGGGCGATCCTGCCTCCCGGCGCGCGTCGGCGACGACCCCGGCCCTCGCCGCGCCTCTCGCCCCGGCCCTCGCCGCGGCCCTCCTCGCGGCCCTCGTCGCCGGCTGCGGGAGCACCGCCTCCACCGCCCCGGCCGCCGTCGCGGCGGCCCGGCCGCCGTCGCTTCTCGACGGCGCATCGCTGCGCCTTCCCCTCGACCCCTACCTGCTCAGCCCGCGCGAGTCGGTGTCGGTCGCCCAGGCGTACCGGGTGCTGCTCGCCCAGTGCACCCGCCGCTTCGGGGTGCCCGATCCGCGACCGCGGGCCGCCACTGCGGACGTGCCGGCCACCCTGAACGAACGGCGCTACGGCATCACCGACGCCGCACTGGCCGCGACGGCCGGATATCGCGTGTCGAAGCCTCGACCGGGCGACGCAACCCCGGCGTCCGCGGGAGCGGCGACGGCACCGGATCCCAGGACGCTCGACATCCTCACCGGCCGGCATCCAGGCGCCGTCGACGGGCGACCCGTCCCGGCCGGCGGCTGTGTCGGTGAGGCGAAGCGCCGGTTGCACGCCACCGCACCCGCCGGGACGGACCCGGACCTGGCGCAGCGGCTCTCCCAGAGCAGCTATTTCGCCTCCGGCCGCGACGAGCGCGTGCGGGCGGTCCTGCGCGCCTGGTCCGCCTGCATGCGGACGCACGCCCTGTACTACTCGTCGCCCCTGGACGCCGCCGCCGATCCACGGTTCCGCACGGGCCCGGTGTCGGCGACGGAAACCGCCGTGGCGGCGACCGACATCGCCTGCAAGAAACAGACCAATCTGGTCGGCGTCTGGTTCAGCGTCGAGTCGGAGCTTCAACGCCCCGATCTCGCCACCCATCGCAGGGCGCTGGAGCGGATCCGGCAGACCAACCAGATCCAGTTGACGGTCGCGCGCGGCCTCGGGCTCGGCTGACCCGCCTCCCGACACGCCCGCCCCGCGACCGGCGCGCCGATCCGGCGCGGCCCGGAGGAGTGAAAGCAATGAGAAACAGCCTTTTTCGATTCGCGGCGATCGGCGGGCTCATCACCGCTGTCGTCGGAGCGCAGACGGCCGCGATGAACGCCGCCTTCGCGGCCCCACCCGACCCCGCCGGCCAGTACATCGTCGTACTGAAACCCACCGCGCAGCCCAACGCCCCGGCGCCCGCCGTGGGCCGAGCCCGGGGTATCGGCGTGCGGGTCGACCGGGAATTCCGGCAGAGTGTGAACGGCTACGTCGCACGCCTCAACACTCAGCAGCTCAACACCGTGCGCGCCGACCCCGACGTCGACTACGTCGAGGCCGACAAGGTGGTCCATGCCGACATCACGCAGCGGCGGCCCGACTGGGGGCTGGACCGGGTCGACCAGCGTGAACGCCCGCTGGATCACAAGTACGTCTACGACTCGACCGGCGCCCGCGTCACCGCGTACATCGTCGACACCGGCATCCGGACCAGCCACAAGGACTTCGGCGGCCGCGCCTCAAGCGGCTTCTCGTCCATCGACGACGGACACGGCACCGACGACTGCAACGGCCACGGCACCCACGTCGCCGGGACCGTCGGCGGATCGACCTACGGCATCGCCAAGTCGGTCCGCCTGGTCGCGGTCCGGGTGCTGGACTGCGACGGCTTCGGCACGGTGAGCGGCGTCATCGCCGGCATCGACTGGATCACCGCGCACCACGCCAGCCCCGCCGTGGTGAACGTGAGCCTGGAGGGCGACGCGTCCCGGGCGCTGGACTCGGCGGTCCGCCAGTCCATCAACGCGGGCCTGACCTACTCCGTCTCGGCCGGCAACGGCGGCAGCGACGCCTGCGACTTCTCCCCCGCCCGGCTCCCCCGCGCCATCACCGTCGGCGCGACGACCACCGAGGACAGCCGCGACACCTCGTACTCCAACTTCGGCACGTGCGTGGACCTGTTCGCCCCCGGCACCGACGTCACGTCCGACTGGAGCGCCTCCGACACCGCCACCAACACCATCAGTGGCACGTCCATGGCGGCCCCGCACGTCACCGGAGCCGCCGCCCTGTACCTGGAGACGCACCCCGACGCCGGCCCCGACCGGGTCCGCACCGCCCTCGTGACCGCCGCCGTCCCCGGCGTCCTGACCAACGTCGGCAACGGTTCTCCGAACGCCCTGCTCTACTCCCGGGGAACGGCCCGCTGACCAGCCGGCGCACTCATCGCCCGCCCGAGGTCAGCCCGTCGTGATCGACGGGTCGAAGGCAGCGGCCGCGCCGGTGACGCCGTTGACCCAGCCGCCGGGCTGGTTGACCACCTTGCCGCCCTGGTAGCGCACGAACACCACGTACGGGTTGCCCACGGCCGGTGCGCCCTTCGGCGCGGCCGCTCGGTTGTACTGGTACGACATGAACACCGGGACGGTCTCGGTGTTCAGCGCCTTGATGAGCGACGCGCCGGAGAAGGTGGCGAATCCCTGCTTCTTCCCGATGGCGTAGTTCGTCATGATCGTGGAGAACGACCACTGGCCGAGCACGGTGCGACCATCGTCCTTTTCGTACGTCTTCATCGCCGTGCGGTAGGTGGCGACGTCCGGCTGCGCGGTGTCGTCGAAGCTGACGAAGATGTCGCCGTACAGCGAGCCCTCGACCGCGGTCTTCGGCGAGACCTTGGCGAAGAAGTTGGGAACGTCCACGGCCGAGGCCTGGGCGATGATGTTACGCGGACTGAACCCCTGCTTCTCGAGCTGTTCGTAGAGCGTCGCGTCCTGCACCCCGCTGAGCGCGGTGAAGATGGCGTCGGGCTTGGCCTTGATCGCCTCGGCCACCTGCGGCGAGAGGTCGGCGGTGGTGGCGGGGACGGTGATCGCGGTCACGCTGCCCCCGGCCCGGCGGAAGAACACGTTCATCGAGTTCACCACCGCGCTGCTGTCGCCGAGGTCCGACACGACGAGCACGCCCTTCTTCGCGCCCAGCTTCGCGGTCGCGTACGCCGCGTTGGCCGGGTACTCGGAGAACGAGCCGCCGCCGTAGGGGAAACTGTCCGGGCTGGAGTACTCCTGCGGGGAGATCGGCACGCTGTGCACGGGGATACCCGCCTTCGCGAAGATCGGCAGCGCGTTCGCGCCGATCCCGAGGGCGAAGCCGGAGACGAAGTCGACCTTGTCCGCGGCCAGCTTGTTCGCGCAGGTCAGGGCACCGGCCGAGGTCGACTTCGAGTCACATAAATCGATCTTCAACGGCCGTCCACCAAAACCGCCGAGCTTATTGTTGATATAGGCCGCGGCCGCTCTGGTACCCACCACCCACTGGTTCTCCTGCGCGGACGCCGCCACGCCCGACTGCATGACG
The DNA here is from genome assembly GCF_000058485.1 of Frankia alni ACN14a. Lineage (NCBI taxonomy): Bacteria > Bacillati > Actinomycetota > Actinomycetes > Frankiales > Frankiaceae > Frankia > Frankia alni. The sequence goes on from NC_008278.1 coordinate 5,465,325, forward strand.
ATCAGACCGACGGTAACCGGTTTGCCCTTCAGGGTGTCCGCGTGGTCGGCGGCAGTCGAACCGGTACCGCCGCCCCCGCTGGATCCACAGCTGGTCATCGCCGCGGCCACGCACACGGCGGAGAATCCCGCCGCGATCGCTCGTCTGATGGGAGTCCGGATCGGCTGCACGAGGTTTCCCTTCGCCGGAGGAGCGCATGGTGATGAAGGAACGCATGGTGGTGAAAGAACGCGTGAGGATCAAAGAACGCGTGAGGATGAACGATCGCGTGGTGAGGAGCTAGAGCGGTGTGGAACTGGGCGCCGTCGTCTCCTCGGGCCGGCGGACGGGCTGCGTTTCGGCCGGCCGGTGGGCGGGGGTGGGGACGGAGGCGGGGACGGCGTGCGGCCGGGAACCGCGGGCACTCCACCACGCCCACTGCCGGCGCGCCGCGATCACGGCGCCGTCCGGATTGGCCACGATGGTCAGCAGCAGAAGCAGGCCGGAGGCCAGGCCGTAGTAGCGGGCGACCGAGCCGATCGCGTCCTGCACGAGCAGGTAGAACACTCCGCCCTCGGCGGCGAGGCCCGCGAAGATGGCACCGCTGACGACCGACACGCCGCCGATGTAGACGAGCACGATCAGCCCGATCGACCCGAAGACGTCGAAGCGGTCGAAGGAGACGGCGCCGATCTGGTAGGACAGCAGCGAACCCGACACGCCGGCCACTGCGGCCGACACCGCGAAGGCCTGGAGTTTCGCGCTCGACACGCTGATACCCGACGCGGTGGCCGCTCGCTCATTGCTGCGCACGGCCAGCATCCGCAGCCCGGACGGGCCGCGCCGAAGGTTCCCCGTACCCCAGACGAGCAGGGCGGTGAGCAGGACGCAGAACAGGCCGAACCGAAAGCGGTGCAGGGAGGGATCGAGCGAGAATCCGAAGATCGACGGGGAGGGTGCGAGGCTGCCGGTCTGCCCGCCGGTCCAGCTCCGGTTGAGGAAGAGCACCGCGTTCACCGCGACTGCGGCACCGATGGTGACGACCGCCAGGTTGAGTCCCCGCACGCGCAGCGCCGGCAGCCCGAGAACCATCCCGATCGGCACCATGCAGACGGCCGCGAGGACCAGCGGAAAGGGGAACGGCACGTTCAGGTCCTCGGCGAACTTCGACGTCAGCAGGCCGCCGATGCCGGCGAACGTCATGGGCATCAGCGAGGTCTGACCGACGAATCCCGTGACGATCACGACGGACAGCGCGACACTGATCGTGACGAGGGAGGTGGTGAGCCCCGACTGGTAGGTGCCGTTCAGCAGGGCCAGGCCCGCGACCGCTACGACGACGAGGGCCACCGCGGAGCGTGGGCGGATTCCGTCCCGGGGCGCGAGCGGCAGCCGGACCGTGGAAATCGTGCCGCGCTCGGGGATCAGCCGTCCGGTCAGCACGACCGCGGCGATGACGACCGCGAACGGCAGCGCGTCGGTGACCCCGGTCTGCTTCCAGTAGCGGCCGATCTCGGACTGCGCGGACCCGATCAGAATCCCGGCGAGCGCGGTGAGCCCGAAGGAGCGGAATCCACCCAGAAGAGCCGCGGCCAGAGCCGGAAGAATGAGCAGGGTGAGGCCGCCGATGCTCAGGCCGACGATGGGCGCGATGAGTATTCCGGCCAGGCCGGCCAGGGCACATCCGATGGCCCAGTTCGTGGCGGCGATGAGATCGGGCGAGAAGCCCAGCAGGGCGGCGCCGCGCGGATTCTCGGCGGCGGCCCGGGTCGAGACACCGATCAGGGTGGCGCTGTACCAGGCGGCGAGGGCGATCGCGATCACGATGGTGATCCCGAGCAGCCATAATCGGTCCTGGCCGAACTGGATGCCGAAGACCCCCACGTCCCCGGTGGGCAGGACCTTCGGGGCGTTGCGGATCTGGTCACCGAACCAGAGGCTGGCCGCTCCCTCCAGCGCGGTGAGCAGGCCCAGCGTGACGATCACCTTGGCCAGGATCGGGGCGGAGCGAAGGGGCCGCATAACCGCCGCGTGCCAGACCGCGCCGAAGGCTCCCGCGGCGAGGAGGGTCACGACGAGCGCCACCGGCTTGGGCACTCCCTGCTCGACGAGGCGGGCGAAGAAGAAGGCGGCGAACATGCAGACGGCGCCCTGGGCGAAGCTCAGGGTCCCCGAGCCGCGGTGCACCAGGACGACGCCGCAGGCGAGGATCGCATACGCCGCGCCGGAGCCCAGCCCGAGAATGGCGAAGAGAACGACGGTGCTCACCGGACCGCCCCGCCCTGGTCGGCCTGGTCGGCCTGGTCGGTCTGGGCATCAGGGGCATCCTGGGCGCCGAGGTAGCTCGCCTCGATGAGGTCGCGCTGCCCTCTCAGCTCCACGGCGGGCCCCTCCTGGACCATGGCCCCGTGGTTGAACACGTAGGCCCGGTCGACCACCTGGAGCGCGAGGTCGACGTGCTGTTCGACGATGAGGATGGCGCAGCCGAGGTCGTCGGCGATCCGCCGCATGACCGGCAGCAGCTTCTTCACGATGACGGGAGCGAGGCCCAGGCTCATCTCGTCGACCATGAGCGCCCTGGGACGCATCGTGATGGCCCGGCCGATCGCCAGCATCTGCTGCTCACCGCCGGACAGCAGGCCGGCGCGCATCCGCAGCCGGCTCTCCAGGGCGGGAAAGTAGTCGAGGACCACCCTGACGGGATCGCCGTGGCGCCGGCCCCGGCCCATCCGGATGTTCTCGCGCACGGTGAGGTCGAAGAACACCGAACGGTCGTCGGGGACGAGGCACAGGCCGCGGCGCGCCACCCGGTCCGGCCGGCCGCCGTCGACGGGGGCGCCGAGGAAGCGAACCGCCCCGCCGATCGGCCTGAGCACGCCGGCGATGGTCAGCAGGGTGGTGGTCTTGCCGGCGCCGTTGGGACCGAGGACGGCGACCAGTTCGCCCTCGCCGACGGTGAGGTCCAGGTCGCGGATGACCGGGACGCCGGCGTAGCCCGAGGTCAGGCCCGCGCAGTCGATGATCGCCGCCGTCATCGCACCGGCCCGTTCTCGGGACCGACGGCCGCCTCGGCCGCCTCGGCCGCCTCGGCCGCCGCCGGATCGTCGTCGACGCCGAGATACGCCTGGATCACCCGTGGGTCCTGCCGAATCGCCTCCGGGTCGCCGCTGGCGATGAGCCGGCCGAAGTCCAGGACATGGATCTCGTCGCAGACCTTGAGGACCATCCCCATGTCATGGTCGATCATGATGATGGTCAGGCCCTCCTCGACGAGTTCCCGCAGCCGTGCGGCGAAGGCCAGCGCCTCGCTCGTCCCGAGTCCCGCGGCCGGCTCGTCCAGCAGCAGCAGTCGGGGGCGCAGCGCCAGCGCTCGGGCGACGGTGACGAACTTGCGCTGCCCGAGGGACAGGTCGGGCGGCAGCACGTCGGCCAGGTCCTCGATCCGCAGCCGCGACAGCGCGTCCTCGACCGCCTCGGCGGCCGCCCTCGACGGGCGGGGCCGGACGAGATCCACCAACGGCGACCACCAGGTGGATTTCTCCGCCGCCGCGGTCAGGTTCTCGCGGACGGTGAGGTCCTCGAACAGTTCAAGCGTCTGGAACGTGCGTCCGATGCCGGTCCGGATCCGCCGGTGGGCGGGCACCCTGCTGAGGTCGTGGCCCTCGAACGTCACGGTTCCGGTGGCGGGGGTGAAGCCGGTGACGGCATCCATGAAGGTCGTCTTGCCCGCACCGTTGGGGCCGATGAGGCCGACGAACGTGGCCGGTTCGACCGCGAAGGAGACCTGGTCGAGCGCCCGCAGTCCGCCGAACTGGACGGTGAGGTCGTGGACACCGAAACGGGTCATCACGCACCGGCCGCGGGTAACGGGGACTCGACGACGGGCAGCAGGAGATGGGACGGTCGACCGCTGTCGTGGAAGACCTCCGTGTTCGACGGGTGTTGGTTGACCTCGAAGAACGGGAAATCGGAGGTCGAGACGTCGACGCGGATCCGATGGCCGGCCCGGAACACGTTCGCGGTGGGCCAGATCTCGATGTCGAACTCGTAGACCTGGCCGGCCACCAGGGCGGTCGGATGCTCGTCACCGTCGACGTGCGATCCCTTCAGGGCGCCGGTGTTGAGCAGCCGCGACCGGCCGTCGGGAAACACGTCGCAGAGCCGGACGCAGAAGTCGACGTCGGGCGCGTCCGTCGTGGCGTGCAGGACGAGGCGCGGGGTGCCGACGACCGTCAGGTCGGCCTCGAGGACCGCCGAGGAAAACGTCAGGCAGCCTTCCTCGAAGGACCTCTGGTCGGCGGGGTCCGGTGGCGTTCGGTTCGGATTGGCCGGGTCGTGCTTCAGGAGACTGGAGGTGTCGCTCGCCCGTGGGACGGCCAGCAGCACGCCGTCGATCCCCGACCCGACCGGGCCGTCGGCCGAGGAGGCGAGGTGGAACCTGGTTGCAACGGCCGGCACCGGCCAGCTCGGCACGTCGACGTAGCGCTCGTCGCCCAGCAGGTACAGCCGGGCCTGGGGGCCGGCCAGGACGTCGTTCTTCGCGCCGCGCAGAAAGTGGTCGAACCACGCGATCTGCAGTGCGGTCAGGCCGCCGTCGCCGAGCTCGGGCCGGATCGCCAGGCTTCCGGGGCCGACGAACAGCCGCTTCGGGCCCTCCGATGCCTCATGGCTCGACAGGGTGCCGCGGACGAAATGGTCGTACCACACGCCGCTGTGCAGCGTGGGAAGTGCCGTCTCCTGCGCCCGGCGCAGGAAACTACGGGACCGCCAGAAGTCGTCATAGGCGTCGTGCTGGTACATCTCCGTCAGCCAGTCGAGGTTGGCGGGATTCTGGCCGGCCGCGATGCGCTGGTACCACTGGTCGAAGCGTGCTTCGTACACGGCCCGCCTGCGTTCGTAGCCCGGACTCTCCGGGTCCCCCGGGTCGATCGGGGAGATGTTCCCGTACTGGCTCGTCGCCCAGCCGATGCGGTTCTCGTAGCGGAAGACGCCGCCGATCCGCCACTGGTCGGTGTAGAAGTCGGCCGGGTGCATGTTCGGGGCCATGGCGCGCAGGTGCGGGGGGTGGGTCAGCGCCGTGGTGTAACAGGAGATGGCGGCGGCCGATCCCCCGGTGATGCCGACGTTTCCGTCGCACCAGGGCTGCTCGGCGAGCCACTCGACGAGGTCATATCCGTCGAACGGCCCTTCCACCAGATTGTAGTAGTCGTAGTTGCCTTCCGAGAAACCAGTTCCACGGGCGTCGGCCACCGCCACCACGAACCCCGCGTCGACCATTGGTCTGACGCTCAGGAGCATCGGGTTGACCCCTGGCGGAATCACGATGGGCAGTGCCGTCATTCGGCGTCCGTCGGAGCCGATCGGCATGTCGAACTGGGCATCCTTCTTGTACGGCGTGATGATCAGTACGGCCGCGTGCCGGGAAAGCTGGTCGGGCCGGTAGATGTCGACGGCCAGGTGAACGCCGTCTCGCATCGGGACGAACTGATCCTTGTCGACTTCCATGGCGACCCCATATGTCGTGGTCCACGGACCGGCGGACTCGGCCGGGCGGCTGGACTACGAGTTCCGGGTCGACGGCGTGCGGCACCGGAGATCCTCTCGCTGATGAGCCGTCGCCCGGGTCTCATTGCGGTCGGGTCATCGTCGATTACCGCACGGTTTCATGTCCACCGCGACCTGGCGGCAAATCGGGGCGTTTTTCCCGCCAGGTGGCGTCCGCCGTCCCGCCGCAGGTCAGCCGCGGCTCAGGACGCGGCCCCGGCCGAGCGTCAGAGAGCGCCATCGACAGGACTGGGCAGAAAGCCCGGACTTACGGATGTCCGCAGCCCGAAAAAGGAGACTGACGCCGAATTCTTGCGGCGACGACCGCAGATCCCCTCGTGCCCGGGAGCCGGTTGCGGTGCGGTGTGAACGGTCCGCGGGATGGGACCGTACAAGACGCACCGCCCCACAACCGGCCCGCCCTGGTGTGGTGGGGTGGGCGGACCAGCGGTGCCGCCCACCCCGGGCGGGACGTCAGAGCATGCAGGTCAGGGGGTGCAGTTCAGGGTGCCGGTGCGCAGGGCGTGGCTGGAGTCGTTGTCGTCGTCGGACCAGACGACCGGCTTGTGCCCGGACGAGCAGCTGTCCTGCGGGGCGAGGGCGAATCCCTCGTTGTTGTAGTTGGACATCCCGGAGGGGCGGGCGTACACGGCGGTACCGGTGAGCCGGCCCTGGGCGTTGATGTCGAGCGTCGCGGTGCGGCCCTGGCAGGTGTCGTCGCACTCGGCCCACAGGTGGCCGGTCGCGGGCTCGTACTCGAGGTCCATGACTGCGGGGAAACCGCTCGCGACGGTGGCGATCCGGGTGTAGGCACCGCCGCCCTGGTTGAGCGCGTAGGCGTAGACGGAGCCGTTGGCCTCAAGACCGACGAAGTACAGGCCGCTGCCGTGGCCGGGATAGGCGCCCGGGTCGTAGGCGGTGTTGGTGTGCTCGTCGTGGAACCCGTGCGCGGTGAGGTACGTGTCGGGAATCCACGAGATGGCCTCGAGCCCGCTGTTGGCCGCCACGGCAGGCAGGTCGGCGGTGAGGTTCCATTCCGCTGTCGCGTTCAGCGAGGGGGCCGTGGAGGAACCGTCGTACCGCAGGACCTTCAGCAGGCTGGTGCCGCTGTTGCTGTTGTCCCGTTCGGTGGAGACGACCACGCCGTCGGGAGTGGTGACCACGCCTTCCGCGTCGGGATCGCCGGTCCCGCCGGCGTAGTGCAGCGCCTTGCCCGAGGCCCAGCCGCCGGTCGTGTCGGGCTGCCACTTCGCGCCGTTCGGCACGAGCCGGTAGAGCGTGCCGGGACCGTTCTTCACCGCCCACAGAACGCTGGAGCTCTGGAACGACAGCCCGCTGAGGTTCGTGCCGAACACGTTCGCGTCGTCGGCGGTGGCGACGGCCGAGCCGCCGGGCCACACGGTGGCGGGGCAGGCGTTTGCCGCGCCGCGCGTCGACGAGGTGGTCGTCGTGAACGCACCGGTGCCGTCGGGGCAGCGTCCGTAGGTCGTCGACGCGTGCGAGGTCCAGGTGTAGGAATCGACCAGCGTCGTGCCACCCGGCTGGTACAGCCGCACCGAATCGGCGCTACCGAGGCCGAACACCGGATCGACGTCGAGAACCAGATGCCCGCCGGGCGCCAGCGACGTTCCCGACGCCACGGTGAACACGTGCGAGTCGTCGTTGTCCTTGACGACCCAGCCGGAGACGTCCACCGCCGCCGAACCGATGTTCGTCAGCTCCACCCAGTCACCGGGCGACCCACCGCTCGACTCGACCTCGTTGATCCGCACGTCCGCCGGCCCCGCTGCCATTGCCGGCATGCCGAACAGGCCGACTGTGGCGACGGCGACGACGGCCAGAGCTGTGGCGACGGCGAGTCGCACCTTCCCACGCGAATGTCTACGCAATGCAGTTGCTCCTCGGGCGGGTCACGGGCAGGCGGAGACGATCTCACGCTCCTCGCGGAGCCTCCTGCACACCGACGACCAGAGGTTGAACACGCAACCAACAGCGCGGGCAGCACGGATGACCACATAGCGCAGACACGTACACACGGACAGCTCGGCCGAGTTCCCGCTCGCCGGGATCCCCTTCACCGAGATCCCTTCACCGAGATCCCGCGGTGGACGGCCTCCAGTCGGGACGGCTGATCGCGTAGATGTGCCGCGGCTGGCCGTTGCGCTCGGTGGCTTCCGCGAACGTCATGCCGAGCTTGACCGCGACCCGGATGGACGCCGCATTCTCCGGGTGAATGATCGAGATGACCCGGTCGGCGCGGAGACCGGTGAAGGCGTACTCGACCGCCGCGGCACCGCCCTCGGTCGCGAATCCCTCCCCCCACCGCTGCGGGCGGATGGTCCAGGCGGCTTCCAGGCCGGGCCAGCCGTACTCCCGGTAGAGGCCGGCGCGCCCGATGAACTCTCCGGTGGCCCGCTCGTGCGCGAGCCACATGCCGAAGCCGTTGAGGGCCCAGTGCCCGATCTGTAACGCGAACATGTTCCAGACCGCGCCTTCGCTCGACGGCGATCCGGTGTAGCGGCTCATCCGCGGGTCCAACGCCATCCGGGTGTAGGCGGGGATGTCGCCGGCGGTCCACCCGCGCAGGATGAGCCGCTCGGTACGCACGGTCGGCACCATGACCGCAGGGAGCGACTCGGCTATGTCAAGGGTCATTCCTCCATCAAAGCCGGCCGGGTAACGGCGATGAGCCGTTCACGGAAGTCCACGACCTCCGGGAGGGGAGCATGCCCGGCGAGATCGGCAGCGAGCCGTCCCGCGCGGCTGATGAGCGTCTGGGTCGGGCTCGCGGCCAGGATCGCCAGGGCCCGCAACCCGAGCCGGGCCGCCTCGGCGGCATCGGGACGCGGGCGGCGCACGAGGGCGGTCGCGAGGACCATGACGGCGTGGCCGTGGTCCTCGAAGCCGACGGCCCGGCCGCGTTCGAAGGCGTCGACGGCGGCGCGGGCGATCGGCTCCGCCTCGTCGCCCGCGCCGAGCCGGGCGAGGACGCCGGCGGTGAACGACTCGGCCGTCGCCGGCCCGAACGGCGAGCTTCCGGGCCGGGCCGGGACGTCGATCACGGCTCGGCGCATCCGGGCCAGCGCCTCCCGGGTGCCCCCCGGATCCCCGAGGGCGGCCAGCGCCCGCGCCTCGTAGGCGGCGAGCCTGGCCCGGGTGTAGGGATGGTCCGGCGCCCGGCGCGCGAACTCGACGGCCTCGGTGTACTGGTGGCCGTAGAACGCCAGGGTGGAGGACATCGCCGCCATGGCGGCGGCCAGCACCGGGTCGTCGATCTGGTCGGCATGATCGCCGGCCTGGGTGACGAAGCGCCGTGAGGCCGCCTGATCGCCGAGGTTGAACGCCAGCCGCGACAGCATGTACGCCGAGTAGCCGGCGATCTGGGTGAGCCTCGCCTGCGCCCTGGTCTTGGCGCCCGCGTCGAGGAGCCGCTCGGCGGACTGCCAGGTGCGATACACCCGCGGCGCGAGAATCGCGTGAGGCGTGGTGGTGAACACCGCCGCATGACCGTCGACCTCGTCGGCGAGTTCACTCAGGGTGAGCGCGTCCGGGTTGCGGCGCGCTCGCCGCCGATAGGTGTCCGCGGCGATCAGTCCGGCCGCCGAGAACTCGAAGACCTGCCTGCGGTCGGTCCCGGCCGCGCCGTCGCCGTCGCCGTCGCGGGCCGCCTCGAGTCGGGCCTGCCAGGCGGCGATCTCCCCCCCGGTCCGCCAGTAGTCGTCGAGCGCGGCGCACAGATCGGCGGAGGGCAGCTCCCCGTTCTCGGCCTTGGAGATCCGGGTCCGGTGGAACCCGATCCGCCGGCTCAACGTGTCCTGACTCATGCGGCCGCGCAGGATCCGAATCCGCCGCCCCAGCGCCACCGCGCCGGTCCTGTCCTCGTTCACCCGTTGCTGTTCCTCCCCGTTCGCCTGCCCCCGGGTCCACCTCCGCCCGCTGCCACAGCCGCAGTCGGCTGCCACTGCCACAGCACAGCCACAGCCACAGCCACAGCCGCGACGGCGCACAGCACGGCACGGCACGGCACGCGTCGTGCGCACATCTGGCGGTCACCCGGTCACGTGCACAGACTGCCTATGTCGGCGAGAAACCTGGAACCTCCCGCGCCGACGGGTCACCGAAGACCACTACGCAGGAGCGACCATGGTCAGCCCCCCGGACCAGCTCGCCTGGCGCCGGCCCGCGGTCAGTCCCGACGTCGCGTTCGCCCGCGACGGCGAGACCGTCGCCATCAGCTACACCACCGGCACCGAGCCGGATCTTCGGATGCCCAGGGCGATCTGGTTCGCCCTGCGGGCGGAGATCCGCGCCGGCGACCGGGGGGCGTTCCATCGGCTGAACGCCGCCTGGACTCCCTGGACGGCCGCCAGCGGCGGCCTCGCCGCCGAGCGGGACGGGCACGTCCACCTCCGCTACGGCTATCTCGGCAGCCATCGCCTCGAGATCCCCGCCGCCGTGTGGCGCCAGATCTGCACCGCCGTCCACAGCGGTGCGATCAACCACCTCACCGACTGAAGCGGTCCGACCCGGCCCGGGGCCTGGCCCGCCCAGCGCCGTCGGAGCCTGGACGCCGTATTCGTGCGAAGCGGGATCGCCCACGGCATCCTGCGCCAGGTGCCAGGACGGAAAAGGTGTCGACGGGGCCGATTTCTGTCCGTTAGCCTGCGACGCCGTGACGAGCAGCGCGGTGTGGGACGACGAGACGGCGGAGCGCTACGACAGCATCTCCGCCGAGAAGTTCGCGCCGAAGGTGCTCGGTCCGACCGTCGATCTGCTGGCCCGTCTGGCCGGTGCGGGTGCGGCGTTGGAGTTCGCGATCGGCACCGGTCGCGTCGGCCTCCCGCTCGTCGCCCGGGGCGTTCCCGTGACCGGCATCGAACTGTCGGCGTCGATGGTCGCCCGACTGCGCCGCAAGGCCGATGAGGCGACCCTGCCCGTGGTCGTCGGCGACATGGCCACCGCCACTGTGCCCGGCGAGTTCTCCCTCGTCTTCCTGGTGTGGAACAGCATCTCCAACCTGCGCACCCAGGCGGAGCAGGTCGCATGTTTCCGTAACGCCGCCCGGCATCTCGGTCCGGGTGGGCGCTTTGTCCTTGAGCTGTGGGTGCCGCCGATACGGCGCCTGCCTCCCGGCCAGTGCGCGGTCCCGATCAGCACCGGTGACCGACACCTCGTCTTCGACACCTACGACCCCGCCACGCAGCAGTGCACCTCCCATCACTACTGGCACGAGGCCGACGGGACGGTGCGCCACGGCTCCGGCGAGTTCCGGTACATCTGGCCGGCCGAATGCGACCTCATGGCGCAACTCGCCGGTCTGGACCTGGAGAACCGGTTCGCCGACTGGGACGGCAGCCCTTTCACGGCGGACAGCGAGAGTCACGTCTCCGTCTGGCGTAAGCCACCGGCCGGGCCCGGGCCGGCCTGACCGCCCCCAGGCCCGGCCGGCTCGGGCGACCGAGGGCGGCCGGCTAGGCGACCGCATGGGTGAGGGTCGCGCTGTAGGTTCCCGCGACGATCCCGCCGGCGGGGATGGTGACCGTGATCCTGGGGTTCCAGGCTGCGGAGTTGAGCCCGGTTCCGCCGGTCGCGCGCACGATCTCGCCAGGGGCGACCGACAGTGCCGGGTCGTTGGTCACCGTCGGGGCCACGTCGTCACCCGTTAACGTCACCTCGCCGGGGCTGTAGGAGGCGTTCGAGGGGCTGATGCTGCTCGGGCCGGACACGAAGGCGGTACTGCTGACGGTGGTGATCCACCCGGCGGGGTCGATGTCCCGGGTGTCGGTGACCGTGACGGTCCCGAGCAGACCCGAGACCTGGGCGCTGGTCAGGGGCACGGTACCCAGGCTGACCGCTCCGGGCGGGGCGGAGATCCCCAGCGTGCCCGGGGGGCCGCAGTCGGCCCTGGTGATCGCGTTGTCGTCGAGGGTCACCGCGGCGCCGCGGGCCAGCGCCCGGCCGTTGATGCTGGTGCCCGCCGCCACGGTGATCGACTGGTCGGCCGCGACATCGCCCGCGATCACCGAGTTGGCCGCCAGCGTGGCGGAGCTACCGACCTGCCAGAAGACGTTGCACGCCTGGGCTCCGCCGACGAGCTCCACGCGGGCGTCCGCGCTGGTGATGAGCGTGCTACCCATCTGGAAGATGAAGACCGCGTGGGGATGGCCCTGGCCGTCGAGGGTGAGCGTGCCGGCGATGCCGAGCGAAGAGGCCGAGCGGTAGACGCCCGGGGCGAGGGTCAGGCCACCGAGGTCGCCGGAGACGACGGCGGTAGGGGTGCGCGCCGCGGCGTCGTTGTACGCGGTGTTCAGATCGGCCTGCGCCTGGGTGGCGACCGGATCGCCGCCGTGCATCATCCCGTCCAGGGTGCCCGGGGGGAACCCGGTCACCGCGGTGCCTGGACTCACGCCCAGGTCGCCGATGATGTGGCTGGCACCGGAGTTGGTGACCGTTGCCGCGGCGAGCACCGCGAAGTTCTCGACCGAGCCGATGTCGACCGGTGCTGGCCGTTCGATACGCGCGGCCTGCACCCGGGGCTGGCCGCCGACGACCAGCGCGCCGGCGGCGGCCATGAGCGCGATGCTGACGACCGTCCGGGTCAGTCTGCGGCGACCGGAGATCGCCTCGCTCACCGGCGAGCATTCCGGCTCCGACCTCGCCGACCAGCCAGCCTGGTCACCGTGCGGCGGTGATCGCGAGTCCCACTGTCCGCCGCACCGTGCACGCAGGTCTTCACAGCCCGGCAATGTAGTCCGCGCGGCCCCCGTGCCGACGGATACGGGCACCCCTGAGTGAGCCGCCGCGCCTCGAATCGCCATGGATGCGACGAACCCCGCGCCGCATGCCGACGCGCGACACCCCGCCCGAGCACCCCGGCTGCCGCCGTGGGGGGTTTGGGGGGCTCGGCCCCCCAGCAGACATCGCGGCCCCCGGCGAGCCTGATCAAGGATCAGCGAGCATGCGGAGCCGACGCGTGGGCGCGGCAGGGATCGAACCTGCGACCACTCGCTTGTAAGGCGAGCGCTCTCCCGCTGAGCTACGCGCCCGGGAGACCTGAAGGACGAAGCTGACTAAGACTACGCATGCGGCGACGCCCCGTGGAACGATCGGGCGCCAGTTCGGCGGAGGGTGACCGGCCGGTCGAGCGCCGACGCGCCCGGGGGACCGTCGGCAACGGGAGCCGGCCCCACGACCACCCAGGTACGCGGGCCGGCTCCCGTAGGGAGATCCTAGAGGGCGGCGAGGGCCTTGAGGTACTCGGCCTGATCGCGGGCGTCGGGGATGTTGTTGACAACCTTCCAGCGCACGACGCCCTCCTTGTCGATCACGAAGGTGCCACGCACGGAGATGCCGCGCTCCTCGTTGAAGATGCCGTACGCCTTCGCGACCTCGCCGTGCGGCCAGAAGTCGGCGAGCAGCGGGAACTCGTAGCCCTGCTGCTCGGCCCAGACCTTGTGGGCGAACGGCGAGTCGACGGAGACCGCGAGCACCTGCACGTTGTCGTTCTGGAACGAGCCGAGGTCGTCGCGGACCGAGCACAGCTCGCCCTGGCAGACGCCGGTGAAGGTCAGCGGGTAGAACAGCAGGACGACGTTCCGCTTGCCGCGGAACTCCGACAGGGTGATGACCTCGTTGTTCTGGTCCTTCAGCGAGAAGTCCGGGGCGACGGAGCCAACCTCGACGGTCACGGGCGCTTCCTCTCCACGACGATGGGGCTGCACGAATGACGCTGATCGCAGACGACACGATCACGATGACCGAGCATCGAGGACGATGCGCGGGCCGATCCGGAGGATCACCACAGATCGAATGATCGCAACGGCGGGTGGGAACCGAAGCGGACCGGCGAGGGCTCCCACCGGTTCAGGCGCCCCCGCGGATCGGTCCGCCGTCCCAGAAGCCAGCATGCCAGTTCCGACCGCGAGGAAACCGGCCGGCCAGCCGCGGATGGCCCACACCGAGGCCCGCCGAGCCGCCCCGCTCGCCGCACCGGCCGCCCGGGCGTCGACCGCGACCTGCGAGGACACGGTCGACGGCCGGCCCACGCCGAGGAGGAAGGTCCCCCCGGCCGACCGACGTCGATCCATCTGCTTCGGGCCGCCGCTCGGCCACCGCCTAGACGAAGGTTCACCCGCATTCGATCCCGGCGGAAGGTATCTTTCGCGCTCCCGGGGCACTGATGCGGCGAGTGTTCGCGTTTCCTACGTCAGACTGGCCTAGTCTGGCCGATCGACACGGGAGCCATCGGCCGGACATGCGCGTAACACGGTGCGTGCTCCGCGTGCGCCACAGGTATGGACACCGATGAGGGCAGGACCACCTTGACCAATCAGAGTGCGACCCCGCACGGTTACCCCGAACCGCACGGCTACCCCGCGCAGGAACCCCACCCGATCGACGGTCCGGGCACCTCGACCGGCGGCTTCCCGATCTACGCCTTCCGCGAGTCGCTGCCCGGCCCCGAGCCCGAGCAAGGCTACCCCGCGACCCCCGACTACGGCCTGCCCGGCCCGGACGGGCGGCCCGGCCTCCCGGACTCCTTCGGCGGGGCGGGGGTGCTCGGCAAACACCGCAACCCCTTCGCCGTCTGGCTGGGTCTGCCCCTGATCACCCTTGGGGTCTACTACTTCGTGTGGGTTTACAGGACGAACCGGGAGCTGGGTGAGTACGACCGGCGTATCCAGGTCAACCCGGCCCTGTCCCTGCTGGCGTTCCTCGTCGGATGGCTGGTCCTGGTGCCGCCGTTCGTCGCCGCCTGGCGGCTGGGCACCCGCACGCGCACGGCCCAGCATGCCGCCGGGGTGCCGGAGACGAACCCGGTGCTCGCGTTCGTGCTGTTCCTGATCGGCTTCGGGCCGCTGTTCCTCCAGCTCGAACTCAATCGGCTCTGGGACCGCTACCCGGGGGCCGTCGAGGGCCAGCAGGTGCCGCTGTACCGGTGAGCCCGCGAGGGGGAGAGGGGCGGGGCCCGGCTGGCCCGGTTCGGTTCCCTCAGGTTCAGGTTCCCCTGGGGCCGCGCGCGGGCGGCGCAGGTCCCGACCCGGCCCGGACGCGGGCATGACTCGACGGCGCCCGGCCCCACGGGCCGCCGGACGCCCTCGCGCCGGCCTCAGCGGTGCCGCACGCGCTGCGACTTCGGCGCCGCCAGCCGCTGGCCCGACCACTCCTGCGCGACGCTCAGCGTGCTGGTCTGCACCAGACCCGCGGTGGGCACCGCGTCCAGCACGTCGCTCGGCGCGACGTGGCCGTCCCGTCCGGCCTTGGGGGTGAGCAACCAGATCACCCCCTCGTCGGACAGCTGGCGGCGCGCGTCGATCAGCGCGTTGGCCAGATCCCCGTCGTCCTCCCGCCACCACAGCAGGACGATGTCGACGACGTCGTCAGAGTCCTCGGGGACCAGCTCCGTCCCGCTGGCGCTGGTCACCGCGTCCAGCAGGTCCTGGGCGATGTCATCGTCCTCGTTGAGCGACTGCACCTGGGTCCCGGCGGAGACTCCCAGTCGCTCCGCCCGGCGCTGACCCTCGGCGTTCGCCGCGGTCGGACTCACCCTGCGCTACCTCCCGTTCGTGTGTGACGCTCCGCGAGAGCCGCGGAGACGCCCCGTGCGTGAGCGCACCGGTGCGATGGGGTCCATCACCCGGTGCGTCTCGACCTAGTCCACCGGACCGCCCGGTGACTGCGCAAGTGCCACGCCGTCGGTTGTGGACCGATGACGGCGTGGTCGACGTGCGGCGACTCCCCGCCGGTACCCGCAACGGGCCTCGATCATTCCCTCGCCGGACGCTCGATCATCCCGTCAGCAGGGACAGCCGGACCGTTCGGTCGGGGTTGTCCACGTTGAGATCGACCAGCGCGATCGACTGCCAGGTGCCGAGCGCGAGCCGACCATCGAGCACCGGGACCGTCAGCGTCGGCGGGATGAACGCCGGCATGACGTGGGATCGGCCGTGGCCGGGCGAGCCGTGCGCGTGGCGCCACCGGCCGTCGGCGGGCAGCAGCTCGGCGAGCGCCGCGAGCAGGTCGGGGTCGCTGCCGGAGCCCAGCTCGAGGATGGCCAGCCCGGCGGTGGCATGCGGCACGAACACCGACAGCAGGCCATCACCGGAATCAGTGACGAACTCCACTGCGTCGGGGGTGAGGTCGACCACACGCTCCTGGCGGCCGGTGTGCACGGACAGCGTCGTGGTCTTCATCCGGGTGTCCATCAGGGTGATTGTCTACCAGGCGGGGGCCGTTCACCGGCTGCGGCGCGGACGACATGTCGACAACGCCACGCGTATCGCCCGATTCTCTACTCGAAAGTAACCAAGGCGTGCGTGACGAGGTCGCGCGAACGGAGCACGATGGGACCAAGGCGTGTTCGCCCGCCGGGTCCCGCCTCGGCCGATGGGAGTCGGTCGATCACCCGCAGCGGCACGCCGGAGGAGAAGGTGACGAGCGGCCAGGACGCGGCGATGCATCGATCATGCGGGTTCCCGCATCCCCGTGCACGTGAAGTGACACATGGGCCGGCGGACGCACGAGGAGGATCTTCTCGAGCGGCACCGGCGGCCCCGGAAGCTTGAGGAGCAGGAGAAGGCGTGGCGCAGGACACAACCCGGAAGTTCTCGGTCATCACCGACGGGCTGCCGAGTCAGCTGCCGGACATCGACCCCTCGGAGACCAACGAGTGGCTGGAGTCACTCGACGCGGTCATCGAGGAGTCCGGCCGCGGCCGGGCCCGCTTCCTCATGCTGAAGCTCCTCGAACGAGCCCGTGAGAAGGCGGTCGGCGTTCCCGGCCTGACCAGCACGGACTACATCAACACGATCCCGCCGGAGCGCGAGCCCTGGTTCCCCGGCGACGAACATGTCGAGCGCCGCATCCGGGCGTATATCCGGTGGAACGCGGCCATCATGGTCAGCCGCGCGAACCGGCCCGAGTTCAACGTCGGCGGCCACATCGCCACCTACGCGTCGAGCGCGAGCCTGTACGAGGTCGGATTCAACCATTTCTTCCGCGGCAAGGACCACCTGAGCTCCTCCCCGGGAAGCGACTCGGGTGACCAGATCTTCATCCAGGGGCACGCCTCGCCGGGCATCTACGCCCGCGCGTTCCTGGAAGGCCGGTTGACGGAGTCCCAGCTCGACGCCTTCCGTCGGGAAAGCGAGTCGGGCGGGCTGTCGTCCTACCCGCACCCGCGGCTCATGCCCGACTTCTGGGAGTTCCCCACCGTGTCGATGGGCCTCGGCCCGATCGACGCCATCTATCAGGCACGCTTCAACCGTTACCTGCTCAACCGCCAGATCAAGGACACCTCGAACAGCAGGGTGTGGGCGTTCCTCGGCGACGGCGAGATGGACGAGCCGGAGTCGATCGGGGCGCTCGGCGTCGCCGCCCGCGAGGAGCTCGACAATCTGATCTTCGTGGTGAACTGCAACCTGCAGCGCCTCGACGGCCCGGTCCGCGGCAACGGCAAGATCATGCAGGAGCTGGAGTCGCTGTTCCGCGGCGCCGGCTGGAATGTGATCAAGGTTGTCTGGGGTCGCGACTGGGACCCGCTGCTGGCCAAGGACACCGACGGCACCCTCGTCCACCGGATGAACACCACCCCGGACGGGCAGTTCCAGACCTACACGACGTCCTCGGGCGAGTACATCCGCGAGCACTTCTTCGGCGCGGACGCCCGGCTGCGCCGCATGGTCGCCGACCTCGCCGACGACGACCTGCGCAAGCTCTCCCGTGGCGGCCACGACTACCGCAAGCTCTACGCGGCCTACAAGGCGGCCACCGAGCACACCGGTCAGCCCACGGTCATCCTCGCCCACACCATCAAGGGCTGGACGCTGGGCAAGGACTTCGAGGCCCGCAACGCCACCCACCAGATGAAGAAGCTGACCAAGGCGGAGCTCAAGGAGTTCCGCGACCGGCTCTACCTGGAGATCCCGGACTCGGCGCTGGCCGGGGACCTGCCCCCCTACTACCACCCGGGGCCGGACTCCGAGGAGATCCAGTACATGCGGGAGCGCCGGGCCTCGCTCGGCGGGTCGATGCCGCGGCGCGTCGTGCGGGCCAAGCCGCTCCCCCAGCCGCCCGCGAAGATCTTCGACGAGCTGCGCAAGGGCTCGGGCAAGCAGCCCGTCGCCACGACCATGGCGTTCGTCCGGCTGCTCAAGGACCTCATGAAGACCAAGGAGATGGGCGCACGGTTCGTGCCGGTCATCCCCGACGAGGCCCGCACCTTCGGCATGGACGCCATGTTCCCGACGGCGAAGATCTACTCGCCGCACGGGCAGCGTTACGAGGCCGTCGACCGCGAGCTGCTGCTGTCCTACCAGGAGTCCGAGTCCGGCCAGATGCTGCACGAGGGCATCAGCGAGGCCGGCTCGATGGGCTCGGTGATCGCCGCCGCGACCTCGTACTCCACCCACGCGCAGTACATGATCCCGGTCTACGTCTTCTACTCGATGTTCGGGTTCCAGCGCACCGGTGACCAGATGTGGGCGCTCGGCGACCAGCTCGGCCGCGGCTTCCTGCTCGGCGCCACCGCCGGGCGGACCACGCTCAACGGCGAGGGCCTGCAGCACCAGGACGGCCACTCGCTGCTGCTCGCCTCGACCAACCCGGCCTGCGTCGCCTACGACCCGGCCTTCGCGTTCGAGGTCTCGCACATCGTCCGCGACGCCCTGGACCGGATGTACGGCGAGCGTGACGAGAACGTCTTCTACTACCTCACCGTCTACAACGAGCCCGTTCCGCAGCCGGCCGAGCCGGCCGGCCTCGACCCGGCGCAGATCATCGCGGGCATGTACCGGTTCCGGCCGGCCGAGGAGCTCGTCGGCGGCCTGCCCAGCGGCGGCGCCGAGGGTGGCTCGGGGCCGCGGGCGCAGTTGCTGGCCAGCGGCACGTCCATCCACTGGGCGCTCACCGCGCAGGAGATCCTCGCCGCCGACTTCGGCGTCGCCGCCGACGTGTGGTCGGTGACCTCGTGGAACGAGCTGCGCCGGGAGGCCCTCGACTGCGAGCGGGCCAACCTGCTCAACCCCGAGGCCGACGACGCCGTGCCGTACGTGACCCGCATCCTCGACGGCGCCCCCGGCCCCGTCGTGGCGGTCTCCGACTGGATGCGCGCGGTGCCCGACCAGATCTCCCGCTGGGTGCCGCAGGCGTTCACCTCGCTCGGCACCGACGGCTACGGGCGCTCCGACACCCGGCTGGCGCTGCGCCGGCACTTCAAGGTCGACGCCGAGTCGGTCGTCGTCGCCGCCCTGGAGTCCCTGGTCCGGGCCGGCGAGGTCAAGGCCAGCCTGGTCGAGGACGCGATCCGCCGCTTCGGCCTGCGCGACGACGACGACGCCGTCGGCGGCACCGACGCCGGCTGAGCCACCCGCCCGGCCGGGCCAGCACGCCGAGCCGGGCCAGCACGCCGGGCCGGGCCAGCACGCCGGGCTGAGTGACCACGCCCGGCTGGGCCACCACGCCGGCCGGCCTGCGGGCCGACCGACCCATGGCGGGCCCGGGGTGGACGACCTGACCAGGCCGTCCACCCCGGGCCCGCCGGTCTTTCCGCGGCCGGGGCGACGCCCGGTCCCACCCCTCGGGGGGAGGCGACGGCGGCGGCGCCGGCCGGCCCGGCACCCCCGGTCCACCCCGGCAGGGGTGCCACCATCGGAGGGTCGCGACGCGGCGCGCCACCCCCGGTCCCACCCCCGCGCGGAGGCACCCCCTGCCGGCGCCGGCCATCATCACCCGCCGGTGCCGGCACTCCCGGGGAAAACGCCGCCCAAGCGGGCCCCGGCCCAGCCGGAGGCCGCCGGCCGGGCCGATACCGGCCCGGCCGTGGTGTCACGAGCCTCACCCCGGCCGGGCGCGGCGGCGGCGCGCCGGTGCGCACCGGCGTCGGTGTCGCCCTGCGTGACCAGGGTGGCCGACACCGACGTGCCAGACCGCCTCCGGCAGCCATGCCGATCCGTCCTGGGCCCGCACTGGCACGGCCGTGCCACCACCGTCATGCCCCGCCTAAAGGCACAACGAGTTCCACATCGGGGCCGCAAACACTAGTCTCACGGAGGTGACATCGGGAGATCGGCGACGCGGCGTACCACGCCGCGGACCCCACGCAGGCGGCACTCCCCGCGTACGCCGCCCCGCGCAGCTACGGTGTCGGAGAGCGACGAGATGTGGCCTGCCTGGTACGCGAGACCATGAAGTGATCAGGTACGGTCGCCGCATCCGCCGCGCCGCCCATGATCCGGCCGGTGACGGGACGTCCGGCCGGTTCACCCGCACGGATTCGGACGACGGCTGCCCGGCGCAGGCCGCGACGGTCGAGGAGGACGAGGTGAACGGTGTCACGACGACCCCCACACTCGCGGTGGCACCATCCGCGCCGTGGCCGGGCAGGCTCGCGGTGACCCCGCGGCGATCCGTGTGCGCCGGGGCCCCCACCAGCGGCGGGCGGGCGGCATGATCCTGCGAGCCCGCCGCATCGAACGGCTGGAGGAGCATCCCAACCTGCGAGGGATCCTCGGGATCCTCGCCCAGCTCGTGCACACCACCGACGCCGAGCTCGGCTCGCTCGCCGCGGCCTGGCGCAACTCCGGCTACCTGGCCGCCGCCCGGGACAAGGCGCTGGCGCCCGACTCGCCGCTGATCGTCGAGGTGCTGGCCGCGTTCGACGCTCTGAGCGCCATCTACGCCGACGACCTCGCCGGCGCCGACTACGTCACCGTCGAGCCGTCGGTCGCGGCCACCGCGCTGCGCGCGATGCGCGACGCCGTCGCCGCCTCCTACGCGCGGCCCATCCTCGGCCGCGCCGAGTACGCCGCGCTCATGCGGCCCTGGCGCGCGGTGTACCCGCGGGCGCGCTCGCACGAGCCCGACCTCGGCCCGGCCGCCGCGGACGTCAAGCGGGTCCTCGCCGCGCTGCCGGTCCTCGCCGGCCGCTGCCACGACCCGGACAGCCTGGAGGTCTTCGACGGGCTGCTGGTCAGCGCCCTGACCCGGGACGACTCCGCCCACCAGCAGGCCATGGACGCCGCGTTCGCGAGCGCCGTGGTGACCGGTCGCCGACGGGTGTGGACGCTGGTGCGCCGCAGTGCCGCCGAGGGGTTCTGGCGGCTGTGCCCGGACTGCCGCGGCAAGCGCGCCGCCACCGACTCCAGCGAGGACCACCGGGTCATGGAGCTGTGCGCCGACCTGGCCTGCGCGCTGCTCGTCGAGGACCTCCTCGACTCCTCCCAGTTCACGCAGCTCACCCGCCCGCTGCACACGCTCATCCCGCTCCAGCACCGCGGCGGCTGAACGCCCGCGCCCGCGGCGGCCAGCGCCGGGCCTGCGGACGCCCGGGGCGCCGGCCGCCGGGCGTCGCGGCTCAGCTGTCGCCGGGGCGGCGCGGGCGGTAGACGATCAGCCGGGCACCGCTCGGAGTGATCACGATCCGCTCGACCCCCTCGGTGACCTCGCCGTCACAGGCGAAGGGCAGCGGCCCGGGCTGGCGGGAGGAGATCAGCACCCGCTCCACCGTGCGCTGCTCGTACACCCGGCTGCGGCCGAGCCGGCCGGTGAGGACCGCCCCCACCAGCCGCAGCCGGGCCAGCGGCGCCGACGCGTCGACGATCCGCAGGTCAAGCAGGCTCTCGTCGAGCCGGTTGCGGTAGGTCGGGGCGAAGCCGTCGGGGCGGTACACCCCGTTGCCGACGAAGATCAGCCAGACCCGACGGGGCTCGGAGTCGATCTCCACCTCGAACGGCGGCTCGTGGCGCAGGATCCAGCAGAGCGCAATGATCATCGCGGGCCACTTGCCGATGCGCCGCTCGAACTTCTCCCGCACGGCCACCATGTCGGGATAGCCGCCGAGGCTGGCGGTGTTCACGAAGATCCGGGAGAACCGGTCGAACACCGCGGAGATGCCGTCGGCCCGACCGAGGTCGACGGCGACCGCCGCCCCCTCACGGATCGCCTGCACCGAGTCCCCGGCGCCGACCAGGCCCAGGTCGGCGGCGAAGTGGTTGAGCGTGCCCGCCGGGAAGACCGCCAGCGGCATGCCGCGGGCCAGCGCCACCTGCGCGGCCGCGTTGATGCTTCCGTCGCCGCCGGCGATGCCCAGCACCCTCGACGACGACGCGGCGCCGGCCAGCGCGGCGGCCATGTCGTCGGCCGGTCCGACCTCGACGACCTCCGCCCGGGGCAGGTCGGCGCGCAGCACGGCGAGCAGATCGGCGTGGTTGCCCTGGCCGGAACGCGCGTTGACGACGACGGTGAGGCCGTCACCCTCGGGCAGCGCCGGCGCCCAGGCCGACGCCGGGCTCGCCCGCGCCGGCACCCAGGGCCGCCGCGGCATCACCTTCGTGGTCAGCAGGCCCGCGCCGACGCCCAGCAGGATCCCCGCGGCCACGTCCCCGGGGTAGTGCACCCCGACGTAGACGCGGGAGAACGCCACGGTGGCGGCGAGGGCGGCCACCGGCACCGCCACCCCGGGGGCGTCGAGGGCGACCCCGGTCGCGAAGGCGGCGGCGGAGGCCGCGTGCCCGGACGGGAACGAAAAGGTCGTCAGGTCGCGGGAGAGCCGGCGTAGCGGCGGGATGCCGTGCGTCGGCGGGCGGTCGCGGCGGAACACCAGCTTGGCCGGCCCGTTGGCCAGGACGCTGGCGACGCCGAGCCCGATCAGGCCCCGGGCCGCAGCCGGGCGGCGGCGCCCCTTGCTGGCCCCCAGCGCCCCCGCCACACCCCACCACAGCAGACCGTGGTCGGCGGCATGCGACAGCCGCGGCAGGACCGGGTCGAGCAGCGGGCGCCCGCCGGCGAGCGCGGTGAACAGGGAGCGGTCCGCCCGGGTGAACGCCTGCACGAAGCTGCGGCCGAGGGCGATGTCGCGGCGCATGAGCAGGCGCGCCCGGCGCCCGACCGGACTCGCGGCCGACGGCAGGCCGCCGCCCGACCCGCGGGACACCTCCGCCCGCCACCGGTCGGCCAGGCCGGTCCCCCGCGCCACTCCGACAATCCCCCGCACAGACCCGCCCGCCGATCTCGCCGTCACGCCGGCACCGTACCCGCCCAGGGGGTCGCCGGATCAATCTGGACGAAACCTCACAGCCGCGGGCCACGACGCCCCGCCGGCGGCCGGCCGGTCAGACCCGGCGGGACGTGCCGCTCAGCCGCTCAGGCCGGCCGGTCAGACCCGGACGGTCAGACCCGGACGGGAGCCTGGCTCGCCCGCCGGGGCGCCGGGGGCCGCGGGGCGCAGGCCGCCCGCGGCAGGGCACGCCGCGGTTCGACCGTGCGACCGGTCGGCAGGATCTCCCCGGTGTCGTCGAACAGGATCACCCCGTTGCACAACAGGCTCCAGCCCTGGTCCCAGTGCTGGCTGGTCACCCGCGCGGCGTCCCGGTCGGCACCGTCCGCCGCGGGGCAGGGCGGGGAGTGCGGACAGCCGCGCCGCGGTGGAGGAAATGCGCGGGGGGCCGCGGAGGCGGCGGGATCGGTCGGGTCGTCGGTCGGCGCGTTGGGCGTCGGCACCTCGTCTGAAACGCGAACAGCTTGCACGGGCACCAGACGTTACGCCTCCCCGTAAGAAGCGTCACACCGAGGCGCGTGCGGAGGGCCCGGCGTGTCTGCCGCGCCACAGCGCGGGCCGGTCACAGACCGCGCACCGATCGGTCCTGACCAGGGCAGCAGGCGCAGGGTGCTCCATGCAACCCGTTCGGACAGACCGTGATGTGTCCGCAGAGGGACACCGGTAATCCGACCATCCGAGCAGATCGGTAGGTTACGGGGCTGCGGGCGAGCGATCCGCGGCACCGGCCGCCAGAATGACTCGCGTCGGTCTGCTGATGCGTCCACCTGCACGATTGGCCGCCGGCACACCGGCGACCGGTCAGGGGAATCCCGTCACGGACGGCCACCGGTGGACGGTCGCGGGCACGCCCGGCCATGGAGGGGGTACGGACGATGGAGGGTGCCACGGGCACCGGCGCCGACACCGTCGGGGAGACTCCCGCCACCGGCGGGGCAACCCGTTCGCGCGGGCAGGCGTTCGAGGTCTCGGTCGTCATGCCGTGCCTCAACGAGGAGGACTCCGTCGGCGTGTGCGTGCGCAAGGCCCTCGCCGGGCTGGCCGCCGCGGGCGCCGTCGGCGAGGTCGTCGTTGTCGACAACGGCTCGACGGACAGGTCGGCCGAGCTCGCCGAGGAGGCGGGCGCCCGGGTCGTGCACGAGACGCGGCGCGGCTACGGCAACGCCTACCTGGCCGGCTTCGCCGCCGCCAGGGGGCGGCTGATCGTGATGGGCGACGCGGACGACTCCTACGACTTCTCCGACCTCACCGCTCTGCTCGCCCCGCTGCGCGCCGGTCGGGCGGACTACGTGCTCGGTTCCCGCTTCGCCGGGAAGATCCTGCCCGGCGCCATGCCCTGGCTGCACCGCTACGTCGGCAACCCGGTGCTCACCGGCATCCTCAACCGCCTGTTCGACGTGCGCTCCTCCGACGCCCACTCGGGGATGCGCGCGTTCAGCCGCGAGGCGTACCTGCGGATGCGGCTGCGCTGCGAGGGGATGGAGCTGGCCAGCGAGCTGGTCATCGCCGCCGGGCGGGCCGGGCTGCGCATCGAGGAGGTGCCGATCACCTACCACCCGCGGGTGGGTGACTCCAAGCTGCACTCCCTGCGCGACGGCTGGCGCCACCTGCGGTTCATGCTGCTGCTCGCGCCGCGGTACCTGTTCGTCCTGCCGGGTCTGGTGCTGCTGGCGCTCGGGCTCGTCGGCCAGGCGGTCCTGCTCCCCGGCTCCCTGGACGTCGGCTTCCACCGCCTGGACCTGCACTTCTCGATCCTGTTCGCGCTGCTGGCGCTGCTCGGCTGGCAGCTGGTGCTGCTCGGCGTCTGCGCGGACGTCCACAACCACGCGGTCGGCTGGCAGGAGCGCCGCCGCTGGCCGCTGCCGCTGGTCCACCGGGTGTTCACCCTCGAACGCGGCCTGGCGGTCGGGGCCGGACTGTTCACGGTCGGGTTCGTCGTCGACGTCGTGGTGCTCGTGCGCTGGCTCGCGAACGACCTCGGTCCCCTGAACGAGATGCGCCCGGCCCTGCTCGCGATGACCCTGATGGTGCTCGGCGCCCAGACCGCGTTCGGCTCGTTCTTCCTGCGCCTGCTGACCGCGGGGCCCAGCGGCGGCCACCAGCGCGCCGCCGCCCGCCCGGCGATGCGGGCACCCGGTGATCCGCCCGGCGGAGCGCCGCTGGTCGGCATGCACTACGAGACGCAGGAACACCCGGCCGAGGCCGTCGGGTTCTGAGAACGGCGGACATCGACGATGGTCGTCCTGGGCAGGCACCAGTTCCCGCCGCCTCTTCCAGCGCATCCTGATCGGGACGGTGGCTCCCCGCCCCGGCCCCCGGTCAGCATGGCGGCGACGGCGGCTGCCGCCGACCCCGAAGGCCCTCCCTACCCCGCCTACCCCGACGAGCCGGACCCTCTCGGCGAACCGGGCCGGTGGGACGAACCCGAGCGTCGAGACGGCGACGGGAACGGCGATGACGGCGGCAGCGGCGACGACGGCAGCGACGACGGCGACGGCAGCGACGGCGACGGCGACGGCAGCGACGGCGACGGCGGCGGCAGCGATGACGCCGGTGGCGCTCCGCACGATGCCGGCAACGCGCAGCGCGCCGCGCGGGTCCCGGTGTCGCCCGACGCCCCGGTCCTGCTGGGCGCCGACGCGGGCGGTGCGGACCGGCCACCGCCGCACCGCGACCGCCGGCCGCTGCGCCATCTGCCGTTCGCGATCCTGCTCGCCGCGGGCGTGGCGCTGCGGGCCGTCACCGCCTACGCCTACCGGCCGGCGTTCGAGTTCTACGGCGACTCCTACGCCTATCTGCGCCTGTCGACGTTGAAGGCCCCCGACCCGATGCGGCCGGCGGGCTACCCGGCGTTCCTGCGGCTGCTGTCGTTCACCGACAGCCTCTGGTGGGTCACCGTCGTCCAGCACGCGGCGGGGCTGGCGCTGGGCGTGGCCCTCTACGTCCTGCTGGTGCACCGCCGGGTCGCGGCGCCGATCGCGGCGCTCGCCGCGGCGCCGGTCCTGCTCGACGCCTACGAGCTGGTCATCGAGCACTACGTGATGGCCGAGACGCTGTTCGCGGTGCTGCTGGTCGCCGCGATCGTCGCCCTGACCTGGTCGCCCCGCCCGTCGGTGTGGGCGTGCGGGCTGGCCGGGCTGCTGCTCGCCGGCGCGGGCCTGGTCCGCACGATCGGCGTGGCCCTCGCCGTGTTGGTCGTCGGCTACCTGGTACTGCGCCGGGTCGGCTGGCTTCGCTTCGCGACCTTCGTCGTCGCCCTGGCCGTGCCGCTCGCCGGCTACGCCACCTGGTTCCACTCCAGCCATGGGAAGTACGCACTCACCGGCGGCGACGCGGTGTGGATGTACGGCCGGGTGGCACCGATCGCCGACTGCGACCGGCTGCACCTGAGCCGCCCCCAGCTCGTGCTGTGCTCCCCCCATCCCGTCGCCCAGCGGCCGGACCCCAGCTACTACGTGTGGAGCGTCAACAGCCCGTCCCGGCGGCTGCACGTGCCCGCCGACGAGCGCGACGCGCTGCTGCGCGACTTCACCCACCAGGTCATCCGCTACCAGCCCGGCGACTACGCCCGGATGGTCGGCGGGGAACTCGTCCACTACTTCCGCCCCGGCCGGCCGATCGGGCACCGCGACTGGCCCGACGCGACCTGGCGCTTCCCCACCGGGAACGAGCCCCGCTTCCTGCACAACGGCGAGCCGCTGCTGGGCCTGCACGGCGACACCCCGAAACGCGAGGTCCACGCGTCGACGGCCGGCTTCCTGCGCGGATACCAGCGGTACGGCTTCACGCCCGGGCCGGTGCTGGCCGGGATGCTGCTGCTCGCCGTCGTCGCGATCGCGGTGCCGGCCCGGCGCCGCGCCCCGCGCCTGGGCGTGCGCGGCGCCCGGGCCCGCCGACGCTGGCTCGACCAGACGGTCGAGCACCGGCGGCTGCGCGCCGACACGGCCCTGCTGGCGGCCGCCGGCGTCATGATCCTCCTGGTGCCGGCGGCCACGGTCTGCTTCGACTACCGCTATCTGCTGCCCGTGCTCGTCCTGATCCCGCCCGCCGCGGCGCTGGCGACCCGCCGGCTCACCCTGGTCCGCCGTTCCCGCCGGGCACCGGACGAGATCACCCGCACCTCCCTGTGGGCCCCCGCGGTGCCCGAACCCGGCCCCGGCGGCACTGGGCCGGTCGAGGCCCTGGGCGAGGGCTCCGTCGAGAGCCTGGGCGAGGGCTCCGTCGAGAGCCTGGGCGAGGGCCCGGTCGAGAGCCTGGGCGAGGGCCCCGTCGAGAGCCTGGGTGAGGGCCCGGTCGAGAGGCTGGGTGACGGCCCGGTCGGCGCGACGGCCGGCGGCCCGGCCCGGCCCGGCGCGGATCCGGGCGTCCCCGGCGGCTCCCCCTCGACCCGCGCACCGGTCCACCGCCACCGCCGACGCTGAACCCGGGTGAGGCCGGCTGTGGTGCGTTCAGCACGGTTGCGAGCCGCAGACCGTGCAGAACGCACCGCAGGAACACCGGGCACCGCAGGAACACCGGGCACCCCAAGCCGGACGGTCCGGGCGGCTGGGCCGGTCAGCGGGGCCGGTCAGCGGGTCCAGCCGAGGCCGAGGCGGGGGGCCTCCATCGCCGGGCAGGTGTCCATCACGACGTCCAGGCCGGCCTCGGCGGCGCGGACCGCGGCCGCGTCGTCGCGGACGCCGAGCTGCAGCCAGACGCCCCCCGCGCCGATCTTCACCGCCTCGTCGACCACCGGCCCGGCAAGCTCCGAGCGGACGAACAGGTCGACGACGTCGACGGCGAACGGGATCTCGCTCAGCGTCGCGTATCCCCGCTCCCCCGCGACCGTCGGCGCCGACGGATGGACCGGCACCACCCGCTTGCCGTTGCGACGCAGATAGTCCGCGATGCCGTAGGCGGTGCGGCGGGTGTCGTTGGACAGCCCGACGACCGCCCATACCTCGGTGTCGGCGAGCAGATGACGGATCGTGTCGTCGTCTCCGTAGCGCATGCTCGGTGTCAACAGCGGCGACGGTCCGTGTCATCCGGTCGGGTAAGGACGAGCGGGCGGGTGGGATCGGGGATGGCCCCCGGGTATCGTCGGCCTCCGGCACCGTCGACCAGACCGGGGGATGTCAAGGTGGCTGCGATGGCTCCGACGGACTGCGATGGGTGAGGTCGCGGCGGTCGTGTTCGACCTCGACGGCGTCCTGATCGATTCCGAGCAGGTGTGGGACGACGTCCGGCGCGTCTACGTGGCCGAGCGGGGCGGGCGCTGGGCGGCGGACAGCACCAGCCGGATGATGGGGATGAGCACGACCGAATGGTCGGGTTACCTGGCCGAGCTCGGGGTGCCCGGCTCGCCGGCGGACATCGCCGCGGAGGTCCTGCGGCGCGTCGCCGACCGCTACGGCTCGGCTCCGCCGCTGCTGCCCGGCGCGGTGGACGCCGTGCGCGCCCTCGCGGCGCTGCACCCGCTGGGCCTGGCCAGCTCCTCCGCCCGGATGCTCATCGACCTGGTCCTCGCGCACACGGGCCTGGCCGGCCATTTCGCCGCCGTCGTGTCGTCCGAGGAGGTCGCCCGCGGCAAGCCCGCGCCGGACGTGTACCTCGAGGCCGCCCGCCGCCTCGGCGTGCCCGCGGCCGACTGCGTCGCGGTGGAGGACTCCACGAACGGGCTGCGTGCCGCCGCGGCCGCCGGGATGGCGGTGGTCGCCGTGCCGAACCCGCACTTCCCACCCGACGGCGACGCCCTGCGCCTGGCCTCGGCCCGGGTGGCCACCACCGCGGAGCTGACCCCCACCGTCGTGCAGGCCGCCGCCGACACGAAGCGGGGGCCGCGGGACGGGCGGCCGCATAGGATCACCGTGTGAACAACGCGGAAGTCGTCCCCTCCCGCCCGGGCCGGCTCCGGCCACGCTCGGGCGGCGGGATGGGTGGCCGGCGGTGAGCGACAAGCACGAGGTCACCCTCTCCGCCTCGGCCGAGCGGGACCTGGCCAAGCTCGCCGAGCTCACCCGCGGCGAGGTCCGCCGGTTCCTCGACGGGAAGCTGCGCGACGACCCGCGCAAGGCCGGCACCCCGATCCCGGGCGAGCAGGTCGGCATGCACGAGGCCAGTGGCCGGACCTGGCGGATCCTCTACCGGATCGACGCGAACACCCAGACGGTGCGGGTCATGGTCGTCGCGCCGCGCGGCTCGCGTACCCGCATCGTGCCCACGATCGGCACCTCGAGCCCCGCCACCGGCTGGCGCCGCATCTGATCTGCGTCACTCCCGCCAGCCGCCGCCGGCACGGGGACAAGGCCGGCGGATCGGGGGGTCGGGGGAAGCGAGATCGTTTGATGTGGTGGTGTGAGCGATCGAGCTGCTCGGCTCAGCGCTCCGCAAGGCCCGTCGCGTCTCGTACCACGCCGGCGTAACGACTGGTCATCATGTCCTGCGCTCGTCGGCCCGCAGGTCCGGCCAACAGCGGCAGGAGTCCGTTGGGGCGGCTGAAGGCTGTGATGCCCAGCCAGACGGCGTTGCCGGCGTCGCGCTCGACGACGAAGGCCTCCTCGCCGACCTCCGGATGGTCAGGCAGGGTCCCGTAGGCGAAACCGCGGCGGTCGTCCTCGTCGAGCACCCACACCACCGGCAGGCAGCCAGCACGCCGACCCGTCCCCAGCCCGCGCACATCACCACGGTCGCGCCGACGTCCGCCCCGGAAGCAGTCGCCACCAGCCTGAGGCCGGCGTGCCGATGCATCCGCCAGCTCATGATCACCGCGGCGGCGGCGTCGAGCACGGGCCGTCCGTGGCCCAGCAACAGGCGACGCCGCAGATGCCGAAGCCGGCCGGCAGGCTTCCTGCCGTCGCCCCACGCTCAGGGTAGGTCAGCTCCGCCTCCCCGCAGCGGGCCAACTCGCGCTCCAACCGTCCCGCGACGATCAGGCGCGTCCTCACAGGATCGCCGACCGGCAACGGATCCGGGAAGGAGGAGGTCGCTCAGCAGAGCGAGGACACAATGGGAGGTCAGGAGACGTTGACGCCGAAGTCCAGGGCGATTCCGCGCAGCCCGGAGGCGTAGCCCTGGCCGACGGCGCGGAACTTCCACTCGCCGCCGTAGCGGTACAGCTCACCGAAGATCATCGCGGTCTCGGTGGAGGCGTCCTCGGTGAGGTCGTAGCGGGCGACCTCGGCACCGGTCGTGGCGTCGGTGACCCGGATGAAGGCGTCACGGATCTGGCCGAAGGTCTGCCGGCGGGCATCCGCATCGTAGATCGACACCGCGAACACGACCTTCGCCGCCTGTGGGGTCAACGTCCGCAGGTCGACGTTGATCTGTTCGTCGTCACCGCCACCGCCGCCGACCAGGTTGTCGCCGAGGTGGGTGACCCCGCCGTCGGGGCTGACGAGGTTGTTGAAGAAGACGAAGTAGCTGTCGGAGAGCACCCGGCCGGCCTCGTTGACGACGATCGCGCTCGCGTCGAGGTCATAGTCGGCGCCGCTGGTCTGCCGCACCTTCCAGCCCAGCCCGATGGTCACGGCCGTGAGGTTGGGAGCGACCTTGCTCAGCGAGACATTTCCGCCCTTGGACAGCGACACGGACGTCATGACCCACACCTTATTACCACCGAGGAGCGGCCCAGGCAGGTGCGGCCCGAAATCCCCGCCTCCGCCGGAGTCGAGGGGCGACAGCCACCTCCGCCGACGTCCGCTGACCTCCGGCGACGTCCGCAGACGTCCGCAGACGTCCGCAGACGTCCGCAGACGTCCGCGGTCGGGTGCCGTCGGCCGCGGCGGTGCCTACGCGTCGGCGAGCCGCCAGCGAGCGGGTTCGCCGTCGTCGACGCGGGCGGCGCCGGTCGCCACCAGGGCGGCGAGGCAGCCGAAGGTGTCGGTGACGGCGTTCTGGAGCGCCACGCCGCGCAGGTTGCGAAACGGGCGATGCCAGGTCACGTGGTCGGCGATCTCCCAGACGGTGCTCGCACCGGCCCGCAGGCCCGCGAGTACCTCGGCGAGCCGGCCCTGGTGCACCGCGTCGATCTCGGCGAGGCGGTGTTCCAGGCCGGTGAACCGGTGCTCGTGCGCCGGCAGTACCTCCGCGGCGTCCAGCCCGCGCAGCCGGGCGAGCGCGCGCAGGTGGTCACCGAGCGGGTCGGGATGGGACTCGTC
This sequence comes from Frankia alni ACN14a, assembly GCF_000058485.1. Taxonomy (NCBI): domain Bacteria; kingdom Bacillati; phylum Actinomycetota; class Actinomycetes; order Frankiales; family Frankiaceae; genus Frankia; species Frankia alni. The sequence continues at coordinate 5,496,036 of NC_008278.1, forward strand.
GGGCTCGGGGGTACCGACCACGGTCGACGGCAGCACGTGGTCGCCGGAGAGCAGCAGCCGGTTGGCCGGCTCCCAGAAGCACAGGTGTCCCGGCGAATGGCCGGGGGTCCACAGCGCGCGCAACTCCCACCCGGGGATGTCCGGTCGTCCACCGTCCTCGATCAGGACGTCCGGGCGCGGAATCCGGCGCACTGCCGCCTGGGTGCCCTTGACCAGGTGCTCGGTCATCTCGGCCGGGGCGCCGGCGCGGGCCATCAGCCCCGGGATCCGCGTGGCGAAGCCGTTCTCGAACTGGCTCAGGATCGCGTTGTCCAGCGGGTGCAGCGACACCCAGGCACCGGACGCTTCCCGGATCCGCCCCGCCATCCCGAAGTGATCGAGATGGGCGTGGGTGACGACGACGCCCTGGACCTCGGCGACCGAGGTCCCGACCGTGTCCAGTCCGGCCGCCAGGGCCGCGAAGGCGTCGTCGGAGTCCCAGCCGGCGTCGATCAGGTAGGGGCCGTCTGCGGTCTCGAACACGTAGACGGTCACATGGGCCGGCTTCGCCCAGGGCAGCGGGAGCGGGATGCTCCACAGCCCCGGCCGGACCTGTTCCACCGGCGGCAGCGGGCGGCGCCAGCGCACGGGCCGGGTGCCGGCGTCGCGCTGAACGGGTGCCGAGGGACGCCGTCCGACGTCGGGCGTGGTCACGCGGCCGGCATGGTCGTGCGTCGGCCTGTGGTCATGCGTCGGCCTGTGGTCATGGTCGTCGTTCCTCCGCAGGGTCAGGTGGTCGACGGCGAGGTCGGGGGGACGGCGAGTGCCGGGACCGCGGCGGGCACACCGGGGGTGTCCGGCGTACCGGGGGTGTCGCGGGCCGGGCCGCCGAACGCGCCGAACAGTCGGGCGGCCTGGTCCGGACGGGGCACGACGAAGACGCCGACGCCCTCGACCAGGGGCCGGTCGGGCTCGGACTCCAGCGCGATCGTGCCGGCCGCGGTGATCTTCCGGTCGGCGACCTCGACGACCCGGCCGACGACGAGCAGCGGCGCCAGCAGCGGGATCGGCCCGCGGTAGCGGGTGGACAGGGAGACGGTCAGGCCGGACCGGCCACTCGCGCTGACGACGTCGCCCAGGACCTGGTCGAGCAGCAGGGCGCTCACCCCGCCGTGCACGTAGCCGCGCGGCCCCTGATAGGGCAGGCCGAGGGTGGCACGGCCGGTGAGGACGCCGTCCACCAGCGTGGTCTCGAGCCAGGGCGCGATCGGGTTGGCCCGCCCGATGACCGGGTTGTACAGCCACAGCTTCGCGGCCGGGTCGTCCAGTGGCGCGGGGTCACCGACGTCGCGCTGGTCGGCGGTCAGCGCGGGCAGACACTCGGTGATGCGGGCGGCGACGTCGAGCAGGGTCGCGGTCGACGCCAGCGTGCGCACGGAGGCGTCGGTCAACGCGCGCAGGGCCGCGCCCAGCTGAGCGGCCGCGTCCCGCTGGGCCGCCAGGCCGTCCGCGGGCGGGGGCGTCGACGGCGCCGACTCCTCCCGGGCCGGCCGCGCCTGCGCGGCGGCGGCCTGGCGCGGCAACCCCAGCTCCTCCAGAGCAGCGTCCACGGCGTCGTCCACCCGTTTCCTCGGCGCCTGACGGCGCGTCTCGTCGGTCACCCCACGCCCGGGACGGCCGTACGCCGCCACCGCCAAGGCCGCGCCCACCCCACCCGCCGCGCCGCGGTTGGGGAGAAGGGAGAACGGGCACCGCCCGGCGCCCGGCCGGCCTGCGCCACCCCTCGTCGGATGTACGCGCACCCCCGGTCGATTCCGCCCGCGCCGAACCTTCATCGTGGTGACACCTCGGCCACGCGGTGGAACCGAGTTGAGAATACCCCACCGGCCTGTTGACGGTCGCTCGACAGCACGCCCGGCTCACGTGGGGTGCGCCGCTCCCGCCCGCGTCCACAGGCTCCCGACCGCCCCCGCCCGGGCACCGAGAACCCAGGAAAGGCCTGCACTACCGGCACGTTGCTCCCACATGACACCGGCCGGCCGAGCCCACGTCCCGACCGGGGTGCGCTTCGTGAGCGAGATCACCCTGGATCTTCCGTGCCCGGCCGATCGTGCGCCCCCGACGTCACACCGGTCAACAGAGTGCACTGAAATGACGCCGCGCCGGAATCCCGCCGACGGTTGGCCACCTCGGCCTGCCACCCCGTTCCCCGTCGTGCCACCACCCGGGGGCCGCGGCCGGGCGGTGGGCTGCCCGATCCCCGCCACCCACTATCGTCGGAGCGATGATCCAGCCCGCGTCGACAACCGGTCCGGACCGGCTGCCCACCGCTGTCGGGCTCGTCGGCGACGTCGGGATGATCCGCCGGCTCAAGGCGCTGGCGCTGACCCAGCCGCTGCACGACCTCGACGTGCGCAAGGCGCACCTGGACGGCGCCGACTTCTCCGTCTACGCGATGGCGGAGCTCGGCCTGCACGCGATCGACCAGGTCACCGTGGCGATGGACTTCGACCGCGGCGCGGACCACGACCAGGTGCGCCGCCGCCTGGTCCCGCTCGCCGCCGCCCAGGCGCCCGGCCGCCCGGCCGCCGAGCACGACCGGGTGGCGTCCTGGGTGCTGCACAACCTCATCAACGTCGGCAACGTCAACCGGGGCTTCGAGGCGGGTTACGGCACCCTGCACGCCGACGGGCGCTACGAACGGCGCCGCTTCGACTTCAAGCTGCTCGTCGAGTTCGCCGATCCGCACGGGGAGATCTACCTGCGGGCCACCGACGAGGCGGTGACCGTCCTGGTCGGTGCGTTGGACACCGACATCACCTCGGCGCAGGTCGCCGCCGAGGTCGCCCTCGACACGCTCATCCGCCGCGGCCGGCTCGCCGACGCCCGCAGCGCGGCGGAGGCGGCCCGCTACCGCACCGTGCAGTACGCCGAGCAGCTCCGCCGCCACCTCGACGCGACGCGGCGCAACGTCCTGGCCGTCGACTGGCTGCACGCGATGCCGGCCCTCGTCGACGAGGCCCTGCAGCACGTCGAGCAGCGCTACCGGTACGAGAACGCCATCCTCACCCACATCCGCCGCTACCGCGACTCCGCCGACGACGCCGACCACAAACGCCAGGCCGCCGACCTGGTCGCCATCGTCGGGGACTGCATCCGTCGGCACACCCAGCTGCAGGCCCGACTGCTGGAGGCGGGTGCGGTGTTCCGCGCCGAGCAGGACCGCCAGCAGTTCACCGTCACCCCGGCGCGCGGTGGCGTCGACCTGCACGCGCAGCTGCTGGTCCCGACGCTGGCGCTGGCCGCCGGGGACGCACAGCGCCCGGCGGCGGCGTTCTTCCCCGGCGCGGTCGGCGTGCGCACGCCCCGGGCCCCCCGGGTCCTCGATCTGGTCGATCTGCTGCTGCGGCCGCCGGTGGAACGCGACACGCTCGGCGCGGAGGTGGTCGAGGCCGAGCTGGTGCCGCTGGCGGAGCCGGCGCGGTTCGACGACGAGACCTGGGCCCGCGCGCTCGGGCTGCTCGAACTCGACCCGGCGGCGCCGCGCCGGCTGTCCGCGCTGCTCGCCGACGCCCGCCGTGGGGGCGACCGGGAGGTCGCCGACCTCGTCGCGCTGCTGGCCCTGCATGCGGTCGGCCCCCGCGTCGACGCGTCCCGGCAGGCGGGCGAGACCACCCTCACGGTCGCCGTCGACGACGGCACGCCGCTGCACGATCCGGACTACGGCGGGGCCGACCTGCTCGTCGGTCGGGCCCGGATCGTCGCGGCGCCCAGTGCGGCGGAATCGTCGGACCCGGCTGGTATCACTGCAGTCCTGACGGATCTGCAGGATGCGGGCGGCGCGGCCGCGCCGGCGGGAAGGAGGTCGCGATGAGTCGGGAACCCGACCCGGGTGACGTCGACCTCAGCGACGTCGACCTCAGCGACATCGACCTGGGCGACATCGACCTGGGCGACGGCGGCGACGGCGACCTCGGCGACGGCGACGGCGACGGCGACGCGAACGACAGGGGTCCGGTCGACGGCGCGCGGGAGGCCGGGCGGCAGCGCGCGGACGCCCGCGACGCCTCTCGGCTGGTGTCGTTCGGCCTGCGGCCCCGGCTGGTGCCGGCTCGCGACCCCGACTACCGCGACCTGGTCCGGCGGTACCTGCGGGAGGCGGAGTTCGCCGCGCTGACCCAGGCGATCGCCGCCGGCCTCGGGCTGGTCGTGCTCGACGTCTCCGAACGGGCGGGTCTGGTCCCGGCCGGCGCCGAGGACTCGGCCTTCGCCGTCCGGATCGGTGACTACGCGCGCCGCGCCGGCGGCGAGCACCGCGCGGCCGACCGGCTGCTGCACGCCCTCGCGCAGCTCGCCGTGGCCGCGCTGGCCTATCCGCGGCCGGCCGATCTCGCCGACGCCTCCTACGTCGGGCGGGTCAGCGTGCACGGCGTCGACGCGTTCGTCCGCGAAACCTGCCGGTTGCTGGGCGAACGCACCGCCGACGACGACCCGAGCGTCGATCCGCCGGTCGACGCGCCGCGGCTGGAGGCCGCCTGGCGCCTGTACGCCCGGCGCACCTCGACCGGCACCACCCGCGACGCGCGTCGCCTCGCCGGGTCGACGACGGGCATCATCGCCCGCGCGATGAACTTCCTCGCCGAATCGGGCTGTCTGGTTCCGGTCGGCGACGAGGCCGGCGGCACGTACCGGACCACGCCCCGGTACCAGGTCCAGGTCCGCGAGCTGGCCGCGGACGCGGCCTTCGAGGAGCTGCTTGCCCTCGGCGTGGTCACGGTCACCGACGGGGCCGGCAGCGTGCGGGTCCTCGTCGACGAGCCGGCCCTGCTCGAGACGACGCCGGCCGGAGAGGCCGCGGATGTATGAGTTGTCGCGGGTGCGGCTGCACTCGATCGGGCCGCCGGGCGCCCGTTTCGGCGACGTGCTGCTCGACTTCTCGGGCGTGGGCGCGCCGGTCGCCGGCCCGCGTCAGGACGGGCTGTTTCCCACCACGCCGCGTCAGCGCCGCGACGCGGCCGTCCCCGCGGGTCCCGCACTGTCCAGCGTGCCGTCCCCGGCGGCCCCGGTCGGCCCGGGCAGGACCATCGGCCCGGGCACGGCAACCGGGCTGGGCACGGCGACGGCGGGGACGGCAGCCGCGCCCAGCGCGCCGAGCCGGCCGCTGCGCCCCTCCCCCGCCTCGGTGCTGTTCCTGGAGAACGGCGGCGGCAAGAGCGTCCTGATCAAGCTGATCTTCTCGGTGGTGCTGCCGGGCCGGCGCCACGTCGTCGGTACCTCCAACGGGCGGGTGCTGGACAACTTCGTCCTGCCCGGCGACTGCGGTCACGTCACCTGCGAGTGGCAGCATGCGGTGACCGGGCAGCGGGTGGTGACCGGCAAGGTGAGCGAGTGGCGCGGCCGCGGCGCAGCCGACGCCGCTCGGCTCACCGAGGCCTGGTACTCCTTCCGCCCGGGCGGCGGCCTGGAGATCACCTCCCTGCCGTTGACCGCCGAGGGCCGCCAGCTCACCCTCGCCGGGTTGCGGGGCCGGCTCCACGACGCCCACCAGGCCGACCCGGCGCTCGACCTGACCTGGGAGACCCACCAGGGCGCCTGGCGGGAGCACCTGGACGCCGTCGGCCTCGATCCCGAGCTGTTCCGTTACCAGCGGGCGATGAACGCCGGCGAGGGCGAGGCGGCCGAGGCGTTCTCGTTCGGCTCCGACGAGCAGTTCGTCGACTTTCTGCTGCGCGCCGTCACCCCGCCCGAGGACCCCGCGGGCATCGCCGACGTCGTCGACGGCTACGCGACCAAGCTCGCCGAACGGGCCGCGCTCGGCGCCGAGCGCGACTTCGTCGCGGGCGCGCTGACGCGGCTCACCCCGCTGGCCGACGCGGTCGAACGGCGTGCCGGCGCCGGTGCGGCCTACGCGGCCGCCCGGGCCCGGATCGCGGACCTGCACGACGGCGTGCGGGCCAGGGTGCGCCGCGACGCCGCCGCCCTGGCCGGGCTCGCCGCCCAGGTACAGGCCGCCCGAGACGCGGAACGCGACGCCGACGAGGCTCGGTCGCGCCGGCAGGGCGCCGTCCTCGCGCTGCGCCGGCGGATCGCCGAGCTGCGTCTCGCCGAGGCCGAGCGGGAGCGGGACCGCCTCGTCGCCGGCGCCCGAGACGCGGCCGCCGAGATCGACGCCTGGCGGGCGACCGAGGACGTGTTGCGGCTCGCGGCGGCGTCGGCCGAGGCGGAACGGCTGACCCGCCTCGTCGCCGACGCGGAGGACGTCGCCGCGCCCGCGCTGGCCGACCGCGACGGCGCCGCGCGGGCGCTGCTGGGCGGTCTGAACCGGCTGGCCGAGGCCTCCAGCGACGCGGCCCTGCGCGCCGAGGCCGAGGCCGGCGAGCACGACCGACGCGCCGGCGCGGCCGAGCGCGCGGACCGCCGTGCCAGCGACGAGGCCGCGCAGGCGCGCGCTCGAGAGCAGGCCCTGCACCAGCGGCGGGCGGCGGCTCTCGACGCGCTGGCCGCCGCCGCCCGGGCCGGGCTGATCGCCCCCGGCGGCACCGATCTCGCCCGCCAGGCGCAACGGGCCGCCGCCGAGGCCCAGCAGGCCGCGGCCGCCGTGCGCGACGCGCTCAGCCACGCCACCGACGCCCAGGACCGCGGCCCGGCGCAGGCGACCACCCGCGCCGCCCAGCACCGCGCCGTCGCGGCCGGCGCGGCGCTGGATCGGCTCGCCGGCCGGCTCGACGAGGCCCGCGCCGGTGCGGCGGCGCTGCTCGCCGGCGGCCGGCTCGCGGAGCTGCTCGGGGACGCGGGCCCGTCCGGAGGTCCGAACGAGGCCGCGGGCGAGGACGACACCCCGAGCGAGGGCGCGCATCGGGTGCTCGACGCGGTCGCCGAGGCCGCCGGGGAGCGGCTGGCGGAGGCGATCGGCGCGGCGGAGGCGCGCCGGCTCGATCTGTCGGTGGCCGCCGACGCCGACCGGCGCCTGCTCGGCGCGCTGGGCGAGGGCGGCCTGCGCCCACCCCGCGAGGAGGTCGCCGCGGCGGTCGACGTCCTGCAGGCCGCCGGGATCGCCGCGGTCGCCGGCTGGTCCCATCTCGCGCACGCGGTCCCGGCCGCGCGGCGCGAACAGGTCCTGCGGGCGCGGCCCCACCTCGCCGACGGAGTGATCATCACAGCGCGGGTGGGTCACGCGCGGATCCGCGAGGTGCTCGACGCCGCCGCTCTGCTCCCCGACAGCGTGGTCGCCGTCGGCGGGGTCGACGACCTGCTCGACGACGCCGACCCGGTCATCGACGGCGAACGGATCACGATGGTCCGGCCGAACCCGGCGCTCTACGACACCGCGGCCGCCGCCGCCGAGCGGGAGGCCATCCGGGCGCGCCAGGACGAGCGCGTCACCCTCGCCGCGGCGCTGTCCGACCGGATCGCGGTGGACCGTGACCTCGCCGCGGCCCTCACCGGCTGGCGGCGCAGTCACCCCGCCGGACACCTCGACCGGCTCGAGGCGCAGCTCACAGCCGCCCGGGACACGCTGGCGGCCGCCGAGTCGGAGCTCGCCGCCGCCGGCCGGGAGGCGGCCGCGGCCGAGCAGGCGGCGCGGCGGGCACTCGCCGACGTCGAACCGCTGCGGGTGGCCGCCGCCGAGGCTGCCGCCCGGGCGACTGCGCTGGATCAGCTCGCCCGGTCCGTCGGCGACCCGGCCGCGACCGAGCGGGAGATCGAGCAGGTCGCCGGGGTCGCCGAGGACCGGCTGGCCGAGGCCCGGGCAGCCCGGGAGCATGCGGCGTCGCAGCGGCGGGCGGCCGCCGAGGCCGTCCGCCGCGCGGACGAGGCGCGCCGCAACGCCGCCGCCGCCCGCGCGGAGAGCGTCAGCGTCGTCGGTGCGGGCGATGCCGCGGTGACGGTGCGGGAAGGCGACGGGCCGGAACCGCCCGTGGCGGTGCTGCGCGCGGCCTACGAGGCCGCAAGCCGCACCTACGCCCAGGTGGAGGTCGGTGCGGACCTGCGCGGCGAGGTCGATCGGGCCCGCCGGGAGGAGGCCGCCGCCCGCGCGGCGGTCGAGGCCTTCGAACCGGCCGTGCGCGCGCGGGCCCGCGCGCTGCTCGCGGGCGTCAGCGGCGGGGACAGCGCGACGCGGGCCGCCGGTGAGGCGCGGGCACGCCGGGCGGCCGCGGTGGTCGGGGCCGAGCTCGACGACGCCCGTGAGCAGCTCGGTGCCCTGCGCGAGGAGCTGCGCACCGCCACGGCGGAGGTACAGCGGCGCGGGGTGGCGCCGCTCGCCGGGGAACAGGTCCCGACCGATCTCGGTCACGCCGGGGAGCTGCTGCGCGCCGCGGCCGCGGCGGTCGAGCACGCCGAGGACGGCCACGCCCGGGCCCGCGCCGTCCGCGACGACCTCGTCGAGCGCTCGGCTCGGCACACCGACGAACTGGACGCCTTCACCGCCATCGCCGAAAGTCTCGCGGACCTGCCCGCGGCGACCTCGCCCCCCGTGGGCCCCGCGAGCGCCGACACAGGCGGCACAGGCGGCACAGCCAGAACGGGCGGCGCCGGTGGGAGCGGGCGGGGTGCGTCCGCGCTCGCCGGGCCCGCGAGGGATGATCCCTCGCCGGTCGACGAGGGCGCGGTGGCCGTCCCGTTCGCGGGTGACGCGCGCCAGGCTCGGGAGAACTCCCACCGGCTGCGCCTCGCCTGGCGGGAGGCCGCCGCCGCCTACGGCCAGGCCGCCGGTGCCGTGCGGACGGCGGCCGAGGCCGTCACCGCCTGGGCGGCGCAGGACCGGTTCGACGCCGTCCGCACCCCCGCCCGCCGGCAGATGCTGCGGGCAGGTCGCGAGGCCGTGGCCGACGGGGCGGCGGCCTGGGCGCAGGCCCTCGCGCCGCGGCTGCGCAGCCTCGACGACGACCTCGCGCACATCGGCCGCAACCGCGAGGCGATCGTCGCCCGCCTGGAGGGCATGGTCCGCGCGGCGCTCGGCACGTTGCGCGCCGCCGGCCGCCTGTCGCGCCTCCCCGACCGGCTCGGTGACTGGTCGGGTCAGGACTTCCTGCGCATCACGTTCGCCGAACCGGATGACCGGGCGTTGACGGAGGCCCTCGGCCGGGTCGTCGACGAGACGGCGGCCGCCGCCGTGGCCGCCCGACCCCGACCGGGCGCGGCCACCCGCGTCGGCGCCGACCCCGGCGGCGCACGCGGCGCCCGCGCCGCGGCCGCGGTGCGTCACGACGGGATGGGGTTGCTGCTGCGCGGGGTGCGGGCCGCGATCCCCCGCGGTGTGCGGGTCGAGATCCTCAAACCGGACGCGGTCCTGCGCACCGAACGGGTGCGGGTCAGCGAGCTGGGTGACGTCTTCTCCGGTGGTCAGCAGCTCACCGCCGCCATCATCCTGTACTGCACGATGGCGGCGCTGCGGGCCAACGACCGCGGCCAGCTCCGGGCGCCGCATGCCGGCGTGCTGTTCCTCGACAACCCCATCGGCCGGGCGAGCGCCGGCTACCTGCTCGACCTCCAGCTCGCCGTCGCCGACCGGCTGGGCGTCCAGCTCATCTACACGACGGGACTGTTCGACACCGCGGCCCTCGCGGCCTTCCCGCTGATCGTCCGGCTGCGCAACGACGCGGACCTGCGGGCCGGCCGCAAGTACCTGCGGGTGGAGGAGCGGCTGCAGCCCGGGCTGACGCCGGCCGGCCCGGTGTCCGCCCAGGCGGACGGCACGGGCGTCATCACCGCGACCCGGTTGTACGCGCGCCCGCCGACACCCACGCCCACGGACGACGAGCCCGGCGCCCCGCCCACGGGTCCCCCCGCCGGCGACGGGCACTGAACTGCCAAGATCGGCCGCTGACGTGACACTCCCCAAACGGTGGGCATCAACCCGCGGGACCAGACGAGAGCGAGGCTGTACTCGGACTGATCGGCCCGACTCGGGCGCAATCGGCAGTAGCCGATGATCAATATCGGCCTGACCTGGCTTTACTCGCCTGCGTCAGCGAGAGGCCAGCGTGGGACACCGGTCAGGGTCTTGGCGAGCCGGGGCGTTCCTGGGATGATGGATTCGCCGCCCGGCACCCCCCGAGCCGGGCGGCACCATGCTGTCGGGCCCGTCGCTGCTTTCAGGCCCCGTCGCTGCGCGCGCCGGCTCAGGATGGGCACGGCAGCACGACGAGCGATCCCGGTGACTGCGAGCGCCGGCCTTCCAGGTCCGTGACGGTGGCCGTGTAGCTGATAGTGCCGGGATCCGGCGCGGATGCGAGCCTGCCGGTCCACGTCGAGCGGTCTCCCGTGGCCGTGCCGAGGCTCAGCGACTCGGTTGTCGTCCGCCCGCCGGGCAGGACCGCGGCCAGCTCCACGGCGAAGATCCCGGTCTCGTCGACCGCCGTCACCGTCACCGTCGACGTGGCAGCCGTCGACTGCGCCACGCCCGTCGCCGGCGGGCAGCCCGTCCGCACGACGCGATCCGGCGCGGCCGTCACCGAGAGGATGCGCGGCGGTCCGTCGACGCTGGCCGTGATGCGCACGTCGGCGCCGCCCACGCCGTTGCGGGCGCTGACCGGCACGGTGACGTCGATCGGCCCCGGCGGGGCCACCGACCGGTCGAGCGTGATCACGAGGGGGACGTCCGACCCCGGGTTGACGCGGGGGCGGTCCGGCACGACGGCGAGCCAGGAGGGGCTCGCCCCGACCGCGACGTCGACCGGAGCCGTGCCCTCGCCGCGCAGGTCGAGGCGCCAGACCGAGTCGACCGGGCCGAGATCGACCGTCGTCGCGCTCAGGGCGAGGACCGAGCCGGTCGGTCGCGGTGCCACCGGGACGACCGCGGTGGCGCTGCGCCCGGCGGCGCGCGAACGGGACGCGGTGGGCGCGCCGGACGGCGAGACCACCGCCGGAGCCGGTGCTGTCGCCGTCGCGGCGGTGATGGGAGTCGTGGGGGTCGACGGCGCGGTCGGGCTAGGCCGATGCGACGCCGTGGGCGCGGTCAGCACGTCCGAGGGCTGCTGCACGCTCGGCGCGGACGGGGCGGTCGGGACCCCCGACCGGTTGAGGGGCCCGGCGGCGCGGCCATCCCCGGCCAATCGACCACGGATCAGCACCAGACTCACAACCGCGAGCGCCAAGGCGGCCACCACGGCGATGATGCGTCCCCACCGGATGGGCAGAATCCTGCCCGGTTTACCCCAGGGAGACCGGTGCCGCCCCGCCGAACCCGGGCCCCCCGCAACGTCATGCGTCATCACGGTCGAGGTTAGGCCGATGGATGACCTCCATGGGGCCAATTCGCTCGTTTCCGTCACGGAGTGCGGAGAGATTTCATTCAGTTTCACAAATGTAACGCAACGTGGCTAATTGTGCCGATCGGCGGGCATCACACCGGAGACGGGGGCGGGGGCGGGGCGCCGGCGGGACGACCGGCCCAGGCGACGCCCCCACCAGACCCACCAGCTGAGCGTGTGGGTGACGAGTGCGAAGCCGAACAGCAGGTCCTCGACCGGGGCGTAGGCGATCCGCAGCCCCGCGATCGCGCCCGGATCGTAGACGACGATGCCGAACCCGGTCAGGATCCCGTTGGCAAGCAGCTGGAAGACGACGATGATCCCATACGAGACCCAGAAGATCCGCCGGGTCAGCAGCCGGGTGCGCAGGAGCCACCGGTCCTCGGCGACCGCCGCGGCGACACCGAGCAGCGCCAGCACCGTGTAACTCATCCGCCCGGGCCCTCCACGCTCCCAGGGACGCCCGCCGCGTCCTCGCCCGGCTCGTCACCAGCCGGTTCGTCGCCGGCCGGCTCGTCACCGGCCGGCCAGCCGCGCACCGAGCGGACGGCCTCCAGCGTCAGCACCGCGCAGACGGGAACCACGAGAAAGAACAGCAGCTCGTCCAGCGGCAGGTGGCCGGGGAGCCGCACGCCGGTGACGCTGCGCGGATCAAAGGTCCAGTGACCGGCGGCGATGGCATACACGTCCCAGGCGGCGAAGATCGCGACGACGGGCAGCAGTGTCAGCAACAGGCGACGCGGGCGGGCGTAGACCCTGGTGCCCAGGAACAGTTCGAGCGGCGCCGTGCCCAGCAGGCAACCGGCCAGGACCGCGAGGTAGCTCAGGTGCCGCACGAGCTGCCGCTCAGGCGCTGCGCAGCCGCCGGGCGAGCGCGGCGGCGCCGGCGGCGGGGTCCTCGGCGGCGGTCAGCGCCCGCACCACCACCACCCGCCGGGCCCCCGTGGCGAGGATGTCGTCGAGGGTGTCCGGACCGACCCCGCCGGTGACGAACCAGGGCTTCGCGCCCGGTTCGAACGGCGGGGCGTGGCGGGCGGCGAGCCGGGGCAGCCCCAGCCCGACCGGCGGACGTCCCTGCTTGGTCGGCGTCGCGTGCACCGGGCCGACGCACACGTAGTCGACGTCCGGGTCGGCCAGGGCCGCGAGGAACTGCTCGGGACTGTGCGTCGACTGGCCGATCAGGACATCCGGGCCGACCAGCCGGCGGGCGAAGGCGGGCGGCACGTCGTCCTGGCCGACGTGCAGGATGTCGACGCCGGTGAACGCGGCGAGGTCGGCGCGGTCGTTGGCGCTGACGAGGGTGTCCCCGCCGGCGCCCGCGGCCTGGATCTCGCGCAGGCCACGCACCTCGTCGGCCCACTCGAGGTTCTTCTCGCGAAGCTGCACCAGATCGACGCCGCCCCGACCGGCGGGGCCGATCACGGCGTCGAGGAACGGGCCGAACTCGGCCCGCCGCGGCGTGCAGAGATACAGCCGGGCGTCGGCGAGCCGCCGCAGCCGGTCCACCCGCACCGACCCGTCCGCAGCCGACCCGTCCGCAGCCGATCCGTCCTTCGTTGTGGTCAACTCATCCTCCGGCGACGGCACGCACGATCTCCAGGGTGTCACCATCCGCGAGCCGGATGCCGGTCAACTCCGACGGGATGAGCGCCACCCCGTTGCGTTCGACGACCACCGAACCGGGCCGCAGGCCGAGCTCGGCGAGCAGGTCGGGCAGCGGCTGGCCGGCCATGACCACGCGGACGGCGCCGTTGACGACAACCTGTGCCCGGGCAGGCCCCGTCGGCGGGGTGGGCGCCGGCGCCGAGGCGGGTGGCGGGCGATCGACCATGACCTGACCCTACGGGAGCCGGCAGCCCACGACAGCCTGGAACGGGGCCCCGCGGCCCCCGGTCAGAAGGCGAGGGCCTGGGCTCGCCGCTTGACCTCCTTGCCACGGTTCTCGACGAGCGCCTGCATCGGGGTGCCGGGCAGGCTCGGGTCCTCCCGAAAAAGCCAGTCGAGGGCCTCGTCGTCGGTGAACCCCGCGTCGGCAAGGAGTGTGAGCAGGCCGGGCAGGCCCTTGACCACCACTCCGTCGCTGATGAACTCGGCCGGTACCCGAAGGACACCGCCCTCCCGCCGGGCCAGCATCGTTCGGTCGCGCACCATCTGCCGGACTCGAGTCACGGGAACCTGCAGCTGCGTCGCGGCGTCAGGCAGGGTCAGCCAATCCATGGTCAACAGTAAACACCTAAGTCCGCAACGACGTCGTGGGGTGCTGGCGGGGTCCGCACCACCCCTGACCTCGCCTGTCCCGGCGCGGCTCAGGGCCGGCGCACGAGCCCGACGGCCATGGTCACAGCGGCACGACCTGCGCGCCGCCCGCGGCCACCGACCGCGCCGCCGCCTCGAGTACCGCCACCACCTGGCGGGCCGCCTCGACGCCGTAGCCCACGAGGGGCCAGCCGGAAACCAGGCTGTCGGCGAGGTCGCGGTAGAACGCTCCCGTGCCGTCCCGTCCCGGCCCGGACGTCGGCAGCGGGTAGCGGGTGCGGACGCCGTCGTGGGTGGCCAGCAGCAACGAGGCCGGCCCGGAAGCATCGCCCGCCGGGGCGGCCCGGCGCCCGGCGTGCCGGCCGGTGACCGCGGGCCCGTCGTCGAGCGGCTCGAGGTTCGCGGCGGCGAGGGCGTCGTCCAGGATCAGCGTGCCCTCGCTGCCGAGCACCTCGAGGCTCGGGCGGGCCGCCACCGCCAGGTCGGAGACGGTGACCTGCGCCTGCGCGCCGTTGGCGAAGCGCAGCAGCAGCCGGCTGTGGTCGGCGTTGCTGACGTGGTACCAGACCCGCTTGAGCTCCGAGGCGATGACCCACTCGACCGGCTCGTCGACGAGCGCCAGCACCTGCTCGACGCCGGCAGCGCCGCGGTCGTAGAGCTGGCCGCCGCTGATCCGCTCGTCGTCGCGCCAGGTCCCGACGGGGCGGCGCAGCCCGCCGCGGTGGACGTCCAGCCGCAGCGGCTCGCCGATCGCGCCGCGACCGACGGCCGCGTGCAGCGCGCGATAGCCGGCGTCGGCGCGCCCCTCCGGGTAGACGGCGAGCAGCAGGGACCGCTCGGCCGCGAGCTCGGCGAGCTGGTCGGCGTCGGGCGTCGCCAGGCACAGCGGCGCCTGCACGACCACGTGCTTGCCGGCCTCCAGCGCCCGCCCGGCCCATTCCAGGTGGGTGTGCGTCGGGGTGGCGACGACGACCACACCGAGCTCGGGATCGTTCACCAGGTCGTCGGGGTCCTCGACCCGGCGGGGCAGGCGGCCCGCGGCGTGGGCGGGAGCGCGACCCGGGCCGCCGTCGCACAGGGCGGTCAGCTCCAGCCCCTCGGTCGCGTCGAGGCCCGCCTGGTGGGCCGTGGTGGTGTCGGGGGTGCCGAGCAGGCCGACGCCGACCGGCGGCCCGTCGTGCACGCCGAGGCAGTGCCGCAGCCACCTCCCGACGAGCCGGTGGTAGGCCGCGTCGCCGAGCACGCCCGCACCCGTGCCCAGGGTGAACATGCCGAGCCCGGTCGCCGGCCGCCAGGTGCAGACGGGGTGATCGCCCATCTCGTGGCGGATCAGCAGGAGCCGCTCGACATCGTCGGCGACCTTCTCCGGGATGACCCAGCTCTCCCGGGGCCGGAAGTCACCCGAACGGGCCATGATTGCGCCACCCTGCGGCCCAGCCTGCAACCGCAGCTCGTAGGGGGGCGTCGCCCGGCCCGGAATGAGCCCGGACGCCTCCACCAGCGGGCTGTCGGCGGGCAGGGCGCGCACGGTCGGGCCGGCGAGCAGCACCGGGACGGACTGCCGGGCGCGGTCGAGCAGCTCCTGCTCGACGTGGTCGAGGGGACGATCGATGAGGACGAGAAGCGCGTCCGCCGACCGCGCCGAGGTCGGGCCGAGACCCGCTGCGCGCAGATGGTCGCCGAGCGCGTTCACCCCGGGCAGGTTCGACACCAGGTGAATGCGAGGCACGCCCGGCACTCTAGTGGTCTTACCAACGCGAGCGGTCATTCGGGTCGAGAAGGACGGAGCAGACCCTCCATACATTACGAACAGTGCTCAGCATCTACCCTCAAACCACGCAAAGGGGAATTGCGTCGGCACCGTCCGCAGGCAGAACAGCGCGTTAGCGCCGGCATCAGCGCGGGTCGACGAGAGGCGGGTCGACGAGGGGGAAGGCGTCCTTCCACACCGGCTCGTAGCCGGCCGCGACGAGCATCGCGGCGACCGCGGCCGGCGGGCGCTCATCCGAGATCGAGAACTGCTCCTGGGCGGTGCCCGGCGAGCCGTAGCCGCCGGGTTCGGTGGAGGAACCCGCGCTCATCGTCGTCACGGCGATGCGGACCAGACCGTCGCGCATCGCCGCCGGCTCCCGGGTGGACAGCGTCAGCGCGAGGTCGGGCTCGAACAGCCGCAGGGCGGCGTACGCCTGCACGAACTCGGCGTCGGAAACGACGACGACCGGTGGAAACTCGCTGGCACTGGGCTTGATCCGCGGCAGCGCGACCGACACCTCGGTCCGCCAGTACCGCCGCGACAGGAACGAGGCATGGGCGGCCAGGGCGAGCACGTCGGCCCGCCAGTCCGGGGCGAGGCCGAGCAGCGCGCCGATGCCGAGCCGGCGCGCCCCGGCGCTCGCGGCCCGCTCGAACGACGACAGCCGGCGGTCGTAGTCCCGCTTCCAGCCCGCGACGTGCACCTCGGCGTACCGGGCCCGGTCGTAGGTCTCCTGGTAGTGGACGACGCCCTCCAGGCCGGCCCGCACCAGCCGAGCGTAGGTGTCGTCCGACCAGGTCTGCGTCTCGATCGACAGCGACGGGAACGCCGGCCGCAGCCGCTCGACCACCGCGACGAGGTAGTCGGCGGACACCTCGACGCGATGTTCCCCGGCGACCAGCAGCACGTGCCGGAAACCCCGCTCGGCCAGCAGCCGGCCCTCGGCCGCCACCTCGTCGACGCTGAGCGTGCGCCGCGCGACCGGCAGGCCCTTGGCGAAACCGCAGTAGGTGCAGGACGACAGGCAGGCATTCGAGACATACAGCGGGGCGAACAGTCGCACGGCCCGCCCGAAGCGGCGCAGCGTCGTCGCCCGCGCGGCGATCGCGAGCTGTTCCAGCCGGTCCGTCGCGGCCGGCGAGAGCAGGACGGCCAGCTCGTCGAGACCGACCCGCCCCGGCGCCGACTCGCCCCGGCCACCCGGACCACCCGGACCGGGGGCGACCCGGCGCAACACCTCGTCGACCTCCGCCGGCGTCGCGCGTCGCGACCGGGCGGACAGGCCGGCCAGGTCCAGCGCGGCAAGCTCGCGGGCGAACTCCCCCGGCGGCGCGCTCACCCGGTTCCCCTGCCGTTGCCGTTACCCTTCGCGGGGGCGCCGAGGGCGCCGAGGAAGCCGGTGAGCGGCGAGGACGCGGACGCCGCGGTGGCCGTCCCGGGCCCGGCCTGCCCGGCCAGGTGGCCCAGCCGCCCGGCGACGGTCGCCAACGCGAAGGCCCGGGCCATCCGCACCGGGTCGGCCGCCACCGCGATGGCCGTGTTGACCAGCACGGCGGCCGCGCCGATCTCCATGGCCTCCGCCGCGTCGGAGGGCACCCCGAGGCCTGCGTCGACGATCACCGGCACGCCCGCGGCCGCCACGATCGCCTCGATCGCGTCCCGGGTGCGCAGCCCGCGGTTCGAGCCGATCCAGCTGCCGAGCGGCATGACCGTGGCACAGCCGGCCTCCTCCAGGCGGCGGGCCAGGACCGGGTCCGCCGAGCAGTACGGCAGCACGGTGAAGCCGTCGGCGACCATGAGCTCGGCAGCGCGCAGCGTCTCGATCGGATCCGGGGCCAACGTCCGCGGGTCCGGAGTGACCTCCAGCTTGACCAGGCCGGTGCCGGTGGCGGCGCGGCCCAGGCGGGCCAGCCGCAGGGCCTCCGCCGCATCCACGGCACCGGAGGTGTTGGGCAGCAGCGTCATCCCCGGCGGGACGAAGTCGAGCACGTCGCCCTCGCCGGCGCGGTCGAGGTCGACCCGGCGCAGCGCGACTGTCACGATCTCGGCGCCGGAGGCAAGCAGGCTGTCGCGCATCACCTCGTGCGCCGCGAACTTGCCCGTCCCGACCAGCAGTCGGCTGCGGTAGGGACGCCCGGCGATCACGAGCTCGTCGCCCTCGACCGGCTCGACGGCGCCGGACGACGCGAGGCCGGACGACGCGAGGCCGGGCGGGCGGGACCACTCCGACGCGGGAACAGCGGGACCTGGCAGAGCCTGCGACACGATGACCATCCTCCCCACGCGCGCATGACCGCGATCGGGTATGCGGGTCGCCGACGGTGCTCCTGGCCGGCCTCTCAGCCCATGTCCACGGGCTCCCCGGTGCAACCCCAGTCTAGCCGGCCCGCAACCGAGCCCGCGCCGGATCGATGCAGGCCGCCGACGTCCGGCGTCCGGACCGGCGTCCGGACCGAGGGCCGAGCGGGGGCCGAGCGGGGGCCGAGCGGGGCGATCAGGGGCCGAGCGGGGGCCCGCGGATCGGGGGCGGCACCCGGACGGGCGGCGTCCCGCGAACGTCATGTTCACGGACAGCGACGACTCGGGCGTGCCGGGACACGCCGTCGCCGGCCCGGGCGGTTTCGCGGGACGATATCCATACGCCACGGCGGATCCGCGCAGCGCGGTGGCCGCATAGCCGCGGGATCAGGGATTCAGCCGACGGCCATCAGCAGGTAAGGCGATAGGCCGCGCTATGTCCGCAGGCATGGCGATGCGTAGTACGGGCATGCCGATGCGTTCGCCGCCGCCCCGCAGCCGAATCCGGAGCTAACGCCACGTGGCGCCGGTAGCGGCATGGTTCGGCAACGATCGTAAACTGTCTCCCGTGGATGCCACCGTGGCCGACCCCGTCATAGGTCGGCTTCTCGACGGCCGCTACACGGCGCAGGAACGACTCGCCGTCGGCGGCATGGCGACGGTGTACGTCGCGCACGACAACCGGCTGGACCGGCTCGTCGCACTCAAGGTCATGCATCCCAACCTCAACCACGATCCGGAGTTCGTCGGCCGTTTCCACCGCGAGGCCAAGGCGGTGGCGCGCCTGAACACCCCCCGGGTCGTCTCGGTGCTCGACCAGGGCTCCGACCACACCTCGGCGGGCCTGATCAACTACCTGGTCATGGAGCTGGTGCGCGGCCGGTCGTTGCGCCAGCACCTGGGCGCCCGGGGGCGGCTGTCGGTCGCCGAGGCCGTCGAGATCATCGAGCCCGTGATGGAGGCGCTCGCCGCCGCGCACGACGCGGGCATCATCCATCGCGACATCAAGCCCGAGAACATCCTGCTCGGCGACGACGGTCAGGTGAAGGTCGCCGACTTCGGTCTGGCCCGCCCGCTCGGCCAGCCCACCCAGGCCCTCACCGACGGGGTGGTGATGGGCACCGTCGGGTACCTCGCGCCCGAGCAGGTCACCCTCGGCACCGCCGACACCCGCAGCGACGTCTACGCCGCCGGGGTCGTGCTGTTCGAGTCGCTGACCGGCCACCTTCCGCACAGCGGCGCGACCCCGATGTCGATGGCCTACCAGTCCGTGCACGGCGACGTGCCCGCGCCGTCCACCATCGTCGAGGGCGTTCCCGCGGAGCTCGACGGACTCGTGCTGCGGGCGACGGCGCGCGACCCCGCCCGCCGGCCCGCCGACGGCGCGGCGCTGCTCGACGAGCTGCACCGCATCGGGCCGTACCTGCCGGCGCCGGACTCCTACCAGACCGGCTTCACCGGCGAGGTCGAGCGGATCGGCCTGATGGCGCCGCCCCCCGAGGACCCGGGCCCCGACCACACCCGCCCCTTCCAGCCCACCGACTACGACAACGACTACAACACCGGCTACGGCGCCGACCATGACACCGGCTACGACGGTCCGCACGGCGCCGCCGGGTTCACCGGCGCGGAGGCGGGACGGCCGCGGGCGGGCATCGCGGAGCACGACTCGGCCGCCGGGGCGCCCTACGCGGGCGGCGTGGCGAGCCAGCCCGGCACCGGGGCGCTCTACCGCTCCGCCGCCGCGCCGACCCCGACCTCCACCAGCTACCTCGGCGCCGGGCACGGGCGGCGCCGCGCCGCGGGCCCCGGCTCGGGCGCCGGCCCGCGCCGGTACCTGCCGCTCGCCGTGGGCGGCGCGGCGATCCTGGTACTGCTGATCGGCTTCCTCGCCGTGCGCATGCTGTCCAGCGACAAGGTCGAGGTCCCGCTGCTGACCAGCGTCAGCAAGTCGGACGCCGAGACGATGCTGCGGGACGCCGGGCTCAAGGCGACCTACCTCGATCCGATCGCCAGCCCCAAGGTGGCCGCCGGTCACGTCGCCCAGCAGGACCCCAGGGACGGGACGAAGGTCGACAAGGGCGCGGTGATCACGCTGCGGCTGAGTTCCGGGCCCGCGACCGTCCCCGTGCCGGATCTCGCGAACCTCACGCGGGACCAGGCCGCGGCCCGGCTCAACGAGGTCAACCTCGCCGTGGGCGGGCAGATCAACCAGGCCAGCGACACCGTCCCGGCCGGCCACGTGATCGGCACGAACCCGGCCGTCAACACGGTGCTCAAGCCCCGCGACGGCGTCACGCTGATCATGTCGAGCGGACCGGACACCCGGCAGATGCCGGCCGACGTCATCGGCAAGCCCTACGACGCGGCCAAGGCGGAGATCGACGCTCTCGGCGTCGCGGGCGTCACGGTTCAGCGCGATCTCGCCGTGACCGAGGACACGCCTGCCGGCAACGTCGTCGGCGCCGCCCCCGGGGTCGGCCAGCCGATCGCGCCGAACACCGTCGTGACGCTGACGGTCGCCACCGCGCCGGACGACGGAACCGACACCTCCGGCACCTCCGACGGCGGTGACGGCAGCGGCGTGCAGGTCGTCGTCCCCAAGGTGGTCGGCAAGACCTACCGCGAGGCCGAGGGCATCCTCGCCCAACGCGGGCTGAAGATCGACCGGTTCGCCCCGTTCGGCAAGCCGAACGACCGGGTGACAGCCCAGTCCGCCCAGCCCAACTCCAAGATCGAAAAGGGTAGTACAGTACACGTGAACACTGTGTGGCAGCTCGGTAACTGAACGACGGCAGACCTCGGTCGGGCCGGCGCGGGGGGCAGCCGGCCCTCGGACCGCCGCCGCACGACCGCTCCCAGGGGGAGGACGTGAGGGCAGCGCGCGGCCGCGACCGGCGTTCCGCCGGGGTGGAGCAACCCGGGCCTCGGCAGCGCGGCTCCCGGTGGTGGCGGCCGCGGCGAGCCCGCGCCCGCGCCGAGCGGGTCGCCTCGCTGCTGGACGGCCGACGAGCCCCGACCGACGCCGCCGACCTGCGCCTGGTGACCGCGGCGACGGCCCTGCGCGACCTGCCGTCCCCCCGCATGAGTCCGGCGCGCCGTGACGCCGTGCGCACCCGCCTGCTCGCCTTCCTCGCCGAACAGTCCAACGCCGAACAGACGAGCACTGAGCAGACGAGCACTGAGCAGACGAGCGCTGAGCAGACGAGCGCTGACCAGGGCAGCACCGAACAGACCAGCACCGCACCGGCAAGCCCCGCACCGGCCAGCCCCGCACGTGCCGAGCCCGCCGTGGCCCGCGGATCGGGCGTGACCGGACGGCGGGTGCGTTCGGCCCCGCCACCACGAGGCCGGGTCCTGCGCGCCGCCCGCCCGCTGCTGGCCGTCTCCCTGGCCGCCGCGGTCGCCCTGGCCGGTCTCGCCGTCAGCGCGGAGGACGCCCTGCCCGGGGAGACGCTCTACAGCGTCAAACGGGGGGTCGAGAACCTTCAGGTATCGCTGGTGCGCGATCCGGTCGCCAAGGCGAAGACCCGCCTCGACGTGGCCGGCACCCGCATGAGCGAGTTGCGCGCCATCACTCTCGGCGACGGCGCCCCCCTCGACCGCCCCGGTGCCGGCGGCACCCGCACCGAGGCGGCTACCGGGGTTCCGCCGACGGCGGCGGCCGGCGTACCCGAGGCATCCTCGCTGGCCGGGGTCGGCACGCTCTCGTCGGCCCTGCGGACATCCGCGTCGGCCACCGGTCCCGCGGGCCCCACCCACCAGGGGTCAGGCCCTGCGGAGGACCCGTCACACCGGGGTGATCCGTCGAACCACGAAGGTCCGGTCGGCCCGCCGCGCACCGCAGGGACGCCCCTTCCCCTCCTGCCCGTCCGGCTCCCCCCGTCCCCCGGGCCTCTCCCACCCGCCGCACTCCTCCCCCCTGCCGAACTCCTCTTCCCTGCCGAGCCTCTCCCGCCCGGCGGGCCTCCCGCCCCGGTTGTGCCGCGCACCCCGCGCGTGGCGGCAGCGCCGAACCCGACAGCCGCGCCGAACCCGACAGCCGCGCCGAACCCGGCAACCACCTCGGGCACGGCGGATGCCTCGCCCACGGCAGTTGCCTCGACGCGGGCCCCCGCCCCGCCCGGCCGTCACGCGGATGCCGGCACGGTCAACAGCCTGCTGCGGGCCTGGTGCGCCCAGGCGCGGGCCGGTTCGCGTGTGCTGCTCGCCCGCGCCTTCGCCGGGAACGCCGATGCGTGGGCGACGATGGACACCTTCACCACCGAGCAGTCCGACCGGCTGAGTCCCGTCCTCGCCGCCCTTCCCCTCGGTACGACCGGTGCCGCCCAGGCGGCGGTCGACCTCATCGGCGAGTTCCGCCGGGCCCTCGGCCCCCGGCTCCCGCGGACGACGGCCGCCACCGCGACGCATCCCACGAGCGCCGTGCCCACCCCAGCGCCGACCACGTCCCCGCAGGACCTCCCGCCGCCCGTCACGCCGGACAGTCCGACCTCCCCGAACGATGCCGATCCGAGCACTGCGCCGACGCCGGCCAGCAGCCCGATCGGCGGCGCTGACGACGAGGCGCCCGGTACGACCGGGGCGGAGCGGGCCGCCGAACTGGCCGCGCCGAGTCCGGCAGCCGCGCCGGGGCGGCCGAGCCCCGCGGCCCCGGCCGCGCCACCCGACGCATCCTCGACGAGGTCAGCGGCCAAGGCTCCGCGCACACCAGCCATCGCCGTGCCGGCGACCACCGACGCCAGCACGACCGCAGTCCCCAGCCAGACCGATGCCACCGGTCAGACCGGCACCGCCAGCCAGTCGAGCAGCACTGGCCAGCCGAGCAGCACCGACCAAGGAGACAAAACCGGCCAAGGGGATAACGCCGACCAAGGGGACAACGCCGGCCTGACGGGCATCGACAGGTGGGAGCCTGCGGGCGGCGACGACACGGCCCCCGCGAGCGGCACGGCCCCGACGGCCAGCACCACGACGGGCGCCACCACGGACTACGGGCTCGCCGACTGAACGGCGCCCCCGGCGTCCGGACGCGGCCTAGGCGGTGGGGAGCTCCTGCATCGCGGCGGCGCGCTCGCCCCGCGCCTGCTGGAGCATCTCGGCGACGAGGAAGGCCAGCTCGAGTGCCTGGCCGGTGTTCAGACGCGGGTCGCAGGCGGTCTCGTAGCGGCCGCCGAGGTCCTCCTCGCCGATCAGCTCGGCGCCGCCGAGGCACTCGGTGACGTTCTCGCCGGTCAGCTCGATGTGCAGCCCGCCCGGGTGGGTGCCCAGGGCCTTGTGCACCTCGAAGAAGCCGAAGACCTCGTCGAGCACGTCGTCGAAGTGACGGGTCTTGATGCCACTGACGTCGCGGGTGTTGCCGTGCATCGGGTCGCAGGACCAGACGACCGGCGGCCCGGCGGCGTTGACCTTCTCGATGATGGGCGGAAGGGCGTCCCGGATCTTGCCCGCGCCCATCCGGGTGATCAGGGTCAGCCGGCCGGGGACGTGCTGCGGGTTGAGCCGCTCGGCCAGCTCGAGGACCTCGTCCGGGCTGGCCTTCGGTCCGATCTTGCAGCCGATCGGGTTGCCGACCCGGGACAGCAGGTCGACGTGGGCGCCGCCGAGGTCCCTGGTCCGCTCCCCGATCCAGATCATGTGCGCGGACAGGTCGTACGGGTTGCCGGTGGCGTCCTCGACGCGGGTGAGGGCCCGCTCGTACTCCAGCAGGAGACCCTCGTGGCTGGTGAACAGCTCCACCCCGGTCAACGCCGCGCTGCCGAGGTCGATGCCGCAGGCCGCCATGAAGGCCAGCGCCCGCTCGATGTTCGTCGCCATCACCTCGTAGCGCCGGCCGGCCGCCGAGTCCCGCACGAACGCCTTGTTCCACTCGTGGACCTTCGACAGGTCCGCGAACCCGCCCGTGGCGAACGCCCGGACGAGGTTCAGCGTTATCGCGCTCTGGTGGTAGGAGGCGACCATGCGCATCGGGTCCGGCCGGCGGGCCGCAGCCGTCGCCGCGATGTCGTTGACGGCGTCGCCGCGGTAGGACGGCAGGCCGGTGCTCGACTCGATGTCCGCCGAGCGCGGCTTGGAGTACTGGCCGGCGATGCGGGCGACCTTCACCACCGGCGTGCTCGCGCCGTAGGTGAGCACGACCGCCATCTGCAGCAGCGTCTTGACCTTGTCACGGATCTTGTTGGCGGTGTTCGCCGCGAAGGTCTCGGCGCAGTCACCGCCCTGGAGCAGGAACGCCTCACCCCGGGCGACCATCGCGAGGCGCTCGGTGAGCGAACGCACCTCCGGCGCGGTGACCAGCGGGGGAAGTGCCGCAAGCTGGTTGTAGGCGGACTGCAGTTCCTCGAGGTCGGGCCACGACGGCTGCTGCTTGGCCGGAAGGGTCCGCCAGACATCCAATGCGCTCACGAGACACCAGGGTACGGTCCCGACCGCCATGTCGGCCGGTCATCCGGCCGACATGTTGCCGCTCAGCCGAAGTCAGCCGAAGAAGGTCTCCGCCTCGTTGTAGAGCTCCTCGGGCACCGTCTTGAGCTCACGGGTCGCCTCCGCCAGCGGCACGCGGTCGATGCGGGTCCCGTGCAGGGCGACCATCACCCCGAAGTCGCCCTCGTGCACCGCGTCGACGGCGTGCAGGCCGAAGCGCGTCGCGAGCCAGCGGTCGAACGCGGTCGGCGTGCCACCACGCTGGAGATGGCCGAGCACGGTGGCGCGGGCGTCCCGGCCGGTGCGGCCGCGGATCTCGGTCTCGAGCACCTGCGCGATGCCCTGCAGACGGACGTGGCCGAAGGCGTCGAGCTCGCCCTCCCTCGTGACCAGGGTGCCGGCGATCGGGGTCGCGCCCTCCGCGGCGACGATGATCGGGGCGTAGTGGGTCGCGAAGCGGGCCTCGACGAAGGCGCAGACCTTGTCGAAGTCGAACGGCCGTTCCGGGATGAGGATGACGTTCGCGCCGCCGGCCATGCCGCTGTGCAGCGCTATCCAGCCGGCATGGCGTCCCATCACCTCGACGATGAGCACGCGGTGGTGGCTCTCCGCGGTGGTGTGGAGGCGGTCGATCGCCTCGGTGGCGATGTTGACGGCGGTGTCGAAGCCGAAGGTGTAGTCGGTGGCGAACAGGTCGTTGTCGATGGTCTTGGGGACCCCGACCACGGGCAGACCCTCGGCGTGGAGCTGGGCGGCCACGCCGAGGGTGTCCTCGCCGCCGATCGCGACGAGCGCGTCGATCTCGGCGGCGGCCAGGTTCTCGCGGATGAGCGACGGCCCGTCCACGGCGGCGTAGGGGTTCGTGCGGCTCGACCCGAGGATGGTCCCGCCGCGCGGCAGGATGCCCCGTACGGCGGCGGTGTCGAGCGGCACCGTGTCACCGGTCAGCGGCCCGCGCCAGCCGTCCCGGAACCCCACGAAGCTGTGCCCGTAGACGCTCTCGCCCTTGCGGACGACGGCCCTGATCACCGCGTTGAGTCCGGGACAGTCGCCGCCACCGGTCAGTACACCGATCCTCATCGCGCATCCTCCTGTCGAGCCGCAGGCCCCCGCCGGCGGCAGCGTAGCGGCAGGTCCGCGTCCAGGAAGCGAGTTCAGTCACTCGGCGTGGCGCTTCGACCACACGGAAGGACGAGGGCTCCGCGGCCTGCCCGCACTGGCCGACAGCGCCGCGGGGACGGAGCGCCGACAGCGCCGCGGGGACGGAGCGCCGTCGGCGCCGGGAGGACGGGAGCGGCGTCAGCGCCGCGGGGACGGAGCAGCGGCGACGCGGGCCCGCAGCGGGGCGAGGACCTCCCAGCGAGCCTGGTTGTGCACGGCGTCGGCGAGGGCATCGTGGGCGTTGGCCGGCGGCGGCGGCAGTGCCGGGCGGCCGACGTCCTCCCAGAGCTGACGCAGGTCCCGGGTGAACCGCGGAAGCGCCGCGGGCAGGTCGGTCATCGTCCCGAAGAGCTGGCAGAGCACCACGTGGTCATAGGCGCCGTACCAGGCCCAGAGCTCCGGCGTGCCGTCGGCGGTCAGCAGCGCGGCGATCTCCTCGCGGATCCGCGCGCGGGACCGCCACGCCGGGTCGGCGGGCGGCGGTAGCTGGTCGAGGACGTTGCGACGGACCCACGGCACCGCGAAGGCCGGGTCGAACTCGGTGGACACGGCGTAGTAGCGCTGCGCGCCGTCCTCGCTGACGATGCCGATGCTGACCAGATCCAGCCAGAGATGATCGGCCTCACGGCGCTCGATGAACTCGGTGTCGTAGAAGAATCGGGTGCCCACCGGCTCAGTCTCCTCCGCGGTCCGGATCGGCGGGAACGGACGCCTGCCCCGGGACCACCACCGGCCGCCGCTCCGCCGGCTCGGCCGGCGCGGGCCGCGGGTGCAGCGGCGCCGGGTCGAGCGGCGCCAGGTCCAGCGGCGACGACCAGCCGGGCGGGCCGGAGGGGCCCGAGCGACGCGAGCGTCGGCGCCAGGGCCGGAACACGAACGCGAGCGGCGCCGCCGCGCCGGCCGCCCCGACCAGGGGCAACACCCACAACAGCGGCCCGGAGTAGTCGTCGTCGCGGCCCTCGGCAGCCGCCGGGGCAGGGGTGACCGATCCCGCCGCCCCCGCCGCGGGGACCGGCGAGGTCGCGCAGCCGCCCGCGCCCGCGGCCGCGGGCGCGCGCACCTGCGGGCCGGCGGTGGCCGGGGAGACCCGGACGTCGACCCGGGCCGCGCCGGGCTCGGCCACGACGCACAGCAGGCCCGCACCCGGCGCCGAGGTCACCCGCGCGCCGACGACCTGGACCTGGTACCCCTGCGGATAGGACCATGCCGGCACGCTGATGGCCGTCGCCGCACCGGGCGCGAGGGAACCGCCGGCGGGCCCCTCGGTCCGGTAGGAGACGGTGAGGACCCGCGCGTCGTCGAACCGCAACGACTCGGGGGTTCCCGCGACGGCCACCGGGTACGGACGGACGATCTCTGCCGGGGCGGCCGGGAGCGACCCGCCGCCCAGGGCCTGCGGCGGGTCGGTGCCAACCGTCCCGCCCGTGCCGCTGGGCGCGTCGTAGAACCAGCTCAGCCCGAACGCGTCCGCGGCCGACGCCAGGGCGCGCACCGCCGCGGGCGAGCCGTCCTTCCACCCGACCAGGTAGCCGGTCGGGTCGTTGACGGCGACGGTGGCGGCGGCGTCGAACGGCGCCGGGCGGTCCCGCCACAGCAGATGGTCGGGGTCCTGCGCCGTGACGGCTTCGGCCAACGCCGCCCCGATGCCCGCCGCCCCGATGCCCGCGGCGGGGACCTCGTAGCCGATCAGGCCCGGTTCCCCGCGGAACCGGGTCGCCAGCCGGCCGAGGCCGGTGGCGAGCGTCGCGCCCGACAGCGCCTGGCCACGGGCGGCGGGAACGAGGCGCAGCACGACTCGCATCCCGCGGCCGGTGAACGCCCGGGTCAGGCCCGTGACCTGATCGAGCCCGGGATCGGCGGCGGCGCGCGCGGTGGCGTCGGACGCCGGCCAGCCGGCGGTGGCCGGAAAGCGGCCGCCCGCGGCCACCGGCACCGCGAGGCGCACGCCGCTGAAGCCGTAGGCGATCCAGGTGTCGAGGTCGGCGGCGGTCGGGGTGACTCCGGCCGGCACCGTCATCCCGCGGATGACGACCGCTCGGCGCTCGCCGTCGGTCAGGTAGGCCCCGGAGTGGCCGATGGTGCCGGCGGGGGCGGGAGCCGCGGGGGCGGGCACCACTGGGGCGGGAGCGGCGAGTGCGGCCGGGCCGCCGGCGACGAGGCAGCCGGCGATCGCGCCAAGCGCAAGCAGCAGCACGGCGGGCCGGCGGGCGCTCTGGCGCGCGCCGGGCGCGCCGGTGCGGCGGCCACGGCCCCGCCGCGAGCCCGGAGCACACCGCCACCGGCGCGCGCCAGCCGACCGATCAACCACCGCCGGCAAAGGACCGCAATCGCGACGCACGCGGACCATCCTGCCGTGTTGCCGCCAGCCGGGTCAGACCGCCCGGTCGGCGTGGTCGTCGGAGCCGCGCGGGCGGGTCGGCGCGGCCACGGGCCGGGCCGGGCGTTCGCCCGCCGCCGCGGCCGGTCCCTCGGGGATCCCCGCCACCGCCCCGGCCGCCGGCACGTGTCCAGCCGCCGCCGGCACCGACCCCGTACCCGCAGTCGTGCCGGTCCCGGCAGTCGTCCCCGTCCCCGCAGCCGGCAGCGTCCCCGCGGCCGGCGTCGACCGTCCGGCCGGCACCGAGGTGCCAGCGGCACGGGCGGCGGCAATCTCCTCCTTGGCCCGCTTGGCGTACATGTCGACGTACTCCTGGCCCGACAGGGCCATCAGTTCGTACATGATCTGGTCGGTGATCGACCGCAGCACGAACCGGTCGTCCGCCATGTCGGCGTAGCGGGAGAAGTCGAGGGGCCGACCGACCCGCATCCCGATCCGGCGGATCTTCGGGACGAGCTGTCCGGGCGGCTGCACCTCGAACGTGCCGATCATCGCGACCGGGATCACCGGCACGCCGGCCTCCAGGGCCATGCGGGCGACGCCGATCTTGCCGCGGTAGAGGCGACCGTCGGGCGAGCGGGTGCCCTCCGGGTAGATGCCGATCAGCCGGCCCTGACGCAGGACCCGCACGCCGGAGCGCAGGGCACCCTCGCTCGCCTTGCCGCCGCTGCGGTCGATCGGGATCTGGCCGGCGCCGCTGAAGAACACGCGCTTGAACCAGCCCTTGACGCCAGCCTCGGTGAAGTAGTCGCTCTTGGCCAGGAAGGTCACCCGACGCGGCACCACCACCGGCAGGAAGAAGTGATCCAGAAAGGAGAGGTGGTTGCCGGCGAGGATCGCGGGGCCCTCCAGGGGGATGTTCTCGGCTCCCTCCACCCACGGACGCCAGACCACCCGAAGGAT
Source organism: Frankia alni ACN14a (assembly GCF_000058485.1). Taxonomy (NCBI): domain Bacteria; kingdom Bacillati; phylum Actinomycetota; class Actinomycetes; order Frankiales; family Frankiaceae; genus Frankia; species Frankia alni. The sequence continues at coordinate 5,524,441 of NC_008278.1, forward strand.
CGGCGTCAGGACCGCCTTGAGCACCCAGTAGAACAAGACAGCTCCCACCTGGTCACCGCCGTCAGACGACGCCCGCCGGGGGCGGCCGTGGCCGGACCGCCCGTCTCCATCCGCCGCCGATCACACCAGAACCGAGCATCCCACCGTGCGCCAGGTGGGGCACGGCGGCGCTCCGTGGCCCGCGGACTGCGACGGTACGCGGGCCGCCCGGCGGACCCGGCCCGGCCATGGTCGCCGAGGGACGCCAGCCGCCCGCAGGTCCGGTGATCGGCCATCATCACGTCCCTCCAACGCCGATGCGGCCCGGGTCGTGCCCACGGTCGCCGGTCGGGCCCCGACGGCACGCAACTCGCCGGGCGCGCGCGGACCGGCCCACGCCTATATCATCCCAGCCGGGGCTTTCTCGGTCCCGGCGGGATCCTGGCGTTTCGACGGGGTCCGCACGACCGTGAGATACGCACGATCGTGGCCTCAGCCCGCGGACCGTGCGAGCATACGTTTACCGGCGCTTTCCTTTCGCGCCGCCCGCGGACGTGGCATGCGGGCGGGCCCAGGGCACGAAAGGCGGATCACGATGGCGGGCTCCACCGGCACAGCCGTCCTACCCGGTGCCGAACCGTTCGAGTTCGCGGGTGGCCCGGTGGGCGTCCTGCTCGTCCACGGGTTCACCGGCTCGCCGGGCAGCATGCGGCCCTGGGGCGAGTCCCTCGCCGCCGCCGGGCTGACCGTCTCCTGCCCGCTGCTGCCGGGCCACGGCACCCGCTGGCAGGACATGGTTCCCACCACCTGGCCGGACTGGTACGCCACCGTGCAGGGCGCGTTCCTGCGCCTGCGGGCGGACTGTGAGCAGGTGTTCGTCATGGGCCTGTCGATGGGCGGGACGCTGACGCTGCGGCTGGCCGAGGAGCACGGCTCCGACCTCGCCGGCGTGGTCACCGTGAACGCGAGCCTGTCGACCGAGCGGTGGCACGCGGCGCTCGCCCCGCTGCTCGGGCGGTTCATCCCGGCCGTGCGCGGCGTCGCCGGCGACGTGAAGGCCAAGGGCGTGCCCGAGGTCGGTTACGACCGGGTGCCGCTGCTCGCGTTCGCCTCGCTGCGCAAGCTGTGGGGGGTGACCCGCGGCGACCTCGGGCGGATCGAGTGTCCGGTGCTCGCGTACCGCAGCGTCGTCGATCACGTGGTCGAGCCGAGCTCGGGGGCGATCCTGCTGGCCGGGGTGCGCGCGCCGATCGAGGAACGGCTGCTGCCGGACAGCTGGCACGTGGCAACCCTCGACAACGACAAGGAAACGATCTTCAAAGGCAGTCTGGACTTCGTCCAGCAGCATGCGGCGCGCGCGCTCGTGCCCGACACCCCCCGCGACGATGGCTGAGCATCCGCCGTCGCCGGGCCAGGGCGATCCCCGGCCGTCCGCGGCGAGCGCGGCGGAGCCCGACCGTCCGGTGACGGACCGCGGGGCGCCAGGGGCCGGCGTGGCACCCGCCGGGTGCGGCGCGGCACTGCCGGCCGAGACCGGCCCGTCCGATGCCGCGGGAACCCCTGCGGGTGGCGAGGCGTCGGGCGTGGCCGGCACGTGCGCGGGCGGCAGCCCGTCCGGACCCCCCGGCACCGCTGCGGCGTCCTCCACGGACCCCGGCCCGGCCGGGCCGGGGTCCTCGGCCGTCCCGCCGTCGACGGCACCGACTCCTTCGCCGGCCTCGACGCACCCGCCAGCCCCGCCGTCCTCCACCGGGCGGCCGGACGCCGCCGCCGGCGCCCCGGGGAAGCCGGAGGCGGACGAGGTCGTCGCCGGCGGAGGCGGGCAGGCCGGCCCAGCCGACGGACAGTCGCCCGGGTCTCGGCCCGAGGAGCCCGCCGCGCGGCCCGCGCCCCGTTCCCAGGAGGCCGACGACGCGGCCTTCCTCGATCTCATCGCGCACTTCGACGACGAGCCCGACACCCGGCGGTGGCCGGCGGCGGAGGACCTCGGCGACACCCGCCGCCCCACCGTGATCATCCTCCGTCCGCCGTTCGAGCCCGGCGTTCCGCCCGCGCCGGACGACCGCACCGATCCCGGCCTGGACGAGGCACCGCCGCCCCCGGGGCTGAACCCGCCCGGCATCGGCGGCGGGCGCGGCGCCGACCCGGCCGACTTCGTCGTGATCGACCTGGGCGGATCGACCGACGCCCCGGCGGACCCGGAAGACGACCACTACGTGCCGCCACCGGCGCCGCCCCTGCCTCGGATCCGGCCGGTGACCCGCTGGGCGCTGGGCTCGATCGCCCTCGGGGTGGTCTTCCTCGTCGTGCCGACCCTGATCGGCTTCAACCAGTCGCGCGCGCAGGATGTCACCGGCGTGCTGCTGATCCTCGGTGGGGTCGGCACCCTCGTCGCCCGCATGGGTGACCGACCACCCACCGATGTCGACGGCCCCGACGACGGCGCGGTGATCTGACCGCGACGGACCGGGGCAACCAGCCGCCGCGATGAACCTGCGGCGGCGAACCGGTGGTGCGGCCGGCGTCGGTGCGTGGCCGCGTGGTCGGGGCGCGCGCCCTGTGGACGTTCTCGCGCCCCGGCCGGATCCCGGGAACGGTCACCCCGGGCACACCGGAGGGAAGGCAGGGTCGGTGCATGGCATCGGGCCTGAGGACGACGTCGGCGTGGCAGCCGTCGTACTGGCACCGAAGGGAAGGCGTTGGGCGTGCGTTACCACGAGAAGGTCGAGGTGCACGGGCACCTCATGGACACCGGTGTACTGGCCAGGGTGCTCGACGACGTGCTGGACTACGGCGGCGACTACCGGGTGGATCACATCGACCTGGGGCGCAGCCACGACGACGAGTCCCACGCGGTCATCACCGTCGGCGCCGAGACGCCGCGGCGGCTCATGCGCATCCTCATGCGGATCCAGGTCCACGGGGTGAACAAGGTCGAGGCGGGCACGGCGCGCTGCGAGGCCGCGGACCGCGACGGTGCCTTCCCGCCGGACTTCTACTCGACCACGAACCTGGAGACCGTCGTCCATCTCGACGGCCAGTGGGTCCCGGTGGAGCACCCCGAGATGGACTGCGGCCTGGTCGTCTCCGGCGGGCGCGTCCGCACCGTCCCGGTGACGGACGTCCGCGCCGGCGACATGATCGTCTGCGGGGTGGACGGGGTGAAGGTCGTCCTGCCGGTCACCGACCACTCCAGCCGGATCTACGCCGAGTACGAGGCGCTCGGCGCACCGCTTCCGAGCTCGACCCAGCCGCAGGCGGTCCTGGTGAAGGCGATCGCCCGCCAGGTCCGCGAGGTCAAGGCCGAGGGCGCCCAGGTGCTGTGGGTCGCCGGGCAGACGGTCGTCAGCACCGGCGCCGCACCCGCGCTCGTCGCCCTGGTCGAGGCCGGCTACGTCGACGTGCTGTTCACCGGGAACGCGCTGGCGACCCTGGACGTGGAGGCGGCGCTCTACGGCTCCCCGCTCGGCCTCGGGCCGCTGCGCAGCGGCCGGGTGCAGCGTGGCAGCGAGCAGCACATCCGCGCGATCAACACGATCCGCCGCGAGGGCTCGATCCAGGCCGCGGTGGAGTCCGGCGTCCTCTCCCAGGGGATCATGCACGCGATGGTGAAGGCGAACAAGACCTTCGTGCTCGTCGGTTCCGTGCGCGACGACGGCCCGCTGCCCGACGTCCACACCGACGTGGTCGAGGGGCAGCGGGCGATGCGCGCGGCGCTGCGCGGAGTCGGCTACGCACTGATGATCGCCAGCGCCCAACACTCCGTGGCCACCGGCAACATCCTGCCGGCGTCGATTCCGGTCGCCTGCGTCGACGTGAACCCGACGACGGTGCACGCCCTCACGGAACGCACCAGCGCGCACGCCGTCGGGGTCGTCGCCGACACGGGCCTGTTCCTGGAGGAGCTCGCCGTCGAGCTGGTGCCGGACTTCCGCCCACCCCGACCGGGGCCGGGCGGCCCGGGCGCCTGAACCGGGGCCGCTCAGATCCCGGGCCGCTCAGATCCGGGCGAGGTCGGCGGCGCCGACGAGACCGGCCTGGGAACCGAGCTCGGCGATGACCACCTCGGCCGGGGGCCGATGCGCGCGGCCGGGCACCGTCTGGGCGAACCGCTCCCGGGCCGGGCCGAGCAGCAGGTCGCCGGAGTCCGACACCCCGCCGCCGATGACGAAACGGTCCGGGTCCAGCACGGCGGTCAGAGTCGCCATGCCCTCGCCGAGCCAGTGGCCGATCTCGGTCAGGCAGCGGATCGCCGCCGCGTCCCCCTTGCGGGCCGCCTCGGTGACATCCGGGCCGGTCAGCCGCTCGGCGTCACCCCCGCACGCCTCCAACATCGACGCGGCTGCGGACGGATCCGTCGCCGCGATCTGGCGCGCGGCGCGGACCAGCGCCCGACCGCTGGCGTACTGCTCCCAGCAGCCGCGGTTGCCGCACCCGCACAGGTGGCCGTCGGGCACCATCCGCATGTGGCCGGTCTCCGCGCCGATGCCGAACGCGCCGCGGTAGAGCTCGCCACCGAGGACGATGCCGCTGCCGATACCCGTGCCCACCGTGAGACAGACCAGGTCACGGCGCCCCCGCCCGGCACCGAACCGGTACTCGGCCCAGGCCATCGCGTTGGCGTCGTTCTCGACGACGACGGGCAGCCCGACGCGGCCGCTCACCTCGTCGCGCAGCGGCTCGTCGCGCCAGGCGAGGTTGGGAGCGAACAGGACCCGCGAGCGGTCCGCGTCGATCCAGCTGGCCGCGCCGATGCCGACCGCCTTCACCTCGTAGTCGGCGCTGAGCTCCGCCACCACGGCGGCGATGGTGTCCGCGACCTCGGACGCCGAATGACCGGGAGTCGGGCGCCGGACCGACGCGAGGACGGTGCCGGCGCCGTCGACGACGCCGGCGGCGACCTTCGTCCCCCCGACGTCCACGCCGATCGTGAGGCCCGCGGTGCACCGGTCGTCGTCGGCCGACCTGTCCGCGACGGCGGGCGGGAGGGGGCTGAGCGGGGCGTCCGAGCCCGCGGGACGGGCTGAGGAGCTGTCCGGCGCGCCGGGACGATCCGCGTTACCGGAACCATCCGGGCTGCCGGGACGATCCGAGCTGCCGGAAACAATGGTGCTCACGTGACATCGATCCTCTGGACGCGTGGTCTGGGCGCTGGGGCGGGACGGGTGCCCGCGGCGGCCCCCGGCCGCGGGTCCTGGTGTGCTGTGCGCCCCGCGCCCGAGGACGCGGGGGCGGCGGCGCTGGTCTCGTCGCGGGCGTCGCGGGAGGGGGTTCCCCCAGGGCGGGCGTCACCGGTGCGCGTGGTGCCGGGTCGGGCCGTGTCAGGGCGCGCCGTGTCAGGGCGCGCGGTGTCACGGCGCGCGGTGTCAGGGCGGCCGGTGCCAGGGTGCGCGGTGCCGGAGTGGGCGCCGCCGGAGTAGGCGTCGAGGGCCGCGCGGAAGGCCGCCGTCAGTGATTCCGCGGCGGTCACCAGGTGGCGGACCACCTCGGGTCGATCCCCCGCGAACATCGCCAGCAGCCGGCACAGCGGGCACGACGTGCAGGGCCGCCCCTGTCCTGCGCAGCCCGCGCCGCCAGCCGCCCCCGCAGCGCCGGCGGGCACACCGGCGTCGGTCCGCGCGCCCGTGCCGGCACCGACATCACCGGCACCGACATCACCGGCACCAACGCCGCCGGCCCCGGTACGGCCGGCCCCGACACCGCCGACGCCGAACCCGCCGGCCGCGGTCCCGACACCACCGGCGACGTCGGCGACGGTTTCCCACAGGCGGCCACCCGACTCGGTGCCGGCCAGGCCCCGCAGAGCATCGACGAGAAGGGCCGCCTCGACTGCGAGCGGCCCGGGCGGTGGCGGCCGGTCCGGGCCGCCACGCGGGGTGGGATCGCTGCTCGGGGTGGGATCGTCGAGGGGCGGGTCGACCGGGACGGACGTCATGCCCGCACCCACTGATCCGGATCGGGTACGAACGAGACCACCAGCCGATCGTCACGCAGCCGGGCGGCACTGACGTCGCAGCGGCGCAGCGCCGCGGGCAGTGGGACCGCCCGGCGAAACGCGCCGACGGTGATGATCAGATCGTCGCCCAGCCGGGCCAGGTCGATCTGGGAGCCGTCGACGAACGGCAACCCGAACGACAGCGCGTACCCGTCGTCGGTGCGCTCGACCCGCGGCTGTTCGCCGGCCCCGGTCGGCGAGGCGCCGAGGACCCCCGCCGGGTCGAGCTCGCCGTACGTCGCCGCGCCGAAGGCCGCAAGCTCCTCCAGGCCGACCGGTTCGCCGGCCCGATAGCTCACCGGGAGGATCGGGGTCGGCGCGAACGCCCCGGTGATCTCGGCGAGTGCCTCGCGGTGGGCGGCGGCCCAGCCGGCCCGCCAGGCGTCCGCCCCGGCCGGCGAGAAGATCCGGTTGACGACCACGCCGTCGAGGGTGAAGCCATGCAGCGACAGCGCGGTCAGGCTGCTGCGCGCCGTGGCCAGCGCCCCACTCTCCGGAGTGAGCACCAGCCGGATGCTGGTGGCCGCGTGATCGGTCAGGATCGCCCGCAGATCCACGGCGGCGCGGTGCACCCGGGAGACCGTGTCGTAGGCGGGCGCGGCGAGGTTGCCCCACCGGCCGCCGAACGCGCCCGCCCAGCCGAAACCGGGCCGCAGCCAGCGGGCGAAGGCGCCGTCGGGCGGCAGCAGCCGCCGGCAGTACCACGACAGCGTCTCCGGGAAGGCGAGCAGCCGCAGCAGGCCGGCGACCGGGCCACCGTCGACGATGACGACGTCGTGGTCGGCACTGGCCAGCCCGTCACGCAGTTCGAGCAGGGTCAGCGTCTCGATGGCACCGGGCAGGAAGGCCAGCTCCTCGAGCTCGACCGGATCGACGTCGAAGGACGGCCAGGTGTCGGCCAACACCTCGCGCACGGCCGGCCAGCGCGTGCCGACGGCGCGGCGCAGGTCGACCTGCTGACCGGTCAGCCCGGGTTCGAGGTCGGTCGGGTCGGCACCGACGGGGTGGTCAAGCGCGCCGGAGAGCCCGGCCGCCGGATCGACGGACAGGACCAGGGTGCGATGACCCCGTTGCGCGGCAAGGATCGCGGTCGCCGCCGCCACCGTCGTGGTGCCGGCGCCGCCCTTCCCGGTGAAGAGCACACACCGCACGTGCGCTCAGCTCTCGACGTGCTTCTTGAGGTCCTTGAGAGCGGCATCCACGATGCCGCTCTGTACCTTGCGCCGGAGCAGTCCCGGAATCTTGATCTTGGTTTCGGCGGTGAGGTCATAGGTGACCTCGGTGGTGCCGTCGCCGAGGTCACGCAGGGTGTAGCTGCCGTCCTGCGACGACATCGCCTGGCCCTCGACCATGGACCAGGTGACCTGGAGGTCGTCGGACCAGACGTACTCGTTGACGAACTCGTCCTTGACGACGATGGCGTTGATCCGGAAACGGGCGCGCCGTGGCCGGCCGTCCGGGCCGACGTCGAGCACCTCGGCCTCCTCGATCTGGCCGACCCAGGTCGGGTACGCGGGGATGTCGGCGATCGCCCCCATCACCGCGGCGGGCCTGGCATTGATGACGATGGTCGATCGGGCGTGGTCCGCCATGGAGAGCAGCACCTCCACATTCGTCAAGCACGTCTGAAGGAGCACGGCGTCGCCGGCCCACCGGCAACCCGGATCTCTCCGGGATCCCGGATCATTCCCCGACCGATCGCCTGAGGCTACCGGAACCCCGGCCACATCTCGCCCAGCGGCTGGCTACCACTCGAGGACGAACGGGGTACCTCGTGCGTTGAAATGACCGACGTTCACGCAACGCGTTCCGTCGATCTCCAGACTGGCGGTGAGGGGCTGATGAACGTGCCCGAAGAGCACGTAGCGCGGCCGGGTGGCGTGAATCGCCTCGAGGATCGCGACGCTGCCCCGCTCGAAGCGCCGGGCCTGGACGTCATAGACCAGCTCCGGCAGATGCGGGGGAATGTGGCAGCACAGAACGTCCACCTCGCCGACGGCGGCCACCTTCGCGGCGTAGACGTCGTCGTCGATCTCGTACGGCGTGTGCATCGGGGTCCGCAGCCCGCCGCCGACGAAGCCGAACCGCCAGCCGCCGATCGTTGTGGTCTGCCCGTCCAACAGGGTGATGCCGTCGCGCAGGTAGTCGGGGTAGAGGTGGGGCAGGTCGACATTGCCGAACGTCAGGAAGGTCGGGGTGGGGAAGGCGGCGAACAGCCGCTCGTACTGCCGGCGGATAGCGGCCTCGACGATCTCGGTCCGGTCACCGTCGAGACGTGCCCACAGCGAGCGCGACCACTCCCGCGCCTCGTCGAAGCGCTGCGCGGTGCGCAGCTCCACCATCCGGCCGACGGCCTCGGCGCCGAACAGATCACCCATGATCCCCCGGCTGTGGTCGCGGTAGTCGACGAACAGGATGAGGTCGCCGAGGCAGATGAAGACGTCGGCGCCCTCGGCGGCGGCGGGCAGCGCGTCCGCCCGTCCGTGCACGTCGCTCACCACGTGGACCCGCATACCGGGAAGCTTAGGCGGCGGCGAGGGACATTCGGCCCGGTCCGGACAGGTCGGTCGGCCGCCACCGTAGTGCCGTACGACACCCGCACCTCGGGTGGGGCGCTTCACCGTCGCGAGCAGCCACCATCCGTACGCGGACAGGTCGCGCCCCGTCCATCGCCGTCCGCACGGTCGCCAGCACCCCGCCCGCCCGCTAACGTCTGGTGCCCTGAACGGTCTTGCGCCGTTCGGCGGCCTCGTCATCCGGCGGGCGCCCGCGGGCATCCGGTAGGACACACGAGAGCACCTGGTAGGAGTAGCAGTGCGGGAGTACACCTCTGCGCCCCTGGTCACCATCGAGGACGATGCGACGCTGACGGACGCCGTGTTCCGGCACGCGGCCGCTCATCCGGACAAAATTCTCATCCGCCACAAGGTGGCCGAAGAGTTCGTCGGGATGACGACCCGCGAGTTCCACGATCACGTGGTGGCCACCGCCCGGGGACTCCTCGCGCGCGGAGTGGAGACCGGCGGTCGGGTGGGGATCCTCAGCCACACGCGCTTCGAGTGGACCGTGGTCGACTACGCCGCCTGGACCGCCGGCGCCGTCTGCGTGCCCATCTACGAGACGTCCAGCCCGAGCCAGATCGCATGGATCCTCCGGGATGCGGGGATCGAACTGCTCGTCGTCGAGAACGCCGAGCTCGCCGCGCGGGTCGAGCAGGTCCGCGGCGAGGCGCCGGCCCTGCGCGACGTGCTCGTCCTCGACGACGGCGCGCTGGGCACCCTCGCGGCCGACGGCGCCGGCGTCGACGACGACCGGCTGGCCGCGGCGCGCGCGCCCCTCGGTGCCGACAGTCTCGCGACGATCATCTACACCTCCGGTACCACGGCGCAGCCGAAGGGCTGCGAGATCACCCACCGGGCGCTGCTGTTCACGGCCGAGGCGTCCATCGCCATGCTGCCGGAGGTGTTCGCGCCGGGCTGCTCCTCGCTGCTGTTCCTGCCGCTGGCCCACGTGTTCGCCCGCATGCTGCAGGTGGGCCTGGTGCAGGGAGCCTTCGAGCTCGCCTACACCCCGGACTCGGGCACCCTGCTGCCGGACCTGGCCAAGGTGCGGCCGACCTTCCTGCTCGCCGTTCCCCGGGTCTTCGAGAAGGTGCACGCCGGCGCGCGGCTCAAGGCGCACGGCGAGGGCAAGGGCCGCATCTTCGACGCGGCCGAGAACACGGCCGTGGCCTACAGCGAGGCCCTCGACCGCGGCGGTCCCGGGCTGCTGCTGCGGCTGCGGCACCGGCTGTTCGCCGCGCTGGTGTACGGCAAGCTGCACGCCGCACTCGGTGGGCGGGCCCGGTTCGCGATCAGCGGTGGGGCGCCGCTGGGCCCGCGGCTCGGCCATTTCTTCCGCGGCATCGGCTTCACCGTGGTGGAGGGTTACGGCCTGACGGAAACCTCGGCGCCGGCGGCGGCGAACCGGCCGCACTCGGTGCGGATGGGCACCGTCGGGCAGCCCCTTCCGGGGGTGACGATCCGGATCGCCGACGACGGCGAGATCCTCGTTCGGGGCGACCTGCTGTTCCGCGCCTACCACCACAACGAGACCGCGACGAAGGAGGCGCTCGACGCCGAGGGCTTCCTGCACACCGGCGACCTCGGCTCACTCGACGACGACGGCTACCTGCGGATCACCGGCCGGAAGAAGGAACTGCTGGTCACCGCCGGTGGGAAAAACGTTGCGCCGGCCCCGCTGGAGCACGTGATCCAGTCCAACCCGCTGGTCAGCCAGGCGATGCTCGTCGGTGACCAGCGCCCGTTCATCGCCGCGCTGGTCACCATCGACCCGGAGGCCTTCGAGCCCTGGCGCGACGGCGCCGGCAAGCCGGCCGGGACGACCGTCGCGGACCTCGTCGACGACGCCGACCTGCGCGCCGAGGTGCAGCAGGCGATCGACGCGGCCAACGCGACGGTGTCGAAGGCCGAGGGCATCAAGAAGTTCGTGATCCTGCCGCAGGACTTCACCGTCGAGAGCGGCGAGCTGACCCCGAGTCTGAAGGTCCGCCGCGCGCTGGTGATGGACCGCTTCGGCAGCGCCGTCGACGGCCTCTACGCCGACGCGCGCCGTTCCTGAGGCTCCTGGTCCCGGACAGGCCGCGCCGACCGTGGTCGGGGCCACGTCCAGGTCGGGACCGGGATTCAGGTCAAGGTCAGGTCAAGGTCAGGCCGGGTCGGGCTGGCCGGCGAGCAGCGAGCGCAGCTCGGCGGCGAGCACGTCCCAGCGCCAGCGCTGCTCGACCCACGCCCGCCCGGCGGCGCCCATCGAGGCGGCCCGATCCGGGTCGGCGAGCAGGTCCCCCACGGCTCGTTCCACCGCGCCGAGGTCGGTCCCGTCGACGACGAGACCGGTGCGCTGGTCGAGCACCGCGTCAGGGGCGCCACCGCTGTTCCCGGCCACGACCGGCAGGCCGGTGGCCGACGCCTCCAGGTAGACGATCCCGAGCCCCTCCACCTCCAGCCCGCCGAGCCGTGACCGGCACGGCATCGCGAACACGTCGCCGGCCGCGTAGTGCGCGGGCAGCTCCTCCCACGGCACCGAACCGGTGAACGTGACGTGCTCGTCCACCCCGCTGTCCCGGGCGAGCCGTTCGAGCTCCGCGCGGTGCGGGCCGCCGCCGACGACGAGCAGCGCCGCCTCCGGCACCCGACGCCGCAGCGCCGGCAGGGCGCGCACGAGCATGTCCTGCCCCTTGCGGGCGACCAGCCGGCTCACGCACACCACCACCCGCCGCCCGGACAGCCCGTACCGGCGGCGGGTCTCCTCCCGCCCGGTGCCCGGGCCGAACAGCGTCGCGTCGACGCCGCTGGGCAGGCGGGCGAGCGCCGGATGAACGCCGAGCGCAGGACCGATCCTGGTCCGGGTGTAGTCGGTGAGATAGGTGACGACGTCCACGCTCGCGCCGATGCGGCGCAGCGCCTGGCGTGCGGCCGGCAGCGCCGCCCAGCCAACCTCGTGCCCGTGGGTGCTTGCCACGACGCGGCGCACCGCCGTTCCCCCGCGCAGCCGCGAGCCCAGCAATGCGAGCGGGGCGGCCGCCCCGAACCACACCGTGTCGCAGCCCTCCGCCCGGGCGATCTGGCGGGCCCGCCGCAGCACGTCGGGGGTCGGCAGCATGAGCGAGGTCCGGTGGCGCACGACCGGGAAGCCCTGCGCGGCGTCGAAGGCCGCCGCGCCCTCCCACGCCGGGGCGTAGACGACGACCTCGCCGGCCGGCAGCCGGGCCGCGAAGTTGTGCACGTAGGCCTGGATGCCGCCCGGACGCGGCGGGAAGTCGTTGGTGACGGCCAGAACGCGCATCCGCCCATGCTCTCCCACGCCGGCCGGCGGTCACCGCCCGGCCGGCGCCCCGAGCCTTCCCGCACACCCTGTGCTTCCACCACGCCCGCAGCCACCACGCGCGACCCCACCACCCGAGGAGTTCCGCCACGCGGAGACGGCCTGCGTCGCGCAGGGTCGTCGACCTGCGCCTCGACATGGCGGGCCGCTCAGCCGGCGCGACGCGGCGGGCGAGCCGCCGGGCGCGCGGCATCGCCGGGCACGCGCTCGAGTACCGAGCCGGCCAGCGCCTCCAGCGGCGGCAGCAGGCCCGCGGCGGCCAGCACGGCAAGCGCGCGACGCTCCTGCGCGTCCCACACCAGCCCCCCGTCCGCGAACATGACGGTGACGACGCAATCGGCGCACCGGGCGCCGCGGCCGACACAGGAGTCGCAGTCGATCAGCATCGCACTCACCTTCCCGAGGTCCGGCCGGTGACGGCTGGCGACACAATCCGCGCACCGATGTCCCGACGTGATCGACGGTAGGACCCGGGTCCGACAATTTTCGGCGGCCACCGCCGGTGAAGGGTCGTGATCCGCGGGACGAGCGGGGGCGGGGAGACGACACCGCCGCCACTCAGAGACGAGTAGCCATGACCCTGGGCGGTGCGGACACGCTCGTCTAGCGGTCGAGCCGCGCCAACAGGGCCGCCGACGGCACCGCCCGGGCACCGGCCGCGGCGCTGTTCTCCGCCACCTCCCGGTCGGAGGTGACGACGAAGACCGGTCGACCCTGGGGCTCCATCCGGACCAGCCGGACGATCTCCTCGTCGGCGAGCTGGCCGGGCCGGCTGAACAGGACCCGAACACCCCGGGGCATCGTGACGCCGACCGGGCGGGCGACGACCGCGGTCGCGTCGAAGACGACCGTGACCTCGCTGTCCGGGTTGCGCCCGGCAAGCGCGCCGAGCCCGGACAGCAGACGTTCCCGCTGCGCCTGCAGGGTGAGCCGGCCGTAGCCGCGTTTGGTCACGTTGTACCCGTCGATGATCAGATGCACGCCGGGCACGGCGAGCACCTCGTCGATGAGGGTGGGATCGTCGTCGGGCCGCCCGCGGGCCCCGACGAACGCCTGCGGCGCGCTGCTCGGCCCGTCGCCGCCGCGGGCCAGCAGGTCCGCCGGCCGGGCGACCATCGTCGGCAGGTCGAGCTCGCGGCGCACACCGTGGGCCGAGGCGATGAGCGTGTCGAGCAGGACGCGCATGCGGGCGTCGTCCACGCTGCGGGAGTCGCGGGAGTCCCGGCGCGCGGCGGCCAGGGCGCTCTCCAGCTCGGCGACCCGGCCACGTAGCCGACGCACCTCCACCTCGGCGTCACGACCGGCGGCGAGCGCCGCGTCCCGCACCGACTCGGCCGCGACCACCGACTCCCTGGCGGCCTCCTCGGCGCGGCGGATCCGATCCGAGGACGCCCGCAGTCGCCGCCGGGTCTCCTCCGCCTCGGCGCGTGCCGCCGCGAGGCGTTCACGCACCTGCCCCAGCTCGTCGGCGGCGCTGCGCTGGTGCGCGGCGAGCTGCTCGGTGAGCCGGCGGATCGTCCGTTCGGCCTCGTCCGCCCGGCCGCGGACCTCCGCCTCCGCGGCCGAGGCCGAGGCCAGCTCGACCAGCTCGGGCCAGTGCGGGACCCGCAGCAGGTAGGCCACCGCCGCGACCTTCTCCGGCGGGGCGGCCGGCGGGGGCCCATCGGCGGAATCGGCAGCCTCGGCCAGCTCCGGCTGATGCCGGCGGATCCATTCGGCGACGCGGCCGCGGAACACGTCGTTGTCGACGGCGGCGGCCAGCGGGATCGCGCCCACCTTCGCCCGCCGGGACGCCTTGAACCGGCGCACCGCGGCGAGCGACGGCGGCACGTCGGACTCGGGCAGATCGGCGAGAGTCTGCGCGGCGAGCTCGATGACGTACTCCCGCACGGACGCGGGCAGCGGACCCGTCACAGCATGCTCCCCGCCGGGCCGGTCGCCACGGACACGGCCCGGACGGCCCGCGCCGAGGACACGACCGACGCAGCACCCACCATCCCGGCGGCAGGCCGGTGGGAGAGGCCGCCTGGCGCGGTTGGAGCACCGACCGGGACGGCCCGCGGTCCGGACCCGGGCAACGCGGGTTGAGGTCCCGTGCGGAAATGTCCGTCAGCGTCCGGACGACGCGGGAAAGCCGACGGGCCGCGTCTCCGACGGCTCCTCCGACCGGCCAGACAGCAAGGCACGTAGGGACTCCGGAGCCGACGGGAAGAACGATGAAGGTACAGCGTATCGAGAGAGCTCAGAGGGCTCACGCGGACCACCGGTGTGGGATCTAGGACCGGTGAGCCGCGCCGGGGCAGGCATTGTCTCACGGGAAAGCCTGCTTATGTAGCCTCGCGTGGTGCGTTCCCCAGCGTGCGATTTATTCCAAACGCGGCCCGGCTGCGCCGGAGAGGATCATCGTGACCGACCAGAACCCCCCTCACCAGCCCCCCGGCGGTGACGGGAGCCAGGAGACGTGGAAGCAGCCGAGCAACCCCTGGCACCAGTCCGCGCAGACGCCGGGCAGCGGCGCGACGCCCGGCCCGTCCGGGTCCACTCCTGCGCCGGCCCCGTCGTGGGGCGCCGCCCCGGACCGGTCCGACGAGCAGACCCGGCTCGCCTGGTCCGCCGACACCCCTGCCCCCTCGGGTGGGACCTCCCCGAGCGGGCCGCAGGTCCCTGGGCCCGCCACCGCCGGGCAGCCGTGGGCGGCGGGACCGCGCCCCGGCGGTGAGCAGTCCTGGCCGCCGCCGCAGCAGCAGCCCGGCGCCGGCTCCACCGGCTGGGGGCAGCCGGGCGCGGGACAGCCCGGCGCCGAGCAACCGGGCTGGGGGCAAGCCGGTGGGGGGCAGCAGGCGTCCGACCAGCAGAGCTGGGGGCAACCCGGTGGGGGGCAGCCAGGCACGGAGCAGCAGGGCTGGGGACAGCCGAGCGGCTGGCCCCAGGCCGGCTACCCGCCCGGTGGCACCGGGGCCTACCAGGGCGGCCCGGCGTACCAGGGGCCGGCAGGCTACCCGGGCGCGCAGGGCTCCTACCAGCAGAATCCACCCGGTGGCTGGCAGCCGGGCGCCGCCTGGCAGCAGGGCGGCGGCTGGCAGCAGGGTGCCCCGCCCCCGCCGCCGCCGCGGCGGCGCAACCCGCTGTTCGTGATCGTGCCGCTCGCCGTCGTCGCCGCGATCGTCGTCGGGGTGGTGATCGCGCTCGCGGTGGGGGGCGACGACTCGAACGACCTCTCCGCGCCGGTACCGCTGCCCTCGTTGAGCGCACCCGCGCTTGCGGTACCGACGTCACCCGCGCCCAGTGCCACCGCGACCGGCCCGATCGGCGTCTCGAACTGTGTCGCGGTCACCCCACAGGGTGCGCCGGGGGCCGGCGCGGCCGCCATCGGCGGCTCGGGGACCGTCGTCGGCGAGGCGAACTCGTCCGTCAGCGACTTCGAGGCACGGGTGACCCTCAACAGCGTCTGCTCGACGACCGGCAAGGTGACCGAGTACGGCGACCCGCCGACCCAGGGTGCCTACTACATCGTCAACGTGACGGTCGAGGTGAGCCGCGGGGACACGTCCGCCTCCCCGTCGGACTTCTACATCCAGACCCCGGACGGGACGCGCTACGACGGCAGCTACGAGAACGTGGAGCCGCGGCTGTCCGCGTCGACGGTGAAGGCCGGCCAGAAGGTGCGCGGCAACGTCGTCATCGACGCGCCGCCCGGGCACGGCGTGCTGCACTGGGAGCCGCTGTTCGCGGTCAGCCCGGCCATGTTCCAGCTCTGAGCCCGTCGGGTCCTACCGGAGCCCCCCCACCCGGCCCGCCGCGGGCACGCCGGGTGGGGTGGACCATCGCCGGATCCATCCCACCCGGCCGCACGTCAGCCGACGGCGGCGCGGATCCGCTCCGCCACGGCGTCGAGCTCGGCCGAGTCCGGGTCGTGGTCGGCGAGCGTGAAGTCGATCTGCGACTCGTTCTCGATGGGCAGCAGGTGCACGTGCACGTGTGGCACCTCCAGCCCGGCGACGAGCGCCGCCACCCGCCGGGGCCGGAACGCGGCGTCGATGGCCCGGCCGACCGTCGCGGCGGCGGTCCACAGCGCCGTCTGGACGTCGTCGGGCAGGTCGATCCAGTGGTCGATCTCGGCGCGCGGGACCACCAGCGTGTGGCCCGGCCGGATCGGGGCGATCGTCAGAAACGCGACCGTGTACTCATCGGAGTACACGATGCGCCCGGGAAGCTCGCCGTTGATGATCCGGGTGAAGACGCTCGGCATGGCTCACGACCCTATCGACCCGGTCATCCGCCCGCCGGCCGGTCATCGGTGGACCGGTCATCCATCGCGGGACCGGTCATCCACCGGTGGACCGGTCATCAGACGAAGGGCCGGGCGAAGCCGGTCGGACCGGCCGTCATCACCCGGAACTCGTTGCCCTCCGGATCGGACAGGATGTAGCCGCGCTCCCCGTCGTCGTCGTAGCGGCCGACCCGGCGGGCGCCGAGGGTCGACAACCAGCCGATGACCCGCTCGGCGTCCACCGCGTAGAGGTCGAGATGCAGCCGACTGGGACCGCCGCCGCGGCGGGCGCCCGGCCGCAGCAACAGCTTCGGCCCCGCCCCGGCGGGATGACGCAGCAGAGCCGCGTCGTCGTCGCGCCGGTCCACCTCGTACCCCAGCGCGGCGGACCAGAAGCGCACCATCACGTCCACGTTCGCGCAGTCCACTGCGACCCGCCCCACCCGAATGCCGTTCGTTTCAAACCACGCCACCTGCGCATGATTTCGCATTCCAGGCGGGTTGGCCTGCCGAGTGGCCGCCACGTGTCTCCGGCGTGGCGCCACAAGGGGCGCGGGACAGCCCCGACGGGACCACAACGACACCCGCGGGGGGACCCGTCACGTCCCCTGTGGACGCCTCCCGCGCCCCGAGCCTGAACCGACCCGTGCCAGAACTGTCGGCGGTGGGGCTTACCGTGACGCCGTGCGCCCGGACCCCGCTCCCGCCGACCGCTCCCCCGTCGACCGCCCCGCCATCGACCGCCCCGCGGCCGACCGCCCACCCGTCGACCGCCCGCCCGTCGACCGCGGTGGCGTGCCCGCGCATCGGCAGGCCAGCCTCGACGAGCTCGGCCGGCCGCTGTCCGATCTGACGTTCGTCGTGGTCGACCTGGAGACGACGGGGACCTCGGCGGCGACCAGCGAGATCACCGAGATCGGCGCGGTGCGGGTGCGTGGCGGCGAGGTGCTCGCGGAGATGTCCACCCTGGTCCGCCCGAGCGCAGGTATCCCGCCGATGGTCTCGGTGATCACCGGGATCACCGACGCGATGGTGGCGACGGCCCCCGCGGAGGCCGAGGTGGTGCCGACGTTCCTGGAGTTCGCCCGCGGTGCCGTGCTGGTCGCCCACAACGCGCCGTTCGATCTCGGCTTCCTGCGGGCCGCGGCGCAGCGCTGCGGCTATCCGCCACCCGCCTGGGAGCATCTCGACACCCTCCGCATCGCGCGGCGGCTGGTCAGCCGGGACGAGGCTCCCGACTGCCGGCTGGCCTCGCTGGCCCGGCTGTTCCGCAGCTCGACCGAGCCCTGCCACCGGGCGCTGGCAGACGCCCGCGCCACGGTGGACGTGCTGCACGGGTTGTTCGAGCGCCTCGGCAACGCCGGCGTGCGCACGCTGGAGGAGCTGCACGAGTACAGCGCCCGGGTCTCCCCGGCTCAGCGGCGCAAGCGGTACCTCGCCGACGGGCTGCCCACCGGCCCGGGCGTCTACATCTTCCGGGACGCCGATGGACGGGCCCTCTACGTCGGCACCTCTCGGTCGGTCCGGTCCCGGGTGCGCACGTACTTCACGGCGAGTGAGCCCCGCACCCGGATGGCGGAGATGGTGGCACTGGCCGAGCGGGTGGACGCCATCGGCTGCGCGCACGCCCTGGAGGCCGAGGTGCGGGAGCTGCGGCTGATCGCGGAGCACAAGCCGCCGTACAACCGACGCTCCCGCTTCCCGGAACGCACCGTGTACCTCAAGCTCACCGACGAGCCGTTCCCCCGGCTTTCCCGGGTGCGCGCCGCGCGGGACGAGGCGACCTACCTCGGTCCGTTCGCCAGCACCCGGGGCGCCGACGACGCGGCCGACGCGCTGCTCGCCGCCGTGCCGCTGCGCCAGTGCACCGGCCGGCTCTCGCCACGCGCCCGCCGCCCCGCCTGCGCCCTGGCCGACCTGGGCCGGTGCGGGGCACCCTGCGACGGCCGGGAGGACGTCGCCGCCTACGCCCGCCACGTCGCCGCCGCCCGGGCGGCCATCACGGGCGATCCGGGGCCGGTCATCGCGGCGTCGACGCGGCGTATCGACCGCCTGGCCGGCGAGCGGCGCTACGAGGAGGCGGCCGTCCACCGCGACCGGATGGTGTCGTTCGTCCGCGCCGCGGCCCGCGGTCAGCGGCTGGCCGCGCTGACCCGCATCCCGCAGCTCGTCGCGGCGGCGCCGACCGCGCAGGCCGGCTGGGACCTGGCGGTGGTCCGGCACGGCCGGTTGGTGTCAGCGGCGAACGTGGCTCCCGGCATCGACCCGCGGCCCTGGGTCGACGCCGCGGTCGCCAGCGCCGAGACGGTGCGACCACAGCCGGGGCCCGCGCCGTGCGCCTCCGTCGAGGAGACCGAGCGGATCGCCCGCTGGCTGGCCGGCTCCGGGGTGCGGCTCGTGCGCCTCGACGGCGAGTGGAGCTGGCCGGCGGCGGGTGCCAGCCGCGACGCGCTGCGCTACGCCGAGCTCCACCGTTCCCCCGACAGCCCGGAGCAGGCGCCTGGCCGGCGCGCCGAGGGCGAGCGTCCCCGCCGCTGACCACACCCGGCGAGCTCGGCAGTCGCGGCAAAGGCCGCGGGGCCGGCCCGCCGCGACGGCGGACCGGCCCCGCGGCCGGTGTCAGCTCAGCGCTGACGGAGTCGGTGCCGGCGTCAGTGCCTGCCGCCGCCGACCGGTGCGCTCGGACCGCCCGGACCGGTCTCCTTCTCCTCGACGAAGAAGCCACCCACGGCCTTGCCGGCGCGGCGGGCGAGGCCCTTGCCGTGACCGTCCCCGTCCCCGTGGCCGTTCGCCGACGGCAGCGCGAACCGGTCGTTCGTGACCAGCGGGTGATCGGGTACCGGGGTCGGCTTCGGCCGGTGATCCTCCACGAACTCCCCGCTGGGGAGCTGGCGGATGATGCCGGTCTCGATGCCGTGGTGCTCGACCTCGGCGTCCTTCGCCTGGAGGGCAAGGCAGATCTTCTTCGTGATCGCGTACGCGATCGGCGGGACGATGATCAGACCGATGCGGCCGGCCCACGTCATCGCGTTCAGCGAGATGCTGAACGTCTTCGCGATGACGTCGTTACCACCCGAGATCCACAGGACCAGGTAGAAGCTGATCGACATCGCGCCGAGCGCTGTCCTGGTCGGCGCCTCCCGGGGTCGCTGGAGCAGGTTGTACGACTTGGTGTCGCCGGTGAACCTGGCTTCCAGGAACGGGTAGAGCGCCAGCAGCGTGAACAGGATGCCGGGCAGGACCGCCGTCGGCCAGAACACGGCCGGGACCGTATGGCCGAGGCCGCGGAACTCCCACGGTGGCATCAGTCGGGTCGAGCCGTCGAGGAAGCCGATGTACCAGTCGGGCTGGGACGCCGAGGAGACCTTCGACGGGTCGTACGGACCGAACATCCAGATCGGGTTGATCTGCGCGAGGCCACCGAGCAGGGCGAGCATCGCGAAGACCATCATGAAGAACCCGCCGGACTTCACCGCGAACACCGGGAAGACCCGGTGGCCGACGACGTTGTGCTCGGTCTTGCCCGGGCCGGGGAAGTCGGTGTGCTTCTGGTGCCACAGGATGCCCATGTGCGCGCCGATGAGGGCGAGCAGCACCCCGGGCACCAGCAGAATATGGATCACGTAGAGCCGGGGCAGGAAGTTGTCACCCGGGAACTCGCCGTTGAACACCAGGAACGACGCCCACGTCCCGATGATCGGGATGGACTGGGCGATCGAGGCGGCGATCCGCAGACCGGTGCCGGAGAGCAGGTCGTCCGGCAGCGAGTAGCCGGCGAAGCCCTCGAGGATGGCGAGGATCAGCAGGCCGACCCCGATCAGCCAGTTGACCTCGCGCGGCTTGCGGTAGGCGCCGGTGAAGAACACCCGGAACAGGTGGACGACGATCGACGCGACGAAGACCAGCGCGGCCCAGTGGTGGATCTGGCGGAACACCAGTCCGGCCCGGGTGTCGAAGCTGATGTCGAGCGTCGAGGCGTACGCCCGGCTCATCTCCACGCCCTTGAGCGGGACGTAGGAGCCGTTGTAGATGACCTCGGTGTTCGACGGGTCGAAGAACAGCGTGAGGTAGATGCCCGTGAGCAGCAGGACGATGAAGCTGTAGAGCGCGATCTCCCCGATCATGAACGACCAGTGGTCGGGGAAGACCTTGTTCAGGTTGCGCCGCAGCCCGGCCTGGGTGCCGAACCGCTCGTCGATGGCGCGGTTGGCCTTGCGGGCCGGGGTCGGCCGCTTGACGAACTCCGGTGGGGATGCGGTTGTCATGAGCGCTCCCAGAAGGCGGCACCGACCGGCTCGTCGTAGTCACCGTTGCGGGCGTACAGGAATCCGTCGTCGTCCACGGCGATGGCCAGCTGCGGCAGCGACCGGCTGGCCGGACCGAAGATCGCCCGGCAGCCGTCCAGCACGTCGAAGACCGACTGGTGGCAGGGGCAGAGCAGGTGGTGGGTCTGCTGCTCGTAGAGGCTCACCGGGCAGCCGGCGTGCGAGCAGATCTTGGAGTAGGCGACGTGGCCGTCGACGGACCAGTTCTCCCGCCCCTTGCGCGGCCGGTCCACCCCCGGTGGCAGCCGGATGAGCAGCGTGGTGCTGTCCGCCTTGGTGTGCACGTCGGTCTTCGGCTTGTAGGTCGTCGTGCCGTCCGACTCGGTCACCGGGATGGCCGGGAAGACCGTCTCGATGCCGCCGATGGAGATGTCGCCGAGCTTGACCAGGCGGCCGTCCTCGGTGACCAGGCGCGCGCCCTTCACCCAGGAGGTGTGGTCGAGCTTCTTGCCCGGCTTGGAGTTGGTCAGGTTGAGCAGCGGCACGACGATCAGGCCACCGAGCACGGTGCCGGCGCCCAGCAGGGTGCGTCGCAGCAGCGGGAAGCGGGCGAGACCGGTGTCGGCGAAGCCGGCGGTGATCTCCGCCTCGGTGACCGCGATCTCCTCCTTGGCGGAGGTGAACTCGTGGCGCTCCTGGACGGCCTGCTCGTGCGGCATCAGCCGCTTGGCCCACAGGATCATGCCGATGCCGAGCCCGCCGACGGCCAGGCCGAGCGCCGAACCGAGGCACGGCGTGTAGTACGCCTGGTGCTTGTCACCGACGAAGTTCGTGATGACGAACCCGACGGTGCCGACCACCGAGATCAGGAACCAGCAGGCGATCAGCCGCTCCGCCCGCCGTTCGGCGCGGCGGTCGACGTCCTCGGCGCGCGGCGGGCGGACGGTGACCCCGCCACCGCCGCCGGCGTGCGTGCCGTAGGACGGCTGCGCCACCCCGGCGTCGCCGGTCCGCATCACCGTGGTCTCGGGATCGCGGGTGGAGTCCGTCTGGTGCGGCGGGGTGCCCAGGGCCTCCGGGCCGTCGGAGGTGCCGGCCGGGATGTCCGGTCCACCGGCCGAGATCCCCGACCCCCCGGCGGCGGCACCCGACGTGTCGACCGGGTGCTTGGCCCGCTTGAAGATGCTGCTCATCGAGTCCTGGTCCGACTTGTCTGCCGGCTCACCCTGGTAGCCCGCGTAGTGCACGCGTTCCTGGGCGGAGTCGCCCGGCTGGTCCCCTCCGCCCGAGCCCGCCGGTCCCGGCGTCCCCGGGCCCGTCTGGTCACTCATACCTTCTGCCTCGCTCCGATCCACAGGCACACGACGAGCAGGCCACCAATGCCTACCAGCATGGCCAGCAACCCTTCGGGCACCGGACCGTACTTACCGAGGCTGAAACCACCGGGGCTCTTGGTGTCGGTCAGGTGCTTGATGTAGGCCGCCACGGCGGCGGCGTCCTCGTCGTTGAGCTGACGGTCCCCGAAGACCGGCATGGACTCCGGCCCCGTGCGCATGGCCTCGACGATCTGCTTCGGAGTGGACTCGCTCAGCGAGGGCGCAAACTTACCGTAGGTCAGCGGAGCACCCTGGGCGACGGCCTGGTGGCACTGCGCGCAGTTGGCGCGGTAGAGCTCGCCGCCGTGAGCCAGGTCTGCGTCGCTGAGCTCCTTGTCGGTGACCTTGGGCACCTCCGGGCCACCGCCGAGGCTCGCGACGTACGCGGAGAGCTGGTCGATCTGCGTCGCCGAGTAGATCGGCGGCTTGCGGTCGGCCTGCGCGGCCGGGGCGGCCAGCGGCATGCGGCCGGTCGAGACCTGGAAGTCCACCGCGGCGGCGCCGACACCGACGAGGCTGGGACCGGTGTTCGAGCCCTGGGCGCCGAGGCCGTGGCAGGTCGAGCAGCCCTGCAGGTACAGGGCGCGACCCTGCCGGACGGCCTCGTTGGCGTCCGCCGTCTGCGCGGCGTTGCCACTGGGAGCCAGCATCGTCCACAGCACCCCGGTGGCCATCAGGCCGAGCACGAGGACGAGGGCGGAGGATCTCCGGCGCCGGCGCGCGGACGGACCACGCTTGCGCGCGGACGTGTCGCGCTTGCGCGCGGACCGCTTCGTGGCGGCGACCGGCGCCGCGACCTCGCTCGGCGCGGAGTCCGACGAGGCTTCCGGCGGCGTGTCCGACGGTGTGCCCGAGGTTTCAGTCATGTCGCTCACTGGAGGAGGTAGATGGTCGCGAACAGGGCGATCCAGACGACGTCGACGAAGTGCCAGTAGTACGACACGACGATCGCCGATGTCGCCTTCTCCGGCGTGAAGCGCCCGAACGTCGATCGGCCCAGCACCATGACGAAGGCGACGAGACCACCGATGACGTGCAGCCCGTGGAACCCGGTGGTCAGGTAGTACACCGAGCCGTAGGCGTGCGACGCCATCGTGAACTTGTTTTCGCCGAAGTACTCGT
Organism: Frankia alni ACN14a; assembly: GCF_000058485.1. Taxonomy (NCBI): domain Bacteria; kingdom Bacillati; phylum Actinomycetota; class Actinomycetes; order Frankiales; family Frankiaceae; genus Frankia; species Frankia alni. The sequence continues at coordinate 5,547,331 of NC_008278.1, forward strand.
TCGCCTGGCCGCCAACGAAGACGAGGCCCATGATCAACGATGCCAGGTACCAGCGCCGCAGTCCGTGGACGTCACCGCGCTCGGCGGCGAACACCCCGAGCTGGCAGGTGACGCTGGACAGCACCAGGATCACGGTGAAGAACAGCGCGTACCCGACGTGCAGCTCCACGGGGCCGTGTTCGGAACCGGCGGGATCACCCGTCACGGGCGGCCAGTTGCCGCTGTTGACCGAACGGATCGTGAAGTACATCGCGAACAGGGACGCGAAGAACATCAGCTCCGACGACAGCCACACGACCGTGCCGACCGAGACCATCGAGGGACGGTTGGCCGTCGGGTGTGGTGGAGGAGCCTTCTCGAGGACGGGGGCTGAGGCCACGACGGTCATTCTGGCACGCGACGCTCCAGGCGCCACCGTAGGTTCGACGTTCGGTAGGACTACGACGCGTCGATGACCGGCCCGAGGCCCCGTGCGGACCACCCCACCCACCGCACAAATCGCTGCGCCGCAGCGGAAACCGCAGGTCCTCGGGCCGCTGCGGCGGGGGTCGAAAAAACCATGACGACCGGTGCCCTTCCGGCGGATGTTGCGTGCCTCACCCGTCGGACGTCCACCTCAGGAGCCGGGTCGCCCGGCCCGGTGGAGCCGGGCCGGACGGCACGGCCCACGTGGCCCTCCGCGCGTCGCGCGACCGCCATAGCCGATCGAAACGGCAGGTCAGAGCGCCTACCGGGCGCCGCGAGCACCCAGTCGACCGCCGAGCCGAGAGGGTGACCGACTGGAGCGGAGCCGGGCCGGTGGCCGGAAGGAGTTCGAGGTTCTCGATGCGATGGCCCTGGCGGTCCGGGCGCACCCCGCCGCCGATCCTGGTCGACGACGGCTCACTCGCCGTCCTCGCCTCCTCGTTCGATCCGGCCGCCGGGGAGGGGCCGGCCCTGGCCGCCCTGGCCTCTGCCGGCCACCCAGCCGACGCCCCCGTGCTACTCCGCCACCTGTTCGCCCTGCCCGACCCCTCCGACGCGCCCGGCCAGCCCGACACGCCCGCCCAGCCCGACACGCCCGGACCGCCCGAAGGCGCCGGAGCGTCGAGTTCCGGAGCAGGCGAGGCGGCGCTGAGGACCGCGGTCGAACGGGACGGCTACGAGGTCCACCGGCTGGGCGAGCGGCTCGCCGTGACCCGCCAGGTGGTCCCGACGATCCTGGCCGTGGCCCAGGAGCGGGCCCGGATGACGGGCCTGGAGACCCGCCTGCCCGTCGTCTACCTCGGCTGGCAGGCGCTGGCCCCGCCGCCCGCCCGGACGTCGAACCCACCGTGAGAGCGCGCACCCGCGTGAGATCAGGTGGTGGCACGCGGGAGGCGCCGCGGCGGGTAGCTGTCCTGTGGCCGAACTGCCGGCGGACCGGTCTTCAGCATCCGTTCTTCAGCATCCGTGGGTGATCGGCGGGATACGGGACCTGCCGAACAGGTGAGCCGAGCCGGCCGCACGCCCGGGCGGAAGGCGTGCGGCCTGGCGGAGGCCACGAGGTCAGGCGGACATGGCGGCGAGTGCCCGCAGGCCCTCCGCCGGCAGGGCGATCCCGGCTTCGGAACCCGGATCGACCGCCAGCAGCAGGTCGTCCGACGGCCAGATCCGACCGAGGGTCGCGATCTGCACCGTGCGGTAGCGGGCGACGTCGGGCAGGGCCTCGGTCAGGCGCTGCTCGGAGGTGAACGTCGGGACGAACTGAGTGCCGTCCTGACGCTCCGCAACGGGAAGTTGCAGAACCTCGCTCTCCTCGGAGAGGTCGGTGATCTCGTCGCCGAGGTCGGGGAGCAGGACGTCCGCGAGGGCGAGGTCACCGAGCGCGGAACGCTCGTCCTCCCCGTCGGCCAGACGGTGCAGCGCGTCGAGCGCCGCCGCGCCCTGCTCGGACGCCCGGCCACCGGCCGTCGGCCCCCGCCCGGTACCCCCGGCCGGCCCGGGGGCGCCGCCGTTCGCGCCGGCGAAGTCCGGGTCGCGGCCGGGGACTGCGCGGGACGGGTCCGAAGCGCCGCGGGACAGGTCGGGAGCTGGTGAGCCGGCGGACGCGAGGTCGGGACGTAGCTGGTCATCGGTCACGGGTGACTCCCTTGACGTGGATGAACGTGCTGACGTGAGTGCCGTAAGTGCCGTAAGCCCTTCGCGTACCCGGTCGCGGGCGCTCCGAACGGATGGCCCCCGACAAATCTCGCCGGCCGCCCCCAGCGGCCCATCGACCTCCTGCTTCCTCGACTACCTGTTCCCCGGATCGGTGGCCCGCACGAGGGACGGCGGGTCGGTCAGGGGCGCAGGGCGAGGTCGGCGATGAGGGCGCGGCGGGTGGCGCCGGTCAGGGGGGTGGAGTCGCTGTACTCGGCGTGGTCGACGACGAGTTCGGCGGGGACGTCCGGATCGCGGAAGGCGTCGCGCAGCTCGTCGGTGAGCACGAAGCGGACCATGTGGACGGAGACCGTCTCGGACGGGACGTCGGGGTCCTCGTCGAGGCCGGGGATCTCCTCCCCCGCGACGCGGGTCCCGCCGATCTCCAGGGCCAGGCTGTGCTGCAGGCCGGCGAGGCGGCTGAGCTCCTCGCGCACCGTCTCGAGCACGTTGAGCTCGATGAACACGGTGGCGGTCAGGACGTGGCTGCCGGGCAGCAGGCGGGAGTACGCCTCGATCTCGTGGGCGACGTCGGCAGACGCCGTCAGTCGCTCGGTGTAGACCATCTCCTGCACCTGGTAGCGCAGGGTCTGCTCGTTCTCGAACTCGGCGAGGACGATGTCGCCGACCCGGACGCGGCGCTCGGCGCGCACGGGAAGCATCTGGCGGCGCAGCTGCGGGCGGCTCTCCGCGTACGCCTGGTGGTCGGTGGTGATGTCGGCGACGGTCAGCGCCATGGCGCGGCCTCCTGTCCGGAAGCGTGGAGTGGGTGTCGTCGGGGGTAGAACACGTCGGGGGTAGAGCACGGCGATGGCCGGCTCCGGCGGAAGGATGCCCGGAGCCGGCCACCGACGTGGTGCGCAGGCGCCGATCAGGCGTCGGCGGTCTCCTCGGCGTTGAGGGCGTCGAGGGCCTTCTTGAACCGGCCGGCGTGGGTCTTCTCGGCGCGGGCGAGGGTCGAGAACCAGTCCGCGATCTCCTCGAAGCCCTCCTCGCGGGCGGTCTTCGCGAAGCCGGGGTACATGGCGGTGAACTCGTAGGTCTCGCCGGCCACGGCGCTGGCCAGGTTCTTGGCGGTGGTGCCGAGCGGCTCGCCGGTGGCCGGGTCGCCGACCTCGGCGAGGAACTCCAGGTGCCCGAAGGCGTGCCCGGTCTCGCCCTCCGCGGTGTCGCGGAACAGCGACGAGGCGTCGGTCAGACCCTCGATGTCGGCACGGCGGGCGAAGTACAGGTAGCGCCGGTTGGCCTGGCTCTCGCCGGCGAACGCCTCCTTGAGGTTCTCGTGGGTCTTGGTGCCGTCAAGCTTCGGCATGAAGCGCTCCTTTGGCGTGGGTGTTCACTGTCGGGCCGGTCCCGCCCGCGGCGCGGGCCGGATCGGAGCCGTTCGCCTGACAGTCCGGGCACATGCCCCGGAACTGCAGGTCGTAGCCGGTGATGGCGAAGCCCGAGCGACGGGCGATCTCCGCCATCATTCCGTCCGGCACGGGGTGATCGATGTCGACCGCGCGGCCACAGCCGTCGCAGACCGCGTGGTCGTGGCGGCGGGTGTTGGCGTCGTACCGGGCCGCCGCGCCGTCGCCCAGGTTGAGTTCCAGCGCCCGACCGGTCGACACCAGCAGCGCGAGGGTGCGGTACACCGTAGCGCTGCCGATTCGCGGCGAGGCACGGCGTACCCGCTCGTACACCTCGGCCGCGGTGGGATGGTCGTCGGCGGCCCGTAGGACCTCCAGAACGGCCATCCGTTGCGGGGTCAGTCGAAGATCAGCCAGGTCGGTCATGGATCACGCCCGTCGGTCGCAGCGGAACCCGCCGCCCGTGCCTGCGGGCGAACGCCCGGCGACCGTGCCGACGGAGGGCTCCGCTGGTTGAGAACGACTCTCACTATCACCGATGTTCCCGCCTCCTGGCAACTGTTCCCGCCTCCTGGCAACTGTTCCCGACTCCTGGCAACCGCTCCGGCCACCGACGCACGCGGCGGGCCGGCCCGGCACACCCGTGGCCGCGGACCGGGTGGACAACGGCGTGACGGCGTGACGTGACCCCACGACCGGGTAATCTTCGGAGCGGATCGCGCCGGTCATCCGGTCGCTCCCGCTCGCCCGCGATCGCCCGCCCCGCGCGGGTCCGGTCGCGGTCGCGGCGGGGAGCGGCGGTCCGCCCCGGGCCGCCGGTCGGCGGTGGCCACCTGATGCGAAAGGCCGTGGACGCCATGAGCACAGTCCTCGTCTACGCCGACCGCGCCGACGTGCGCGCGCGCGTCATCGCCGCGATCGGTCGACTGCCCGCCGCCGACCTCGGCCCGCTGGAGTTCGTCGAGGCCGCGGACGCGGCCGCGGCGATCGACGTCGTCGATCACCACGAGGCCGATCTCTGCATCTTCGACGGCGAGGCCACCCCCACCGGCGGCATGGGCCTGTGCCGCCAGTTGAAGAACGAGGTGGCCGACTGCCCGCCGACGGTCCTGCTCGTCGCGCGCGCCGACGACCGGTGGCTGGCCACCTGGTCGCAGGCCGACGCCGTCGTCGCCCACCCGGTCGACCCCGGCCGGCTCACCGAGGCCGTCGTCACGCTGCTGCGCGCACGGGCCGGCGGCGCGGCGGCCCGGCGGCCGCTGACGGGCGCCCAGCTCGCCGGCTGACACCGATGACCATCGAGGCCACCGTGCCGCCCGCCGTGTCACCCACCGGGCCGCTGGCCGGGCCCGGGCCACTTGCCGGGCCACCCGCCGGCTCGGCCTCGGCGGTGGCGAGCTGGCCGGAGCTGATCGGCGCCCTGCTCGCCCGCGAGTCCCTGGACTCCGCGCGGACGGCCTGGGCCATGGACCAGATCATGGCCGGCGCCGCCACCCCGGCCCAGATCGCCGGGTTCGCGGTGGCGCTGCGAGCCAAGGGCGAGACACCGGCCGAGATCGGCGGCCTGATCGCGGCGATGCGCGCCCACGCCGCCCCGCTACGCATCCCCGACGAGATCCGGGCACGCGCGGTGGACACCTGCGGGACGGGCGGCGATCGGTCGAACACGGTCAACCTGTCCACGATGGCGGCCCTCGTCGTGGCCGGAGCGGGCGTGCCCGTGATCAAGCACGGCAACCGGGCCGCGTCGTCCGCCTGCGGCTCGGCCGACCTGCTCGCCGAGCTCGGAGTCGCCATCGACCTGCCGCCGGCCGGGGTCGAGGCATGCCTGCGGGCGGCCGGCATCGCCTTCTGCTTTGCCAGGATCTTCCACCCGGCGATGCGGCATGTCGGCGGCCCCCGCGCCGAGATCGGCGTGCCGACGGCCTTCAACATCCTCGGTCCGCTGACCAACCCGGCCGAGCCGGGCGCGCAGGCCGTCGGGGTCGCCGACGCCCGCCTCGCGCCGGTCGTCGCCCAGGTCCTCGCCGACCGCGGCACCCGGGCGCTGGTCTTCCGCGGCGACGACGGCCTCGACGAGCTCACCCCGACGACCACGTCCACCATCTGGGTGATCCCCGGCGGCCAGCCATCCGCCGCCGGCGAGGCGGCCGGCCAGACGGCCGCGCCGCCGCGCCGCGAGCAGTTCGACCCCCGCGACGTCGGCATCCACGTGCCGGACATCGCCGTCCTACGCGGCGCCGACGCCCCGCACAACGCCGCCGTCACCCGCGCGCTGCTCGCCGGCGAGCCAGGGCCGGTCCGCGACACGGTGCTGCTTGCCGCCGCCGCCTCGCTGGTCGCCGCGGCGGGGCCGACCGACGCCGCCATCACCGAGCAGATCGCCGCAGCGCTGCCCCGGGCCGCCCACGCCATCGACTCCGGCGCCGCCGCCGCAGTCCTGGACCGCTGGACGGACGCCAGCCAGGCCGCCGCCGCAGCCGCGGCCATCGCCCGCTGAGCCGCCCCACCCCACCCCCGGCACGGCGAGAACCCGCGGCGGGGCGCGCACGCGAAAGGGGCCGGCCGATGCCGAAGCATCTGCCGGCCCCGAAGGTGCGCGGGGCGCGGCCCGGGAGGTGTCCCGGGCCGCGGGGTGAGACTCAGTCCTCGGGCACCGGGGGGTGCCAGAAGTTCTCGAACACGAGGCAGGTCGCGAACACCACGACCATGGCCAGGCCGAGGACGAGCAGCCAGATCCCGAAGACGAGCCCCATCGCCGCCGTCACCGAGCTCGCGCCGATCAGGAACGGGTAGTAGCTGCCCGGCGTGAAGTGCCCGAGCTCGCCGGCACCGTCCGCCACCTCGGCGTCCGGAAGGTCCTGCGGGCGCATGCCGATCCGGCGGCCGGTGAAGATGAGGTAGCCGCCGACCAGCAGGCCCAACCCGGTGGTGAGCGTGAGCGCCGCGGTGCCGGTCGGGTCCTTCGCCCAGAACCAGTAGACCAGCGCCGCAGCCCCGGCGAAGACGCCGAAGAAGCTGAAGATGATGCCTTCCACCTTCATACGATCACCGCCTCCTAACCGATCTCGGGTGTCGCGTGGTAGTCGACCCGGCCCACCGTGGCCGGGAAGTGCAGGTCGAACGCGGGCCGCTCGGAGCGGATCCGCGGCAGCGTCCGGAAGTTGTGCCGCGGCGGCGGGCAGGAGGTCGCCCACTCCAGCGAGTTGCCGTAGCCCCAGGGATCGTCGACGACGGCGAGCTGGCCCTTGCGGTACGAGTGCCACAGGTTGTAGATGAACGGCAGCGTCGACAGGGCCAGCAGGAACGACCCCGCCGAGGAGAACGTGTTCAGGGTGGTGAAGCCGTCGGTCGGCGAGTAGTCGGCGTAGCGCCGCGGCATCCCGCGCAGACCCAGCCAGTGCTGCACCAGGAACGTGGCGTGGAAGCCGAAGAACACGGTCCAGAAGTGGATCTTCCCGAGCCGGTCGTTCATCATCCGGCCGGTGACCTTCGGGAACCAGAAGTAGGTGCCGGCGTAGGCGGCGAACACGACGGTTCCGAAGATCACGTAGTGGAAGTGGGCGACGACGAAGTAGCTGTCGCTGACGTGGAAGTCGATCGGCGGGCTGGCCAGCAGCACCCCGGTCAACCCGCCGAACAGGAAGGTCACCAGGAAGCCGAGGCTGAACAGCATCGGCGTCTCGAAGGTGAGCTGCCCGCGCCACATCGTGCCGATCCAGTTGAAGAACTTGATGCCGGTCGGCACCGCGATCAGGAACGACAGGAAGGCGAAGAACGGCAGCAGCACCGCGCCGGTGACGTACATGTGGTGCGCCCACACCGCGATCGACAGGGCGCCGATGCCGATGGTGGCGAAGACGAGGCCCTTGTAGCCGAACAGCGGCTTACGGGAGAACACCGGCAGGATCTCGCTGATGATCCCGAAGAACGGCAGCGCGAGGATGTAGACCTCGGGATGGCCGAAGAACCAGAACAGGTGCTGCCAGAGCAGCGCCCCGCCGTTCGCGGCGTCGAACACGTGCGCACCGAACCGGCGGTCGGCCTCCAGGGCCAGCAGCGCCGCGGCGAGCACCGGGAACGCGACCAGCACGAGGATCGAGGTGACCAGGAAGTTCCAGCAGAAGATCGGCAGCCGGAACATCGTCATGCCGGGCGCGCGCAGCGTCAGGATCGTGGTGATCATGTTGACGGCGCCGAGGATGGTGCCGAGACCGGACACCGTCAGGCCGACGATCCACAGGTCCGAGCCCGCCCCGGGCGAGTAGATCTCGTTGTTCAGCGGCGAGTAGGCGAACCACCCGAACGACGCCGCGCCGTTCGGGGTGAGGAACCCGGCCACCACCGTGAGGCTGCCGAACAGGAAGAACCAGTAGGACAGCGCGTTCAGCCGCGGGAAGGCGACGTCCGGCGAGCCGATCTGCAGCGGCACCAGGAAGTTCGCGTAGGCGAACGCGATCGGCGTCGCGAACATCAGCAGCATGAGCGTGCCGTGCATCGTGAACAACTGGTTGTACTGCTCGTTGGAGAAGTACTGCAGGCCCGGCCGCGCGAGCTCCGCCCGCATCATGACGGCCAGGATGCCGGCGAAGAGGAAGAACGCGAACGAGGTCACGAAGTACATGACCGCGATGTCCTTGTGGGACGTCGTACGCAGGTAGCCGAGCAGGTTCGTCCGCTTGGGTAGGTGGGGTTGCTCGGGCTCGGCGTGGCCGACGCCCGACTCTTGCACGAGGGTCACTGTCCGCTCCCGGTGGTGGCGGTGGTTGCGGTGCTGGCGGCGGTCGTCGTCCCGGCGGACGTCGACGGAACAGACGCGTTCTGCCGCTCCGAGATGAACCTGTCGTACTCGTCCTGCGGCACGACCTTCACGTAGAAGTTCATCCGGTCGTGGTCGGTCCCGCAGAGCTCGGCGCACCGACCGATGAAGGTACCGGTCTTGGTCACCGTGAGCTCGAACTGGTTGATCCGACCGGGCACGACGTCCCGCTTGAACAGGAACTCGGGCACCCAGAAGGAGTGGATGACGTCCGGTGAGGTCTCCACGAACCGGATGGAGCGGTTCTGCGGCAGGACCAGCACCGCGGGCTCACCGGGCCGGCCGGTGACCTCGATCTGGTTCGGCCCCGTGTGACCGGCGCCGGGGTCGATGTACTTGAACTGCCAGTTCCACCGGAAGCCGATGACGTCCACCGTGACATCCGGCTTGGCCGAGAGCTTCGTGACCTTCGACTCGTCGCGGGCGGTGTAGAAGAACATCGCCCCGACGATCACGACGGGTATGACGGTGTACAGGATTTCGACGGGCAGGTTGTAGCGGATCTGGCGCGGGAGCACGTCGCTGCGCTTGCGGAAGGCGACGACCGCGTAGAGGATCATGCCCCAGACGATCACGCCGACGACGAGCGCGGCGATCGCCGAGCCCTGCCAGATGTTGAGCAGCCGCGGGGTGTGGTTGGTCACACCATCCGGGTAGCCGAAGTTGGGTCTGTCGCAGGCGGTCGCCGCGATCCCCACGACGGCGAGCGCGCCGACCAGGCGCAGGGGTCGGCGCACCGGCCGCGCCCGTCGCCTCCCATGGGCGCCGACCGTGCCAACCGCCTCGACCGCGTCGTTCGCGACCCCGCCCGCACTGCCGGAGTCAGCCGGCGTCGTCGGCGTGTCCTCGACATCCGCGACCGACGGCCGGGTCCGACCGAAGGATCTCCTCACCAGGTCCTGCCTCCCACGACTAGCGGCCCGCGTCGACGGGGCGGAGGCTGTCCGCCGCCATCCGCGAGACCCCAGAAACGCCATGTCACCCCGGTCGATCCCTCCGGACGACATGCTGTCTTCGACACGCTGTAGATGGTGCGGCAGCAGCGTATCTCAGCGGCCCGACAGCTTCTCGCCACAGGCCCCATCAAGGGCCTGTGACGCACGCCCCCCAGGACCCGTCACGGCGTAGCGTCGCAGCCGTGTCGGCCTATCTCGACCACGCGTCGACCACCCCCCTGCATCCCGCGGCCCGGGAGGCGCTCGGGGTGGCGCTCCAGGACGGCTGGGCGGATCCGGCGCGGCTCTACCGGGAGGGCCGGCGCGCCCGGATGCTGCTGGACGCCGCCCGCGAGACCGTCGCGGGCGTTCTCGGCGCCCGGCCCGACGAGATCAGCTTCGCGGCAAGCGGGACCGCGGCGGCCACGCTCGCGCTGCTCGGCACCGCGTCCGCCCGCCGCCGCGCCGGCGATCTGATCATGGTGAGCGCGGTCGAGCACTCCAGCGTGCTGCATGCGGCGCAGCACCACGAACAGGCCGGCGGGCGGCTCGTCGAGGTGGGGGTCGACCGCTTCGGGCGCGTCGATCCGGCGGCCTTCGCGCCACCTCCCGGTACCGCCGTGGCCAGCCTCCAGCACGCAAACCACGAGGTCGGCACCCTCCAGCCGGTCGCCGAGGTCGCCCAGCGGCTGCACGCCACGGGCGTCCCCCTGCACACCGACGCCGCCGTGACCGTCGGCCGGGTGCCCGTCGACCTGGGCGCGCTCGGCGCGGACCTGCTGACCGCCAGCGCCCACAAGTTCGGCGGCCCGGCCGGGGTCGGCATCCTCGCGGTGCGCACGGGAACCCGCTGGCGCAGCCCTGGGCCGGCCGACGAGCGCGAGGGCGGGCGGGTCGCCGGCTACCCCGACGTCCCGTCGATCGTGGCCGCCGCCGCCGCGCTGGCCGCCCGCGCCGCGGAACTCGCGGCGGAGGGCCCGCGGCTGGCCGGCTACGTCCGCGACCTGCGGCGCCGGCTGCCCGAGCTCGTCGACGGAGTGGAGCTGCTCGGGGATCCGGACCAGGCTCCGACCGTGCCGCACATCACCGCGTTCTCCTGCCTGTACGTCGAGGGCGAGGCGCTGCTGACCGAGCTGGACCGGGCCGGCATCGCGGTCAGCTCCGGGTCGAGCTGCACCTCCGACACTCTGACCCCGAGTCACGTGCTGGTCGCGATGGGCGCGCTGACCCACGGGAACCTGCGCGTGTCCTTCGGCCGCGACTCCACCCGGGCCGATCTCGACGCGCTCCTCGACGTTCTGCCGGGCGTCGTACGGACCGTGCGGGCGCGCCTGGGAGCGGACGGGCTGTGACCGGACAGGCTGTGACGGGACGGGTCGTGACGGGTCGGGCAGTGACCGGACGGCCCGGGACGGGACGGGCTGTGACCGGACAGGCTGTGACCGGACGGCCCGGGACGACGCGACGTGTGGCCGTCCGGATCGGGACGGCGGACCCGGCGCGGCGGGCGACCAACGTCACCCGGATCCACCGACGCCCGGCCCGGCCCGGAACGGCCGGTGACCTGCCCGCTCAGGGCCTCGGGAGGTGAGCGGCGGATGACCGTGGACGGGCCGGCGGACGCCGGCACGAACCCCGATCGGGACATCGCCGCGCCGGCGGCGACGGTGGACTCGCGTGGTCGGCGCTGCCCACTGCCGATCATCGACCTCGCCCGTGCGTTCGCCTCGTTGGTGCCCGGCGCCACGATCGCCCTCTGGGCCGACGATCCGGCGGCGGGCCCGGACGTGGCGGCCTGGTGCCGGCTGCGGGGTCAGGAACTGGTGACGGTGCGCGCGCTGCCGGGCGGCGGCGAGGAGTTCGTCATCCGTCGCCTGGCCTGATCGAGCGGCCCGCGGTTCGGCCCGCCGGCCGGTTCAGCCGGCCGCTCGGTTCGGCCCGCCGGCCGGTTCGGCCGGTTCAGACCGCGGGCAGGTGCTCGGCGATCTCGGCGGCCGCGTCGGCGCCGTAGGCCTCGGTGATCCGCTTGAGCATGTCGGACGGCTCGGCGGTGTACTCCTGCGTGCCGACGGTCTCCAGCACCAGGGTCGCGAGCAGGCAGCCGACCTGGGCGGAGCGTTCGAGCGGCAGCTCCCAGGACAGCCCGGCGAAGAACCCGGAACGGAACGCGTCGCCGACGCCCGTCGGGTCCGGAGTGGCCCGGGCGGGCACCACGGGGACGCGGATCGGGTCGCTCTCCGGCGCCTCGATCACCACGCCGTCCTTGCCGTGGGTGGTGACCCGCACGCCGACCTTCGCCAGGATCTCCGCGTCGCTCCAGCCGGACTTGCTGGCCAGCAGCGCCTTCTCGTACTCGTTGCAGAACAGGTAGGCCGCACCGTCGACGAGCTCGCGGATCTGCGGGCCCGCCAGCAGCGCCAGCTGCTGGGACGGGTCGGCGGCGAAGGCGTAACCGCGCTCGCGGCACTCCCGGCTGTGGCGCACCATCGCGTCCGGCGCGTTCGGGCTGATGATCACGACGTCCAGGCCGCCGAAGCGGTCCGCGATCGGCCCGAGCTCGATCTCGGCGGCCTCGTTCATCGCCCCCGGGTAGAAGGAGGCGATCTGGTTGAGATCCTCGTCGGTGGTGCAGACGAAGCGGGCCGTGTGCGCGATCTCACTGACCCGGATGGTGGTGGTGTCCACGCCGTGCCGGTCGAGCCAGGAGCGGTAGTCGGCGAAGTCCTCCCCGACGGCACCGACGAGGATCGGGTGCAGGCCGAGCTGGCCGAGACCGAACGCGATGTTGGCCGCGGTCCCACCGCGGCGGATCACGAGTTCGTCGACGAGGAAGGACAGCGACACGCTGTGGAGCTGATCGGCGAGCAGCTGCTCGGCGAAACGGCCCGGGAAGCGCATGAGGTGGTCGGTGGCAATGGAACCCGTCACGGCGATACGCACGATCGTGGAGCCTACCGGCACCTGTGGCGGTCCGGAACAGCCCCCGCCGCCGCGGGGAGACGCACGAAGCCCGGCCCGACCGTGGTGGGTCGGACCGGGCTTCGTGCATCAGGCACTATCCGGCGGCTCCCGCGGGAGCCGGCCACGACCTCCGGGCCAGTGGCGACCTCCGTGCCGCTGGTGAGAGGAATGCACCAGGGCTGACAGGCGGTCGCCGCGGGCGGCCCGGGTCGGCCGCTCGGTCGATCAGTGGAACGAGTCGCCGCAGGCGCAGGAGCCCTGCGCGTTGGGGTTGTCGATGGTGAAGCCCTGCTTCTCGATGGTGTCGACGAAGTCGATCGTCGCGCCGCCGAGGTACGGAGAGCTCATCCGGTCGAGGACGACCTTGACACCGGAGAAGTCCAGGACGGTGTCGCCGTCGAGGGACCGCTCGTCGAAGAAGAGCTGGTAGCGCATGCCCGAGCAACCCCCGGGCTGCACCGCGATGCGCAGCTTGAGGTCATCCCGGCCCTCCTGCTCCAGCAGGGTCTTGACCTTGCCGGCGGCCGTGTCGGTGAGGATGACGGTCGAGGACTGCGTCGCGGTCTCCGTCGTGTCCTGAACGGTCATAAGGAGTACTCCTGCCCTTGCTGGACGTGCCTGAGGTGCCAGGCATCACTGGTTCCGGTCGGGTACTGCGCTTCCGGTCGGTTGCATCCGGTCGGGTACTGCCCGCGGCGAACCGAGTGGCCTCGGCGACGCCCCGGGCACGGCACAGCGTCTGCGCCGACGTTCATGCCCAACACCATGGGACGGGATCCGCTTCCCATCGTAGCGATGCCGACGGAGCCGAGCCACGGCGCCGACCGGTGGGCCACGAGACGCCGATCACCTCCGATCACCCTGGGTCGCCTTTTCTCACCTCGGGTCGCCTTCTCGCCTGCGGTCACCTTCGTGACCACGTTCACGTCCGGGACCGAAGCGGGCCGAACAGGTCGAACAAGCCGGCGCCCGACCGGCGGAGCTCCGCATACGATGGGCGCGGGGAGTTAGAGTCTCATCGACCATTCGCGGACGACCTCCGGCGGGATCGCCGGCCGGTCGGCGCGGACGACCAGGCGGCCAGGCTGCGGGCCGGTCGACCAGAGGAGCGCCATGACGATCAATCCGACCCTCGGGCGGGATCCGGCCCTCGCGCAGGTGGGCGTCACCCCGTCCCCGCTGGCCCTGCTGCTGCTCGGCCGCGGGTCGGACCCGGCAAGCGAGCGTGGCGTCGACTGCCCCGGCGAGCTGCCGCCGGCCGCCGACCCCACCCTCGCGGCCCGCGCCGCCGCCGCGAAGACCGCGCTCGGTGACCGGGTCTTCATCCTCGGGCACCACTACCAGCGCGACGAGGTCATCGCGTTCGCCGACGTGACCGGCGACTCGTTCAAGCTGGCCCAGCAGGCCGCCGCGCGTCCGCAGGCCGAGGCGATCGTCTTCTGCGGCGTCCACTTCATGGCCGAGAGCGCCGACATCCTCACCGGCGCGCACCAGCGGGTGATCCTGCCCGACCTCGCCGCCGGCTGCTCGATGGCCGACATGGCCACCGCCGAGCAGGTCGAGCAGGCCTGGGACGACCTGCTCGACGCCGGCGTCGCCGCGCAGACCGTCCCCGTCAGCTACATGAACTCCTCGGCCGCCATCAAGGCGTTCACCGGCCGGCACGACGGCACGATCTGCACCTCCTCGAACGCCCGGCGGGCGCTGGAGTGGGCGTTCGGCGAGCGCGGGGGGTCGAAGGTGCTGTTCCTGCCCGACCAGCACCTCGGTCGCAACACCGCCGTCGGCGAGCTGGGGATGACCGAGGCGGACTGCGTCGTCTACGACCCGCACCGGCCCGGCGGCGGGCTGACCCACCGCCAGCTCCGCGAGGCGAAGATGATCCTCTGGCGCGGGCACTGCTCGGTGCACGGGCGCTTCACCCGCGACAGCGTCGACGAGGTGCGCGCCCGCATCCCCGGGGTCACCGTCCTGGCGCACCCGGAGTGCCGCCGGGAGGTCGTCACGGCGGCGGACCTGGTCGGTTCCACCGAATACATCATCTCCGTCGTCGACGCCGCCCCGGCCGGCTCGGCGTTCGCCATCGGCACCGAGCTGAACCTCGTGCAGCGGCTGGCGAAGCGGCACCCCGACAAGACCATCGTCTTCCTGGACCGTACGGTGTGTTTCTGCTCCACCATGAACCGGATCGACATGCCGCACCTCGTCTGGGCGCTGGAGTCGCTCGTCCGCGGCGAGACGGTCAACCAGATCTCCGTCGACCGGGACGTGGCCACCTTTGCCCGGAAGGCACTCGATCAGATGTTGGCTCTGCCCTGATGGCCCTGCTGAAGCGGCGTGGCTCCGCCGAGGCCGACGCCGAACCGCTCGCCGAGCAGGTCGAGCTCGACGATCAGGACCCGTCGGCCGACCCGCGGCGCACCGCGGCGAAGGGGCGTCCCACGCCGAAACGCTCGGACGCCCGGGCCGCCCGCGGCAGGACCGTCGCGCCGGCGGGCAAGGGCGCGAGCCGCCAGGACGCCAAGTCCGCCCGCCGCCGGCAGAGCCAGGAGTACCGGGCGGCGATGATGTCCGGGGACGTCAGCCGGCTGCCGCCGCGCGAGCGCGCCCCGGAGCGGGTGCTGGCACGCGACCTGGTCGACACCCGGCTCACCGTCGGCCCGTTCTTCCTGGTGGCCGCGGTCGTGTACTTCGTCGGCGGCCTGATCCCGAACGGCGTCGTCCGGCTCGCCGCGACCCTGCTGATGCTGCTCGGCATCATCGCGGTCGTCGTCGACTCGATCGTGCTCTCCTGGCAGGTGAGCCGTAAGGTCGCCGAGCGTTACCCGGACTCGCGGGTGCGGGTACGCGCCTACGCCGCGCAACGGGCCCTGCTGCCGCGCCGCTGGCGGCTGCCGCGCCCGCGGGTGTCCCGCGGCGACGCGCGGCCCTAGCCCTCAGCTGGGCTGCGAGCCCCGGCGTGGGTTACGCGGACCCTCGCCGGGGTGGGCGGACGCCGTCGTAGGTTTGTGATGTGAAGCATCGGCGCCTGGGGCGCAGCGGCCTGTCCGTCAGCGAGATCTCCTACGGAAACTGGATCACCCACGGTGATCAGATCGAGGCGGACGCGGCGACGGCCTGCGTGCGCGCCGCCCTCGACGAGGGCATCACGACCTTCGACACCGCGGACGTGTACGCGGGCACCCGCGCCGAGGCCGTGCTGGGCGACGCTCTCCAGGGCGTCCGCCGGGAGTCCTACGAGCTGTTCACCAAGGTCTACTGGCCGACCGGCCCCGGCGAGAACGACAAGGGCCTCGGCCGCAAGCACATCATCGAGTCCGCCCACGCCTCGCTGCGCCGGCTGCGCACCGACCATCTCGACGTCTACCAGGCGCACCGGTACGACCCGACGGTGCCGCTGGAGGAGACGCTGCGGGCCTTCGACGACCTGGTCCGCGCCGGCAAGGTGCTCTACATCGGGGTCTCGGAGTGGTCCGCCGAGCAGATCACCGACGCCGTGCGGATCGCCGGCGAGCTGGGGCTGGACCGGATCATCTCCAACCAGCCGCAGTACTCGATGCTGTGGCGCACCATCGAGGCGGACGTCGTGCCCGCCAGCGAGAAGGCCGGCATCTCCCAGATCGTCTGGTCGCCGATCGCGCAGGGCGTGCTCACCGGCAAGTACCTGCCCGGTCAGCCGCCGCCGAGCGGCAGCCGCGCCACCGGCGGCACCGGCGAGAGGTTCATCTCCCGGCTGCTCAACGACGACGTCCTGACCGCGGTGCAGGACCTGCGCCCGATCGCCGCGGACGCCGACCTCAGCATGGCCCAGCTCGCCGTCGCCTGGGTGCTCCAGAACGACAACGTCGCCTCGGCGATCATCGGCGCCTCCCGGCCGGAGCAGGTACGGGAGAACGTCAGGGCCGCCGGGGTGACCCTCGACCCGGCCCTGCTCAAGCGGATCGACGACGTGCTCGCCGACGTCATCCAGCGCGGCTGAGGCCGCCGCCGAACCCGATCGAGGTGACCGGTGAGTGCCGCCGACCCGACCTCCGACGAAGCCGAGTTACCCCCGCCGGCCGCGGGTGAGCACGTCCTGACCCGCGACGCCGGACCGGTCCGGTGGCTCACGCTGAACCGTCCCCACCGGCTCAACGCCCTGACCGCGGACTCCTACCGGGCGCTGCGGGCGGCGCTGGTGGCGGCGGACGGCGACGAGGCGGTGGCGGTGGTCGTGCTCACCGGCGCCGGGCGGGCGTTCTGCGCCGGCGCGGACCTCACCGAGCTTCCCGGCACCGACCGCGGCCGGCTCGTCGCCGACTTCGAGGCGCTCGTCCTCGCCCTGGCCGGCCTGGCCAAGCCGCTCGTCGCGGGGGTCCGCGGGCCGGCCGTCGGCCTGGGGATGACGATGCTGCTGCACTGCGACCTGGTGGTGGTCGCGGAGTCGGCGCGGCTGCGGGCACCGTTCACCGAGCTGGGGACGGTGCCCGAGGCGATGAGCTCGGTGCTGCTGCCGCGGGCGGTCGGCGCCCAGCGGGCCGCCGAGCTGCTGTTCACCTCGCGCTGGCTGAGCAGCGCCGAGGCCGTCGAGTATGGCCTGGCGATCCGCCGCTGCCCCGACGCCGACCTCGACGCTGTGACCGGCGAGCTCGCCGCGCGCATCGCCGCCTTCCCGGCGCCCGCGGTGGCGGCGACCAAACGCCTGCTGCGCGCCGGTCCCGCCGAGCCCGCGGCGGCGCCCCGGCCGGGGATCGAGCGGGCCGGGATCCAGATCGCCCGCGCGGTGCTGCGCCGCGAGCTCGCCGAGGGCGCCGCCCTGAACAGCCGGCTGGGCCGCTGAGCGGCTGGCGGCCCGACGCCCTCGGCTGCGGCCCGGCCTCCTCGGCTGCGGCCCGGCCTCCTCCGCCGCCGCGGGCGGGCGGGACGCGACGGGAGCGGGATCAGGCGCCGTCGACGGGTCGACCGAACGCCGCGGTCAGCGCGGCCCAGGTCCGATCCAGGTCGGAGCCCGGCAGGTACCGGCCGTCCAGTTCGAGGATGACCGTGCCGTGCGCCGCCGCCCACAGCGCCTGCGCGAGGTAGGGCTCCCCCGTGGCCCGGTAGAACGGCTCGCCCGCCCAGTCCTCCACCCCCGCGGTGAGCTGGTCGCGGCGTAGCGGGCCGGAGGTGACCAGGCGGTAGAGGTTCGGATGCGCGCGGGCGTGGGCGCGGTAGGCGGCCAGCAGGTCGCCGAGCACGCTCGCGGCGTCGGCGCGGTCGACGACACCGTGCAGCAGGTCGCCGATCTCGACCAGGGCGGCGTCGACCAGCCTGGCCTCCAGCTGGTTCTTGCCGGCGAGGTGCTTGTACAGCGAGGGCGCGCGGATGCCCAGCAGCTCGCCGAGCCGGCGCATCGTCAGCGCCGCCGCGCCCTCCTTCTCCAGCACCTCCCGCGCGACCGCGATGATCTCGCCGAGCCGCGGCGAGGGCGGCGCCAGTGCGGGCCGGGGCGCGACGGGCGCCAGCGGCAGCCCACCCGAACCCTGCGGCGTCCCCATCCGTCCCGTCCCTCTCTCGCGCGCCCGTGCCGATCTCTCCCGCGGCGCCGGGGCGACGCCACGAAGGGTCAGCGCGCGGTCAGCGTGAAGACCGGATGGCGAGGGGCGATCCGGCGGATCTCCTCGTCGGTGGAGTCGGGCCCGATCCCGTCGAAGAAGGCGCCGACCTCGGCCTTCCATCGCTTCAGGTAGGCCCGCAGCACGGCGACACTGTCCGCCGGGTCCAGCTCGTCGGCGTGGTAGAGCGTACGCGAGCGCCCCCGCAGCAAGGACAGCTCACCACCCGCGGCGCGGACGTTGCGGACCCACTGCCCATGGCCGCGCGCCGACACCAGGTACTGCCGCCCCTCGTAGGTCAGCAGGTTCACCGGGGTCCGCCGCGGCTGGCCGCTGGACCGCCCGCGCACCTCCAGCACCCGGCTGCCCAGCACGCTCACCCCGGCCCGGGTCACCAGCGCCACCAGGCGGTTGGCCACGTTGCGGGTGAACCAGCCGGGCGCGAGGTAATGCGCCCCGCCGGCGCGGGACGATGCCTGATCACGCTGCTCGCTCATGGATCCACACCTCCGGGTCGACAATGCGGCTAACACCGTTAGCCACACCGCTAGCTAACAACGTTAGCCAGAGCCTGTCAACCCGCTCCGGGCGGCATGCCAGGGCAGCCGGCGATCCTCTCCTCGCCGGATCCGAGGCCGCCATGCGTTCAGCCGTGGCCTTCTTCGGTCGCGAGTTCGACACTGCTGCAGACATCGCCGTGCAGGCGCAAGCACGCGCACACCCGTACATCGTTCCGATGCTGGCCTGCGCACAGGCCCGCGCCTTCGCCCTTGCCGGGCGGCAGGACGAAGCGCGCTCCGCCCTGCGAACCATGGGCGAGAACATCTGGACGGGCAAGCAGGTGCCGGGCCTCTCACCCATCGATGACGAAACGTACGAGGCGTTCAGTGCTGTCATCCTCGGTTACCTCGGCGCGGGCGAGGAAGCTGAACCACACGCCAGAAGATCACTGACGATGCTGGCCCACAGCGGGCGATACAGGTCGACCGCCGGTACACATCTCGCACTCGCGCGCGCGTCTGTTCACCGCCGCCACCCCGACCCCGAACAAGCCGCCAGGGCCGCAGTCGACGCCGTAGCGACGATCGACGGCAGAGAGGTTCCTGACGGTCCCACCGTCGGCCGCGCCGCAGGCCTTTGGTGCATGCTGGTCCGCAACAACGACTGGGCACGCCTCGCATCTGTTCGGGATCTCGGCGACCAGGTTTCGTCCGGGCGACACGCTCTCCCTCCCGGGCCGACCATCTGAGGCGCTCACAGCGCTCTTCTCCGCGATGGGGAACGAGAGCGCGTGTCTGGCGACGCCGAGCTCGCGGGCGACGCCGGTCGGGGATCGGCGCGGCGCGCGAAACCGCGCCACGCGTCCCAATCCCGGCCCCGGCCAGCATGCGGTTCCGCGGAACCGCGCCGCGCCATCGGCCCGGTTCCATCGATGGCAGGCAGCATCACCGGCCACCAGGTACCGGCCACCGCCTGCTGGCCCACCACGTGCCGTGAGCAGGCCGGCATCGGGGAGGTCGGGACGCGGCACGGATCAGGTGACCGGGCGCAGGCTCATCGGGCCGTAGATGCGGCGTCCGGCGTCGAGCAGGGTGACCTGGAGGACGCCCGCGGCGAGCAGGTCGCGCCAGGTCTCCCCGAGCCAGGTCTCGGCGTCGCCCTGGCTGGTGAAGGATTCGGAGCTCGACGCACCGCCGACCGTGACGATCGCTCCGTCGTCGCCCTCGTAACGCCAGGTCCAGGTCATGCGTGGGTCCCTTCTCCGGGGCGGCCCGAGTCGGCCGGCCGCCGTGCGCGATCGCCGATCGGTCGACCGGTGGACCCATCCAACCGTGTGCCCCTCGTCGGCGCGGCGCCGCGGATCAGCGTGCCGCCCGTGGTCACCGTCGCCAGGGGCCGATGCTCCCCGGGGAATCGGCCGAGCGGACGGCTGGTTCGGTGCCGCACGCCACTGGCGCGCAGGCGGACACCCGCGTCAGGATGTCCTCGACGCCGGTAACGTCGGCCTCGACAGGACACGGAACGACGTGCGACGTCGAGCGCACATCCGGTCCATCCGGTCGAGTCCGGTACATCCGTCGAGGAGGAACAACCCGCGTGGGAACGACCGTCTACAACGCCGCAGCCTTCGCCGCCGAGTCCGCGGAGCACGATCCGCCCCTGACCTGGTGGGCTGCCGTGATCGTCACCTTCGTGGCCATCTTTCTGCTGGCGGCGGTGCTCGCGCTGATGACCCGGTGGGAGCGCAAGCGCCACCCGCACGTGTGATCCGGGCGCGGCGGCGGTGCGGGTAACGCTGCTCGGCACGGGTTCGGCGGACGGCTGGCCGAATCCGTGGTGCGACTGCGCGTCCTGCGCCTGGGCGCGCCAGAACGAGGTCCGCGGGCAGACCGCCGTCCTCGTCGACGACGCCCTGCTCATCGACTGCGGGCCCGACGTGCCGCGGACCGCCGCCCGGCTCGGGGTCCGACTCTCCGGCCTGCGCCATCTGCTGATCAGCCACGCGCATCCCGACCACCTCGGCCCGGAGAGCCTGATGTGGCGGTCGTGGTCGTCCGCCGCCGGTCGGCCACTCGACGTCGTCGGGCCGCCCGCGGCGCTGGCGGTGTGCCGCGCGTTCCTGACCCGGTGGGAGGGCGCCGACCCGACCCGGGAGGGCTCCGCCCTGCGATTCGTCCCGGCGACGGCCGGCGACGACGCACCGGACGGCGACGACTCACCGGACGGCGACGACTCACCGGACGGCGATCCGCTGCGCCTCGGCGAGGGTGACGCCGCGTACCTGGTGCGCCCGCTGGCCGCCCGGCACGGCGACGCGAGCATCGGCCCCGCGGTGCTCTACGACGTCACCGCGCCCGACGGCGGCCGGCTGCTCTACGGCTGCGACACCGCCGCGCCGCTGCCAGCGGCAACGCTCGCCGCGGTGACCGGCCGGGCGTACGACGTGGTGCTGCTGGAGGAGAACAACGGCGACCGGCCCGGTTTCGGTGAGCACCTCGATCTCGACTCCTTCGCCGAACTCGTCGCGGAGCTGCGCCGCCGCGGCGCCGTCGTCGACGGCACCCGGGTGCTCGCCGTCCACCTCAGCCACCGCAACCCGCCTGGCGACGAGCTGGCCCGCCGGCTCGCCCTGCTCGGCGCGCAGGCTCCCGGCGACGGCACCGTCCTCGACCTCGCGCCCCACTCACGCCCCGCCGGCCCCACCGGCTCCACCGGGACGCCGGCGCCGCACCGGGTCCTGATCACCGGTGGGGCCCGGTCGGGGAAGTCCGCCGAGGCGGAACGCCGGCTGCTCGCCGAGCCGGCAGTGGTGTACGTCGCCACCTCCGCGCCCCCGGACCCCACCGACGCCGAGTGGTCGGCGCGGATCGCCGCGCACCGCGAGCGCCGTCCGGCGGCGTGGACGACCGTGGAGACCCTCGACCTGGCGCCGCTGCTGCGCTCGCCGGGTCCGCCGCTGCTCGTCGACGGCGTCGGGCTGTGGGTGGCCGCACTGCTCGATGACCCGGCGGAGCTGGCGAGGCGGGCGGGCGAGCTGGTCGAGGCGTGGCGGCACACCGCGCGCCGCGTCGTGGCGGTGACCGACGAGGTCGGCTCCGGAGTGGTGCCGGCGACGGCCGACGGTCGCCGGTTCCGCGACGCGCTCGGCCGCCTCAACGCCGAGCTCGCCGCCGCCTCCGACGAGGTCTGGCAGGTCGTGGCGGGCACCGCGATCCGGCTTCGACCCAAAGCCTGATCACAGGCCACCCCTACAGACAAGTCGCGCGCTGGCGTCGGAGCACGCCGGCGCGCCGGCGGATCCGTCCGCGTGTCTCACCCGTCGAGGTCGAGGTCGTAGCGGAACAGTCCGGCCGAGCCGGCCATGACGAGGCCGCGGCCGAGGGCGGGCGGGAGCCACGTGCAGGCGCGGGCGCCGCCGTCGAAGCGCATCATGGCGACGCAGCGCCAGGTCGCCGCGTCCCAGATCCGCAGCGCGCCGTCGCCACCTGCGGTGGCCAACCAGGCCCCGTCCGGCGAGAACCGCGCCGCCCGGACGGTGTGCACGTGCCCGGTCAGCGTCACAACCGGGGCGCCGTCGTCGACACGCCATACCCGCGCCGTGTGGTCCGACGCGGCGGTGACCAGCAGCTCGCCTCCGGGCGAGAAGGCGACGCCGAGGATCTCGCCGGTGTGCCCGGTGAACTCCCGGCGCAGCCGGAGGGTCGCCGCCTCCCACAGCCGCACGCCGCGATCCCGCCCGCCCGAGGCCACCCAGCGGCCGTCCGGGCTGATGGCGCAGGCCAGTGCGGCCCCCCGGTGCGCCGCCCCGGCCGGCACACCCGGCGGGCCGTCCGGATGCCCCGTGGACGCCGTCCCCACCGGTGACGCCCTCCCCACCTGCGACGCCGTCGGCGACGGGTGTCCGCTCGCGATGTCCCACCGCCGAAGCGTCCCGTCCATGCAGGTGGCGACCGCCCAGGTGCCGGTGGGGTCGAGGGCGAAGCAGGTGATCTCGGCGTCGGCCGTCAGCGTCGCCGCGACGGCGCCCGTCACCGGATCCCACCGACGCAGGGCGGTGAGCGTCTCGGGCACGAGCACCCAGGCTCCGTCGGGACTCACCTCGGCGCCGCGGGCCATCTCCACAGCGCCGGCGATGGCGGTGCCGGTGCGCTCGCCGGTCGCCAGGTCCCAGGCGGCGGCGGTGCCGTCGTCGGAGTAGGCGACGACCCGCGGCGCGACGCCCGGCTCGCGGGAGTCCACGACGGCGCAGCCCTTCATCGGCTCATCCCGGCCGCCGGCGGACGGTTTCGGCAGGTCGACGTCGGTGGCCCACACCCGGATCACGCCGTACCGGTCCGCGGCGGCCGCCCAGGTCCCGTCCGGTGAGAGAACGCAGGTGCGGCTGCCCACCGCCCCCGACAGATCGGCCCGGTGACCGTCCGCCGACACGTCCCACAGCCGGATCACGTCATCCCGGCTCGTGGTCGCCACCAGCCGGCTGTCCGGGCCGACCGCGGCGCCACGGATCGCCCCCGAGGCCTCCCGGAGCATTCCGATCCGGTGGCCCGCGGGCATCGACCATCGACGGAACGTGCCGTCCTGCCCCGACGATCCCAGCCAGCTCCGGTCCGGCGCGACGACCAGCGCCAGGACGGGCCCGCGATGGCCGGTGAGGGTCATCGTCGGCGCCCCGGTCGACGGGTCGACGATGCGGATCACACCGTCCTCCCCGGCGACAGCGATCCAGCCCCCGTCCGGGGCCGGGACGCAGCAGCGCAGCGGTACGTCGGCGACGGTGACCGCGAGCAGGCAGGCCGCGCCGCGCGCATCCCACCAGCGCAGGCTCCCGTCCTCGCCGACCGAGAGGACGACGTCACCGTCCGGGCCGAACGCACAGGCGGTGACGCTCCCGACGTGCCCGCGTCGCACCTGTGACGGGGCCGCCCGGCGCGGGGGTACCGCCGGATCGGGCTCCCCTGGCCCGCCCGGCCACGACCCGCCCACCGGCAACCTGTCCGCCGACGACCTGTCCGCCGACGACCCGCCCGCTGATGACCCGTCCGCCGGCAACCCGCCCGTCCACACCGCGGATCCGTCGTCCCACACCCGCGGCACCGCCCAGGTCCGCACCGTGCCGTCCGCCCCGGCAGAGGCGACCGTGCGGCCGTCCGGCGCGAACGCGCAGCCGAGCACCTCGCCGTCGTGGCCCGTCAGCACCGCCTGGCCCCGCCCGTCCGGCACCTCCCACAGCCGCACGGTGCCGTCCCGACCCGCGGAGGCCAACATCCGCCCGTCGGGGGCGACGGCGAGCCCGTCGACCCAGCGACGATGGCCGCCGAACGTGCGCCGCAGTGCCGGATGCGGCTGGTCCGGACGCGACCACCGGTTGGTCAGCCGGGGCAGGGCGACGTGGGGCGCGAGGGCGGACCGGGCGTCGTCGAGTTCGGGGCTGCCGTCGAGGCGGCTGAGCAGGACCGCGCCGAGGGAGGCCGGCGGGTCGGTCGGGGCCAGCAGGTGGGCGTTGCGCAGGATCGCGCGGCGCAGGGCGGCGAGTACCGGATCGTCCGGCAGGACGGTCGCCGCCAGGGCGAGGTCGGCCTGGACGGCGACCGGGCCGAGCTGCGGGCGTTGCAGCTTGGCCAGCGTCCAGCGCAGATCCCCGACCAGCGCGGCGACCTCGGCCGTCCGGCCCGCGCCGACGAGATGGCCGACGAGGTGGGTCCACGCGTAGTCGGCGGACTCCGGCAGCAGCCACCAGGGCGCGCCCGACGCCCCCGGCGCCGAGGCCGGGACCGAGGCCGGCGCCGCGGCCGGGGCGGGCAGGAAGGTGTCGCGCAGCGCGTCGCAGAGCACGGCCTCGAACTCGCGCAGCCGCTCCTCGCCGACCCGGGCCCGCAGGTAGGTGCGCAGCACGTCCTGCAGCAGCAGCGAGGGCGGCGACCTGCGGTAGGCGACGACCAGGGAAAGATCCGCCAGCTCCTGGCAGAGGTCGTCGACCTCGTCCGGATCGAGATCGCCGGTGGTCCCCCAGTAGGCGTCGAGCACCCGGCGCGGGATCTCGACGTCCTCGGGGAAGACCGCGAGTTCCAGGTAGCGCTCCAGGCGGTGCCCGGTCAGCAGGCCGAGGCTGGCCGCCAGCGTGGCCTCGACGGCCTCGGATCGCTGCGCCGCGCGGGTGACGTCGAGCCCGGTCGGACCGCGCCGGCGCATCCGGCGCAGCACCCGCTCGGCGGCCCGGGGCAGGCTCATGCCGTCGCGGACATGCCGCACGAGCGCGCGGTTGACCAGGCGCACCAGCACCGGCCAGCGTCCGGTCACCCCCAGCAGCCGTTCGGCCGCCTCCGGCGCCTGCGTGCCGAGGTCGCGCAGCAGCAGCGTCATGGCCTCGGCGGGGAGCATTGCCTGGATCTCGATCATCCGCGCCCGGGGCACGA
This sequence comes from Frankia alni ACN14a, assembly GCF_000058485.1. Classification (NCBI taxonomy): domain Bacteria; kingdom Bacillati; phylum Actinomycetota; class Actinomycetes; order Frankiales; family Frankiaceae; genus Frankia; species Frankia alni. Next base: position 5,572,045 of record NC_008278.1, read on the forward strand.
GGTCACGCAGCCGGGTGGTGACGAGTCGGACGGTGCCCGCCCCGCCCAGCAGAAACGGCTGCAACTGGGTGGGGTTCCACACGTCGTCGACGACCAGCAGCCGGGACTCGTCACCGAGCAGCGTCCCGAGATGGAAGCCGGCCTGCTCCGGATCGGCGAGGGTCGGCCGGACGCCGCTGAGCGCCTCGCTGAGATCGTTGATCCGTTCCGCGAGCCGGGCGCCGTCCAGTGTCTCCCCGATCGTGACCCAGAGTAGCCCGCCGCCGAACGTCTCGGCGATCTCCGCCTGCCGGCAAACCGCGCGGGTCAGCGTGGTCTTCCCCATCCCGCCGGTGCCGTGCAGCACGACGGGCTCACGGACAGCGACAAGACGGGCCCCGCCCGCCGCGCTCGCGAGCACCTCGGCGAGCACGGCCGCGGTAAGCGCGGGGCGGGGCACGGAGTCGTCCCGGTCGCCGGGGAGCATCCACGGCCTGCGCCGACCGCCCCCGCCCGGGATGCCCGCGACGCCGCCGGCCGGATCCAGCCCGGTACCGCCCGTGCGGACCACGCGCCGTTGGCTCTCCCGCAGCTTCACCAGGGCGTCGAGGACGGCCGTCTCCAGATCGCCGGCGCTGCGAAAGTCGGCTGTGATGATGCCGGACTCGCGCAGCCGGCCACGGAACGCCTTCTGGCGTTCCGCGTGGTCCTCGTCGACGAACTCACCGAAGGGAACCTCGGCGAGATAGTCCAGCAGGAACACCAGGCGGGGCATCCCGGCCCGGGTGGCCGTGTCGAACTCCAGCTCGGTGTAGGACGTCTCGGGCTGGTTGGTCACCAGCGAGCCGTACCGAAATCCGATGAGTCCCAGGTAGACGTCGGAGGAAAGGACCGTCCGCACGCAGAAGTCGGCGGGATCGGCGTCCCGGGCACCGAAGTACTCCATGTCGATCACCCGGTCGCCCGCCAACGCGACGGCCCGCTCGGCGGCGGCGACGAACGACCGCTCCCGTGGGAACCGGCGCAGCTCCGCGGTATGGCTCAGGAACACCCGCCGTTCGCGCTGGACCGGCAGCCCACCGCCGGCCGACGCCGAGCCGGGTACCCGAACACGTTCCGGGAACGGATCAACCGGGAACGCCATATGTCGCAACGTATCCGATCGACTCCGCTGTCCGCATCCGCCGCCCGCCGCGCTGTCCGCTCCGCCGCGCTGTCCGCTCCGCCGCGCTGTCCGCTCCGCCGCGCCGCCCGGCCGCCGCCGCCGCGCCGCCCGGCCGCCGCCCGGCCGTCGCCGCGTGGCCTGCCGTAGTGGAGACGGGGTGCCGGCTCCTCGAGACCGATCAGGTAGTAAGGACCTCGTGGATTCCCATGACGCTAGCGGCGTCGTTCCCGTCGTCCCGGTGCTGGACAGCGACGCGATGGCGGCGGCCCGGCGCCGGCAGGGCGAGCTGACCAAGCCGCCCGGCGCGCTCGGCCGGCTCGAGGAGCTGTCGATCTGGCTCGCCGGGGTGCAGGGAACCTGTCCCCCGCGGCCCTTCGAGCGCGTCCGGGCGATCGTGGTCGCGGGCGACCACGGCATCGCCGAGATCGGCGTGTCCGCGTTTCCCAGCGACGTGACGGCCCAGATGGTGGCGAACTTCGCCGCCGGCGGGGCGGCGGTCAACGTCCTCGCCCGCCAGGTCGGGGCCGGCGTGCGGGTCGTCGACGTCGCCGTGGACAGCCCACGGCCGACCACCGTGGGCGGGGTCGACGGCACCGCGCCGCCCGACCGCTACCGGGTGCGGCGCTCAAGCGGGCGGATCGACCGGACGGACGCGTTGAGCGTGGCCGAGGCCGAGCGGGCGTTCGCCGTGGGCCGGCTCATCGCGGACGAGGAGATCGACGCCGGTGCGGACCTGCTCGTCCCCGGCGAGATGGGGATCGGGAACACGACCCCCGCGGCGACCATCGTCGCGCTGCTGGCCGATCGCGAGCCCATCGAGGTGGTCGGGCGGGGCACGGGCATCGACGACCGCCGCTGGATGGTGAAGACGGCCGCGATCCGGGATGCCATGCGGCGCGGGCGGCCGTTCGCCGGCAACGCGCTGTCCCTGCTGCGGGTCGTCGGCGGGGCGGACCTGCTGGCGCTCGCCGGCCTGCTGGTGCAGGCCGCCGTGCGGCGCACCCCGGTCGTCCTCGACGGTGTGATCGTCTGCGCCGCGGCGCTGGCGGCCGAACGCGTCGCGCCGGGCGCCCGGCAGTGGTGGGTGGCGGGCACCCGCTCCCCCGAGCCGGCGCAGGCGATCGCGCTCGGCGCGCTCGGGCTGACGCCGCTGATCGACGCCGGGCTGCGCCTGGGCGAGGGCACCGGAGCCCTGCTCGCGGTGCCGCTGGTCCGCGCCGCGCAGGCGACCCTGGCGGAGATGGCGACGTTCGACCAGGCCGGTGTGAGCGGGAAGTCCGAGGCCGTCGACGGTGTCGACGCCACCGACGCCACGGCGGTCGACGTCACGTGATGGTGGCGGCGAGAACCGCGTTCACGCTGCTCACAGCGTTCCCGCTGCGGGGACCGGAGCGGCTGGACCGACGCCTGGCCGGCCGGGCCATGGCGCTTGCCCCCCTGGTGGGCCTGGTCCTCGGCCTGCTCACCGCCGTGGTCGTGGTCGCCCTGCGGGTCACGACCGGGACGCCCGGCCACCGCAACCAGAGCCTGCTGCCCGCCGCGGTCGGCATCGCCGTCCTCGCGCTCGCCAGCCGGGGCCTGCACCTCGACGGCCTGGCCGATCTCGGCGACGGCCTCGGCGCGCGGCGAGTGCGGGGGCGGGACCGCGCCCTGGAGATCATGCGCGAGTCGACGATCGGTGCCTTCGGCGTCATCAGCGTCGTGTTCGTCGTGCTGCTGCAGGTCGTGGCGCTCAGCGCCGCCATCACCGTGCACCGCGGCACGGTCTCGATCCTCGTCGCCGTCATGACCGGCCGGCTCGCCGCGACCCTCGCCTGCACCGGGCACACCCCGCCCGCCCATCCGGACGGTCTCGGCGCGCTCGTGGCCGGCACGGTCCGCACCCGGGACGCGGTGCTGGCCCTCGTCGGCGTCTGCGCGGTGGCGGCGCTGGCCGGCCGCCTCGACTTCGACGGCGGGGACGTCGGCCGGGCCGTGCGCGCCGTCGTCGCGGTCTGCCTCGGAACCGCCTTCGCGGCGGCCCTGCGCCGCTATCTGACCAGCCGCTTCGGCGGCCTGACCGGTGACATGCTCGGCGCGATCATCGAGCTCACCACCATGGTGACCCTGATCGTCATGGCTATGACACTACCGACGCCCGCCGTGCGGTTCCTGGGTCAGTAATAACCGCTCCTCTCGGCGCCGATGAGACCGCGAAGCAGCGGCACCGGGGGACTCCAGGAGCCACGCGCGAGATCAGCATGCGGACCTCTTGGGGAATTGGTTGCACGACACTCGGAAATGGCGCATCCGAGCGCGCCCACCCGCCGGCCGGCTGTATGCTTTCCCGCATGAAAGACTCTGTGCGGGGATTTCTCGGGACGGAGGACGGGCCAGCATGGATCTGCTGTCCGGGCGCACGCGTCGGTGGAATAGTGTCCGACGGCCCGCGCAAGTGTCTGACCTGCACAATGATGGTGCGTCGGTGTTTCCTCGCCGGCCGAGGACCGTGGCGGTAGAGGCCGTTGATGCCTGAGCGCGCCATCCTCGCCAACATCACGTGCAGCACCACCGGGCATCCGGGGGTCGGCCGGTTCAGCCGGCAGGGGGCGAACCTCGAGCTGAAGGGTGTGTCACGGCAGCGCCCGGACAGCGTGCTCCCCGTGTCCGGCTCCCTGGCGCAGGCCACGGACGGCGGTTCCTTCACCATCGGCGCGGATTATCGCGGCTGCCCGAGCTGCGGCGCGGACAATGTCGTTCGATGCAGCCAGTGCCGGCAGCTCGCCTGCTGGTCCTCCTCTCAGCCGACCTTCCACTGCCCCTCCTGCGGCAGGAACGGCCCGGTGAGAGGCGTGATCACCGCTTTCTCCACGCTCGGCGGCGGCTGATCGAGATGGCGGCGGTCACCGGAAGCTGGGGAACCTATGTCGTCGAGAAGGACGAGCTGAGCAGAGGCGGCGTCGGCTCGATTCACCGCACGAACGATCCCGACTCCGTCTTCAAGCGCTACTTCGACCCGGCCAGGGCGCCCGCCCGCACCGATCTCGAAAGGCTGGTCGAGGTGGGCCGCGAAGTCCTGATACGGCAGCGCCGCAGGCCGGGTGAGACGCCCGAGTCCTCGGTGAACTGGCCGGTCGACATCAGCGTCGACCAGCACGGTGCGGTGACCGGCGTCCTGTTACCGATCATTCCGCAGGTGCTCTTCCACGAGGAGTTCGGCGGCGTCCGCACGCTCGACTTCCTCGTGATGGCCCGCGCGAAGCCACCGACCGCGAAGGGGCGCATCGTCCTGCTGCTGCGGATGGCGGAGATCTTCAACTTCGTCAACGCGCGAGGTCTCGTGCACGCGATGTGAACGGCAAGAACCTGGCCTGGGCGGTGCAGCCACAGCCGATCATGTACCTGATCGACTGTGACGGCATGGTCCCGCAGCAGCCCGCGCCAAAGGCGGGCGTGCAGGCCATGGGGTGGACGGACCCCCGGGTCGTCGAACGCCGCATCCCCGCGCACGACCACTACAGCGACTGGTACGCCCTCGCCCTGGCCATGTACCGCGGTCTGCTGCTCACCCCGGGCAAGCTGGACCGGGCGGCGGACGGGAGCTGGCCGCCGCCGCAGAAGATCCCGAACGGCTTCCCGGCGCGGCTGGCCGACCTTGTTCGCAGGGGACTCGAACCGACCGCTGCCGACCGGCGACCACCGCCGGACGCATGGGTGCGGGCACTGCGGGAGATCTACCTGCCGAACAACCGTTTCGACGACGCCGCGATCGCGGCTCTGGACGCGATGAGCGCCCCGGTGAAGAAGACCCCGCCGCCGACGTTCACCCCGTTGCCGGCCACGGACTGGACGACCACGGTCCGGCCGGCCCCCACCGCACCCGCGACCGGCCGCCAGCCGATGAATCCGCCGCGACAACCTCCCAGGCCAGGACCGCCGCCGTACCAGCCGCCCAGAACCGGCCCTCGTTACCAGGGATCCCCACCGCCGCCGTACCAGAACCCGAGGCCAGGACCGCCCTACCCGCAGCCCCCGCCCTACCGGCCGCCCGGAACCGGGCCGTACTACCGGCAGCCCGCACCCCCGCCCTACCGGGCGTCCGGAACCGGGCCGTACTACCGGCAGTCTGCACCCCCGCCTTACCGGACCGGACCGGCGATGCCGCCGAATCCCTACCAGGCACCGGGCTACGGGCCGCAGTATCGGCAGCCCGGCCCCCCTGTCGGCCGGGTGCCCACCGACCCGATCGCTTTCGCCGCACTGCGGGGCGGTGGCCGCTGGTATGCGTTCGGCGTGCTGGCGGCGCTGTTCCCGATCGGCGGCCTCACCTATACGATCACCGGCCTGGTTCAGCTTCGGCACGTCGACGGCGCCTATCCGGGAGCCCAGCGAGCGCGCATGGCGCTCATCGCCTTCACAGTATTCTATCTCCTAGAAATGATCTTACTCATATCTCTTCAAGCCCTGACCCGGAGAACGTGAGAGGATTCCGCGTGGCCGACGAGAGTTCCGAGCTGTACACGATATTCCCGGTGTTCATGGTGCTGGACGTGAGCGCGTCCATGGCCGGCGGCCCGCTGGAGGCGCTGAACGATTCCCTGCCTGCGTTGCAGAAGGAGATGCAGTCCAACCCGACGGTCGGCGAGATCGCCCGGATAAGCATCGTCACCTTCTCGGACGTGGGGCGGACCGTCGTGCCACTGTGCGACCTGGCCGAGGTCTACCTGCCGGAACTCATGGTCGAGGGCGGTACGAACTTCGCCGCCGCATTCCAGGAGACCAGGCGGGCAATCGAGGGTGGGTTGCGGTCGCTACCGAAGGGAACGCCGATCTACCGGCCGGTGGTGTTCTTCATGAGTGACGGAGAGCACCAGGCGCCGGGCGACTGGACTGCGGCACTCAACGACCTGCGGGACCGGTCGTGGCGGTTCGCCCCGGAGGTGGTCGCGTTCGGGTTCGGTGACCAGGTCAACGTGGACAGCATCCGCCGGATCGCGACCCGTTTCTCCTTCCTCGCCAGGGACGCCGACCCCGCGACGCAGGTCCGGGAGATCATGAATGCCCTGATTGGCAGCATCCGGACCACGTCGACGAGCTTCCGCGACCCGAGCCAGGCCGATGGTCTGCACCTGGAGACACCCACCGAGTTCTTCACGCCGCTCCCACCGATGACGCTCTGATGCCAAGGCCCCGATTCCGAGACCTCCTCGGCCACGGAGCCGATCCGTCGGAGCATCCGCCGCAGAACGACGCGGAGCACGACCGGCCGCTCCACCCGGGCGGTGCGACGCCCGGGTGGAGTCGGGGAGCCGGCGAGGCTCCCGCGGCCCCGGATCATGCCGCTGCGCCGGACGCCCCTGCCGCGCCGTGGGCGCCCGCGGACACCGCCGACCCGCCGAGCGCCGCCCCCTGGGAGCAGCCGGCCGGGCTGCCGCCGGCGGCAGCCAGACCCGGCGCCCCCAGACCGCCGGAGGCGGACGGCGCCAAACCGGCACCGGGCGAACCGGCACCGGGCGGGCTGGCCGAACCACCACCGCCGGCCGGTCCGGCCGAGGCGCCGGCGGGCGAGCCCACCCGGCCCGCGGATCCCTGGCGGCTACACAGCTCGCCGACGGCCGCGCCCACCGTCGGCAGGGTCCTGCCCCCGCCGCGGCCGGTACTGGCGCCCGCGACGGTCTTCCGCCGATCGATGCTGAGCCTCGACAGCATCTTCGTCGGCGGCTTCCACGTGGCCGCCGGTTCGCTGGTGGGAACCGCGCACCTGGTGTCCGGCGCCCCCTGCCAGGACGCCTACGACTTCGCGGTCAGCCCCGGCGGCCGCCTGATCGTCGCCATCGCGGACGGGCTGGGGTCGCGCCCCCACTCGCAGGTGGGGGCCCGTTCGTTCTGCGAGGGCGCCGTCCAGGCGGGGTTGGCGCGCGAGGAGCTGACCGCCGCCGACCTGTTGGCGTACGCCGCCCGGTACGCCGAGAGCCAGGCCGGCGCGCACCGGTTGGCGCCGCGGGAGATCGGGTTCGTCGGCGCGGTGGCGGTCTTCGCCGGCGGTCGCTGCGAGATCGCCCGCGTCGGTGACGTCTCGGCCTTTGTGCTGGTCGACGGGGAGTTCCACGAGCTGTTGACGAACGCCCCGGACGAGCACGTCAACGTCGTGACGGACGCCCTGCCCGAACAGCCGCTGCCCGAGCCGGAGGTGCGCCGCCTTGACGCGGTGCGGCGCGTCGTGCTGTGCACCGATGGTCTCGCGACCGACCTGCGCAACTCCCCCGGTGTGCGGAGCTGGCTGGCCGAATCCTGGGAAACGCCCGGCGACGTGCACGCGATGGGTGAGGCGTTGCGGTTCCGGCGCCGCGGCTCGCACGACGACCGGACCGCGGTGGTGATCTCCGTACTGAAGGATCCCGTCGCCGCGGACACTCCCGCCGCCGGCTCCTAGCCGGCCGCGTCGGCCCGCGCCCGAACGCGGAGCCGAGCCGAGCCGAGCCGAGCCCGGGGCCTGTGCGCGTAGGAGGCCTACCGAGGTGTGGACGGGACGAAGGGAGGTCGGACGACCGTCATCGGGCCTGGCCGGCCGCGGACGTCGACGTTCACGGTGTCGCCCTCGGCGACGCCGCGGTCGAGCAGTGCCAGGCCGATGCCCTGGCGCAGCGTCGGGGAGAAGGTGCCGCTGGTGACCTCGCCGACCGGCGCGCCGTCCGCCGCGGTCACGGGCATGTGCGGCCGGGGAATCGCCCGGCCTGTCGACGCCAGCCCCCACAGCAGGCGCGCGGGCCCGGCGGCCCGCTCGGCGAGCAGCGCCTCCCGGCCCCAGAACCGCTCCTTGCCCCAGCCGACCGCCCACCCGGACCGGGCCTGCACCGGCGTGATCGTCGGCGAGAGGTCCTGGCCGTGCAGCGGGTAACCCATCTCCGTGCGCAGGGTGTCGCGGGCGCCGAGACCGACCGGCGAGGCGCCGAGGCCCTCCCCCGCGGCGAACAGCGCGTCCCACAGCGCGGGCGTGTCGTCCCACCGGGGCAGCAGCTCGTAGCCGCGCTCGCCGGTGTACCCGGACCGGCAGACGATCACCGGGCGGCCCTTCCACGCCGCCTCGACGAAGCTCATGTACGCCCCGTCGGTGGGCAGACCGAGGGCCGCCACCAGGGTCGGGGCCGCGGGGCCCTGCACCGCGAGCACCCCGAACCCGGTGTGCCGGTCGGTGACGGACACACCCGCGGGGGCGGCCGCGGCGAGGCGGGCGACGACCTCGGCGTTGTTCGCGGCGTTGGGCACGAGCAGGACCCGCTCGCCGGAGAAGAGATAGGCGATCAGGTCGTCGACGACCCCGCCTTCGTCGTTGCAGCACAACGTGTACTGAGCCTGTCCCGGGGCGATACGACCCAGGTCGTTGCTCAGGCAGGCATTGACGAACTCCGCGGCGCCCGCGCCGGTCACCTCGGCCTTGCCGAGATGGCTGACGTCGAAGATTCCGACCGCGCCCCGGACCGCCTGATGCTCGGCGAGTACTCCGCGCCCGGCGTACTCGATCGGCATCTCCCAGCCTCCGAAGCCGGCCATCTTCGCGCCGAGATCGACATGACGGCCGTACAAGGGAGATCGACGCAGGTCTGCCATGGCGAACAGCCTAGTAGTCGCCGCGATCCGGACCGGAACGACCGGCGGGGGCTCGGCGCCGGCCGGGTCACGGCACCCGGGTCACGGCACCGGGGGGCGTCGACCGGGCTTGTCGTTCAATACGCTCACCGCATGACCAGCATCGCGCCCAGCTCAGCAGCCCTAGCCGATCTCGACGCGGATGCGGTGGTGATCGGCACCGCGATCGGCGAGGACGGCCTCGTGGTGGCCGGCGGCGCCGCCGAGCTGGACGCGGCGCTCGGCGGCCGGCTCGCCGCGGTGCTCACCTCCCTGGGCGCGACCGGGAAGGCCGGCGAGACCGTGCACTTCGCGACCCTGGGGGCGCTGCCGGCGGCGACCGTCCTCGCGGTCGGACTCGGCCCGCTGGCGTCCCCGACCACCCCGTCCGCCCCTCTGGACGCCTCGCTGGACGCGGAGGTCCTGCGCCGCGCCGCGGGCACGGCGGTGCGGACGCTGGCCGGGACCGGATCCGTGGCACTGGCCCTGGCCGCCGCGCCCGGCGCGATCACCGCGGAGTCGCTGCGGGCGGTGGCGGAGGGTGCGCTGCTCGGCACCTACTCCTTCGACCGCCTGCGCACCACCTCGGCGAAGGGGCGGCCCACCCCCGTCGGCACGCTGACGCTCCTCGTGGACGAGGGGTCCCAGGCGCTCGCGCAGCAGGAGATCGACCGCGCCGTGGTCGTCGCCGAGTCGGTCGTGCTGGTCCGCGACCTGGTGAACACCCCGCCGAGTCACCTCTCGCCCGCCCTGCTCGCCGACGTCGCCGTCGAGAAGGCGACCGCCGCCGGCGTCACCGTCGAGGTTCTCGACGAGGTGGCGCTGGCCGAGGGCGGCTTCGGCGGGATCATCGGGGTCGGGCAGGGCTCCGCCAACCCGCCCCGGCTGATCCGCCTCGAGTGGCGTGGCGGCGGCGATTCACCGGCGCTCGCACTGGTCGGCAAGGGCATCACCTTCGACTCCGGCGGCCTGTCGCTGAAGCCCCCGACGGCGATGGAGTGGATGAAGACGGACATGGCCGGCGCGGCCGCCGTCCTCGCCACGGTCGTCGCCGTGGCGCGCCTGCGCCTGCCGGTCACGGTGACCGGCTGGCTGCCCTGCGCGGAGAACATGCCGTCGGGCGAGGCGATCCGACCCTCGGATGTGCTGACGCTGCGCGGTGGAACCCGGGTCGAGGTGCTCAACACGGACGCCGAGGGCCGGCTCGTCCTCGCCGACGCCCTCGTGCGGGCAGCCGAGGAGGCACCGGACCTGATCGTGGACATCGCGACGCTGACCGGCGCCCAGATCGTCTCGCTGGGCCAGCGCACCAGCGGGGTGATGGGCCGCGACGGCGCCGTCGAAGCGGTCACGACGGCCGCCGCCGCGACCGGGGAGAGCGTCTGGCCGATGCCGCTGCCGCCGGAGCTGCGCAAGGGGCTGGACTCCCTGGTCGCCGACATCGCCAACGTCCCGCCCGGCGGCAGCCGGGACGGCGGGATGCTGGTCGCGGCGCACTTCCTCGCCCACTTCGTGCCCGACGAGGCGAGCTGGGCGCACATCGACATCGCCGGTCCGTCGTGGAACGGCGGCCAGCCCTACGGGCACACGCCCAAGGGCGGCACCGGCGTGATCGTTCGCACGCTCATCCAGCTCGCCGAGAGCCGCGCCGGCTCGCCGGCGGCCGACGGCCCCACGACCGCCGGCTGACCGAGCGGGAGGGTGCGGCAGAGCGGCGATTGCGACTGCACCTCGCGCGATGCAGCACACTCACCCATCCGAGCGGAAGGGGGCCCACGGCGTGAAAGACTGGGCTCGGACCGACGTGGTGTGGCGAGTCGTGGCCTGAAACGCCGGCCCGAAGGGCACGTCGATGCCGGCGTTCCCGGCCCTGCCCGGCACCGATCGCCGCCGGCGCGGCTGGCCGTTTCACCGGCATCGCGGGCACGCGACACCGGTGGGTACGGGTCACACTCCCGGCATCACCGGCACAACCATAGAAGTCAACGAGAAGGGACCTCTGGCGTGGCGGATTCAGCGGCCGGTCCCGTCGACCTGGTCATCCTCGGCGGCGGCAGCGGCGGATACGCCGCCGCGCTGCGCGCCGCGGAACTCGACCTGAGCGTCGTTCTGATCGAGAAGGACAAGCTCGGCGGCACCTGCCTGCACCGAGGCTGCATCCCGACCAAGGCGCTGCTGCATTCGGCGGAGATCGTCGACAACATCAATGAGAGCGAATCCTTCGGGATCCGCTCCACCTTCGACGGCATCGACATGGCGAAGGTCAACTCCTACAAGGACTCGGTCATCGCCGGCCTGTTCAAGGGGCTGACCGGCCTGATCAAGTCACGCGGCATCGAGGTGGTCGAGGGATTCGGCCGGCTCGTCTCGCCGACGTCCGTCGCGGTCGGCGACCGGGTGATCTCCGGCCGGCACGTCCTGCTCGCCACCGGCTCGTACTCGAAGTCCCTGCCCGGTCTGGACATCGACCACGACCGGGTCATCACCAGCGACGACGCCCTGACGCTCGACCACGTGCCGGCGTCCGCCGTGGTCCTCGGGGCCGGCGCCATCGGCTGCGAGTTCGCCTCGGTCTGGCGCTCCTACGGCGCCGAGGTGACGATCGTCGAGGCGTTGCCGCACCTGGTGCCGCTCGAGGACGAGTCCAGCTCCAAGCTGCTGGAGCGCGCCTTCCGCAAGCGGGGCATCGCCCAGCACCTCGGCGCCCGCTTCGCCGGCGTGAAGACGACCGACCACGGGGTCACCGTGTCGCTGGAGAGCGGCACCACCATCGACGCCGAGCTGCTGCTCGTCGCGGTGGGCCGCGGACCGGTCTCGGCCGGCCTCGGCTACGAGGAGGTCGGCATCGCGACCGACCGCGGTTACGTCCTGGTCGACCGTTTCCTGCGCACGAACGTCCCCACCGTGTCCGCGCTCGGCGACCTGCGGCCGGGCCTGCAGCTCGCCCACGTGGGATTCGCGGAGGGCATCTTCGTCGCCGAGCAGCTCGCCGGGCTCAACCCGGTGCCGGTCGACTACGACAACGTCCCGCGGGTCACCTACTCCCACCCCGAGGTTGCGTCGGTCGGGCTGACCGCCGCGGCCGCCAGGGAGCGCTTCGGCGAGATCAGCACCGTCACCTACAACCTGGCGGGCAACGGCAAGTCGCAGATCCTCAAGACCGCCGGTGCCGTGACGCTGGTCGCCGTCCCCGACGGTCCGGTGGTCGGCGTCCACATGGTCGGCGACCGCGTCGGCGAGCTCATCGCCGAGGCCCAGCTCATCACGAACTGGGAGGCGTTCCCCGCCGAGGTCGCCCAGCTGATCCACCCCCATCCCACTCTGTCCGAGGCTCTCGGCGAGGCGCACCTGGCGCTGGCCGGCAAGCCCCTTCACGTCCACGGCTAGGGCGATCGCCCTGGGATCGGTGGCGCGACCGGGTTCGCCCCGCGGCCCGATCCCGCCCAGGTACTCACGTTCACGCCACAGCATGAGCGCCTCCGGCCGGCCGCTTGCGCGGTGCATGCCGGATGCGACGAAGGAGTCGTTCCAGCATGTCTGTATCTGTCACGATGCCCCGGCTCGGGGAAAGTGTCTCCGAGGGAACCGTCACCCGTTGGCTGAAGCAGGAGGGTGAGCGCGTCGAGGCCGACGAGCCGCTCCTCGAGGTCAGCACGGACAAGGTCGACACCGAGATTCCTGCCCCCGCCTCCGGTGTCATCAGCTCCATCAAGGTCGCGGAGGACGAGACCGTCGAGGTCGGCGTCGAACTCGCGGTCATCGACGACGGCTCCGGCGGCGGTTCCGCCGCGGCCGCCCCCACCGAGGCCCCCGCCCCCGCCGCGGAGCCTGAGCCGGAGCCCGAGCCGGCCAAGCCCGTCGCCGCGGCGCCCCCGCCCCCGCCCGCACCCACCCCGGCCCCCGCGCCGGCGCCGGTCCGCGCGCCGGAGCCGGCCCCGGTGCCCGCCCAGGCCCCGACCGCGCCCGCCCCGGTGGCCACGTCCAACGGCGACGGCGGGATCGGTCGCTACGTCACGCCGCTGGTCCGCAAGATGGCCGCCGAGCTGGGCGTCGACCTCGCCGACGTGAACGGCTCGGGCCCCGGCGGCCGGATCACCAAGCAGGACATCCAGGAGGCGGCCCGCTCCGGCGGCGCCCCGGCCGCTCCCGCGCCCGCCGCCGCCCCGGCGGCTCCGGCCGCGCCGTCGGCACCGGCCCGCCCCGCGGCGCCGACCGCGGCCCCGGCCGCGTCCGCCCCGAAGGCGAGCGGCGCGGGCACCTCCACCCCCGCCCCGGTCCGCGGGCGCACCGAGAAGCTCTCCCGGCTGCGCGCCCTGGTCGCCAAGCGCATGGTCGAGTCGCTGCAGATCAGCGCCCAGCTCACCACCGTCGTCGAGGTGGACGTCACCCGCATCGCGCGGCTGCGGGACCGGGCCAAGGCCGGCTTCCAGGCCCGCGAGGGACTGAAGCTGTCGTTCCTGCCGTTCTTCGCGCTGGCGACCTGCGAGGCGCTGCGCGAGTTCCCGCAGCTCAACGCCAGCCTCGACGTCGAGGCGGGGACGGTCACCTACCACGGCGAGGAGAACCTCGGCATCGCCGTGGACTCCGAGCGCGGCCTGGTCGTACCGGTCATCCACAGCGCCGGTGACCTCAACCTCACCGGTCTCGCCCGCAAGATCGACGACCTGGCCAGCCGGACCCGGGCCAACAAGATCTCCCCGGACGAGCTCGGCGGCGGGACCTTCACCCTCACGAACACCGGCAGCCGGGGCGCCCTGTTCGACACTCCGATCATCAACCAGCCGCAGGTCGGCATCCTCGGCACGGGGATCGTGACGAAGAAGCCCGCCGTCATCGACGACCCCGAGCTCGGCGAGATCATCGCCGTCCGGTCAGCGGTGTACCTGTCGCTGACCTACGACCACCGCATCGTCGACGGGGCCGACGCCGCCCGCTTCCTGACCTTCATCAAGCGGCGGCTCGAGGAGGGCGCGTTCGAGGCCGACCTCGGCCTCTAGGCTCCGCCCGCCTGGCAGGCCTCGTCAGCCTGCCAGGCGCCGTCAGGAGACACGGACCGGTCGCCGCCTCGCATCCGGGGCGGCGACCGGCCACGATGGTCACCATGCGCATCGTGGTGACCGGGGCCTCGGGACTGATCGGTTCGGCACTCGTCCCCGCCCTGCGCGGGGACGGCCACACCGTGACCGCTCTGGTCCGGCGGACACCCCGCTCCGGTGGCGAGATCCAGTGGGATCCCGCCACCGGTCGGCTCGACCCGGCGGCGCTCGCCGGCACCGACGCCGCCGTCCACCTCGCCGGCGCGGGCATCGGCGACCGGCGCTGGACCGACGCCTACAAGCGCCAGCTGCGCGACAGCCGGATCCGCGGCACCGACCTGCTCGCCCGCACCCTGGCCACGCTCACCCCGCCCCCGCGTGTGCTCCTCTCCGGCAGCGCCGTCGGCTGGTACGGCACCTCGGCGGGCGGCGACACCGGCCCGCTCGACGAGAACGCCCCCGCCGGCGCCGGGTTCCTCGCCCGGCTCGTCGAGGACTGGGAGGCGGCGGCCGCGCCGGCCCACGAGGCCGGCATCCGGGTCGTCACGCTGCGGACCGGGGTCGTGCTCTCCCGCCATGGGGGCAGCCTCGGCCGCCAGCTCCCGCTGTTCCGGCTGGGGCTCGGGGGGCGGCTGGGATCCGGCCGCCAGTGGTTGAGCTGGATCAGCCGCACCGACCACGTGGCCGCGCTGCGCCTGCTGCTCGCCGACGACGCGCTGGCCGGGCCGGTGAACCTGGTCGCGCCCGAACCCGTCACCAACGCCGCCTTCACCACGGCACTCGCGTCGGCGCTGCACCGCCCGGCGTTCGCCGCGGTGCCCCGCCTCGCCCTGCGGGCCGCCCTCGGCGAGTTCGCCGACGAGGGCGTCCTCGCCTCCCAGCGGCTGACCCCCGCCGTGCTGACCGGGGCCGGCTTCCACTTCACCCACCCCGACATCGACACCGCGCTGCGGGCGATCCTCACCGACGGCGCCTAAGCCGCCTCAGGCGGCCGCGGTCAGTTCCCCGTGACGGGGATGCTCTCCGAGACCCGCCAGCCGGAGCTCGTGCGCAGCAGCACGAGATCGTGGCGCTGGGGGGCCTTCTCCGGCTGGTGGGCGAGAAGCTGGCCGCGGGCGTCGAGGTAGTCGTAGGCGGCCAGGCGTTCGGTCACCCGCAGCACCGTACGGTCCGGCTGGTCGGCGCGCACCTGCAGCGCAAGTACCTCGCTGTGCAGCGGCGACGCGTGCGCGCCCTGGGCGACGACCTGCCTCATGAGGGTGACATCCGCGTTGTAGGCGGGGCTGCCCGGAGCATCGGACTGCCCCAGCAGGGACTCGTCGGCACGCTCGAAGGCCCGGCTGCGGGCGGTGTTGAGCTCGCCCAGCACGCCACGCCAGATCTGCTCGGGCGACTGGTTCGCCACCGGCGAGGCGGTCGGGTCCCGGCCGGGCACGCCGGCCACGGGCGACGACGCCTGCTGCGACGGCGCCGGCTGCGACGCCGGCTGCGACGACGCCGACTGCGACGCGGGGGCCGCGGTGTCCCCGCTACCGTCCCCCGACGGGCTCGTCATGAGCAGCACGACGGCCACCACGACGACGAACAGCCCCAGCCCCGCGGTGACCGGCAGCAGCCAGCGCCGCCGCCGGGCGCCCGTCCGTCGGGGCCGGCGACCGGCCCCCGCCCGGCCGGCCCGACCCGACGAACCCGCCGTCCCCGGCGGGGAACCGGACCCCCCCGACGCACCGGTCCGGCCGCGGGTCCCGCGGGATCCGCCGGCCACCGCGCCCGCGGCACCGGCACCGGCGCCGGCGCCGGACCGCGGCGGGCGGGCGGTGGGCCGCGACGCTCCCGGGGGCGCCTTCGCCGGGCCGGTCTGACCCGCGTCGGCCGGGGCCGACCCGGCACCCCGGCCCGCGACGCGTGACGTCCGGCGGGCGGGTGTCGAACGCCGCGGCAGCGGCGGCAGGGAGTCGAGCAGCTCCGCCGCGTCGACGGCGGTGGCGCCGCTGGTCGGCCGGCCGGTTGGGGGGGCGCCCGGTGGGGACTGGCCGGCGTCGTCCCGCGGACCCGGCCCGTCACGCGGGTCGCGGGTGCCGTCCGGCCCCGGGTTCAGGCGGGCGCCCGCCAGCAGCCGCGGCCGGCCGTCGCCGTCGCCGTCGCCGTGTCCGTGTCCGCCGGGTTCCATCACGCCCTGCGCGCCGGCGGACGGAGGTGGACGGCGCGGCGAGCCGGGTGGCTCCGGCGGCCCGGCCGGGGTGCCCCGCGCGCCGGGCGGGCGGGTTTCGGCGGCGTGGCCGCGACCCACCGGGGGAATCCGCGGCAGGGTCTCCGTGGGTGAGGGTCCCGGGGGGCGCGTGGCCGTCCTCGGCTCGCCGTCGCCGGGCAGCCGCACGGGCAGGGGGGTGGCGCTACGGGCGAGCGCGGCGGCGAGCTCGGCGGCGCTCGGCCGCCGATGCGGCTCGTCGATCATGGCCGTGGCGACGGCCACCGCGACCGCGGCGGCATCCGGGCCCGTCGCCTCCCGCATCGCCCCCAGCAGCAGATCGGCAAGGTCGTGCACGTCGGCGGAGGCCGCCTCGGGCGGAACGGGATCGGCCCGGGCGGCGTCGGCCAGCGCGGCGACCCCGAGGCCGGTCAGGACCGGGCGCCCGTTCGGCTCCAGCAGGATGTCCTCCCGCTCGAGCCGGCCGTGCACGATGCCGACGGCGTGCGCGGCGGCCAACGCCTGCGCGACCGGCAGGCCGACGGTGACGACCTCGCCCGGGTCCAGATCACCGCGCACCGCCAGCAGGCGGCCGAGACTGATCGCGCCGACGACCGGCTCGGTGATCAGCGCCAGCCCCTCCGCCGTGGGCAGCACCGCCACCAGGGGGTTGAGGTGCGGGTGTGCCAGCTCGGCCAGCGCGCGGGCCGCGGTGACCGCCGCCGAGCGCAGCACCGGGTCGGGGGCGAGACGCACGCGGCGCACGACGCACTCGATCCCGGACTGGTCGAACTGACCCGCCCAGAGTTCGCCGGAGCCGGCGTCCCGCAGCCGGGAACGCACGCTCACCCCCGGCACCTCGGGTGCCCCGCCGACGCGCCGCGCCGGCCTGTCCGCGGAATCGTCGGTGAAGGTCACAGGTAGCGACGCTAGGCTCATTCGGGGTCGGTCTGCATTGGTCTTCGTCCGGTTGTGGATAACTTTTTACGATCACTCCCACGGCGGCGTCCGCTCCCGCACCGGTCCGGGTCGGGACCTGCCTGGTCACGGCGGGTGCGGGCCGGCGTCCGGCGGGACCGCGCGGCGCAGCGGCCGGCCCCGGCCGGAAACCTGGCGGCGACGCCCGAGCCCCCCGCAGGGGCGCTGCTGCGCGGAGGGCGGACAATCGCCCGAGACGGGTCCGGACGGCCAGCGCCGCCGGCCCACGAGCCAGGGGGAGACCGTCGTGCAGATCCTCGCCACCAGCGGCGGTTTCCTTCCCGACGGCCGGTACGGCGCGAAGGTCGGGCCGATCCTGACCCACGCGATCGAGCTGGCCGCGGCCGGCCCGCGGCCCCGGGTCTGCCTGCTGCAGACGGCGCTGGGCGACGACCAGGGCGCCTACGCCCGCGGCTACGCCGCGTTCAACCGTGACCGCCCGGACGTGCGGGTCTCGCACCTGGCGCTGTTCCCCATGCCGAACATCCCCGACATCCGCGGGCACCTGCTGGCGCAGGACGTGATCTGGGCCGGTGGGGGCAGCGTGGCGAACCTGCTCGCGGTCTGGGCGGTGCACGGGCTGGGCGAGATCCTGCGCGAGGCGTGGGAGGCCGGCGTCGTCCTCGGCGGCGTCTCGGCCGGCTCCCTGTGCTGGCATGTCGGCGGCACCACCGACTCGTTCGGCCCGGACCTGCGGCCGGTCACGAACGGGCTGGCGCTGCTGCCGTTCAGCAACACGCCGCACTACGACTCCGAGCCGGGCCGGCGCCCGCTGTACCAGCGCCTCGTCGCCGACGGGACGCTGCCGGCCGGCTGGGCCACCGACGACGGCGTCGGGCTGCACTTTCGCGGCACCGACCTGGTCGAGGCCGTCGCCGACCGGCCCGGCGTGCACGCCTGGCGGGTCGAGCGCGGCCCGGACGGTGCCGCGGTCGAGACACCGGTCGTGCCCCGGCTGCTACCCGGCGCGTCGGGTGCGGACCTCCCCGGCTGACGCCGGTTCGCGGGCCCGGAGCTCCGGTCGAGCTCACACTGGCGCGGCGTGGCGCGGGCGTACGCTGAATGACGTGGATGTTCTGAGGCTTTCCGTGGTCCCCTACCGCGAAGCGTGGGACATGCAACGCTCCCTCGCCGAAGCCCGGGTGGCCGACGAGGTGGACGACACGCTCATCCTTGTCGAGCACCCCAGCGTCTACACCGCCGGCCGGCGCACGCAGCCCTTCGAACGGCCGCTGGACGGCACCGAGGTCGTCGACGTCGACCGCGGCGGCAAGATCACTTGGCACGGCCCGGGGCAGCTCGTCGGCTACCCGATCGTCAAGCTGCCTCGTCCGCTGGACGTCGTCGCCTACGTGCGCGCCCTGGAGGAGGCCCTCATCGACTCCTGCGCCGAGCTGGGCCTGGCCACCCGCCGGGTCGACGGCCGCAGCGGCGTCTGGACGGCGGACGGTCTGCGCAAGGTCGCCGCCATCGGCGTGCGGGTCCGGCAGGCGGTGACCACCCACGGCTTCGCGCTGACCTGTTCGTCGGACCTGCGCGCCTTCGGGCAGATCGTGCCCTGCGGCATCACCGACGCCGGGGTGACGAGCGTGTCCGCCGAGCTCGGCCGGTCGGTGAGCGTCGCCGAGACACGGCCGATCGTCGAGCGGCACACCCTGGCCGTGCTTGCCCGCTACCTCGGCGGGCGCAACCTCGGCGATCGCGTCACCGCGCGGGTCGAGCCGGCCGACGCGCCCCCGGCGCCGCCGCAGCCGCCGTCGTCGTCGCAGGCCGGGACCGAGCGGATGGAGCTGGTCGGATGAGCGCGGTCGCCCCCGAGGGACGCCCCCTGCTGCGCCTGGAGGCGCGCAACGCACAGACGCCGATCGAGCGCAAGCCGCCGTGGATCCGCACCCGGATGCGCACGGGCCCGGAGTACTCCGACGTCAAGGGGCTGGTGCGGGCCGCCGGGCTGCACACGGTGTGCGAGGAGGCCGGCTGCCCGAACATCTACGAGTGCTGGGAGGACCGCGAGGCCACCTTCCTGATCGGCGGGGACGTCTGCACCCGGCGGTGCGACTTCTGCCAGATCGACTCGGGCCGTCCCACCCCGCTGGACCGGGACGAGCCGCGGCGGGTGGCGGAGTCGGTGCGCACCATGGGGCTGCGCTACGCGACGGTCACCGGCGTGGCCCGCGACGACCTGGCCGACGGCGGCTCCTGGCTGTACGGCGAGACGGTCCGCCAGATCCACGCGCTGTCCGCGGGTACCGGGGTGGAGGTTCTCATCCCCGACTTCGGCGGGCGCGCCGACCAGCTCGACGAGGTCTTCGGCGCGGCCCCCGAGGTGCTCGCGCACAATCTCGAGACGGTGCCGCGGATCTTCAAGCGGATCCGGCCGGCGTTCCGCTACGAGCGCTCCCTCGACGTTCTGCGTCAGGCCCGCGCGGCCGGGCTGGTCACGAAGTCGAACCTGATCCTCGGCCTCGGCGAGACCGCCGAGGAGATCCACGCGGCCATGCGGGATCTGCACGCCGCCGGCTGCGAGCTACTCACCGTCACCCAGTATCTGCGGCCCACGCCCCGTCACCACCCGGTGGAACGGTGGGTGCGGCCGGAGGAGTTCCTCGACTGGGAGCGCGTCGGCGCCGAGCTGGGCTTCTCCGGGGTCATGTCCGGGCCGCTCGTGCGCTCGTCCTACCGGGCCGGCCGGCTCTACCAGCAGGCGATCACGGCTCGTGGCGAGGGCCACACCGCAGCGTCCGATCTCCCCAAAAGTGTGCTGGAAACCTCTCACACGCAGTGACGAGCACGCTGGTGGGTGTCCCCCCGACGGGCTAGGCTACCCATCGTAGCGTCACCCCCTTGTCACGAGGGGGGTCTCTCGCTGGCCCATCATCGAGGTGTGCGCCCACGACCGTGCCGGGAGGTCGTTCCCATCGTGCTCCGTTCACTGCTCAGCGTCCTTGAGGAAGCGACCCTGCTCGTGCTGCCGCATGGCGGGCAGAAGACCGCGCGGCGCAACGCCTGGCGCGCGGCCGCAGATCTGCACGTCACGTCGGGTTACCGGTGGGTCGACCCGGTGGCGCTGGCCCCGATCGTCCCCAGGCCCGAGGCCTGCGCGAGCATCCCGGGCGCCGAGAGTGGCGCACGGGCCCCTCGGCTGGCCGGCCTCGGCAGCGCCGCGACCACCGCCCGGCTGGGCGCGGCCGTGCGCGGGCTGCCGCGGATCGTCGCCGTCCAGAGCTGACCGCCCGACCGGCGGGCCATCCCGCGCACAGCCAGCCGGGGCCGCACGAATCCCCCTGACCGAGCGAATCCCCCTGACCGAGCGGATGGCTCCCGACGGATGCTTCCCGACGGACGCGACAGCCGCACGGGGGCGACGCGCCAGGCCGTAGGCTCGCGGTCATGGCACTGAGGAAGCAGCCGAGGGACACCGCGGGATCGTCGACCCCCGCGGCGGCGGGCAGGAACGCGGCAGCGGGCGGAAAGAACGACGGGAGCCGAGGCGGCGCCTCGGGGCGCGGCGGCGGGGCGGGCCGCAGTGGCGGTACGAGCGGCAGTGGCGGTACGAGCGGCAGTGGCGGTACGAGCGGCAGTGGCGGCGGTAACAGTGCGGGCCGCCGTGGCAGCGCGAGCGGTGCCGCGGAGGGGACCGGGTTCAAAGCCCGTCTCGCGCAGCTGCGGGTGGTCTTCAAGATCACGCGCCAGCGCGATCCGCAGGTGCTCTGGTTCACCCTTGCGGCCTTCTTCGTTCCGCTCGCGGTCGGCATCCTCCTCGGACTCTTCGTCGGGCCGCTCTACGTGTGGATCCCGATCGCCATCCTGCTCGGCGTCGTGGTCGCTCTGAACGTGTTCAGCCGGCGCGTCCAGCGCACCGCCTACGCGGAGATGGAGGGCCAGCCCGGCGCCGCCGCCGGCGTGGTCGAGCGGATGCGCGGCGACTGGCGGATCACTCCCGCCGTCGGCGTGAACCGCCACCAGGACGTGGTGCACCGGGTCGTCTCCCGCGCCGGAGTGGTCATCATCGCGGAGGGCCGCGGCCGCGGGCCGAGGGAGCTGCTCGTCGCGGAGAAGCGCCGCATCCGCAAGGTCGTCGGCGACACGCCGGTGACCGACATCATCGTCGGCACCGGTGAGGGCGAGACGCCGCTGCCGAAGCTTCAGGGCACGCTGATGCGACTGCGCCGGACGCTGCGCCGCGGGGAGGTGGACGCCCTCGACCGCCGGCTGCGCGCTCTGGGCGGCGCGGCCCTGCCGATCCCGAAGGGCCCGATCCCCCGCAACGTGCCTCGCGGCGGCCGCCTGCGCTGACGCCCCCTCGACCGAGGACGACCGAAGAACGGCCAGGACGAGCAGGCAGGGCAGGCAACCGCCGAACAGGACCTACCGGTCCAGGAGGTTCAGCCGGCATTGGAGGTCGGGCAAGCACTGGAGGTTCAGCCGGCACTGGAGGTCGGGCCAACCCTGGAGATCCAGCCGACCCAGGGGCCCAGCCGGTCTAGGAGGCGGAGTCCGCGCGGACGGGATCGCGCACGACCACGGTCCCGGCCGCCCGGTCATGCAGGCCGCGCTGGTCGCGGTCCCAGATGAACACGGGCACCAGCAGGGCCAACAGCAGGGTGCGCACCCCCACCCAGGGCCAGGACTGCCGGCCGCGGTCACGCAGCCGGATCACGCGCATGCCCAACAGCCGCATGCCGATCGTCTGGCCGCCGGTGCTGACGAGGATGAACTCCTCCAGCAGGAACACCAGGTAGATCGCCAGGCCGCGGACGTCGCCGGCGGAGCCGAGCCCGGCCAGGTACAGCACGCCGACGATCAGGTTCGCCACGACCGCGTCGATGAGGTACGCGCCCAGCCGCGGCCCGAAGCCCACGACCGAGCCGCGGCCCTCCGCCGGCAGCCCCAGCCGGACGCCCGGCGGCGTGTCCCTGGGCAGACCAGGCCCTTCGAGCCAGCCTCCAAGTGCTCGTCCCACGACGCAAGCTTATCCGCCGCACCGAGCTGCACCCAAGGGTTCACCAAGGGTGATAAAGTGCGCTCCTGTAACATAAACGAAACGACTTCGTGATGTCACGGGTCCGCCGGGGCATGACCGAAGACACATCGACATGCCGTAACCTACAGGCTTGATAAGCGTGACGGGACGCTGGAGGTCGTATGTTCACAAAAGCCGAGGACGTGCTCCGTTATATCCGCGACGAGGACGTGCAGTTCATCGACGTACGATTCTGTGATCTGCCCGGAATCATGCAGCACTTCACCATTCCGACGCAGGTCTTCGCCGAGTCGGTGTTCACCGACGGGCTGATGTTCGACGGGTCCTCGATTCGAGGCTTCCAGGCCATCCACGAGTCCGACATGCTGCTGCTGCCGGACCCGCAGACCGCCTTCGTGGATCCGTTCCGTGAACACAAGACCCTCGCGATGACGTTCTTCATCCACGACCCGATCACGAAGGAGCAGTACTCCCGGGACCCGCGGAACATCGCCAAGAAGGCGGAGACGTACCTGCGCGGTACGGGCATCGCCGACACGGCCTATTTCGGGCCCGAGGCGGAGTTCTACATCTTCGACGACGTCCGCTATGACTACAACCCCTACGGGTCGATGCACCAGGTCGACTCGGTCGAGGCCGCCTGGAACACCTCCCGGAAGGAAGAGGGCGGCAACCTCGGTTACAAGCCCCGTTTCAAGGGCGGCTACTTCCCGGTCCCGCCGACCGACCATTTCACGGATCTTCGCTCGGAGATGACCCGGGTCCTCTACGAGACCGGCATCACCGTCGAGATGCAGCACCACGAGGTCGGCACCGCCGGCCAGGCGGAGATCGACATCCGCTATGACACGCTGCTGAAGACCGCGGACAACCTGATGCTCTACAAGTACGTCATCCGCAACGTCGCCCGCAGCCGGGGCAAGACCGTCACCTTCATGCCGAAGCCCCTGTTCGAGGACAACGGCTCGGGCATGCACGTGCACTCCAGCCTGTGGAAGGACGGCGAGCCGCTGTTCTACAGCCCCAACGGCTACGGTGGTCTGTCGGACACGGCGCGCTACTACATCGGCGGCCTGCTGCACCACGCGCCGGCGCTGCTGGCATTCACCAACCCGACCACGAACTCCTACCGCCGGCTGGTCCCCGGCTACGAGGCACCGGTCAACCTCGTCTACTCGGCACGCAACCGCTCCGCATGCTGCCGCATCCCGCTCGGCGGCGACTCGCCCAAGGCGAAGCGGGTCGAGTTCCGCGTCCCGGATCCGAGCTGCAACCCGTATCTGGCCTTCGCCGCGATGCTCATGGCCGGCCTGGACGGCATCCGTAACAAGATTGACCCGCCGGACCCGATCGACAAGGACCTCTACGAGCTCCCGCCGGACGAGCTGGCCGCGGTTCCGCAGGTTCCCGGCTCGCTGGAGAAGGTGTTGGACGCGCTCGAGGCGGACAACGACTTCCTTCGCGAGGGCGACGTCTTCACCACGGATCTGATCGAGACCTGGCTGGAGTACAAGCGGCTCAACGAGGTCGACGCCATCCGGCTCCGGCCGCACCCGTACGAGTTCACCCTCTACTACGACATCTGACCGACAGAAGCACCGTCGCCGCCGGCCGGGTCGAGAAACCCGGCCGCGCGGCCGGGGCACCGCGCGCGCGGGCCGAGAACCGGCGAAGAACCGGCCGAGATGCCCGCCGGCCGCCTCTCCAGTCCCCGTTCCGGCCGGGCCGGAGTGGCCTCGCGCATGGCCGCCGGCGTCCCCCGGGCGAAATACTCCGTACTGCCGGGGCGGGAGCGGTAAAATTGGCGCCCACCACCTTGGGACAGCCGCCCGAACGGCCTCGGGGAACCAATGCCCTGGTCCGGCCGCCAATACCATCCGTGACGCACCAGAGACGAAGAATTAACAATCACGGAACGGGCCGGTAACGGGGCCCGACGAAGCTCCGACCGAACCCTCCCGTCCACCGCGGCCTGGGTCGGCCTCCCCCAGGCCGATCACGAAGTCGCTCCGTTCCGTGCAGGACCAACCACGGGGAGTATTGAGTGAGCAAGGCCGAATTCATTCAGGCCGAATACATCTGGATCGACGGCACCGAGCCGGAGCCCCTGATGCGCAGCAAGACCCGCATCATCAAGAAGGGCAAGGAGCCGGAGATCTGGGGCTTCGACGGCTCGAGCACCAACCAGGCGCCGGGATCGAACTCGGACTGCGTGCTGCGTCCCGTCTTCGTCACGCCCGACCCGATCCGGGGTGGCGACAACATCCTGGTGCTGTGCGAGGTCGAGCTGACCGACTTCACGCCCCACCCGACGAACACCCGGGCAGCCACCCGCGCGGTCGCCGAGAAGTACGCCGACATGTCGCCGATGTTCGGCATCGAGCAGGAGTACACCTTCTTCAAGGACGGCCGCCCGTACGGCTGGCCGGAGGTCGGGTACCCCGCACCGCAGGGTCCGTACTACTGCGGTGTCGGCGGCTCGAAGATGCCCGGTCGCGAGATCGTCGAGCGGCACACCCAGGCGTGCCTCGACGCCGGCCTCGCCATCGAGGGCACCAACGCCGAGGTCATGATGGGCCAGTGGGAGTTCCAGATCGGCGTCCTGCCGGCGCCCGCCATCGGCGACCAGATCTGGCTGGGCCGCTGGCTGCTGCACCGGATCGCCGAGGACTACGGCGTCGAGGTGTCCTTCGCCGCGAAGCCGATCCCCGGTGACTGGAACGGTGCCGGCGCGCACACCAACTTCTCCACCAAGCAGACGATGGAGGGCTGGGACGCCATCGTCGCGTGCTGCGAGGCGCTCGGCACGCGCGTCATGGAGCACGTCACCCACTACGGGTACGGCATCCAGGACCGGCTGACCGGCAAGCACGAGACCGCCCCCTGGAACAAGTACTCCTGGGGCGCCTCGGACCGCGGCGCCTCCGTCCGTATCCCCTGGGCCGTCGAGAAGGCCAAGAAGGGCTGGCTGGAGGACCGTCGTCCGAACGCGAACATGGACCCGTACCTGGTCACCGCGCTCATCGTCGACACCTGCTGCAGCGCCCTGGCCGGCGACAAGCCGACCCTGTTCGTGCCGTCGCAGACCACTGCGGCGCCCGCCGAGGTGAGCGTCTGAGCCTGGCCGACGAGGCAGGCCAACGAGGCAGGCCAACGAGGCAGGCCAACGAGGCAGGCCGACACGGCTGGGCAGACATCGCGTCATGGCCGGGGCGCTCGCGCGGGGGAGCGCCGGCGCCCCGATCCCCCGGTTCCCGCAACGGTGCGCACCGCGCGACGTGAGGTGGCAGGCGATAGGCCGGCCGTCCGAGGCTTCCCTCGGACGGCCGGCCTGTCGGCGTCCCGGGGCGGGCGGCGGCGGGCGCTCAGCCGAACTCGGCGGTCCGCTCCCGCGCGAAGACGTCCGCGACGACCGCCTCGGCCCGGGCCGCCAGCCGCCGGTACTCGGCGACGAGGTCACCGGCGCCGTCCGCCGGCCAGCCCGCGGCCCGCGCCGTCGCCTCCAGGGCCGCCGGGCGATCAGGCAGCACGTCCGGCCGCGGCCAGCCCGCGAGTGTGCTCGCGTTGCGCAGCCGCGACGCCAACAGCCAGGCCGCCTGCAGGTCACCCGCCTGCGCCTCGCCGAGCAGCCCGGCGAGCACCGCGGCCCGCAGGCCGTCGAGGGTCGAGGTGGTGCGCAGCGACGGGACCTCCCGGCCGTGGCGCAGCTGGAGAAGCTGCACCGCCCATTCCACGTCGGTGAGCCCGCCGGGACCGAACTTCAGGTGGCGGCTGGGATCGACCCCGCGGGGGATCCGCTCCCGCCGCATCCGACCCCGCAGCCGGATGATCTCCTCGATCGACGCCGCCGGCAGCGCCGTCGGGTAGCGCACCGTGTCGGCGAGCCGGCAGAACCGGTAGGCGAGCTCGGGAGCGCCCGCCAGCGGCCGCGCCCGCAGCAGCGCCTGCGACTCCCAGTCCTGCGACCAGCGGCGATAGTAGGCGTCGTAGGCGTCAAGCGGGCGCGACAGGGCGCCGCTGCGGCCCTCCGGGCGCAGCGTCGAGTCCAGCCGAAGCGCCGGATCCGGGCCGGAGACGGCGAGCAGCCGGTGCAGCTCCCCGATCACCTCGGCGGCGGCCCGCTGCGCCTGCTGCGCCGAGTAGCCCGGTCGGGCCTCGTGCACGAACAGGACGTCGGCGTCGCTGCCGTAGGACATCTCCGCCCCGCCGAGCCGGCCCATCGCGATGACGGAGAGCCGCGCCGGCAGGCAGGCGGGGTCGCCCCCGGCGATCCTGCGCTCCGCGACGAGCAGCGTCGCGGCGACGGTGGCGGCGGCGGCGTCCGCCAGGGCCCGCCCGACCGCGGCCACGTCGAGCAGACCGAGCAGATCCGCGCAGGCCACCCGGACCAGCTCCTCGCGGCGCACCGCCCGGGCCCGGCCGACGGCGTCCTCCCAGTCGGGGTTGCGGTGCGCGATCGCGAGCATCGTTCGGCTGAGCGTCTCGCGCGGCACCGGGACGAGGTCGGCCTCGGTGCGCAGCAGCCGGACCGACTCGGGCGCCCGCGTCATCAGGTCCGCGACGTACGGGCTGGAGGCGAGGACCCGGGCGAGCCGGTCGGCGGCGCCGGCGGAGTCGCGCAGCAGCCGCAGGTACCAGGGGGCGCGGCCGAGCGCCTCGCTGACCCGGCGGTAGGCCAGCAGGCCCGCGTCGGGGTCGGGCGCGTCGGCCAGCGTCGGCAGCAACGTCGGCAGCAGATGGCGCTGGATCGCGGCCGTCCGGCTCACCCCACTGATCAACGCCTCGATGTGGCGCAGTGAGCGGTCCGGGGCGGCGAATCCCAGCGCGGCGAGCCACTGCTGCGCCTCGGCGTGGGACAGCCGGATCTCCTCGGTCGACAGCCGCGCGACCGCCTCCAGCAGCGGGGCGTAGAACAGCTTCTGGTGCAGGGAGCGCACGGTGCGCACGATCCGGGCGTGGGCGTCGACGAAGTCCTGGGCGGTACGCATCCCCATCGACCGGGCGAGCCAGCGCAGCTCGCCCGGATCCCGCGGCAGGCTGTGCACCCGGCGCAGGCGCTGGAGCTGAAGCCGGTGCTCGGCGTTGCGCAGGAAGCGGTACGCCTCGGTGAGCTCGGCGGCGTCGCGCCGGCCCACGTACCCGCCGCGAGCGAGGCCGTCGAGGGCGGCGAGCGTCGAGCGCTCCCGCAGCTTCGCGTCCACCCGGCCGTGGACGAGCTGCAGGAGCTGGACGGCGAACTCGACGTCGCGCAGTCCGCCCGGGCCGAGCTTGAGGTTGCGCTCCGACTCCGCGCGCGACAGCGTCGACTCGACCCGGCGCCGCATCGCCCGCACGTCGGCGACGAAGTCCGGCCGGGAGGCGGCAGTCCAGACCAGCGGCGCGACCATGGCGCAGAACTCCGCGCCGAGCACCAGGTCACCGGCGATCGGACGGGCCTTGAGCAGGGCCTGGAACTCCCAGGTCCGGGCCCAGCGGCGGTAGTAGGTGCGGTGGCTGTCGAGGGTGCGCACCAGGACGCCGTCGCGGCCCTCCGGCCGCAGGCCGACGTCGACCTGGAACAACGCGCCCGCGGAGGTCACCAGCCCCGCCGCCCGCACCAGCCCCTCGGCCATCCGCGTCGCGGCCCGCAGCGCCGCCTCCCCGCCGACCGCCGCACCACCGGCCGTCGCGCCACCGGCGGCCGCCGGCTCGGCGACGAACAGGACATCGACGTCGCTGACGTAGTTCAGCTCCCGGCCCCCACACTTGCCCATGCCGATGACGGCGAGCCGGACCGAGGGCAGGTCCGGGTCGAGGCCGGCGCGGGCGATCGCCAGCGCCGCGTCGAGCGCCGAGGCGGCCAGGTCGGCGAGCTCCGCGGTGGCGTCGTCCAGCGCCACCGCGCCGGTGAGGTCCCGGGCGGCGACGACGAGCAGCGCCCGGCGGTAGGCGACGCGCAGCGCGTCGAGGGTCGCCGGCCGGTCGTCGACGGCGCGGGGCGCCGGATCGGTGGGGTTCGCGCCGACCGCGCGCAGCAGCGCCGCCCGCATCCGGCCGGCATCGGGCGGGGCTGCGACCAGCTCGTCGGGCCGCAGCACCTGCCAGTCGGCGGGATGGCGAGCCAGGTGATCGCCGAGCGCACGGCTCGCGCCGAGCACGGCGCACAGCCGCTCCCGCAGCCCGGCGTGCCCGGCCAGGTCCGCGACGAGTCCCCGCCCGTCGGTCGGGCCGAGCGCGTCGACGAGCCGGTCCAGCGCGGCGAGCGCCAGGTCGGGGTCGGCCGCCGCGGCCAGCGCGCCGACCACGACGTTCCCCGCGAGCCGGACCTCCCCGCCCGACCCGGCCTGCCACTGTCCACCGGCCCGCGACTGTCCACCGGCCCGCTCATCCCCGCCGGACGGCGCCGCCGAACCGTCGAGCAGGCCGAGCCGCTCCATGGTCGCCGCCACCCGGTCGACGTCGCTGAAGCCGAGCCGGGCGAGCCGGGCGACTACCGAGCTGCCGCGCGGATGGTCCGCGGCGGGCGGCGCGGGCGGTCCGCCGGACCCGATCGACACCCCCGGCCGTTCGACACGCATCGCGGGACGCTCACAACACGGGCAGGTAGCGGTCGATCTCGAACGGGGTCACCTGCCGACGGTAGTCCTGCCACTCGGCCCGCTTGTTCCGCAGGAAGAACTCGAACAGCTCGTCCCCGAGGGTCTCGCGCACCAGCGAGGAGCGTTCCATCACCGTGATCGCCTCGGCGAGCGAACCCGGCAGGGCCGTGATCCCCCGCTCCTGACGCTGGACGTCGGTCAGCGTCCACACGTCGTCGGCCGCCGGCGCGGGCAGATCGTAACCGCCCTGCACCCCTCGTAGCCCCGCGGCCAACACCAGGGCGAAGGTGAGATAGGGATTGCACGCGCTGTCCGGTAGCCGGAACTCCACCCGGGTCGCCTGCGACTTGTGCAGCTTGTACAGCGGCACCCGCACCAGGGCCGACCGGTTGTTGTGGCCCCAGCACACGTACGCGGGCGCCTCCAGCACCTCGCCGAGGCGCTGGTCGCCGATCAGCCGCTTGTAGGAGTTCACCCACTGGTTCGTCACCGCGGTGATCTCCGCGGCATGCGTGAGCAGACCGGCGATGAACGCCTTCGCGACCTTCGAAAGTTGGTATTCGTCGGTCGGGTCGTGGAAGGCGTTGCGGTCACCCTCGAAAAGGCTCAGGTGGGTGTGCATGCCCGAGCCGGCCTGATCTCCGAACGGCTTCGGCATGAAGGTGGCGTAGATTCCCTGTCGCAGCGCCACCTCCTTCACGACCTGCCGGAAGGTCATGATGTTGTCCGCGATGGTGAGGGCGTCGGCGTAACGCAGATCGATCTCCTGCTGGCCGGGCGCGACCTCGTGATGGCTGAACTCCACCGAGATGCCCAGCCGCTCCAGCATGCTGATCGCCTGCTGCCGGAAGTCATGGCTGATGTCGTTCGGCGTGAGGTCGAAGTACCCCGACTCATCGACGGGTGCCGGCATCGGGCCACCGCGCTTCGGCGGCTCCTTGAGCAGGAAGAACTCGATTTCGGGATGCGTGTAGAAGGTGAAACCCGCGTCCGCCGCCCGGGCCAGGGCGCGGCGCAGCACCCACCGTGAGTCCGTGGCGGCCGGCGCCCCGTCCGGCATGATCAGGTCACAGAACATCCGCGCGGTCAGCGGATGCTCACCGCGCCACGGAAGCACCTGGAACGTGGAGGGGTCCGGCCGGGCCAGCATGTCGGCCTCGTGCACCCGGGCAAAACCCTCGATCGCGGAACCGTCGAATCCGATGCCCTCGGCGAGCGCACCCTCGAGCTCGGCCGGCGCGATCTCCACCGACTTCAGGTAGCCGAGCACGTCGGTGAACCAGAGCCGAACGAAGCGGATGTCCCGCTCCTCCAGCGTCCGGAGAACGAACTCCTGCTGCTTGTCCATGGTGCCTCCGCGCTGAGGTGGGGACTCGACCATACGGGCCGCCCGGTCAGCCTGACCCGACCCTAGCGAGGACACCGCTGCGCCGCCGTGCTGTTGCGCGCCGGCAACCCGCCCGCCAACAGCGCGTCACATCCTGCCCACACCATCTACCGGAGGGTCTACCCCGCAATCCGCGACCGCACCGCGGATCATGCTGCCGACGAGGCGGGGCGGAGACAGCACTCAGGCCTGGCCTTTGCGCCCCATTCGCAGCGCCTTCCGGTGGAGCTCCGGGACACGATATCGCTCGGCCTCGTCCCGCGTGCCGGAGTCGATGTGCAACAGGCCGACCTCCAACCCCAGGCTGACCACATCCGAGTCCACCGCGAGCTCACCGGCCGGGAACGGCGTGCGGCCGATCTCCCGCAGCGCGTCGAACAGCGGGACGAGTTCGGCGAACTCCTCCTCCAGCGAGGCCATCTCCTGGTCGCTGATGTCGTCCAACGATTCCACCAGCGCCCTGGGCCGGATAAGGCTTCGCTCGTACGGCGATGCCGGATACCATCCGCGTTCCCGCTCCAGCACCCGATCGAACAGCCGGACCAGCGATCGGGGCGAATGATCCCCGTTGCCGTCCGCGAGCCGACGCCAGACCCAGTTGTACGGCGTATACCCGCAGATCCAGCGGAAGATCACTTCTGTGGATCCCGCATTCTTCAAGCAGCGGTATGAGGTTGTGCGTGTGCAGCACGGGCCGCCCGCGTGCCGAGGCGAGGGCCTTCGCGTATGCCTCGGCGACGTAACCCGTGACATAGAGCGCCGCGAGCTGGCGTGCCTGCGCATGGAGCGCGGCGGCGTCGACGCCTCGCTCGCGGGCCACGCTCGCCCAGTGATCTGCCAGCTTGCGTCTTGTCGGATTCAGCGTCCCCCGCGTCTCCCCCGCGCACCACCCACATCTCCAGAAGAGTGGAACCACCCGATTCCGGGGTGACGTCACGGATTCGACGTCACCCCGGAAGGCGGACTGGTGGTGATGCCCCGGGCACCCGGGATCACGTCTGGGTGCGCGCGGCGGTCAGACCTGGAGGCGGCGGGTGACGGCGTCGAGGATCTCGGCGACGGCATCGTCGACGGGGACGCCGTTGCGCTGGGTGCCGTCGCGGAATCGGAACGACACCGCACCCTTGGCGACGTCCTCGTCTCCGGCGAGCAGCATGAAGGGGACCTTCTGCTTCTGCGCCGTGCGAATCTTCTTCTGCATCCGGTCGTCCGAGGAGTCGACCTCCACCCGGACACCGTGGGCGGACAGCTTCGCGGCCACCCCGTCGAGGTAGGGCACGTGCTCGTCGGTGATCGGGATGCCGATCGCCTGGACCGGGGCCAGCCACGGCGGCAGCGCCCCGGCGTAGTGCTCGAGCAGGATGGCGAGGAAGCGCTCGATCGTCCCGAACAACGCTCGGTGGATCATGAAGGGACGCTGGCGGGTGCCGTCCGCGGCCTGGTACTCCAGGTCGAAGCGCTGCGGTAGCTGGAAGTCGACCTGGATGGTGGACAACTGCCAGGTCCGG
This sequence comes from Frankia alni ACN14a, assembly GCF_000058485.1. Taxonomy (NCBI): domain Bacteria; kingdom Bacillati; phylum Actinomycetota; class Actinomycetes; order Frankiales; family Frankiaceae; genus Frankia; species Frankia alni. The sequence goes on from NC_008278.1 coordinate 5,603,453, forward strand.
CCGATGGCGTCGCGGGCCTGGACGGAGATCTTCGGGCCGTAGAACGCGCCGCCGCCGGCGTCCAGGACGAGCTCCAGGTCCTGCTTCTGCGCCGCGGCGCGCAGCAGCTCGGTGGCCTCCTCCCACTCGGCGTCGGTGCCGACGGCCTTGCCCTCCGGCTTGGTCGACAGCTCCAGGTAGAAGTCGCTCAGGCCGTAGTCCCGCAGGAGCCCCAGGACGAAGTTCAGCACGCTGTCGAGCTCGGCGGGCAACTGCTCACGGGCGCAGAACAGGTGGGCGTCGTCCTGGGTGAGGCCGCGCACCCGGGTCAGGCCGTGCACGACGCCGGACTTCTCGTACCGGTAGACCGTGCCGAACTCGAACAGCCGCAGCGGCAGCTCCCGGTACGACCGGCCCCGCGACCGGTAGATCAGGATGTGCATCGGGCAGTTCATCGGCTTGAGGTAGTAGTCGGTGCCGCCGTCGAGCTCCATGGGCGGGTACATGCCGTCGGCGAACCAGTCCAGGTGACCGGAGATCTCGTACAGGTCGGACTTGGTGATGTGCGGGGTGTTGACGAACGAGTAGCCGGCCTCGATGTGCCGGCGCCGCGCGTAGTCCTCCATCGCGGTGCGAATCGCGCCGCCCTTCGGGTGGAACACGGCCAGGCCCGGGCCGATCTCGGTCGGGAAGGAGAACAGGTCCAGCTCCGCGCCGAGGCGGCGGTGATCACGCTTCTCGGCCTCGGCGAGCCTCGTCTGGTAGGCCTTCAGGGCGTCGCGGGACTCCCAGGCGGTGCCGTAGATGCGCTGGAGCTGCGGGTTCTTCTCGCTGCCCCGCCAGTAGGCCGCCGCCGAGCGCAGGATCGCGAACGCCGGGATCGACCGGGTGCTCGGCACGTGCGGTCCCCGGCAGAGGTCCTTCCAGCACAGCTCGCCGGTCTTCGCGTCGAGGTTGTCGTAGATCGTCAGCTCTCCGGCGCCGACCTCGACGGCGGCCTCGGCATCGGCCTCGGCCTCGGCATCCTCGCCGGCGCTCGACTTCAGCCCGATCAGCTCGATCTTGTACGGCTCGGCGGCGAGCTCGGCGCGGGCCTGCTCCTCGGTGACGACCCGGCGGGAGAACCGCTGGCCGGCCTTGATGATGGCCTGGGCCTTCTTCTCGATGGCCTTCAGGTCCTCCGGAGTGAACGGCGTCTCGACGTCGAAGTCGTAGTAGAAACCGTTGTCGATGGGCGGGCCGATGCCGAGCCGGGCCTTCGGGAACAGGTCCTGGACGGCCTGGGCGACGACGTGCGCGGCGGAGTGCCGCACGATGGCCCGGCCGGCCGGCGAGCCGATCGCGATGGGCTCGACGACGGCGCCGTCGTCGAGGACATGCGCGAGATCACGCTGCTGGCCGTCCACCAGGGCGGCGATGACGTCACGGTCGTCGGCGAACAGGTCGGCGGCCGTCGTCCCGGTCGGCACCACCCGCGGATCGCTACGCTGGGCGTGCTGGACGGTAACGCGGACGTCGGACACCGAGAGTCTCCTGTTGCGATAGGACACACGTGCGCGGGGATCACCGCGCCGACGACGTGTCGCCGGCCCTGCGGGCGGCCCCACGGCGGGCCTTCCTGACCCGTCCGCGATGCTACTCGCGCCCGTGTGGGGCCCCCAAGGCGTTTACACTCAGGGTGACGAGTCCGCCCCGCCGCGCTCGTTGGTGACGACCGGCCCGGTCAGCCGGTGCGTCCCGCCGGAGCCATGCCGGCCGGCCACGCCGCGCACGGCCCGGGTCGGGTACATCCCGCCGTGGCCACGCGACCCGCCGACGCCGTTGGACCCGCCGACATTGTTGGACCCGCCGACATTGTTGGACCCGCCGACATTGTTGGACCCGCCGACCCCGTTGGACCCGCCGACACCGTCAGCGCCATCGACGCCGTTGAGTCCAGCGACGCCGTTGAGTCCAGCGACGCCGCTGCTCCCGCCGACGCGGTACGGACCACCGACCGGATACGGACCGCCAACCGGGTAGACGCCGGAATCCGGGCGCCCGCCCGCGCCCGGACCAGCCGTCCCCGCGGGACCGGCCGAGGCCGGCCCGCCGGGACGGGCTGGGCCCCGCGAACCGCCGCCGTCCGGGTCGTCAATCCCGGGGGCGGCCTCCGGGCCGGCGCCCGTTCCCGGCAACCCGGGGTCACGGCGCAGGATGCCACCGAGCACGGTGTCGACGATCGTGCCGATGCGCGTGCCGCTCACCTCTCGATTGCCGCTCATGTACTGGCGGTAGGCGACCGGGCCGATGAGCATGTCGACGACCAGGTCCACGTCGACATCGGCGGCGAGCTCCCCCGCGTCGACGCCGCGGCGCAGCAGGTCGGCCGCGCGCTGCCGGGACGGTTCGATCACCTTCTGTGAGTAGGTGGCGAACAGCTCCGGATGGGTGGACCGCTCCGCGGCGAGCCTGGGCATGATGCGCCCGGACAGGGACTGGATGTTGTGCCGGCGCAGGGCGTTGAGCCAGGCCACGAGGTCATCGCGCAGCGAGCCGGTCTCGACGGCCTCCACGCTGTCGGCCAGCGTGTCCAGGGCGTCGACGATGAGGGCGTCCTTCGTCGGCCACCGCCGGTAGACGGTGGCCTTGCCCACACCGGCGCCGGCCGCCACCGCCTCCATCGACAGGCCGGCGAACCCGACGGTGGCCAGCTCGTGCAGGGCGGCGTCGAGGATCGCCTCATCGCACCGGGGATCCCGGGGCCGGCCGGGCGAGCGCGCGGGCTTCACCCCGGAGGGCACGCGATCGGACGGACGCCGGGGACGCGGGGGGCGCGCATCCGCGGTCGTCATCCGGCACGTCCTCCCTCTGCCCTGCCATCCATCCCGTCACCACCGTGCCGATGCATCCGCATGGATAGGCCACCCGCTACCTGGTCGCGCCGTGTGTTCTCACCGTGTGTCTTCACCGCGTCGTCTCGCCGCATTTCAAGATCAGCATACGTGCCCGGAGGCCCAGACGCATCCGTTTGCCATGGCAGCGGCGTGGCGGGCGGTTCCCTTCCGCCCGGGTGTGCGATGCGCACCGGTTTCACCCACTCGGCGGGCGGGCCCGACCGTGGCAGCATGGACAGCACGCCGGGACGCCCAGCGCCCGGACGGACGCATCAGGGAGTGCTCATGGATTCGTCAGGCACTGTCCGCAACCAGACCTCCGACGACCACTCGCGGCCCGCAGACGCTGCGGGCACGGCGGCGACGCTCTACGGCGCGCCGGCCGAAACCCGGTCGCCGCGCCGGTCGCGGTTCACGGTCCGCGACGTGGCGGCGGCGAAGAGCCGGGGCGAGAGATGGTCGATGCTCACCGCGTACGACTTCACCACCGCCACCGTCTTCGACGAGGCCGAGATCCCCGTCCTGCTGGTAGGGGACTCGGCCGCCAACGTGGTCTACGGCTATGACACGACCGTGCCGGTCACGGTCGACGAGCTGATCCCGCTCGTGCGCGCCGTGGTGCGCGGCGCACCGCACGCGATGGTCGTCGCCGACCTGCCGTTCGGGTCCTACCAGGCCGGCCCGGAGCAGGCACTGGCAACCGCCACCCGGTTCCTCAAGGAGGGCGGCGCCCAGGCGGTGAAGCTCGAGGGCGGCGCGCGGGTCGCCCCGGCGGTCGCCGCGCTCGTCGGCGCGGGCATCCCGGTGATCGGCCATCTCGGCCTGACCCCGCAGAGCATCCACGCCCTGGGCGGCTACCGGGTGCAGGGCCGGGACGAGGCGGGTGAGGTCCTGCTCGCCGACGCGCTGGCGATCGAGGCCGCCGGCGCGTTCGCGGTCGTGTTGGAGGTCGTGCCCGCGGATCTCGCCGCCCGCGTCACCAAGGAGCTGCACATCGCCACGGTCGGGATCGGCGCCGGCGCCGACTGCGACGCGCAGGTACTGGTCTGGCAGGACATGGCCGGGTTGAGCGGCGGGCACGTCCCCCGGTTCGTGAAGCGGTACGCCGATCTGCGCACCGTGCTGGGCGACGCCGTGCGCACCTATCGCGACGAGGTGCGCGGCGGGCAGTACCCGACGGTCGAGCACAGCTACTGATCGCCCACTGACGCCGGCGGTCGGTGGCCGGCCGCGGACGCCGCAGTCCCGCCACCGACCGCCGATCACCGATCCACCGACCATCCGCCAACCGCCAACCGCCAACCGCCGGAGTCGGGCGGTCAGGCGCGGGCCAACGCCGCGGCGAGTTCGTGACGCGCCGCCACCAGCGACGGTCCGTACCAGGTCAGCAGGCGGCCCGGGACGCAGACGGCGGGGGCGGCGAACGCTTCGGGCCCGTCGGTCGGGCTGAAGGCGTACGGCTCGTCGGGCAGCACGACGAGGTCGTGCGGCGGGAGGTCGGCCGGATCGAACCGCGGGTAGCGCTGCGGGGAGTCCGCCAGCACGTTGTCCACCCCGAGGCGGCGCAGCACGTCACCGGCGAAGGTGTCGCGCCCGACCGCCATCCACGGGCGGCGCCAGATCGGCACCAGGGCGCGACGGCGCGAGCCAGGGCGCGCGGCGTCGCCCTCGCCGCCGCCGTCGCGGCCGCCATCGGTGTGAGCGTCTGCGACGGCGGGGCCGGCGGCGACGGGGCCGGCGGCGACGGCGTCAGTGCCGGTACCCGTGTCGGCCCAGGCCACCTGGGCGGCGTCGAGCCAGGCGGGGCGCGTCAGGCCGCAGGCCAGCCGCAGCATCCGGTCGAGGCTGTCCAGGGCCGCCTCGACGGTGCTCGGCGCCGTGACCCACACCGCGAGCCCGGCCGCGCGCAGGGCGGCGAGGTCGGATTCGCGGTTCTCCTCGGCGTTGGCGACGACCAGGTCCGGGGCGAGGGCGACGATCGCGTCGACGTCCGGATTCTTCGTCCCGCGCACCCGGGCCACCTCGAGCCCCGGCGGATGGCTGCACCAGTCGGTCGCCCCCACCAGCAGGCCCGGCGCGGAGAGCGCGATCGACTCGGTCAGGCTGGGCACCAGCGAGACCACCCGGCTCACCGATGCGGGAATCCGCACCGGGCGGCCGAGGTCGTCGTAGCTCGGGTCATCACCGTGAGATGCGCCCGGGCGGGGCCCTGTCCCCATCGCCGTCCCCATCGCCCGCGCGGCGCTCAGACGTCGGTGATGCGCAGGCCGGCGTGCGACTTGTACCGGCGGTTGACCGAGATCAGGTTCGCGGTCAGCGCCTCGACCTGGCCGGCGTTGCGCAGCTTGCCGGCGTAGATGCCGCGCATCCCCGGAATGCGTTCGGCGAGCGCGGCGACCAGATCGGTGGCGGCCCGGTCGTCCCCGAGCACGAGGATGTCGGTGTCGATCTTCGCGACCGACTCGTCGGCCAGCAGCACCGCGGACACATGGTGAAAGGCGCCGACGACGGTGCTGTCCGGCAGGACGGCGGCGGCCTGCTGAGCGGCGCTGCCCTCGGGCACCGCCAGCGCGAAGGCGCCGCCCTTGTCGAACCCCATCGGGTTGACGCAGTCGATGACGATCTTCCCGGCGAGCGGCTCACGCAGCGCCTCGAGCGTCTCCCGGTGACCGTCCCACGGGACGGCGACGATCACGACGTCGGCACGCTGCGCGACGGTGGCGTTGTCGGCGCCCTCGATGCGACGCCCGGGGCCGGCGAGCTTGGCCGCCGCCTCCTCGCCACGCTCGGTCGACCGGGAGCCGATCAGGACGAGGTGGCCGGCCGCGGCGAAGCGCAGGCCCAGGCCGCCGCCCTGCGGCCCCGAGCCGCCGAGGATGCCGATCGTCAGTGCGGGAACGTCCGGGAGGACGCGGTCAGTCGAAGTCACTCTGTCATCCTGCCCGACCGGGCCGTTCGCCGCGCGAATCCATGACCGGCCGTGAATCCGCCCACGGATCTCGGCCGAACGGTGGGAACCGGGACGTTCACCCTCCGGCGCGACGTCCGACCACGAGCCCACCCCCTCGCGGACAGCCGGGGGCAATGAGGGACTATGCATGAACAACGGGACAGCTACGTGTTTGCTTCACCCGCCCCCACCCGGCCGGGACTTCGGCCGGACCCGACGGGGCCCACACACGTCGCTACCGGCAGAGGAGCAGCGCACGTGACTGACAGCTACAACACATGGACCGCCACGATAGGTGAGCGAGCGCATACACCGGGCGATACCGGTGGCGCCCACGGCAACCCCGGGCGTGCATTGGTCCCAGATGGGCCGTACCGTTCCGTTCCACACGCATCGAGCAGATCTTCCGAATCAGGCGAGAGAGGTCGAGCAATGGCGGACGTATCGGTTCGCTTCGCGATGACGAACGACAGCGAAGTGGTGCTGAACCTGTCGCTGCCGCAGGCGCTGCGCCTGATGGAGGCGATCGCACGCAAGGTGGGCGAGACCCTCGCCGAGCGCAGCACGCAGGCGGTCGGCGGAGTCGGCGGGGTGCCGACGTCGGCGCCGTCGAACGGCATGCCGAGCCTGGGGCCCTACACCCCGTCCTGAGCAGCCGGTTGTGGGCACGCTCGGTCACTACCCGAGTTCCGTGCCGCCGAACGGGGCACGGCCGGCGCGACCGTGGCGGCGCCGGTCGGGTCCCTCAGCCGCCGGCCGGGTGCCCGGGAATCCAGCCAGCGGCCGCGGGTGGACCCGCGCCCAGCGCCCGGGGATGTGACGTCGCATACACCTCCCGCAACCGATCCACCGTCACCAGGGTGTAGATCTGGGTGGTGCTGACCGAGGCGTGGCCCAGCAGCTCCTGGACGACCCGGACGTCCGCCCCCCCGTCGAGCAGGTGGGTGGCGAAGGAATGCCGCAGCACATGCGGTGAGACGCCGTCGACTCCGGCCTGGTCAGCCGCGGTCCGCAGCACCGTCCACGCGCTCTGCCGGGACAGCCGGTTGCCGCGCCGGGAGAGGAAGACCGCCGCCCCCGACCGGGGCCCCGCGAGGCTCGGCCGGCCCAGGCGCAGGTAGTCCCCGAGCGCGGCGACGGCACACCGGCCCAGGGGCACGATCCGGTCCCGGCCGCCCTTGCCGTGCAGCCGCACCGCCGCGGACTCCAGATCGAGATCGTCGACGTCCAGCCCGACCGCCTCGGAGATCCGCGCACCGGTCCCGTAGAGCAGCTCCAGCAGCGCCGTGGCGCGCAGCCGGCGGACCGCCTCGGCGGGTTCCACCGGCGCCGCAGCGAGATCCTCGGCCCGGCCGGCCACCCCCGCCACCCCCGCCCGCGGGGTGCCCGCGGCCGCGGCGAGCACCGCTGTCACCTGGTCGACGGAGAGCGCCTTGGGCAGCTTGCGGGGCGGCGTCGGCGGTCGCACCGGGCGGGACACGTCCTCGCTGACGTCCCCCTCCTCTGCGGCGAAGCGGTGCAGCGAGCGCACCGCGACGAGCATCCGCGCCACCGATGCGGCCGCGAGCGGCGGATGGGTCTCGTCCCCCAGACGCAACGCGGCGGCGAAGCCGGCAACCTCCGCCTCACCGACCGCGTCCAACGAGCACAGGCCCTGCGCCGACAGATGGTTGAGGTAGCGGCGCAGATCGCGACGGTAGGCAAGAACGGAGTTCTGGGCGAGTCCCCGTTCGCCCTCCAGATGATGGAGATAACGCGCGATGACGTTCCCGGGCGTGCCCCGCTGCGAGGGCACGGGATGATCGAGGGCCGCAGCGGGCCCGCTGCCGTCGGGCGGCGATCCCAGCCGCATCGCCTCGACCGGCCCGCCCGCCGCGGCGGGGGGGCGCATCCGGAATGCCCGGTCGCCGTCGGTGACTCCCATCATCGAACTGATAGTAGGACCTGCGCACCGTTCCCCGTTGGCGCCTATCCACATGCCGGGCTCCTGCGGCTATTCTGGCGACTTGTGCGGACGGACGCCGAATCGTCACGCTACGCCGCGCGGCTGGGGGTCGTCATCACCGCCGTCACGACACTTGCCCTCCTGGCGGGAGCGGGCCTGCTCGCGGGCTGCGGCGGCGACGGCCACGAGCCCGCCGGCGCGGCCGTCCCCGCCCGCCCGGGCGCGGCGTCCGCCGGCAGTCCGTCCGGCGCCGGCTCGCCCGCCGACGTTCCCTCCGCCGACGTTCCCTCCGCCGACGTTCCCTCCGCCGACGGCCCGTCGGACGCCGGCCCGGCCGACGGCGATCCGTCCGACGGCGATCCGTCCGCGGGCGGCTCCGCCGGGGTGGCCGGGGGCTCCGACGACACGCCCGCCGCGGCCGCCCGCACGGTCCAGGCGTACTTCCGCGAGATCAACGACGCCACCCGGGCCGGCCGGCTGGCGGTGATCACGCCGACCGCGCTGGCCGGCTGCCAGCCGTGCGCCCTGGACGTCGGGGTGACCCGATCGCTCCAGCAGCGCGGCCTGCACGCCGACGCCGCCGCCTACCGCCTGACCGACCTGTCCGCCCGGCCGCGGGCCGGGCTCGTCGGCCTCGTGACCTTCACGCTGCACACCGGCGCCGTCGGGCTGCTCGACCTCGCCGGGCGCCACGCCGCCGACGCCCCCGGCGTGCCCAGCCGGGCCGCCACGGCCGTGCTCGCCCTCACCCAGCGCGGCTGGCGCATCCAGGCCCTGCGTTACGCCCCGGGGCCGGCATGACGATCCAGCCTGCCGCGTCGGACTCCCCCGCCGATCGGCGATCACTCGCCGGCCCGCACGGGCACTGCGAGTGCTCGCGCGGACACTGCGAGTGCTCGCGCGGACACTGCGGCCGGCGATCGCCGTTCCGCCGGCGGTGGCTCGCACGGGTGGTGGTGGTCGCCGTCGCGGTGGGGCTGCTCGCCGGTGTCGGCGGCCCGCTGCCGGGCGCGGGGCTGCCGGGCCTGGCAGGGCTGCCCACCGCCGGCCGCGCCGAGGCGGCTCCCGGCGGCGAGACCCGCGTACCCTGCGTCGGCGTGCTCTGGGGCAGCTGCGACACCCGCGCCACCGCCAACGGCTACCAGTACAGCTACCACGACGGGGTGCTCGAGCGGATCCCGGCCGGCGCCGACGGGGGCGTCCCGCGGCGGGCATCCTGCGGGCAGGCCTGTCCGGACGACCCCGCCGCGGTCTGCGAGCTGTACGAGCTCGTCGGCCCGGACCCGGCGATGACCCCCGCCGAACGCGCCCAGTTCGACCAGACGATGGCCGGGTGCAACAACTACCTGCTGCCCGACAACGCCGTGCCGGTCGCGGCCGTGCAGGCCGCGCTCGCCGACTACCTGCGAGACAAGCTCCTGCCGAAACCGTCGATCGTCATCGCGCCGTCCGGGCGCAGCTTCGCGAACCTGGCGACGATCCTCTACACGCCCGTGCCGGAGTCGTACACGTTCAACGTCGACGAGCCCGTCGTCGCCACGATCAGCGCGATCCCCCACTACCGCTGGGAGTTCGGCGACGGCGGGACCGGCCCCGACGCACCCGGACGGCCCTACGACTCGGCGATCTCCCCGCGTGACCACCCCGAGGCGTACGTGTCGCACGAGTACGCCCGGCCGGGGCAGTACCAGGTCACCCTCACCGTGACCTGGGACGGAACGTTCACCCTGCCCGGCGTCGCGCAGGCGTTCGCGCTGGACCCGGTGACCCTCGCCGCCGCGCAGGGCCTCGTCGTCAACGAGGCCGCCGGCGTGCTGGTCCACAACGACTGACCAGGCTCCGCCGGGCTAACCGCGGTGGGCCGGTCGGGCGGGCCAGGGGGCGTCGAGCGGGCGCAGGCCGGCGAAGTCCGCCGCCCGTGCCCGCACCGTCGCCAGCAGGCCGACGACCGCCATCGCGTTGGTGATCTCGCCGCGCAGGAGCCGGGCGACGGCCTCGTCGAGGTCGATGCGCGCCAGGCCCATCTCGGCCTCCTCGTGCTGCGGCACGTACCGCTCGGCCGCCGGGATCTCGTGCAGGTCCCGAGCCAGGAAAACCCGGTAGGCCTCGTCGGTCATGCCCGGCGAGGACCAGACGTCGACGAGCAGGTCGTACCGGTCGGCGCGCAGCCCGGCCTCCTCGGCGAGCTCCCGGGCGGCGGCGACGGACGCCGGCTCCCCGGGCACGTCGAGGATGCCGGCGGGCAGCTCCCACAGCGGGCCGCCGACGGGATGGCGGTACTGGTGCACCATCACGACCCGGCCGTCGTCGTCGAGCGCGACCACGCCCACCGCACCGGGGTGGACGACGACGTCGCGCTGGGAGACGTCGCCCTCGGGCATGCGCACCTGGTCGCGGCGGACGGAGATGATCCGCCCCTCGTAGGCCAGCGTGCTCTCCGTGACCTCGTAACGGTGCGCCTCGGCGGTCACGGCGACACCAGGGCGGCCGTGCCGTTGGAGCTGGCCCCCGGCCGGGCGTTGCCGCGCCGGCCGCCACCGCCCCGGCCGGACGCGCCACCCGCGCCACCCGCATGCCCAGCGCCGGCGACAGCCGGCGCCACGACGTCGTCCGCGGATCCCTCGGCGTGAGCCGCGCCCGCCGTCTCGGCTCCCTCGTGGGCCCCGGCGTCGGTGGCCGGCAGGTCGACGGGCAGCACCCCGCGGCGACGGTCGGCGTGTGCGATCGCCGCGGCGACGAGCCCCCGGAACAGCGGATGGGCCCGCGTCGGCCGGGACCGGAACTCCGGATGCGCCTGCGTTCCGACGTAGTAGGGGTGCACGTCGGCGGGCAGCTCCACGACCTCGACCAGCCGGCCGTCCGGCGAGGTGCCCGAGAAGACCAGCCCGGCGGCGGCGAGCCGGTCGCGGTAGTCGTTGTTGACCTCGTACCGATGACGGTGACGCTCGGCGACCTCCGGCTGCCCGTACTCGCGGCGGGCGACCGTGCCGGGGGCGAGCGTGCACGAGTACAGGCCCAGGCGCATCGTGCCGCCCATGTCCCTCGTGCCGGCGACGACCTCGTGCTGGTCGGCCATCGTGGAGATCACGGGGTGCGGGGTGTCGGACACGAACTCGGTGGAGTTCGCCTCCGCCAGGCCCGCGAGCCCGCGGGCCGCCTCGATGACCATGCACTGCAGGCCCAGGCAGATGCCCAGCGTCGGCAGGCCGTTCTCCCGGGCGTGCCGCAGCGCGGTGAGCTTGCCCTCGATTCCCCGGATCCCGAAGCCGCCGGGCACGATGATCCCGTCGACCCCGTCGAGCAGCGCGGCCGTCTCCTCCGGCGAGGAGCACTCGTCCGAGGTGATCCACCGCAGCTCGACCCTGGTGTCGGTGGCGAACGCGCCGGCCCGCAGCGCCTCGGTCACCGACAGGTAGGCATCCGGCAGGTCGACGTACTTGCCGACGATCCCGATCGTCGCCGTGTTCGTCGGATGGTGCACCCGGCGCAGCAGCGTGTCCCACTCGGTCCAGTCGACGTCGCGGAACGACAACCCCAGCCGGCGCACCACGTAGGCGTCGAGGCCCTCCCGGTGCAGCACCCGGGGAATGTCGTAGATCGAGCTCGCGTCCGGCGCCCCGACGACCGCCTCGTCGTCGACGTCGCACATCATCGCGATCTTCTTCTTCAACGCGTCGGGCAGCGGCCGGTCGGAGCGGCAGACCACCGCGTCCGGCTGCAGGCCGATACTGCGCAGCGCCGCCACCGAGTGCTGCGTCGGCTTGGTCTTCAGCTCCCCGGACGGGGCCAGGTAGGGCACCAGACTGACGTGCACCGTCAGCGCGTTGTCCCGGCCGACCTCGTGGCGCACCTGGCGGATCGCCTCCAGGTAGGGCAGCGACTCGATGTCGCCGACGGTGCCGCCGACCTCGGTGATGACCACGTCGACACTGTCGTCGGCGAGCCGCCGGATCCGATCCTTGATCTCGTCGGTGATGTGCGGGACGACCTGCACCGTCTGGCCGAGGTAGTCGCCGCGGCGCTCACGGGCGATGACCGCCGAGTACACCTGGCCGGTCGTCACGTTCGCGCTGCCGTCGAGGTTCACGTCGAGGAACCGCTCGTAGTGCCCGATGTCCAGGTCGGTCTCGGCCCCGTCGTCGGTGACGAACACCTCGCCGTGCTGGAACGGGTTCATCGTGCCGGGATCGACGTTGAGATAGGGGTCGAGCTTCTGCATGGTGACCCGCAGTCCGCGAGCCTTGAGAAGCCGCCCGAGGCTGGATGCGGTCAGTCCCTTGCCGAGACTGGACGCGACCCCGCCGGTGACGAAGATGTGCTTCGTGACATGCACCTGGCCCACGTGAAACTCCCGTGGTCACGCCGCCGGTCCGGACCCGACGCCTCCACGGGACTTCACGGTAACACCTTCCCCGTGAGGTGCCTTCGGCACCTCACGGGGACCCCTGGTTCCAGGCCGCCGTGCGGGTCCCGTCAGATCGCCTTCGGCGATCCTCCTGGGCACACCGCCCGGGGCGCCTCCGCCCGTCACGGGGACCCCGGTCCCCACCGCCGTAAGGGGAACTCCTGCTTATCCAGAGGCCTTCGTGTCCGGTTTATCCCTCCGGATAAGCGGGAAGGCGGCGTTGGCAGACTCGCGGATGGCATTCCACCAGGGACATGGGAGGTCAGTAGCGGGCGCCGACCACCTGGGCGTCGAGGGCGTCGAGGACCGCCAGGTCGTCGGCGTCCAGGGTGAGGTCGAGGGCGGCGGCGTTCTGCTCCAGCCAGCGGCGGCGCTTGGTGCCGGGGATCGGCACCACCGGGACGCCGAGCCGCCCGGCCTGCCCGTGCACCCAGGCGAGGGCGACCTGGGCCGCAGCGGCGTTCCTGCGGGCGGCGATGTCGACGACCGCCTGCACGATCGCGCGGTTGGCCTCGCCGGCCGCCCCGACGAAACGCGGGCTGCGCGCCCGGAAGTCGAGCGCACCGAGATCGGAGCCGTCGACGGTCGCGGTGAGGAAGCCCCGGCCGAGCGGGGAGTAGGGCACCAGCCCCACGTTCAACTCGCGCAGCGCGTCGAGGACGGACGTCTCGGGATCGCGCGTCCACAGCGAGTACTCGCTCTGGACCGCCGCGATCGGGTGCACGGCGTGCGCCCGCCGCAGCAGCGCGCCGTCGACCTCGGACAGCCCGAGGTAACGCACCTTGCCCTGCGCGACGAGTTCGCCCATCGCCCCGACCGTCTCCTCGATCTCGGCGGTCTGCGGCGGCCGGTGCAGGTAGTACAGGTCGATGACGTCCACGCCGAGCCGCAGCAGCGAGGCGTCGCAGGCCCGCTGGACGTACGCCCGCTCCCCGCGGACGACCCGGGCGCCGTCGCCGGCGGAGCGGTCGATGCCGAACTTGGTGGCCAGCTGCACCTGGTCCCGGCGGTCGTGGATGGCCCGTCCGACCAGCACCTCGTTGTGCCCGGCCCCGTAGACGTCGGCGGTGTCCAGAAACGTGACGCCCAGATCGAGCGCGCGGTGGATGGTCGCGATCGACTCGTCCCAGTCGGTGGCGCCGTACCACTCGCTCATTCCCATACAGCCGAGCCCCTGGGCCGAGACGTTCAGTCCACCAAGGTTGACCTCGTGCATGCCGCTACTCCCTGCCCGCCGGGTCCGTGCGCCGTCAGCGGCAACCCTAGGTGTTGGAGCGCGCGCTAAGACAAGTCCGCACGCTACGGCCGGGCCCTGACCTACGGGCGGGCCTTGTCGGCGGCGGCGGCGGCGAGGAGTTCCTCGGCGTGGCCGCGGGCCAGCGTGCTCTCCTCCTGGCCGGCAAGCATCCGGGACAGTTCGCGGACGCGGCCGGCGTCGTCGAGGGTGATGACGCCGCTGCGGGTGACCGAGCCGTCGTCGGCCTTGTGGACGACGAGATGGCGGTCGGCGAACGCGGCGACCTGCGGCAGGTGGGTGATGCAGATGACCTGGTGGGTGCGGGCGAGGCGGGCCAGGCGGCGGCCGATCTCGACGGCCGCGCGCCCGCCGACGCCGGCGTCGACCTCGTCGAAGACCATCGTGGAACCGGCGTCGTCGGCGGCGAGGACGACCTCGATGGCGAGCATCACCCGGGACAGCTCGCCGCCGGAGGCGCCCTTCTGCACCGGCCGGGGCGGGGCGCCGGGATGTGGGATGAGGCGCAGTTCCACGTCGTCGACGCCGGAGGGGCCGAAGGCGAGGCGCCGGTCGCCGACGGGCAGGCCGGCGGGATCGTCGCGCTGGGCGACAGCGGCCTCGACGCGGGCGCGGGGCATCGCCAGACCGGCGAGCTCGGCGGCGACGGCCGCGCCGAAGCGGGCCGCGGCGGCGCGCCGGGCGTCGCTGACCGTGACGGCGAGCCGGGCGAGCTCCGCGGTCAGCTCGTCGCGGCGGGCCGTGAGGGCCTCGGCGCTCTCGCCGGCGCCGTCGAGCTCCAGCAGCCGGCGGCCGGCCTGGTCGGCCCAGGCGAGCACGCCGTCGATGTCGGTGCCGTGCGCGCGGGTCAGGCCGGTCAGGGCGGCCTTGCGGTCCTGGGCGTCGGCGAGGCGTTCGGGGTCGGCGTCGATGCTCTCGGCGTAGGAGGCGAGGTCGGCGGCGACGTCGGTGAGCAGCATGCTCACCTCGGTCAGCCGGGCACCCAGCGCGGCGAGGTCGGCATCGAGGTCGGCGTCGCCGGCGATGACGCGGCGGGCGGCGGAGACCAGATCGACGGCGCCGGGGTCGTCGGAGCCGGACGCGGGGTCGCTGATCAGCGCCGCGTGGGCCATGCGGGCGGCGCGCACGAGCGTCTCGGCGTGTTCGAGCTTCGTCAGCTCCGCGTCGAGGGTGACGTCCTCCCCCGGCGCCGGTTCGACCCGCTCCACCTCGGCCAGGCCGATCCGCAGCAGCTCCGCCTCCTGCTCGCGTTCGCGGGATCGTTCGGTGACCTCCGCGAGCGCCCGGCTGACCCGGTTCAGCTCCGTGTAGACCACGCCGTAGCGGGTCAGCGGCCCGGCGACGGCGTCGCCGGCGAAGCGGTCCAGCGCCACACGCTGCGTGGACGGGCGCAGCAGCCGCTGCGCCTCGGACTGGCCGTGGACGGCGATAAGATCCTCGGCGATCTCCGCGAGCAGGCTCGCCGGCACCGAGCGGCCCGCCACCTGCGCCCGGGACCGGCCCTCCGACGTCAGCGTCCGCCCGACGACGAGGACGGCGCCGCCGGGATCGTCGTCGAGGTCGCCGCCGACGTCGCGGACCCGCTCGGCGACCGCGGAGTCCGGCGGGATCAGCAGGCGCCCCTCGACGAACGCCCGCTCCACCCCGGGCCGGACCAGGCCGTAGTCGGCCCGGCCGCCGGTGAGCAGGCCCAGGCCCTGCACAATCATCGTCTTGCCGGCGCCGGTCTCGCCGCTGACCACGGTCAGGCCGGCGGCGAGATCGAGGGCAGCGTCGTCGATGACCCCGAGGCCGCGGATGCGAATCTCCTCGAGCACGCCCCGAACTCTAGCCGCCCCACCGGGTCCGCCGACATCCTCAACCGTCAACAACCGTCTACAACCGACACCGGGCCCGGCCCGCACCCGAAGCCGGAGCCGGAGCCGGACCCGAAGCCGAAGCCGAACCCGGACCCGAACCTGCCCGAGTCCACCCGACCGGGTCCGACGGCCGCTCAGCGCTCGTTGCGGCCCCGCCAGCCCGCCACGGGCAGGTCGAACTTGGCGACGAGCCGGTCGGTGAACGGCAGCGGGCGCACCACGGCCAGGCGCACCGGCCGCCGGCCGCGCACGACCTCGACCCGCGACTCGGGCGGCACCTCGACGAGGCGCCGCCCGTCGCAGTAGAGGACGCCGGGCACCGGCTCCAGGATCTCCACGGCGACGGTCGCGCTCGGCGCGAGCACGAGCGGCCGGGCGAACAGCGCGTGCGCGCTGATCGGGGCGACGAGCAGCGCCTCGACCCCCGGCCACATCACCGGGCCACCGACGGAGAACGCGTACGCCGTCGACCCGGTGGGCGTCGAGCAGATCACCCCGTCGCAGCCCCACCGGGACAGGGGGCGGCCGTCGATCTCCAGGACGCATTCCAGCATCCGCGCCCGCTCGGCCTTCTCCAGCGACATCTCGTTGAGCGCCCAGCCGGAGTAGGTGACCTCGCCGCGGCGGCGGACGGTCACATCGACGGTCATCCGGTCCTCCACCGTGTAGTCCTTGCGGACGACGTGGTCGATGGTGGACTCCAGCGCGTCCGGTTCGGCCTCGGCGAGGAAACCGACGTGACCGAGGTTGACGCCGAGCAGCGGCACGTCGGCGCCGCGGGCGAACTCCGCGCCGCGCAGCAGGCTGCCGTCGCCGCCGAGGACGAGCACCATCTCCACCCCGACGGCGGCGTCCGCGTCGTGCGGGACGACGTTCGCCCCGGTCAGGTCGAGCTGCTCGGCCTCGTCGCGCAGCACCCGCGGCGACACCCCGGCGGCGGCCAGCCCCTCGATCACCCGCTGGGCGCTCTCCCGCACGATCGAACGGCGTGGATGGGTGACGACGAGGATCTCCCGGGTCATGCCGGACGCTCCGGGCGGCCTCCGGCGGGACCGGTCTCGACCGCGTGGGCGAGCGCGTCGTCGTCGAGGGGCGGCGCGCCCGCGGCGAGCCAGAGCAGGTACTCCACGTTGCCGGCCGGGCCGGGCAGCGGGCTCGCGGTCACCCCCCGCACGCCGAGGCCGAGCCCGCCCGCCACGGCCGCGACGTCACGCACCGCCTCGGCGTGCAGCGCCGGATCGCGGACCACGCCGCCGGCGCCGAGCCGCTCGCGCCCCACCTCGAACTGCGGCTTGACCAGGAGCACGAAGTCGGCGTCCGGCGCCGCGCAGCTACGCAGCGCCGGCAGCACCAGGCGCAGCGGGATGAACGACAGGTCCCCGACGACCAGCTCGACCGGCTCGCCGACCTCGGCCGGGGTCAGCGCGCGGGCGTTGACCCGGTCGAGCACCCGCACCCGCGGATCCGAGCGCAGCCGCCACAGCAGCTGGCCGTAGCCGACGTCGACCGCGACGACCGACGCCGCGCCGTGGCGCAGCAGCACGTCGGTGAAGCCCCCGGTGGACGCGCCGACGTCGAGGCAGCGCCGCCCGGCCACCACCAGCGACGCACCCGGAACCACCCCGGCCGGCGTAACCACCCCGGCCGGCGTGGCCGGCGTAACCACCCCGGCCGGCGTGGCCACCTCGGCCGGCGTGGCGCCGGCGTCAGGGGCGTCCGGGCCGAAGACGGCGTCAGCGGCGGTGATGCCGTCAGCGGGGGCGACGGCGTCGGGGACGGCGTCGGGGACGGCGTCGGGGACGGCGTCGAAAGCGGGGACGCCGAAGGCGGCGAAGGCGCCGAGCAGCTTGTGCGCGCCGCGCGACGCCCAGCCGGGGTCATCGCCGGCGGACACGGCGATCGACGTGGTGCCGTCGACGACGGTGGCGGCCTTCGTGGCCGGGATGCCGCCGACCAGGACGCGGCCGGCGCTGATCGCGGCCACGGCCTGCTCCCGCGAGCGGGCGAGGCCACGCCGGACGAGCTCGCTGTCCAGACGTACGCGACGGGACACCACGCCCCCTGCCCGACTCACCGAACCGGCCGGACCGGACCCGGCCGTGGCTGCGCCCGATCGACCTCGGCTGCCGCGCCGCCGCCCGACCCGTCCAGGTCGGCCAGGGCGTCGGCCAGTCGGCGGTTCATCTCCTCGAAGACCTCCACATGTGCCGACGTCGCCACGACGTCGAGGGTGTCCAGCCGCGCGAGCGCGTCGCGGATCTCGGCGGGCAGGTTCTCGATGCTCACTCTGTCAGCCTCCCGCACTTTCCGTCGATGATGCGACGCTCCCGCGCGACATGGGTCATGCGACGTATCTCATGACCGCCGCGGGGCCGCCCGCGCCCCGGCCGCCCGCGTCCCCGCCACCTTCGCCGGCCACGCGCCCGGCGAGCGTCGCCTGCCGCCCCGCGGAAGGCACCATGGGAGGGCCCCCGCCGACGGGCGGCCCCGAACCGACCCGAAGGAGGCCGGAGCTCCCGATGGCCGACAGGTCACAGTGTGAGATCGCGTTCCGTAGCATCGCCGACCGTCTGGACAGGCTCGCCGCCGAGGGCCGCCCGCCTCGGACCCCCGACCGCACGATCGTCTGCCGCATCCCGGATCTGGGGACCGCCTTCTCCGGCGAGCTGCGCGACGGCTGCCTGCGCGACCTCGGCGAGGGTCACCGCGACGACGCCCAGATCACCCTGACCGTGAACAGCGACGACCTGATCGCGGTGACGGAGGGTCGACTGTCGGTGCTGTCCGCCTGGACGAGCGGCCGGCTGAAGGTGGACGCGAGCGTGCGCGACCTGCTCAGGGTCCGCTCGCTGCTCTGACCGCGCATCCCACGCCGACTCCCGTACGGCTACCACAGCGTCATCCTGGCCAACGCCTGCGGCCCGAGCTGCGGCCGCCCACCGATCAGGACCGATACGGTGCATCGGAGGTAGCCATGACCATCGCCGTCATTGGAGCCGGCCTGGGCGGCCTGGCTCTTGCCCGTGTGCTGTATGTGAACGGTATTGACGCCGTCGTGTACGAACGTGAATCAGCGCGCGGCGCGCGGGGGCAGGGCGGCATGCTTGATCTGCATTCCGGGACCGGGCAGCGGGCGCTGCGGGAGGCCGGCCTGATCGACAAGTTCCACGCGATTGCCCGTCCCGAAGGCCAGGACCTGCGACTTCTCGAGCCAGACGGCACCCTGCTGTTGCAGCAGGACACGCCCGACGACGCCCCGCTCGAACGACCTGAGGTCGACCGTGTAGATCTGCGCAACCTGCTGCTGGACTCTCTGCCCGAACACGCGGTGCGCTGGGGCCGCGCCTTCACCTCCGCCGACGATGGCGTGCTGTACTTCGCCGACGGCAGCAGTGCGACGTATGACCTGCTGGTCGGCGCCGACGGCGCGGATTCCCGGGTCCGCGCGCTGCTCACCGACACCCGACCAGTGCACACCGGCCAGAACGTCGTCGAGCTCGGCATTCCCGACATCGACCGTACTCATCCCGATCTCGCGGCGATGGTGGGGCGCGGCAACTACTGGGTGCTCGGCAACGGGCAGTCCCTGTCGGCGCAGCGGAACGGCGACGGCCGCGTACGCATCTACCTCAGCTTCCACACCGCCGAGGACTGGTTCGCGGCCAGCGGCATTCCGTTCGGCGACCCGGCCGCCGCCCGGATGCGGCTGATCGAGCTGTTCGCCGGCTGGGACCCACGGTTCACCGCACTGATCGCAGCCTGCGACGACACGATCCTGCCACGGTCGATCACCACGCTCCCGATCGGCCTGACCTGGCCGTCGAGGCCGGGCGTGACGCTGCTCGGCGATGCCGCGCACCTGATGCCGCCGGTGGGGCAGGGCGCCAACATGGCGTTGCTCGACGGCGCCCTGCTCGGCCTCGCGCTGGCCGCGCACCCGGACGACTTTCCCGCCGCCGTCCGGGAATACGAACGCGAGATGTTCGCACGCACCAGCGCCGCCGCCCAGCAGTCCGCGCGCGCCCAGGAAATCCTGATGGCGCCGGACGCCAGCCGGAAGATGCTGGCGTTCTTCCAACCGGACTGAGGGAGGGCGGACGGTGCCGCCGCGCTCGTGCTGCCGGGGTCAGGACGCGGCGGCGGGTGCGACCAGATCCGCGCAGCCCGGGGGCCGTTCGGCCGCGATCGCGTGGACGGCGATGCCCACGTCGGTGGCGGACCAGACCGCCGCGCACGCGGCCCGCAGCGCGTCGAGGCCGTCCCCCTCGTCCTTCTCGTCCTTCTCGACCTTCTCGACCCTCTCGGCCCGCTGGTCGCCCGCATCCACACCGTCCGCCGTCCAGCGCAGCTCGCCGTCCTCGACGCGGGCGACCCATCCGCCGCAGGCGGCAGCGTGCTTGCCGGCCGCCGGCAGCGCCCGCACCGGCGGCGCGGGCCGCAGCAGGCCCCGCAGGTCGGCGGCCAGGAAGGTCGGGCGGTGCTCCGGCGGCGCGGCGAGCAGCTCCGACGGCGTCGTGACCCCGGTGAAGACCAGCAGCGTGGGCGTGGACGACCGGGTCCCGGCTTCGATGTCGGTGTCGAGCCGGTCTCCGACGATCACCGGGGTGCGGGCGCCGCTGCGCCGCATCGACTCGCGGTGCATCGCCGCCTCCGGCTTGCCGGTCACCAGGGGCTCCTGGTCGGTCGCGGCGCGCAGGAACGCGGCGACGGCGCCGTTGCCGGGGGCGAT